>JAJDBU010000005.1 GCA_029261195.1 Nitrospirota bacterium | reverse complement strand
CCTTCTTGCAATAGGATGATTAAGGCGCGTTTCCTTATCGGGACAACAAGGGATACTCTTTCATACGAGATCGCTCATGCGTCATCAATTTTGTTGCCATCGGTCCCGGGACCACGCTAACGTACGGGCAAGTTTGCACCAATGCTTTACCGGTCTCGGTGGAAACGCGTTCAAACACCCTATTTATGCGCCAATCCCATGTTAGTTGCCAATGTTTTTGCCCCCGGGCGATGCCCCGCTAATGATGAAAGACCCATGCTTTGGAAGCGAAGTATCCTTTCAATTGACGATGGTAATCATTGATGGAGATGGACTCATTATGGATGATATTTACGGAGGGAAGGCTTCTATCAAAAAAAAGGTTTGCACTTGTTTTTGCGAAAGAAGACAGCAAGGTTTCTTTTCAGGAAAACATTCAGTTGTCCCCGGACATTTTGTACCAATGAAAAAAGTTGTTTATAAAGCAGACTCCAGAGGATACTTTGACACGGCTGCCTGAAAACCCACCATACCTTCAGCTTTGCCCATTATCACAATCCGAATTATATGAATTTTGGCAAATTGAAATGCCAATGAATTGAGGGAGGAACAAACATGAGTGAAAAATATGCATCGAATTACTATCCGATACACGAACTTTTAAAAAAGAGATGGAGCCCAAGGGCATTCTCCAAACAGTCTGTTGAGCCGGAAAAAATCCTTTCACTCCTTGAAGCGGCACGATGGGCACCCTCTTGTTTTAACGAGCAGCCCTGGAGCTTCATGATAGCAACCAAAGATAATCCGGATGAATTTGAACGGTTATTGAGTTGTCTGGCTGATAAAAACCGGATGTGGGCACAGCATGCCCCGCTACTCATGCTCAGCCTAGCTGATTTATGCTTTTCCCATAACGGAAAACCAAACCGCCACGCCTTACACGATGTCGGATTAGCCGTGGAAAACCTTGTTGTGCAAGGCACGGCCTTGGGTTTATCTGCCCATCAGATGGCTGGGTTCCAGGTCGATAAAGCACGGGAAGTGTACCGGATTCCAGAAAGCCATGAGCCTGTCACGGCGATTGCCATCGGGTATCCGGGAGACCCTAACAACTTGCCGGAGGCATTCCGAGAGGCTGAGAAAGCGGCCCGGTCTCGAAAAGCATTATCCGACTTTGTCTATACCGGTTCCTGGAGTCAGCCCGCTTCAATTTTGATCAAATAAGGTTTTCAAAATAAATAACCTCCGCCGCAAGCAGCGGGGTATTCAAGTGAAGATTAACTTATTTTGAGAAACCACCTTTTCTCAAACGCTTCCCTTTATGCGGAAACCCCGTGGCAATGCCACGGGGTTTCAAAACGATTGAATATCGGATCAGAATTTCAACTGGCCAAAGACCTAAAGTTTGTCCGTATCCACTGCAGTGCCTCCGGTATTTTTGACAGCATTATCTGCCTTATAACTCGCATATTTAATGCCGATGAGATAGTTGTCATACAGCTGCGTAGAGAATTTCAAATCCACCGTCGACAGACACTGACCCTTTCAAACGCAGACCAAGCGTTTTATTTGAGGCTGCGGCTGCGGGCGCCTTGTCAAGATCAAGCAGCTAGGCGCATAAGCCGAAACTTTCAGTACGGGCATGCCGGTGTAGGCAAAATGAATCACATGTGTAGAGGTGGGTGTATTGGCGCTGGACGCCGTTGGGTGATGTTCTCCGAAAATGCGGTTCACATTGTCTAGGTAGGCATAGGTCGCGGTCAGGGCTTCCAGGGGGCTGAAGATCAGTGCAATCGCATCAAAGGTTTGCTCATTCTGTCGCCATCCCACATTGCCTATAAAACGGTCGTTGCCCACTTTGATGCGTTGCCGTCCACCTCTTACCGTAAGTCCTTCCAGACCTGTGAATTGAAGGTAAGCCTGGTTGACCTCCGTATCCTCGGGGTCCGCAACAACTGGATACTGTGTGAGGCCATTGGCTGTGCTGTTGTATTGTTCATTACCCACAACCGATACATCTTCAAATTCCAGAAAGCCTGAAATCCCTTTAAAATCACCCGTCTGATAGCCAAGACGGCTTCTCACTGTTGAGGCATGGGCATTTTTGCCGATGCCATCTTGATCTACCCTTTCGTAGCGGTAGCGCATATTTAAGGATACCTTGCCATTGCTTAAGGCATCCGAGAGACTGGAAGCTTCCACACCTGCCAAGGGGCCTGTCACTGCGGCGACAAAAAAAGCAACAAAAAGTATAAATTGTCCTTGTTGAGCAAAACGCCAAACTGTTTGGAACGAACATCGGCCACCCACTGCATACATTCCATTTTTCATTTTCTATTCCCTTTTTATGAGATGTCCCCTTAAGCCATCCATTGCCTCTCCCTGGCAAGGTTAAAGTTTTTTTTTAAACAACCGATAAGACGGAGTATCACCATCAAAATTAATCGGAGGAGATTTTGTCATGAAAGTCATTCGTAATTCAAAGGGTTTTACAATGGTGGAAGTCGTTGTCGTCATTGGTGTCGTCGCACTGCTGGCGGGGATTCTGGTGCCGCTGATCAGCAAGAACCTGGAAGACGCCAAGGGTGCGCGAGCAAAGAACGAGGCCGTGGTCATCGCAGCCGCCATCGGCAGTCTTTACAAAGATACCGGCATGTGGCCCTCAACCGACAAGAACGGACCGGTTCACGGTCCTGGCGCCGACCGTTTGGCGACAGATATAAAGCGAGTTCCGAAGGGGAAAGCCCCGGGTGCCGGAAAAGGTGCACAAAATTGGGGAGGATTAGGGAAGGTAAAGTCGCTGGGTGATTTTCTCTACTACAACAACCCCGATGACGATAAAGCGTCAACTGGACAGAATCAAGTCAATCAGGATTACCCGACGACGGGAGAGTTTAAGTGGGCCGGTCCTTACCTTGAAAAACCGGATGTGCTCGACCCCTGGGGACAGGCTTATATGGTTAATGCACGCTACTTTCCAGGAAATCCGCGCTTTCGCGGCAGCAAAAAACACCGAGTCTATGTCCTCTCGGCCGGAGCGAATCGCTTGTGGGACACTTCGTTTGACGACAACACGGGGGATGGCCTGGACAATATTATGGGTGACGACATAGGCGTCGTTGTGACGGTGCGATAAAGAAAAGGACGGGAGGGTGACCTTGAAAATAATGGTGGTCACCTCTGCCCTCTCCTTTTTTCCGGTGTTCCCAGTCAGATTTCTCAGTACAAGACCTCTTACTAAGGATGAGCATGACTGAAAAGCCCCCGACAAAAAAACGCTTCAAGCCCCTCGGCGAAAAACTGATTGACGCCGACCTCATTACGCCCGAAAAGCTTCAGGTTGCCCTCGCAGAACAGAAGCGGACCAAGAAGCTTCTGGGCGAAATCCTGGTCGGATTGAAGTTCGTCACGGCGGACGAGATTTCCCAGGTGATTGCCCGGGAGTCGGATACGGCCTTTGAGACCCTCTCTGAGGAGCGTGTTTCAGAGGAGTTGCGGCAACTGATTCCGGAAGAAATGATCCAGGATAAAAAAGTGCTGCCGGTGAAACAGGAAGGAAAGCGCCTGACCCTGGCGATGGTCGATACCTTTGACATTCTCACGATTGATCGGGTTCAAGAGATGACAGGCCTTGAAATCAAGGTCGTCGCGATCACGATGAAGGCCTTTCGCAAAGCCTTCGAACGCACCTATGTCGAGCAACATGCAATGGAGCGCTCCCTGGAGCACGCGATTAAGGAGGCCGACTTCCGCGACGGATCCGACATCACGACTGAGGGGGATGCGCCGGTCGCCCGGATGGTCAACGAAATCATCGAAACGGCGGTACGCCAGCATGCGACCGACATCCATATTGAACCGGAAGAGCAGATCGTCCGGGTGCGATACCGGATTGATGGGGTGCTTGTTTCGGGCGCGTCCATTCCTAAGAAGGTTCAGTCTGCCCTGGAATCCCGCATCAAAATCATGGGAGAAATGGATATCTCCGAGCGGCGGATTCCACAGGATGGACGCATTACCTTCCGGGGCTTTGGGCGAAATGTCGATATCCGGGCATCAACCATGCCGACTGTTTATGGAGAGAATGTTGTTCTTCGGGTACTCGATCTTGAAAAGGTCGTCGTCGGTTTGGACGGGCTGGGTTTCAACGAGGCGAATCTGGCCATCTTCAAGACCCTGCTGGAAAAGCCTTTCGGTATTGTACTGGTGACCGGCCCGACCGGTTCCGGAAAAACAACAACGCTCTACTCCGGCCTGCTTCATCTCAATTCTCTGGAAAAAAATGTCATGACCCTGGAAGATCCCGTTGAATACCGCCTGCCCCTGATCCGTCAATCGCAGATCAATCCAAAGGCAGGTTTTACCTTTGCGACAGGACTGCGGGCCCTGCTCCGCCAGGACCCGGATGTGATTCTTGTCGGAGAAATGCGCGATTCTGAGACCGTAGACATGGCCATTCGGACTTCGTTGACGGGACATTTAGTCCTCTCGACCCTCCACACGAATGACGCGGCCTCTGCCCTGCCCAGGCTTCTGGATATGGGGGTCAACCCTTACTTACTGCCATCCACCATTGCGGGCATCATTGCACAACGGCTGGTCCGGAAAATCTGCGAACACTGCGCCGAACCCTATCAAGCCAAAGAAGAGGAACTGGAGCTCTTTGCAATGGAATCCTCAGATGCCCAAAACTTAAGAAAAGGCAGGGGCTGCGAACACTGTGCAAAGACCGGATACAAAGGGCGGATCGGTATCTACGAGATTTTGACGATGAACAAGGAAATTATCCGCCTCATTCAAAAACGGGAGTCCGGCAGAGCCATTAACGAAGCGGCTATCGCGGAGGGCATGATCGACATGCGAAGCGACGGGGCAGAAAAAATAGTCGCAGGCTTGACCACTTTTTCAGAAGTGCTTCGGGTTTCGGAGCGGCGCGTCAGCATCCAGAATAGAAAAACGCAAAACATGAACCCGGAAATCAAAACCCTGGAGATTGCTTGAGATGACGATGTACGACTATCGAGCAATGAATGCACAGGGTGTCATTTCAGGGGGTCTCATGGAGGCCGCATCGGAGCCAATCCTGGAATCAAAGATTACAGGATTGGGCTATACCCTGATCGAGGTTTCTGAAAAAAAAGAGCTGAAATCCTTCTCATTTGGAACGTCGAAGGTTTCTCGAAAAGAAGTCCGGAATCTGACGGTCTATCTGCACACGACCTTGACGGCGGGTATTCCACTGGTCGCTGCAGTTGAGGGCTATGTGGGCCAACTGACAGACGGCCCTCTAAAAACCGTGTTGAAAGGGCTTGTCCTGAATATTCAGGATGGGGATGGCTTTGCTGAGGCGCTTGGGAAGTATCCTAAGGTCTTTCCCAATCTCTATGTCAATCTCATCGGGGCGGGGGAAGCTTCCGGACAACTTGAGGAGACCCTTGCCAATCTCGTCTCCTACCTTGAAGACCAGGAAAAGATCATTGCTGACACCAAGCAGGCGACCGTCTATCCAATCGTTATATTAAGCCTTGTCGTCCTCCTGATCATTTTCATTTTGTCCTTTGTCTTGCCGCGCTTTATGCCCCTCTTTGAATCAAGCGGGATTGAACTGCCGGGCAGCGCCAAGTTTTTGATGCGTGTTTCAGATTTATTCCAAAACGGCTGGCCCTACATCATTGGAGGGATCGTCTTTTTCATCGTATTGATTAAGTTTCTCCTGGGTCTTGAGAAGATCGCCCCGATTCTGGACCGATGGAAATTGAAATGCCCTCTCTTTGGACCGCTCATCATGAAGATCTCCATGTCTCAGTTTTCTTACAATCTGGCCACCTTGATGAATTCCGGTGTTGAGATCGACAGAGCCTTTAGCCTGGCAAAAAATGTTGTCGGAAATCGTCATATTACCCGAGCCATTCACCAGGCACAGAATGATATTAACGGCGGAACTTCCATTTCCGTCGCCATGAAACGAGGTCAACTCTTTCCTCCCCTGGTGCTTCAGATGCTCGCTGTCGGAGAGGAAACCGGGTCCATGCCCTACACCCTGACAAAGGTCAAGGAGTATTACGACCGAGAGGTTACCGCATCAATCAAGCGAACCTTTTCCATCCTGGAACCAGCCATCATTCTCATATTAGGGATTGTGGTTGGCGGGATTGCGGTCACCATTTTTACGACCCTCTATAGCGTCATCCTGGAAGTGGGGAACGGCTGATGAGGAGGCAGAAAGAAATGATCTGTATGGTCTTCAGCGAAGTCGATATCCGGCTTATGGATTGTGTTTTTAAGGCAAAAGGCGATTACAGCGTCCGACAGTGGACAGAGATTCCTCGTCTGGGAAAAAGTGACATTGAACTCGTGATTGACCTGAAGGCCTGCCTGGCTGAATGGAAGATCGCTCACAAAAATGTGGCGCTGACCCTCCCTGACAGTGATTTTCTCTTGAAAACCACGACCCTTCCAAAGATTTCCCGTCAAGACATCAAAAAATACCTCGACCGGGAAGTCGCCAAGGATTTGGGCCTTCCCGTCAAGGAATGTCTCTACGACTCTCTGGCCTCGAACGAACGAGAGGTTTTCGGCGTCAAAAAGATCGACCTGACTGTCCTGGCCGCTCCGAGGACGCTGATTTTAAGGTATGCAGGCATTGTAATGGATGTCGGTCTGACGCCACTACTGATTGCTCCTTCCTCCATGGCCATGTTCCATTTAATGAGCCCTGTGGCCGCCTCCCTTAGCGGACCGATTGCACTGATTTATCTGGGCGCAAACCGGACAACCATTACCATTGCCGATGGCAATCATGTTGTCTTTAACCGGCGACTCAACCTCTCCCTCTTCACCGATTCTACCGATACGACCGATCCGGCATTTAAGGATGCGGTTCGGGAGATCAAGAGAACCCTTCTTTACTGCAAAAAAGATGTCATCGGGCAGGATGTCGTGCAGGTCATCACGGCTGCTGCGGTACCGCTCTCCGAGACACAGATCGCCCTGTTGCGGGAAAAATTGGATATTGAAGTCCTTCCCTGGAGCCTGAAGAATCATATAACGGTCCATACAGGGGTCGATGAAACAGTAGAAGAGAGAACGGAAAAGATGGCGGAAGGCTACCTCTTCGCCCTGGGTGCGGGGGCCTGCGCAGAAGAAGACATCCCGCTCCAGATCCTGCCCTGGTCGCTCAAGTGGAAGCGCTATGAAGGCCGCGTCTTGCAAATTGCCTCGGTCCTACTCCTCTTCTTTTTCTTCGGCGGCCTTTGGAACCATGTCATTCAGAAGGAACACCTTGAGGCGATCACCGTTCTAACAGTGGAGCGGGAAGACAGGATGGCCCTGGCCGAAGCCGCCCGTGAAGCAGAAGCGTCTCGAATCTCGGCCCGGCAGGTACTGGAAGCGCGTCAGGCCATCCTGAGCCGATTTCGAGAAAGGCGCCCGGACTTCCAGGCCCTCTTTCAGACGCTCAGCCAGGGGATTCCGGGTGCTGCCCGCTTCGATGCCGTTAAAGTCGCCCGGGAGACCGGGCAATGGACGGTCTCCTTAAACGGGAAAACATTCGGGAAAGAAAGCCTGGATCAAGTTGCCGTTTTTGCCGGACTGGCGAAGAACCTTCAAAAGTCGGGTCGATTCCAGGCCCTGGTTTTTCAGCCGGTGGAAAGTCGGCCTGAACCCTCCGGCGCCGGGATGTCCTTTCGCCTCAGAACCTTTTTGAAATGAAAGAGGATTGGAGAAACAACTTTGTTAATTAAAAGAATTCAGATGACAGTGTTCGTTCTCTTGTTGCTTGGAACGACCTCCCTCTATTACGGCACCTCTGTAACAGTCAATGCCCGGATTACAACACTGGAGTCGGCCTTGGCGCCGGAACCTTTTTTTGAAGCCTCGACTCCAAAAGCCAAGGATGATCAGGAGGCCCTTGAACTTAAAAATGTGCATCGGGAAGTCGCTTCCCTTTTTGATCTTTCGATACCGCAAGCCCCCGAGATACCCGATGCCCTAAACCAGATCGCCCTAAAGGCACGCACCGCAGGCATCCGGGGGATGTCGATGTCTACTCATGCGCATCGCAGTGCTGAATTCTCTGGCGCAAAACTGCCGCTCTTTCTCTGGCCGATTGATCTGCGCTTCCAGAGCGAATATGCCCAACTCGCGCAATTCGTTCATGCCCTGCAAGGCATCTCACGCCTGACCGAGGTCCTGAAGATTTCAATGAAGCGTAACCCCCCCGGTGTTGCAGTTGAACTCAGCCTAGCCGTTTACAGCCAGACTGCTCCTCCTCTGGTAAAGGACAAGGCGAAAAATAAGCAAGACGCTACAGTAAAAGAGATGGGATTAGATCGCTATGTTGCAGAATAAATGGTTCATCGCCCTCCTGATTCTCCTTCTGATTGTTGTGGCGGCTTACAATATTCAATATTTTTCAAACAAGGATGCTGGGGCCATGGTGAATCTGGAGAGAAAAAAAGATGTCGGCATGACTCTGAAAGAAGTCATGGAAATAGAAGAGAAGGAAGACGACCTCCCCTCTCATCTTCCCCAATCCCATCTGAGGGCGGAGCCGATCAAACTTGCCTCAATTGAGACCTTGAAGGAAGCCCTCCCCTCTTTTTCAGCGAAGGAGATGAAGCGTAACCCTTTTTTGACAGAAAAAGAGATATTAGCCTATCGGAGAAAGTCTTTAATCCCAATAAGAAAGACGATCAGAAAAATTTCTAAATTGGCTCGGAAAAAGGTGAAGCAAAAAGGAGAACCGCCGATTTCCAGTCTTTCAATTAAAATGATCTACCGATGGGGAGGGGAGTCCTATGTCTGGATCCGGGGCAGGGCTTGGCGGGAAGGGGAGATGATCGGGAAATCTCGGATTCTGAGAATCAACAAGGATTCAATCCTTCTGGAACGTGGCGGAAAACAAACGGCGCTTTTCATAGACAGGGCTCCGGAAGTAAGGAGCAAGGGAGTTCAAATTGATTAACAAGAATAAAAAAAATGGGAAGCTCCGACTGGGGATCGCTACAGCACTCCTAATATCGACATTACTTAGCGGCTGCACCCTGCTTGCTTCCCGGACTCCGAAGGCCGCCTGGCCTCCTCAGTCATTGACGAATCTCTCGGAGATGGTGGCCTATCCTGTACCGGACGAAGATCCCTCCGATTTTCAGAGAGGTCTTCAGGCAAACGTTCAATCCCTCGTGATCAATGGGGGGGACATCCGGGAGGTATTGAAGCTGCTTTTTCACAAGAGCGATCTCAATCTAGTCATTGACCCGGATGTGCAGGGCATTGTCACACTGAAATATCATGACATGCCGGTTGAGGAGATTTTGGAATCGCTCCTGAAGGTGAACGGCTACCTCTACACCCTCAAGGGTCATACCCTTCGGATCGGAAAGCACGGAACACGCATTTTTACGATGAACCTGAGTTCAGGAGGAGAGTCTAGCCCCTGGCGGAGCATAGAAGCAGAGCTGAAAAAGATGATGACACCAACAGGAACAATCATCTTGAACGAGAAAGCGGGGACAATCATGGTGACCGACCAGGCCGAGAACCTGGACCGGATAGGGACCTACCTCGACATGATCAAGGAAGCGATGTCACGTCAGGTTCTAGTTGAGACGAAGATCATTGAGGTGATTCTGAGTGACACCTTTCAGTTCGGAATTGACTATTCTTTTTTCTCCGACCTCATCGGGATTTCTGCAGAAGGCACTCTGGCAGGCGGCGCTGCCCTCTCGCAATCTTTGTCGCCCGGGGGAGGAACACTCAAGTTCGGCGTCACCAAGGCAAATAAGTTTTCGGCCTTGTTGGACCTTCTTCAAACCCAGGGACAGGTCAACGTCCTCTCCAGCCCGCGCATCGTCACCCTCAACAACATGACGGCGACGATCAACATTGCAGAGCAAATCCCCGTTATCGGGCGGACGATCGTTGACAGTACTGCCGGGACCCGGACCGAATTTGACATCAGTTTTCAGGATGCCGGAATCGACCTGGAAGTCACCCCGAAAATCGGCCCCTCCGGAGAGATGGTCATGACCGTTAAACCGAAGATCACAGAGCAGACCGGCACTGTGACGACACCGGACGGGCTTCAGACACAGCCGATATTGAACGTTCGGAAATCCTCCAACACGATCAAGGTACGTGATGCCGAGTCGATTGTCATTGGAGGATTCATCCAAAATCGCAAGACGGAGGCGATCAGAAAGGTGCCCTTCCTGGGTGATATCCCCTACATCAACCCCCTGTTTCGATCAACCAACCAGAAGATAGACAAGGTGGAACTGATTATTATTCTGACCCCCCGGATCTTGAGCAATGAGATGAATCAGACGATGCTGACGGAGAGCCTTTCCCGAATCCGCCGAATGAACCGTCCCTTCAGCGCGGGGGCTCTAAAGGGAAAAGAGAACGATGATTTTGCCTTGGCCTTCCTTGATAGCCTGGACAAGCCTGAACGCCCGACAGCGAAACAGATCAAGCCCTCCCGGCACCTCAAGGCACCGACAGACGAACAACCGCATATCACGCGGAAGGGAATGGCCCGTCATTACCTGCAAACGGGTCTGGATGCTGCTGATCATGGAGTTTATGACAAGGCAATTGGTGCCTACAAAACCTCCCTCTTCTTCAGCCCCTATGATGGATCGGCCTATTTCAAGCTGGCCCTCCTCTATGAGTCCATCGGGAACAAGGCAAAAAGTCGTCAGATGGCTGAGCGCTATCTCTCATTCGGGCAATTGACTTCCAATGGACTCAACCAGCTCGCGATGGCTTACTCAAAAGAGGGTGATCAGAGACTGGCTGTTCAGCTTCTGGATATTGCCGTGAAAATAGATTCCGCCAATCCTCTGCTTCAAAATAACCTCGGAATCGTTTACAGGCGGATGGGCGACTCGAAAGCAGCGCGGAGCGCCTTTAGGCAAAGCCTCCATGTCTCGCCTGACTATCCGGAGGCACTTTACAATATTGGCCTGGTTCTGGAAGAAGAAGAGGAATATGCCGAGGCCATTGCATACTACCGGCGTTTCCTTTCTATGGATCCATCCTTTCGGGGGCAGAGTTCGGAACTAAAATCCCGCCTGGCGCTACTCTCAATCTATCTCGAAGAGACGGAACATCAGAGTGATCCGGAAGAGATGGCCCTACTGGAAGCGGGAGAATCAAATTGATTCGATTCCGATTTAAAACAAGGCCATCCGGGTTTACGATTATCGAGGTCATCATTGTTATTGCCGTGATCTCCATCCTCGCAGGCTCAATGGCCCCCATGATCGCACAGCGGATTGAAGCCGCACGCGAGGATAGTACCCGGATCAAGATGGAAACGCTCCAGAAGGCTATCCTGGCCTATGCTCAGGATACCGGCGGGTTTCCGGAAGAGAAAAACGAGGGGCCGGACAGCCTGGAAGCACTTGAAGAAAGCGGAGATACGCCTTCCGCCGGTTGGCGCGGGCCCTACATCATCGGAAGTTATGAGAATCAGGATTATACGCGTGATGCCTGGAACACTCCCTATCAATACCAGGTCAATCAGCCTGACGATAATGCTGCATCACAAGTGATCCTGACCAGCCTTGGCCCCGACCGGACCTATCTCACTCAGGACGATATCGTTCTGACCCTTCTCATGCCTCTGGAAGATGTTTTAGAGCGAATTGAGCGAACAAAAGCGCGCTTGAAGCTGATAGAAGGGAATATCTACGGTCTGGAGGGAGAGGGCGCTCCTGCGACTTATACGATTCCAAGGGCGTGGCAGAAGGATGCCTGGGAAAAATCGATTCTCTACAAGCGGTATAACGCCTTTTCTGCCGCCGTCTACAGCGCTGGCCCGAACGGTTTGGATGACGATCTGAGCCAGGATGATCTCTACAGGGCTATGGTCTGGAGCCCTGATAACGACGATAAAGATAAAGATAAAGATAAAGATAAAGATAAAGATAAAGATAAAGATAAAGATTAAAGAAAAACTTGGACTTGTGTCGCATCAAGTATGAAGAGCGGTTCCAGGGGGCCTTCCACTCCTGTTTGCTTGGAAGAAATACGCCGGAATGATATAATAGCATCATGGAAAATGTCGTCTGGTCTCCCACTGAACAAGACATAAAACATTCAAACGTCTGGCGGCTAATGCAGCGCTACGGACTTTCATCCTACGAAGAACTCATCGACTGGTCGATCACCGATATTGAGGTGTTCTGGGATGCAGTGATGTGCGACCTCAAGCTTGAATGGGAACGCCCCTATCAAAAAGTACTTGATCTCTCCGCTGGCGTCCCCTGGGCAAAGTGGTTTGTCGGAGGGCTGACCAATATCGTCACAAACTGCATTGATCGTCACCTTCCTGAACGGAGACATGAAGTCGCCCTGATTTGGGAAAGCGAAAGCGGTTTCTCCCGTACAATTTCCTACGGGGCCCTCAACATTGAAATCTCTCGCTTAGCCGCAGCTTTGCGCAGAGAGGGCGTCAAAAAAGGTGATGTGGTCGGAATTTACATGCCAATGTCCATTGAGTTAGTCGCCGCCTTTTATGCGATCATGAAGATAGGCGCAATCGTCCTTCCCGTTTTTTCCGGATTTGCTGCAAATGCCCTCGCAATACGACTGGCCCATGCAGAAGTTAAAATTCTTTTTACCGCCGACGGCACACAAAGGAAGGGAGTGCTGAGCAATATCAAAGGCGTCGCTGATGAAGCAATCGTTTCAGTTCCGTCGATTAAGCGGGTCGTTTGTCTACACCATCATGGCAATGAAATCCACTGGGACAGCCGACGTGACATTTGGTATCGCGATTTTATAGAAGGACGGTCTGAACCTTGCGTGACAGACGCAGTCGATGCAGAGTCGGCGGCGATCATTCTTTACACTTCCGGGACGACAGGACAACCCAAAGGTACGGTCCACAGTCACGGCGGATGCCTGGCGCAAATAGGAAAGGAAGTGGCCTACCATTTTGATTTTAAGCCCTTTGAGCGTTTTTTCTGGCTGACCGACATCGGCTGGATGATGGGGCCGTGGATGCTGATAGGCGCCCACATACAGGGGGGCGCTGCCGTTCTGTATGACGGTGCGCCGAACTATCCGGAACCGGGCCGACTTTGGGAGATGGTCGATCGTCAAAAGATCACACATCTCGGCATCTCACCGACAGCGATTCGCGTTTTGATGCGAGCAAGTGGGCAGGCCTTGCCGAAAACCGGAATGACATCCCTCCGTATTCTGGGTTCAACTGGAGAACCCTGGGACGATGAAAGTTATCGTTGGTATTTTGAAAAAATTGGAAACGGCCGTCTTCCGATCATCAACATCTCCGGCGGCACAGAAATTATCGGTTGTTTTCTCGCTCCCCTGCCGATTACGCCGATCAAAAGTACATCCCTCAGAGGACCGGGATTGGGAATGGACGTGGATGTTTTTGATGAATCCGGGAAACCGCTGCGTGGTAAAACAGGGCAGCTCGTCTGCAAGCAGCCTGCGCCCTCAATGACCCGTGGTTTCTGGAAGGAAAAACAGCTTTACCTGAATACCTACTGGTCCCATTGGAAGGACATCTGGTTTCATGGCGATTGGGCGCGGATTGATGGCGACGGCCATTGGTATCTGCATGGCCGTTCCGACGACACTTTCAATGTCGCCGGAAAGCGGATCGCCGCGCCTGAAATCGAATCGATTTTGATCGGCCATCCCGATGTCTCTGAAGCGGCAGTGATTGGTGTGCCCGATCCTATCAAAGGGTCTGCCATCATTGCCTTCGTCGTCCCGCAAGCCGATAAACAGCCTGCACTTGATGACTTGAAGGCTCTGGTCGGGGCACAGATCGGAAAGGTCTTCCTGCCCAGCGTGATTCAAAGGGTTTCAAAACTGCCGAAAACCCGTTCAGCAAAAATCGTCCGACGCCTCATCCGGGCAAAATACCTCGGAGAACCACTTGGCGACCTCAGCTCAGTAGAAAACCCAAGTGCGCTTGATGAAATTATGCCTGAAACGGGTATGTGAGTTTCCCGTTTCAGGGTCACGATAGCTAATGCGACGTAGCGGAATTGGGTGTTTTCAGGTGAAGGCTGAGAGGCCTGTAATCTTCTCTCCGATGATCAGTGTATGGATGTCGTGAGTGCCCTCATAGGTATAAACAGATTCAAGATTGCATAAATGTCGGGCAACCTGGTGTTCGTACATGATCCCGTTTGCTCCAAGAATGTCACGCGCCAGGCGAGCAATCTGCAAGGCGTGATACACATTGTTTTGTTTCCCCATTGAAATTTGAACACTGGTCAGCTTGCCCTGATCCTTAAGTCGCCCCATCTGTAAAGCTAAGAGCTGCATTTTGGAGATCTCCGTCACCATGTAGACCAGTTTCTCTTGGATAAGTTGATAGCCTGCAATGGGCCGATCAAATTGAATACGCTGTTTGGCATAGTTCAGAGCCGTATCATAACAGGCCATTGCGGCACCGATGGCACCCCAGGCAATGCCATACCGTGCCTGGTCCAGGCAATGCAATGCGGCCTTCAGACCCTTCGCCTTAGCAAGCACATGTGTCACCGGCACACGGACATCTGCCAAGACAAGTTCCCCTGTATCCGAGGCCCGAAGAGAGAATTTATCCTTTATCTTGTTTTGCATAAAACCGGGATTCCCTTGTTCTACTAGAAAAGCAGAGATGATCCCTTCGTCCTCTTTGGCCCAAATGAGGGCAACGTCGGAAATTGTACCGTTCGTGATCCACATTTTTGTGCCGTTGAGAATATAGTCTGTGCCATTCCAATGCGCGTGCGAAAGCATACCTTTCGGATTTGATCCAAAATCCGGTTCTGTGAGTCCAAAACAGCCGATCGTCTCGCCACTGACCATTCTCGGAAGCCAGTATGCTTTTTGCGCGTCTGAGCCATACTCGGAAATGGGCCACATCACCAGTGCCGATTGTACGGAAACAAAGCTTCGCAAGCCGCTATCTCCCCGTTCCATCTCCTGATTGATGAGCCCGTATGCCACGCTGTTGAGACCGGCGCCGCCATAGAAGACATCGATATTTGCACCTAAAAGATTAATGTCGGCCATCTTCGGGAGGAGGTCCATCGGAAAGGTGCCGGCTTCAAAGTGCTGCGCGATAATGGGAAGGACTTCTTTGTCTACCCAGCGCCGGACTTCGCCGCGCACCATACGCTCTTCCAACGTCATTGCATCGTCAAGATTCAGGAAATCCACACCTTCAAAATCCATGTAAACATTCCTCTTACCAAACTGAAGTTATACTTAGATTCTACCCCTATACCTCAAGTTATCCCAACCTTCAAATTATTTTGTGATAGATGCATGTGTTACTGTCGACCTGAAATAAACCTATAAAAATCAGTTGGATCACAGAAGTCCACACAAGATATTGATGCACCAAGCACATTTAAAAACTTGTCATCACCAATAAGGTGACTCGTCAGTTATCAAAGGGATGTAGGGTGATGTAGGCGATGAGCTTTTTGATGTGGGGGTGATGATCGGGATGGCTTCCGGGGTCTTTAATGCGTCGCCGGTGAACAATTTTTCGAAAATATCGCCACAGTGGAAAAGGAAATTGATGAAATACCTACAGGAAAAAAGAAGCTTTGGGTTTGGTTTTTGACTTTGAGGCAGATGCCTAGGCGAAGTGCGTGGAGGTGTTGTAAGACTAAGTCGTTTGGAGTTTTTTTGACCATAGATTCCCATTGCTTGACGACAACTTTGTCGTGGCAGTAGTTTTCCGTGCCGTCTGCGGCTTGGGTGGTTTGTGGGAGGATGAGGAGGGATAGAAGGAGGATTGTGGTTTTCATGATGGGTTCAATCGTTCCTCTACCTTTTCTGTACTCGGGGCGAAATCATCTATCGCATTGAATATTTCCATTAGCTTATCAGTCTTTTCGTGTTCTTCCAGATAGTCTGAATATGTACTTTGAGCATGGTCCAACAATTCATCATAAAACATCATCCGCGCATTTACACCCGAGAGGGCATCGCGAACGCCATCAGCACCAGTGTGTGGATCATGCCATTCTGGAGGAGGTTCCCCAACTAAGCAGATAATTTCGAGTGGCCAGGTAGGATTGCCAGTTTTTTCTATAAGCTTTAATGCCCCTGTGCGATATTTTCGAATTTGCGCGACTAAAGTGTCAAGTCGCGTTTTCACCGATGCACGCTTTAGTTCAATAATGACGTGCTTACCTGATGTCGTTCTATATCCAATATCAATACGAGCGTTCTTTTGGGCTGGAGTAAGTCCCTTTGTATTTTGCTCTAGAAAATTCTTGAGTGTTGTTTCAGCATGCTCTGTGCCTTTTGCCCTTTCCCAACTGGGATCTAGCAACCAAAGATGCTTAAAAACATAGTCGCGTATTGCGTGTTCTTTCTGGTCAACTTTAAGTTTTTTCTGGAGGGTTTTAATTACGCCAATGCGAAGTTTTACGATTTGACCGTAGTAGCTTAATTCGAGGTCGTCAATGCTTTTAAATATTGCAAGAATTTGATCAAGGCTTTCATCTTTGATTGAGTCTAGGGAGTCAAGTTGTTCTTTTCGGCGATAGCTTTCAAAGGCAAGGATTGACGATTTCAGAAGTTCTTTTTTGTCGTGATCATCCTGAGTGCGAATCGTATTTAGTCTGCCAATCCACTTTTTGGCTTTCTTTTTGGTGTCGCCCTTCAAGCCTTCAAGCCACGTTGAAACCTCTGGAACAGTTTGGGCAATTTTAGCACCATCTAATACACGCCAGTCGCTCCATTTTCCGGCAATATACCTAAGTTCAGAGTGGACCGAATCTCGTACAGTTTCAAATCGAAGGTCATCTTGCTTAATTGATTGCCTGCTACTTGTTGCGATGTCTTGGTCTTTGTCTATATCTAACTCTTCGCAGTGTAGCTCACCAATTATGTAGTCTGCGAAAATTTCCTTCAACCCGAATTGGTCTAGAATGTCTTCCTGCGCCATCTTCCCACGCATAAAGATAGCTATCCGGTTGAGGTTGTCTCCATCTTCATCGCTTAACTGCTTCGGCTTTTTTACAGATCCGAGCCACCCTTCAATCGTGATATTGGAGGTTTTGAGCCTCTCTGAAATTATGTCTGTTCTGTCCTCAGATGGTCTTCGAAGGTTCTTGCAAAGTTTCAAAAGTTCATCTTGAGGTGGTCTTGGTTTAGTGGACACAATTCTTAGAGTGAATTAAGTTCATTCAGGAGGTGTTCAATGAGTCAAAATAAAAGAAAGCGACACACAAAAGAATTCAAGGAAGAAGCGGTAAAACTGGTAAAGGAGGAGGGC
>JAJDBU010000040.1 GCA_029261195.1 Nitrospirota bacterium | reverse complement strand
TGGGGGAATGGGGGAATGGGGGAATGGGGGAATGGGGGAATGGGGGAATGGGGGAATGCTTGACGGTAGGGGCGTATTGCAATACGCCCCTACCGTCAAAAGAAGGAAGGGAGAGATGATATGTCTTTTTCACTGAGAGATTTTCACCTAAAGCTTGGTCGTTTCACCTTAGCTGTGAAGAAACCCGCGAGGAATAAAATATAATATTTACTTATAAATATAAACATAAGACCTGTTTATAATACAAATTCATTATATTCATACTATGCCTTATAAGTAACAAAGTATCTATACTGTAAATGTGTGATTAGAAGAGGTTTATTTGCGTGAGGCCCATAACACATTTTGCGGATTGAGGAAGGGACTTTAGTTATGTTATTTAAAACGCGGTAAGAATCTACAGGACCCAGAGATAAATAAATAAAACAAAAAGGGTCGTATTGTAGAAGAGATTCCTTGCGTTCTTAAGGACGGGAGAAGAGACCGAGTTTCGCTGCGGTCATCACGGCCTCAAGTTTGCTGTGGGCATGGAGTTTCTTAAGGATGTGCTGAATGTGGGTTCGCGCCGTATCCGTGCTGATTTCGAGTTTGGAGGCGATTTCTTTTGCAACAAGGCAGCGGCTCACAAGGGCAAGCACCTCTGTTTCGCGTTGGGATAATACGGGACGTTTCACGGAATGAGGGCCTAAAGAGGAAGGCTCCTCCTCTGGAATCAGGAAGGAGGTCCGGCGGTTCGGACTTGAAGCGATCTCTACGACAGCGCCTTTTACTTGATTCGGTGGTGCAATTTCTCGAAAAAGGTGGACAATAAGCGATTCACCTTTGGCCTTGTCCTGCACGAAAAGAATGCTGGTATTTATCCAAATCTTTCCATTTGCTTTCGTTGTCACCTGGGTGTCGTAGTTTTGGACTAACTGGTCTTCTTTGGTCATCGTCATGACAGCGCATTTTGGAAAACAAAAGAAATTTCCGGATGGATCACACCCGGAAATTATCTCGTGGCATGGTAAGCCGATCACCTCTTCCGCACTGTACCCGAGGATATTCCGGGCGGAAGAATTCCAGGCGAGGACTTTTCCCTTGGAATCAACCACAAACATGCCATCAGCCGTTCCGGAGATTAATTTAACGATCTCAGGGAGCGTGAGTCTCAACTTAGCATTCGGGGTGTTTTCCGCCTGGATCTTTTGTGAGTGCGCCATGGTCCCGTCCTTAATACTGAATTTGAATAATAGGATTATTGGTTATAACCATAGAAACAGGGGTGGTCATCCAATGGAGATCAACAGCACTTTTCGACGAGAAAGATATTAAAAATCAAGCTGAAATGTCAATAATATAAATTATGCTTATATGATGCGTATCCTTAAAAAATGTGACAAGTCAATCGGGCTGAGGATCAGAACGCTCAGAAAACGTCTTGGCTTAAACCAAACCGGTTTCGGAAAACGATTCGGCGTGACACAAGAGGCCGTTTCGGCGTGGGAGCATGGGGCTTATCCTGATGGTTTGTCTCTATTAAAGATTGCCAAAGCGGGTGAAACCGATGTCGAATGGATCTTAACCGGAAACAGCTGCCGGTGCGCAGGAGCGCCCCCCCAAAAAACACTTGATTCGGAGAAGCTAGACGAAGGTGTTCAGACTAAAAAAAACTATGAATTATGTCCCCTGCTGCATCATCATGTCATCAGCGGCCCTCCCAAAGAGATTCAGAATCAGGATATTGCAGAGTCACTTTGGGTGCCGTCCATTATCAGCGGTAAAGAGGTCTACCTGATGCAGGTCAGGGATAATGCAATGGAGCCGATCTTCAAAAAGGAAGACATTGTCGCCATTCGAGAATGGACAAACGACGTCGGCGCGCTCAAAGGACTGATTGTTGCGGCATGGCACCCGAAAGACGGTTTGATCACCCGTTGGCTTTCCCCCGATCAGGACTGTTGGATTCTTCACCCGGAAAACCGTGGGCATCCTGTTGTCTTCATTGAAAAAAAGGAGAATATCCGTATCTTCAGGGTGATTTGGTGGTGGGGAAATCAGAAATAATGCTCAAGAGCAACAAACCAGTTGTCCGAAAAAATAAAATCTTTTTACCATGAAACCGACTTCCCCCTTTAAACTTTACCTCATCGGCGATCGTCATCAGAGCCTTGGCAGGCCCTTGACACAGGTACTTCGTGAAGCGGGTGAGGCCGGTGTTTCCGTCTTTCAGTTTCGAGAAAAAGACCTGCCGCTTCGTGAACAATTCACTTTCGCCCATAAGTTACGGGAGATAACAAGAACCTTCGGGATGAAACTCATCATCAACGGTCGAGTGGATCTCTGCCTCGCCCTTGACGCAGACGGCGTTCAACTTCCGGTCAATGGCTTTCCAATTACTGCTGCCAGAAAGATGCTGGGGAAAAATCGCTTCATCGGGCTTTCCTGTCACTCCGAAGCGGATGTGTGCCTGGCCGAAAAAGAAGAGGCCGACTTCGCAGTGCTGGGACCGGTTTACGATACCCCTTCCAAACGGGAATATGGCGCAGCCCTGGGTCTCGACACCTTCAAAAGAATACGGGAACTTACAAAGATACCCCTCTTTGCAATCGGCGGGATAAATCAATCTCGTTTGGATGCTGTTTTCGGAGCGGGTGCGGACGGAGTCGCCCTCATCTCCGCAATCAGTTCCGCAAAAGATGTTGGAAGTGTGTGCCGGGATTTTCTGGACGAGATTGAGCAGCTGACGACCGCAAAAGATAAAAACTAGAGGCTATCAATTAAAGCCATGATTTGTTAGTATCGCCCTCGTTTTTATGAGATAAAATGAGGAGGTCTGGTCCAGATGAAATATTTTTTTAGTGCTTTGTTCTTATTGCTTCTATCCTTTTCATTAATCGCTCCACGCTATACCTCGGCAGCGGGTGGGCCGGGTCATTCACCGGGTAATTCTATTCCCTCGCTCGGCAACAAACACATCAACAATCTCAATTCACCCCATGAACCCTACAACAGTAAACCGCCCACTTCCGGACCCCATACGCACAATGTCGCAAAATGGGGCGTTTATCGACGACAAGTCCCGAATGAGCTTCAAGTCCATAACCTTGAAGACGGCGGCGTACTCATTCAGTACGATTGCAACGACTGCAAGGACTTGAAAAAACAGCTTGAAAAACTTGGAAGAAGCTATCTAAAAAGGGGAAAGAAGGAAGGCAAGGGAAGTAAATACCGCCACATCATTGTCGGTCCTTACGCAGGAATCGGTAATAAAATTGCCTTGACTGCCTGGGGGAAGATTGACAAATTCGATGAGTTTGATGAAGAAAGAATCCGATCTTTTGTCGAAGCCTACATCGGGATTGATCATCACCCCAAATAACCCACTCGCCAAATAATCCGCTTGAAATTTTTCAAAGCAGAGCGAATCATCCCTTACGGCCTTGCCCTGCTGTCTGGGGTGCTGCTTGCCTTTAGTTTTCCAAGATCTGAGTTTTATCTGCTCGCCTGGATCGCCTTCATCCCCCTCTTTTTTGCAATTCGTAAACAGAGTTTCAGAAAGTCCTTTCTGCTCGGCTGGCTGGGCGGTCTGTCCTATTTCGCACTGACCCTCTCCTGGCTTACCGCGACAATGAGTGATTTTGGTGGCCTCCCCTCCCCTGCCGCCGTCGGGATCAACTTCCTTTTAATCGCCTACCTCGCCCTCTACCTCGGACTTTTTTGCACCCTGCTTCACATAGTCACCTTAGATCATGAACAGACACTCCTTCTTATCGCACCCGCTCTCTGGGTCACATTGGAATATGTAAAAGGCCACCTGCTCACCGGCTTCCCCTGGGTCAGTCTGGCCTATTCCCAATATCGCAATCTTCCAATGATTCAAATTGCAGATTTCGGATCGATTTATTCCGTCGCTTTTGTGATCGTTTTAATCAACAGCGCGCTCTATTTGTTTATTGTAAATAAGCGCTCGAAAAAACCCTTGTTTGTCGGCTTGATTATGCTCCTACTAACCTTTGCTTATGGAAAATTCCGGCTTTCGCAAACGACCACAGGGTCAGAGACGCTTTCTATTGTGGTGATTCAAGGGAATGTCGGACAAACAGAAAAGTGGGACCGAAAGTTTCAGGAGTTGACGGTCGAAAAATATCTGAGACTTTCGGAATCGGCGCTTCAAAAAAATCAGAATAGTCGGCCCGACTTAATCCTTTGGCCCGAATCCGCCCTACCCTTTATTTTCGGCACCGAAGCATTACACGAAAAATCGCTTCTCGACTTTGTGAAAAAAGAAAACATTGACTTGATTGTCGGCGCACCTTCTATGAAAACCCTGGAATCCGGGCAGATTACTCTCTTGAACAGCGCTTTCCTGCTGAGTCCGATCAAAGGCATGACTTTTCGCTACGATAAGATACATCTCGTTCCTTTTGGAGAGTACGTCCCTTTTTCCGATTTATTTTTTTTCGTAAATAAAATCGTCTCGGGTATCTCGGATTTTTCTCCCGGAAGCACGGCCCTCGTGATGCCTTCAAGTGGAAGTCGAATCGGCGTTGCCATCTGTTATGAAGTCATTTTTCCAGACCTGGTTCGGCAGTTCGTAAAAAACGGGGCACAGATCATGACAACGATTACGAATGATGCCTGGTTTGGCAACTCAGCAGCCCCTAGGCAACATTTTTCAATGCTGGTTTTTAGGGCAATCGAAAATCGCGTCCCCTTTGCGCGCTCAGCGAATACAGGTATTTCCGGTTTTATCGATGCTCAAGGTCGTATCATCACGCAAAGCAAACTCGATATTGAAACGACACTGACTGAGAACCTGACTCCGGGTGAGGGGAGAACATTTTACACCTTGCACGGCGACCTATTCGTCATGCTCTGTGCTATGATCGCGGCAATATTTTTCTCGACCATTTTTATAAAAAGGAGGAAGCGCAATGTTTTTTGAATATGAGGAAAAACTGGAAGCGATCCGTGTTGAACTCGAACAGCTTCGGGGGCATCTTTGACCAGAGTGCAACCGTATCTCAAATAGAACAAATCACCACGGAAACCTCTGATCCAAATTTCTGGAATGATGCGGAAAACGCCCGAAAAAAAACCGCTCTGAAAGCCACGCTCGAAAAAGAGCTCAAAAAGTGGGGAGACATCGACACGGCCTATGAAGAAGTCGAGCTCCTGATCGACCTGGCCAAGGAAGAAGATGATGAGTCAGTCAAATCGGAAATTGACATTGCCTTGTCCGGCCTGCGTCGAAGTCTCAACCGTCTGACGATTGAAACCCTGTTTGTCGGAGAGGTGGACTTCAACAACGCGATTGTCACCATTCATCCGGGTGCCGGTGGAACGGAGTCTCAGGACTGGGCACAAATGTTGAGCCGAATGTACCTCCGTTGGGTTGAACGAAAAGGCTTCGAGGTCGAAACTCTGGATTTTTTGCCAGGCGATGAAGCGGGGATAAAAAGTATGACCCTCTTAATAAAGGGGCCCTATGCCTACGGCTACCTAAAGTCTGAGGCCGGAGTTCACCGCCTTGTCCGGATTTCTCCCTTCGATGCCAATAAACGGCGACACACCTCCTTTGCCTCTATTTTTGTCTCTCCCGAAGTGAGCGATGACAGCGAACTTGAAATTGATGAAAAAGATCTTCGCATTGATGTCTTTCGTGCAAGCGGTGCGGGTGGACAGCATGTGAATAAAACATCGTCCGCAATCCGCATTACGCACATCCCGACCAATATCGTAACCCAATGCCAGAACGAACGCTCACAGCTTCAGAACAAACGGGTGGCGATGGCCGTACTGAAATCGCGTCTTTTTGAAGTAGAACAGAAGAAAAAAGAAGCGGCGATGTCAAAAATGACTTCAGAAAAAAAGGAAATCGGCTGGGGAAGCCAGATCCGTTCCTATGTCTTCCAACCTTACCAGATGGTCAAAGATCATCGAACGGGGATGGAAAAAGGGAATGTTTCTGCAGTGATGGATGGGGATATTGATCTTTTTGTCGAAGGCTATCTGAGGTGGCGGAAATAAGCTGTCATCGTCCTGTGTTTTCTGGACGATGACAGCAAGATCAAGAGAGATCTAAACCTAGGTCGAGGCCGCCGTTCTCTTGACGAGAGGGATTCTGATGGAAATTCGTGTGCCTTTTCCGGGCGTGGAGTCGATGTAAAAGGTGCCCCCTGCCAGTTCGATGCGTTCCTTCATACCAAGAATTCCGATTCCTTTTCGAATGACCAGGGGTGAAGAAAAATAGCGTTTAACATCGAAACCCTTGCCGTCATCGGTAATATAGAGGTGGACGTAGGGCTCCCGCTTTTCGAGCGATAGGATGGCCGATTCTGCATTGGAGTGTTCTGAAATATTTGAAAGCGCTTCTTGTATCACCCGGAAAAGAAGGATCTCTATCTTGGCCGGAAAACGCTTGGGAACGCCGTTTGTTTGCAAGTGAAGCTTTGTTTTATTTTGACTCCCAAACTCCTGTATATACCACTTCACTGTTGAGAGCAGACCCGACTCGTCCAGGATGGCAGGTCGTAAACCATGGGAAAGTGCACGTAATAGCTCCCCCGCCTCTCCCATTTGCGTATCCATCTGTTTTAGGTGATGACTGATTTCCTCTGACGGTCTATCCAGCTTTTCCTGTAACCAGGAGAGTTCGTTCCGAATGCCTATAATGGCCTCTCCCCCCTCCTCCCGTAATTTTTTTGCGATTCGTCTGTGCTCTTCTTCTTGAATATTGACAATTGCGGACGACAGCGTCTGTAATCGTTCACGGTGGCGGCTGACGGCATGGTAAAGGGTCGCATTTTCAATCGCAACCGCGATCTGCTCGGACATGCCAACGACCCTTTCGACCTCTTCACTTGTAAACTTCCTAAAATATCGGCTTTCATCCAGAATGGCGACCCCCATCACTTTTTCCTTCGAGATCAAGGGGACGGTCAATAAGGAACGTGATTTAAAGGTTTTCAGCCATCGCTTACTCACCCGAGCGTCCTGAGGGGCATTTTCGATCACAAAGGGATGACGATCTCGAGCACTGAGCGGAATCAATGTATTATCATTCATTTTAAGTTCGAATTTTCTGATACTTTCGCTTCGTTGCTCCGAGGCCGCCGCACCAACCAGGAGATGCCTTTTGTCATCAACCAGGAAGACATAGCTATGACTCACTCCGATCAGTTCTTTCAAAAATACGGTAATTGCGGAAAGCACCTGTTCGAGGTGCAGACTTTTAGAGAGCGCTTTTCCCGCTTCATCCAGGGTTTTAAGAGTCTTAAGCTCCTTTTGAAGGCTGCGGAATAAGCAGAGTTGGTCAATGGAAAAAGCGAACTCTTTTGCTATCGAGGCAAAAAGTTTATTCGCATCCTCTGAAAACATCCTGTCTCGGCTAAAGACAACGAATGCACCCCACAAGCGGTCATTAGACTCAATGGGCGCCGCGAGATAAGAAATGAGTCCATCCATGCCGACCTGTCGTTTCTTTAAAAAAGACCCCTTCTTTTTTACATTCAGGGCAAGCAGTGTTTTTTTCTCAAGCATCTTAGAAAGGACATGATCCCCTTGATCAATGCCCTGTTTTTCAAGTTGCGCGACGTAATCCGCCTCAAGGCCGTTCTGAGCAATGAGCTGGAATTTCGGCTTCTTTTCCGGATTCACTCGTAAGAGCAGCGCACCATCGGTATCTAGAAGCGGTGAGATTTTATTAAATGCGGTCTTCAGTGCATCTTCCTCTTCAGTATGTTGGTCTAAGGAGGTTAGGATAGAACGCAACATGGAGATGAGGATATTTTTACTCGCAAGCTCTTTTTCTAAGGGTTCGATTTCAGTCGCATTCTCGGCAGTAAGAGCAATGCTGACTGCTTTCCCCTCTTCCTCAATGTATTCCAGTGAAGTCAGAAGCACTCGCTTCTGTCCTCCTTTCTTAAGGACTTCCATCTTAAATGGAGGTAGCGGTTTTTCCCCGTCTTTCGATTTCAGTTTTTTGATGGAACCCGAGTAGGCCGTCTTCCCTGTCGAGGATAAAAAATGTGAGAGGGGGGCTTTTTGCAGTCGTTCAGACTTGTGACCGAGAAATTCAACAAAGCGCTGATCAGCGCTGTGAATACGGCCCGACAGATCAAGAGAAAGCGTAAGAGAAGGTAGTATCGGGGTTTTCATGGGTATTTCAAGGGAAGGGGGAAGCATCGCTTCATCGGCTTCAGGTTCTTCTGCTTTTTCTTTAATCGCCGTTTCGGTGACTGGACTCTCCGACACCTTTTGTGCCACAAAGGGTAGCAGTATTTTTGCCAGAGCTTGAAGTAGCCTTTGGTCGGTGTCATTTCCCCGGTCCGGGTCAAAATGGCAGATAGACAATGAACCGAAGCGCTTTTCTCTCGTTCGGAGGGTCACACCGCAAAAACTGCGAAACCTCATTCCTCGGACAACTTGACCGACAAAGCGGCGATCTTTGGAAATATCATCGGAGGCGAGTACCTCGTCCTCATGAGAGACGATTGTGGGAAGGGACTGCCAGGCGCGTGGAACGACGCCATTCTTCGCGATATGTTCTGGCAATTGATTGTGGAAAAGGAGAGGCCACTCTTGTTTATCTTCCCTCCATCCGAAAAGGAGGATGAGATCTGCACCGCACACATCTTTAATGCGATCCAGGACACGCTCCAAAAATAGGCTGGAGCCAAGAGAGGGGTCCGGAAATTCCGAAAAAACCTGTAAGACCGTATTTAACTTTTCATCAAACTGAGCAGATTCTTCCTTGAGTTCCGGTCTTTCGTTTACTTCACTTTCATCATTTTCTTCAGATAAAGGGACTTGCGGTGATCCGTCGGACATTTTAAATTCCTTACGCTTCGAAACCAGGTGTATGTAAAGTCAGGGATCATAAGCTATTATTTTCTAATCAATTGTTTGGAGCGATAATTTACGGACATAAGGCAACTAACGGTGTCTTTCCAGTACAGAACAGTATTGATAAGCATTTTGATGCGGTTAAAAGTCAAGTTACGAAATTAACATAGCGATCATTTAATGTCAAAATGAATTGCGGATAAATCCTGAGAAACTGAAAGGTCACAAAAGACCGCTCCATCGATAAAGCAGATATGCGCTGATTTCATCAAGCCCAGAGGCGTTAGGCATCCTCAGTAATTATAGGCCGGATATACGACAGCAAGCCTGTCTCTGTTATCGACAAAAGAAGCCTTACATTACGAGAGGAGAGCATATACAGAGTTTCCTTAAAATCCCGGAATTCATCAAGAGGAGTGGGAAGCCGAAAAAAAGTCTTTCATCACTTCCTTGAGCATGGGCTTTTTTCTGAAAAAACGACTTAGTCTGTGGAGGAAGGGATTAGATGATCCGCTCTCCAAAGATGTAACTGGACACGAAGTAAATGATGGGACGGATCACATTCCTCATTAATCCGAAAGGATCGAGGAAAATGAGCACCATTAGGATCGGCATGCCGTAGCGTTCAATCTGGCTGACGAAACGCGACTGTCTGGTCGGCAAGAGGCCGACAAGTATGCGTCCGCCATCCAGAGGAGGGATGGGAATCAGGTTGAACACCATCAATACGACATTGATGACAACCGAAACATGCAACATTTCGAGCAGTGGAATAAGGAAAAAGGACGAAAGTCCGCCCGATCCAGAAAAAAGGGAGCCCCCCCCCCGGATCAAGAGGTTCGGGTTGTAGAGCAGCCGGTAGAAGATACCGCTAATGACAGCTAAGAGCAGGTTCATCGCCGGTCCCGCCACGGCAACCCACGCCATATCTTCTTTTGGCCTCCTCAGATTGTAAGGATTGACCGGAACAGGTTTCGCGTAGCCGAAAAGAAAGCCCGTGCCTGAGGCCAATAATATGAGCGGAATAATGACAGTGCCATAGAGATCAATGTGGGCAATGGGGTTCAGGGTGATCCGTCCCAACTGTCGGGCGGTCGGATCGCCCTTTTTGTCGGCAACCCAGGCATGGGCAGCCTCATGCATCGTCACCGCAAAGATGAGCGGCAACGCCATGACACTGACTCGTTGGATGATATCGTCCATGATGAACTATGCCTCCGCACGGACTTCGACGAGTACCTCGTCGGGGTTCACGCGGTCTCCCTCTGAAACATAAATGGCCTTTACAAGCCCTGCAATGGGGGTATGAACTTCGCTCTGCATTTTCATCGCCTCAATAACGAGCACAACGGCACCCGCTTCAACACGGTCTCCCTGCTTCACTTTAACGCTGACCACAGCACCAGGCATCGGGGTCGTCACATCCCCTTCTTCACTGACCTTCGGTCTGCTAGATTGTCCACCGACGTGAGCATCAATTCGGCCCTCTTCGCTCGGAACAACCTCCATCAGTGATTCTACCATAACCTCTTCAAGGTGACCGTCAATATAGATGAAGTAGGGACGCCCCCCTTCACCGGGATATCCGACCCCGCCGACTTGAACCTCAAAGGTTTCCCCATGCACTTTGATGTTAAACTCGCTCGGCGCCAGAAGGGGTGGCGGTACGATTCCCTGCTGTTCCGCGCTGGCAAGTCCTAAGTCCGGGCCGGAACCTTCGTCTTTGAAGAAGTCAATCGCCACCTTTGGAAACAGGGTATAGGTCAGCACATCTTCTATACTTTTCTCACCTTCATTCAACTTATTTTCAAGGTCAAGTCTGGACTGTTCAAGCTCCGGCTCCAACAGATCGGCGGGTCGGCAGGTGATGGCATCCTCGTCTCCAATGCCCTTTTTTTGAACGCTTTCATTAATCGGACCCGATGGTAAGCCATACAGCCCTTTGAGGTAATTTTTTGTTTCGGTCGTAATGACCTTGTAGCGTTCTCCGGTCAAGACATTCAAGGTAGCCTGTGTCCCGACGATCTGACTACTCGGCGTGACCAGGGGAGGGAATCCGAAATCTTCTCTGACTCTTGGCACCTCTTCCAACACTTCTTTCATCCGGTCAAGCGCATTTTGCTCGGACAACTGCAAGGCAAGGTTTGATGTCATGCCGCCGGGAACTTGATAGGCAAGGACTCTCGGGTCCACTCCGGTGTATTCCGATTCAAAGGCCTTGTATCTTTTTCGAGTTTCGGTGAAATAGTCGGCGATCTCCGTGAGCAAGGCCATGTCGAGTTTCGGGTCTCTCGGCCCATCTTTTAAAATCGCCGCGATGGTCTCGACAGGTGGCTGGGAGGTGCCCGAGGACAAGGAAGAAATTGCGGTGTCGATGATGTCGATGCCCGCCTCAATCGCCTTGACATAAGTGGCCACCGACATGGCGCTCGTATCGTGGGTGTGCAGGTGAATCGGGACGGAGATGGCCTTTTTCAATTTGGTGACCAGATCAAAAGCAGCGTAGGGCGAGAGCAGTCCGGCCATGTCTTTGATGCAGATTGCATCAGAGCCCATATCTTCCAGACGTTTCGCGAGATCAACAAAGAGATCGTTATTATGAAACCGGCTCACGGTATAACAAAAGGCCCCTTCGGCTTTTCCGCCATATTTCAGTGTTGCCCGAAAAGAAGTTTTCAAGTTTCTCAAGTCGTTGAGGGCGTCAAAGAGTCGAATAATATCAATGCCGTTTGAGATCGAGCGGTCAATGAAGCACTCGACGACATCATCTGCGTAATGGCGGTAGCCCAGCAGATTTTGCCCTCGAAGCAGCATCTGAAAGGGGGTCTTCGGCATGACTTTTTTTAATTCACGAAGTCGCTCCCATGGGTCTTCTTTTAAGTAGCGGATCATGGCGTCAAAGGTGGCTCCGCCCCAGGTTTCAACAGCGGCATAGCCAACCTGATCGATCTTCGCTGCGATCGGCAACATATCTTCCGTTCTCATTCGGGTGGCGAGAATAGATTGGTGCGCGTCACGAAGGGTGGTATCCATGATTTGAATCGGGTTTAAGTTTTCAGCACTTTTCATGTTTGAAGCGGCCACATTTTCTCCTTCATTATCATTACCCACACTTCACCCTATCTGCGTGAATAGGCTGCAATCGCTGCTGCAATGGCCACAACCTTGTCGATCTGGTCTTCCTCGCTTGCAGCATTCAGTTGATCCAGGTGGCTTGCAATATAGTTTGTATTGAATTGTCCACTCCGAAAATCGGGATCTTTCATGATTTGTTTAAAAAACGGAATGGTCGTTTTGACACCCCGTATAACGTATTCATCCAGAGCGCGACTCATCCGTTCCACCGCGCCCTCCCAGGTTTTCGCCCGAACCGTGAGTTTTGAAATGAGAGAATCGTAGTAGGGTGGAATTTCGTAACCTTTGTAAATATTGCCGTCGATTCGAACGCCGATCCCTCCGGGAGAAAAACAAGCGGTAATCTTGCCCGGCGTCGGAATAAAGTTGTTTTTCGGATCTTCCGCATTGATCCGGCACTCGATGGCATGTCCCCTCAAAAAGATGTCCTCTTGCTTTTCCACAATCCGTTGTCCGGCGGCAATTCGGATCATCTCTTTGACGATGTCAATGCCGGAGACTTCTTCGGTGACGGTATGCTCCACCTGAATACGCGTATTCATTTCGAGAAAATAAAAGTTTTTCTCGACATCGACCAGAAATTCGACTGTTCCCGCCGTTTCATAGTTCACAGCGCGTGCGGCGGCTAAGGCCGCTTCTCCCATCTTCTGACGAATGTCTTCATCAATAAAAAGCGATGGTGCGATCTCGATCAGTTTCTGGTGACGACGTTGAATGGAACAGTCTCTATCCCCCAGGTGAATGACATGCCCATATTGATCCGCTAGAATCTGAATTTCGATGTGATGGGGATCAATGATGGCTTTTTCCAGATAAATCTCATCCTTGCCGAAGGCCGCCATCGCCTCCGTTTGCGTAATGGGGAAAAACTTTTCAAGTTCCTCGCGGTTTTTGCAGATCCGTATGCCTCGTCCTCCACCACCTGCCGAGGCCTTTAACATCACAGGATATCCGATATCATCCGCCGATTTCGCCGCCTCAATGATTGAGGTGATCGGATCTTTTAATCCCGGCACCACGGGAACACCGGCTTCAATCATTTTTCGACGCGCAGAGATCTTATCTCCCATCGTCCGCATCGCACTTCCGGAAGGGCCGATAAAGGCCAGTCCATTGGCCCGACAGGCATCGGCAAACTCCGCGTTTTCAGCGAGAAAACCATAACCGGGATGGATGGCGTCTGCCCCCGTCTGCTTCGCGAGATCAATAATACGGTAGATACTCAGGTAGCCCTCAATCGGCCCCGGACCGACCAGGCAGGCCTCATCAGCATGTTTGACGTGGAGCGTTGCCGCATCAACCTCGGAATGAATCGCAACGGTCGGGATGGAGAGTTCTTTACAGGCACGAATAATTCTTAGGGCAATCTCACCCCGATTCGCAATGAGTATCTTTTTAAACATGCGTATCCTTAATTGACCTGAACAAAGGCACCGTCTTGGACCTGGATAAAAAAAGGCTCTTTAATTACCTCGCCTTCCAGAATTTCATAGATAAAACCGGAGACAGCTGGAAAATCAACCGCCCCGGAAATCGCTCCCTTTACTTGTGCCGGTGTTTGAGCACCCCCCCGCAAGCTGGCGAGTACCAGCCGCGTCGCGTCAAAGGTCTGGGCAGCAAAAAGGTCGGGGTCTTCATTGAAGCGTTGTCTGAACCGGCGGACAAAACCTAAGACCATCGGATCTTTGCTGTCTTTGAAAAAACCATCAACAAAAACCACGCCATCCGCATAAGGACCCACCAGATCAAGAAATTCAGCGCTGTTCCAGGAGTTCGTCCCCAATACCCTCACATCGTTAAAATCAAAAAAAAGGAGTTGGGGAATAATCAATCCCGCCCTGACCGCATCCGCCGGCAAAAAAATACCTTCAAAACCAGGGGTGTATATTTTCTCGGTCGTTCCTTTCTCCTCGTCTTCCACCAGCTCGACGAAGCCGTCTTTTTTTAAGTCGGCTGTTTTTAAACGGATGAGTGTACGGGAAAAGTCGGAATCGTTGAGTGCATAGGGTTCGGCCAATACAACCTCAGCATCGAGTTTGGCGACCCCCTCAGTAAAACAGTCGACCCAGCGTTGGCCCAGGGGTTCATCCGGATATAAAACGGCAAAACGCTCAATTGACAATTGCAGCACGGCGTATTCGGCAATCGCACGGCACAAGACTCGGTTTGTCACTGCGTTTCGAAAGACCGTTTCCCCGAGGGCAACAAGATTTCGAGCCGTCGCCCCCGGAGTAATCACGGCAAGCTCCGAACGTTTGGCAATCGGGGCAAGTCGATTGACTTCTTTACTCAGGAGAGGGCCGACGATCGCAATGGGACGATACTCACTCAGCCATGCCTCAAAAGTCATGCGGAGCCTTGAGGGGTCCGCTTCCGTATCTCTGACCACAAGGCCGACCGAGGCCGTCGGCAAGGCCTCCTTATAGAGTTCCAGGGCCAATTCTGCACCATGAAGCGCTTTCTTTCCGAAGTGTGACAGCCTGCCCGACAAAGGAAGGACGACGGCGATTAAATATCGGTCTGATTTGATCTTACTCTTAATTTCATCAAGAATATGTCTTGCCTGGGTGGTAAAAGGATGGTTCGGGAAGCGCGACAGAAATGCCCGCACCGCTTTGTCGGCGCTGTGATAATTGCCTTTCGAGTCATAATAGTGGATCAGAGTCATCATCGCTTCATCCGAGGGATAGGAGGAACCGAATTGTGCGACAAGGGATTGAAGGGTTTCTTCCGAGAGTTGTTCCCGGATTAAGAGGGTAATTTCGTGTTCAATCAGGGTACGCTCCATCGGGTCATGTGTCAGCTTTTTTCGTTCCATCATGACTTGTAGACCGTTAAGGAATTTTTCCTCTTCGATATATCTTGTTGCTAATTTTTTATAAACGCGTTTTTTTGCTTCCGCTTCTCCCGGAATGTTCTTCCAAAGTGCACCTACTTTTTTCAGCTCCCCGAGACTGAAATAAATCTGGCTCAAACGGTTTTGAACCGGCCTGAGTCTGTATTCACGTGGAAAGCGCTCAATAAATTTATTGAGCGCACCGGCAGACTTATCAAATTCCTCTTTTTCAGAGTAAATAATGCTAAGCAGCAGATAGGTATCGGACAGGAGGGGACTTTCCTGATGGTTTAGAATAAAATCCCTCAAATAGGAGAGGGAGAGTTCCACATCCCCTGCATCGAAAGACACTTTCGCACTTAAAAAAACCGCCTTTTCCACAGGCGAAGATCGATCATAAGCTGCACTCGGAATCAGTTCTTTAAGTGGATTTTCCTCAAGAACCTGCGCGGGTAGACCTACCGAAAAAGGTTCAAGACCCTCTTCTGCGAAGGCAGATACAAGGACAAAAAAAAAGAGCAAAAAAAGCCCTGTTCCCAATACCCTCTTCAAGATGTTCTTTTCCTTTTCACTATATTTCGGATAAAATGCCGATGCCAGACTTTGGATCAAGAGGAAAATTTATGATCAAACCTCTAATTTAATTCATTATCCCAGGAGCGCAAGATACTAAAATAATTTACAAATCAAGTCAAGAATCGCTTAGGATTTAAACCACACGAACAGCGGATTCTGGAGTAATTTTGAATGGTTAATCGGAATATATATTGCGGTAAACCTTCCAGTTTTATTAGCGGCTGCCCATAGTTAGGAAGTGTTTTATCCGTAAAACGACAATGACATCGCCAGAGATTGAGATAGAGTTCCAAACTGTAGAGTCACATCCACGCCAGAGACTGATATTTTCACCTAGGTCAAAAGTGAGACAATTTAAAAAATTTCGGGGAAGAATAAAAAGTGGAGCAGTGACTCTGAGGCTGTTATTGAAATGGAATCTGGATTAGCTCAAGCGAAGCACGAACAGCCTTGTCACTCCGATCAACATCAAATTGAATTGTTGGGATGCGAAAGGCCAATTTTCCGTCAGTGACCTCGGCAAAGGCCCTGGTGGTTCTCGCAAGCCCATAGATCGTGCCCGCAATTACACCGGCTGCCGCGCCGATTCGGAGATCCTTCAGGTGATCACCGGGTTTATCGCGAAAAGCGAGAAAAGCCCCTCCAATCAAAGCTCCGGTCAAGCCACCGTAAAAGCTACTCTCAAGGACTTCCTTCATATCGTTCTGTTGAGCCTTTGCCTGCGCCGGGCCCAAAGTCAAAACCATGATCATGAGAAGAACAACAACCATAGCCTTTTTCATATTTCCCCCTAATTCCGACGAACAATAAAAAAGCAACGCACAGCCAGCTGCGGCTTTATACGAGGTCATAAAAGGTTTCTGAACCCTTTATGACCATTATCTGATCAAAACAAAAAAACTGGTGTCCCCAAGGGGATTTGAACCCCTGTTACCGCCGTGAAAGGGCGGTGTCCTAGGCCAAGCTAGACGATGGGGACGAAAAGTCGGAGAATACTACAAATATGACTGAATGAAGTCAAGAGGGATTTTCTTAGAGAAGAAAACGAGACCTTTTACAAACGAGGTTTTTGTGATAATATCCGGGTTTGCATATTTGAGATGCCCTGTTCTAAAGGGTTTCGCTTCTCTTTTTTAAACCGGCGTCATCTGGCACACGCAAAGAGGGCATCAGATTAACTTTACTAACTGTAGCAGTGCTGGTTTGCCTTGTTTTTTTGTAAAAAAAGAATTGCCTGACTGAATTACAATAATATAGAGGATGTGATTAAATGATCGGACCAATGAAAAAGGTTGTTCTTGTTGTCGACAACGATGCAGCTGTCCTGAATTCCTTCAAAATTCGCCTAGAGGAAAAATATGAACTCATTCTTGTTGAACGAGGCGAAGAAGCGCTTCACATCTTCAAACAACGCAGTGATTTCAACCTCATCATTATAGACTATCGCCTTCCGGAAATGGATGGTGTCACGCTCTTTAAAACGATTCGCCAAGAAAATCGCGTCACCCCCATTGTGTTCACTTGTGCCTATCCGACCAAGGAAATCCTGATCCAGATGCTGGAAGTCAGGCCTCATGGTTTTATTGAAAAACCTTGTAGCAGTGACCTCATGGACCAGAAAATCGGTCGCCTTGTCGGAACAAACCCCTTTGAGCCCGTCCACCAATTGCTCAACATTCCGCTTCATGCTTTATCGATTAAAATATACCGGGCCGTACAATACATTGACCGTCATCACAATTCCACAGACCTTTCGCTCGAAGGGGTTGGCGATGCGGTCTCTCTCCATCCCAAATATCTATCCGCCTCTTTCAAGGAAGAATGCGGCGTTGGCTTTCACGATTATTTAATCGAAATCCGTATCTATCGTGCAACCCAACTTCTCAAAGATCCGCGCCGGATCATCAAGCAGGTCAGTAGCGAAGTCGGGTTTTCCGATCAGGGTTATTTCTGTAAGGTTTTCCAAAACAAAATCGGACTTTCCCCTTCGATTTATCGAAAAGAATTTCTGGCTAAAAACAGAAGATAGCATCCACTTCCTGCTTTTTACCTTCCTTAACTCTGCCCTGAAAAAAGGCAAAAGGAGATCCTGATGCCGGAATCGGCGGCGACCGGGCGCCTATCGAAAGACCTTCACCCCATAGCGTATCAAATTAGCCTCACGGTTAAACCTGCAGAGAAACACTTTTCCGGTAGTGTTTCTATCGACATCCGGTTCAAGGCTCCAACCCGAATTCTGAGTTTACATGCCCTTGACCTGAACATAGAATCTGCCAAATTGATAGCTTGCCAATCTGAGCCGGTCGAATTTGAGCCTACCAGGCCTGACTCAATGAACGCGGATATCACAATCCATCCTTCCTCTGAAACCCTTCAGCTGGTCTTCCCTCAAGAGATTCCAAGAGGGGAAGCTTCCATTTCAATTGTCTTTTCAGGGAAGTTAAATCAAGAAATGCGGGGTCTTTATGAGGCGCATGCCGATGGGGAAATCTATGCCTTTACGCAGTTTGAGGCGACTGATGCCCGTCGAATGTTTCCCTGTTTTGATGAGCCGGGCATGAAGGCGAGGTTTCGATTGCGTATCAGTGCCCCTGCCGACCTCCAGATACTATCAAACATGCCCGCAAACAGTGAAACGACAACAGAGCAGATCAAAACAATCGACTTTGATGAAACACCTCTGATGTCAACCTACTTACTCGCCTTGGCGATTGCACGTCTGGAAAAAAAAGAAATTAACGTCGATGGGATCACTGTTGCTGTCTGGACCTTGCCTGGGCAACTGGCGCTCGGAGACTTCGCCTTGAAGGTCACTGCCGCAGTACTCCCCCTTTTGAATCACTACTTTGACCTCCGATGTCCCACAAAAAAACTCGACCTGGTGAGCGTGCCCGATTTTGCCATGGGGGCCATGGAAAACTGGGGGCTGATTTTTTTTCGCGATATTTGGCTCCTCCTAGACGAGGAAGCGGCTTCGGTAGAAATGCAACGGGGGGTTGCCAGCGTCATCACCCACGAGATTGTACACCAGTGGTTTGGAAACCTGGTCACGATGTACTGGTGGGACGATCTCTGGCTCAATGAATCCTTCGCCACCTGGCTTGCCTGCAAAATAATCGATCAGTGGCGACCCGAGTGGCTCACCTGGTTGGCCTTCCAGGAAGACAAAGCCATACCACTTGCCCTTGACGGGCTTGAAAACACACGCCCGATCCGGGCGGATGTGACAAGTCCCGCTGAGATTGAAGAGATGTTCGACGTCCTCACCTACGAAAAGGGGGGAGCCTGCCTTCGCATGATTGAGCAGTTTCTGGGAGAAGAGGCCTTCTGCTCAGGCATTCGTCGTTACATACTTAACTACCAGTACAAAAATGCGACAGCGGAAAATCTTTGGGCTGAATTATCGTCGGCCTCGAATCAGCCGGTATCGCAAATCGCCAAAGACTGGTTTACCCGGGCAGGCTTTCCAATCATCACGATCAATTCCAATGGATCTGATTTCACCCGCCTGAGCATCACACAGCATCGCTTCTCTGCATTTGGAAACGATGGAAGCGCTGAGTCTGAGTCCTGGTCAATTCCCTTTTCAATACGGTATGGAGATGACGAGGGAAGTCATACACACCACACCCTACTTGCTGAACGGGAGACACCCTTGACGCTTCCAGCAAAGGGGACGGTACGCTGGATCTACGGAAATGCGGGTGAGGCCGGTTTCTACCGCACTGATTATGACCCTTCCCTCAAGCGAGCACTGGGAACTTACATAGGGAGCGCCCTGGATCCGATTGAACGTATCGGTGTGCTGGGAGACCTTTGGGCCTTATGCCAAAGCGGAGATCTTCCGATATCCTCGTTTCTGGAAACAGTCTCTCGCTTAAAGGAAGATGAAAATCGTGTTGTTGTGGTCGCGATCTGCAACTACCTTGAGATTCTTGCCCACCAGATCCTTCCTCAGTGTGACCGAGCACGCTTTGCCGCTTTTGTTGAAGACAGTCTCTACCCGATGTGGGAAAAGGTGTCATGGGATGCTGGACCCGATGATGACGATGAACGCCGTCTTCTCCGTTCGGCATTGCTCTGGGTGCTTGGGGCAGTCGCACAAAATGAAGAGATCTTATCGGAACTGCCGAGGAGGCAGCGTCTTTATCTAGCCAGGCCCGACAGACTCGACCCAACATTAGCCACAATCTTTATCCGCCTCTGTGCTCGCTCGGATGGAGGAACACGTTTTGGATACTATGTCGACCGCTTCCGAAAAGCAAAAACGCCGGAAGAGAAGGATCGCTACCTAACGGCCCTGGCCGATTTTGGTAAACCGGCCTTCGCAAAAAAGGTATTGGACTTCTGCTTGACCAGCGATGTCCGACCTCAAGACGTTTGGAAGCCGGTTCGTTCACTCCTTGCCAACCCGGCAGTTCAAGGGGAGACCTGGATCTATTTAAAATCACATTGGCAAGTGTTTCGGAAAAAAGGGGGAAGTATCGGGGCACAACGGATGATCCAAGCAACGCGTCATTTATGGCGCTCCGAATGGCATGACGAAGTTGGGCAGTTTTTTAAAAAAGCAGAAAATAGAGTGCCGTCCGCAGAACGATCATTAGCGCAAACCCTGGAATTTATCCAACTCGGCATTCAGTTCAAAAACAATCAAACAGACTTACTTTCAAGCTGGCTTGCGGATAGATATTAGAACCTACAGCCTTCCACCCATCCGCCTAAGCCCATTACTGCTCCCTGATTTTGTCTTTCATCCATTGCCTCAATTGAAGATACTGTTTCAGTCTACGCACTTCCTTTTCCGGCATTTCCATAAATTGCGTACCGTAGCGCCGAACTTCATCCGCTCCCAAGAAGTCATCGATCCAGACTACTTTTGCATCTACTGGAACCGTCTGCCACTCGGAATCAGATAAGAGTGGTTTTGGAAGGTGCAGTTTCAAATGAAGCTCCGTGCCAAGTGTAAGGGATTCTTTTAGTGCCATCATCAGTCCTGATTCTCCAAGGCAGGTGAGTTTTCCATCCTTAAAGGGCGCATCCCTTTCCTTAGGGAGATATTCAATCGGAAGTTCGAGGCCTTCCAGATGTGTAGACATTTTCCCTTCCGAAAAATCGCTTTCAGCCATTTCTTATTTTTTCCTTTCTAATGCCTTCCGCAACGAGTGCCACCCGTTTCATGGATTTAACATCATGCACCCTGAAAATACGTGCGCCCTCCATTGTCGCGATTGCGACAGCCGCAGCCGTTCCTTCTGTGCGTTCTCCGGGGGGAAGGCCACCGAGTAATTCTCCGATAAAGGACTTTCGTGAAGGGCCAAAAAGAACCGGCACACCCAGGTCCGTCAGTCGTTTTAGTTTGTGAATAATCGTCAGATTATGTGCTGTTGTTTTCCCGAAACCGATTCCGGGATCAATGGCAATGCGATCTCTCGAAATCTTTGCCTCGTCTGTCTGAGAAAGGCTCTGGCGCATGAATTCATAGATCTCGTCGACCACGTCTTGGTAGGAAGGCGTATTCTGCATGGTTTCAGGTGTGCCCTTTGCGTGCATCAAAACAAGGCCAGTCTGGCCTTTTGCCGCAACAGCAAGCATCTCTCTGTCATAGCTCAAACCGCTGACATCGTTAATAATTGCAGCGCCCTCCGCCACCGCCTCACGGGCAACCTCTGATTTTCTTGTATCAACCGAGAGAGGGATCCTAATCCGCTTGGCAAGTGCGCGAATGACGGGCAGTACCCGCCGTTTTTCTTCTTCAAGGGAAACGGACAAGGCTCCGGGCCTCGTCGATTCGCCTCCGATATCAATCAGATCCGCCCCGCAGGCTTCGAGGGCTAAGGCGTGATCAATGGCCTTTGCAAGATCTAAAAAATGGCCGCCATCAGAAAAAGAATCCGGTGTGACATTCAAGATGCCCATGATCAAAGGTTGCTTTTCATAATCGAGCAAGTAATCGCCGCAACGCCAGGAACCGGACACTATTTTAAGTGGAGATACTGAAAGAGCCTCCCGTTTTCGGGAGGCTCTTATATTTTCTAAAGAAACCGTCATTTCGTAAGGAGTGACTTTTTATGCGGGAACGGCTGAGGGAGAACTCGTCGGTGGATTAAGCGCTGCCTGAACAATGGCTTCGATCTCGGGGGCATCCAGGGTTTCTTTCTCCAACAGGGCTTCGGCGAGATCCTTGAGCGCCTTCATGTTCCCGGAAATCAGCCTCTTGGCCCGTTCGTAATTTTCAACGATGAGGCGCCTGACTTCTTTATCGATTTCAATCGCCGTTGTTTCTGAATAGTCCCGATGCTGGGAGATTTCCCTCCCTAAAAAGATTTCCTGCTCTTTTTTCCCGAAGGTGAGCGGACCCATTTTTTCACTCATGCCCCACTCGCAGACCATTTTTCTTGCCAAATCGGTCGCCCGTTCGATGTCGTTGCCGGCACCCGTTGTCATATGTTTGAGTACCAGTTCTTCTGCGACGCGACCGCCCATCATAATGGCAATGGTGTTATAAAGAAACTCCTTTTGGAAGTTATGTCGATCATTGGTTGGTAACTGCATCGTCAAGCCTAAGGCCCGCCCCCGTGGAATAATTGTAACCTTGTGGATCGGGTCCGTTCCCGGAAGGAGCTTGGCAATGAGGGTATGACCCGCTTCGTGATAGGCGGTTACCTTTTTCTCCTCGTCTGTCAAGACGAGGCTTTTTCGCTCAACGCCCATCAAGACCTTGTCTTTCGCGTCTTCAAGGTCAACCATTTCGACAGCTGTTTTGTCTCGGCGTGCAGCCAGAAGCGCCGCCTCATTCACCAGGTTGGCAAGATCGGCTCCCGCAAATCCGGGAGTGCCACGCGCAATCGTTTCAAGGCCGACACCTGTGGCAAGCGGTATTTTTTTGGTATGCACTTTTAAAATCTCGGCACGTCCTTTGATATCCGGACGACCGACGGTGATCTGTCGATCAAAACGACCCGGTCGGAGCAGGGCAGGATCAAGCACATCAGGACGGTTTGTCGCTGCAATCAGAATGACCCCTTCATTGGTTTCAAAACCATCCATTTCGACTAAGAGCTGATTTAATGTCTGCTCACGCTCATCATGGCCTCCACCAAGACCTGCACCACGATGTCGCCCCACCGCATCAATTTCATCAATAAAGATGATACAGGGGGCGTTCTTTTTCCCCTGCTCAAAGAGATCTCTGACACGAGAAGCCCCGACGCCGACAAACATTTCTACAAAATCCGAACCTGAAATTGAAAAGAAGGGGGCACCGGCTTCACCGGCAATCGCTTTTGCGAGTAAAGTTTTTCCTGTTCCGGGAGGACCGACGACCAAGACGCCTTTTGGAATTCGACCGCCGAGTTTTTGAAATTTTGGCGGATCTTTCAGAAATTCAATGATCTCCTGGACCTCATTTTTTGCTTCTTCAATACCGGCTACATCAGCAAAAGTGATCTTTTTTTTATCCTCGGAAAGCATCTTTGCCTTGCTTTTTCCAAAGGACATGGCCTTGTTTCCGCCCATCTGCATCTGACGCATGAAGAAGACCCAGAGACCGATAAACAAAATAAAGGGTCCCCAAGTCATCAGGAAGGTAATATACCAGGGAGGAGATTCCGGTGGTTTTGCGATGATACGAACATTCTTATCACGGAGAGATTTCACAAGGTCAGGGTAGTCAGCCGTGTAGGTCTTGAATTTCGTACCGTCTTTTAAGATACCGCTGATGTAATTATCCCGAATGGTCACCTCAGACACTTCGCCCTTTTCGGTTTTGATCATGAATTCCGAAAAGATGAGCTCATCCTCAATGGGACGTGACGTGGTGTTAAAAAGGTTAAAGAGCAAGATCATAAAAAGCCCTACAACAATCCATAAGGCCAGGTTTTTTGCACGAGGATTCATCTACCCCTCCAAAAAGTTTTCATACTCACTCCAAATAGTAACATACCAACAAATGACTCACAATCTGCACGATTATGCTTTAAATAAGCCTACATCAACTACACATAAGCACTTTTTCAAGAGAATCAAGTGCTGTTGATTACAAAGCGTAGCACTAGTAAGCATCGGTAATATTGTCCAGTGTGGCAATGTAGGGCAGATTCCGATACCTATCTTTATAATCGAGTCCGTAGCCCACAACAAATTGATTCGGGATGACAAAACCGACATAGTCGGCTGTAATCTCTACTTTTCGCCGCTCCGGTTTGTCGAGTAATGTGCAAAATCGAAGTGATTTTGGATCTTGTGCCATCATCGCTTCCCTTAGAAAAGCCAGTGTATATCCCGAGTCGACAATGTCCTCTACAACCAGGACCTCATAGTTTTTTAGATCCAAAGAAACATTTGAACTGATCGATATACTGCCGCCGTCTTTCCTTCTTTTGTCGCGATGTCTTGCAACCTTTAAAAAATCGACCTGGAGCGGCAGTGAAATAGCAGGACAAAGGTCGGAAAAAAAGGCGAAAGCTCCCTTCAGCACACCGATTAATAAGAGGTTTTTACCGCGATAGTCTTGAGAGATTTGCAGGCCGAGCGCCTTGACCCGTTTCCGCATCGCCTCCTGCGTAATGACCGGCTTACCAAAAATTCGGTCGTTCATCTTTTACAATGCTGCATGGATTGCCTGGATCTCCACAGTGAGTATGGAAGCAGTGTTTTTTTTAACACAAAAGCGCTCGTCAATTCGGAGGCCAAGTACCCACAAAATGCCTTCCCGACAACAGAGAAGCGGCCTTCGGTGCCGTTCGGATTTCTCAACCTTGTGATCTACAAAAAAATCTTGCAGTTTTTTATGGTGCCCTCTCAATCCCAGTGGCACAAAACGGTCACCCGGCCGCCACGACCTGAGCGACAAAGGGAGCGGAATGTTATCAAAATCAAAAGAAGCTATGCAAGTTGAAAGGGAATGCACAGGGGCGCTTTCTTCCCGCTTGTGACTTAAGGACACCTTCAGTTTCATTTCCCAGTCAGGAAGATCAATGTTGAGATTTGAAATAGAGGGCTTGATTTCATGAAGCACCTTCTCCTCGATTTCCTGCCATTCAGATTTTCTCCGGGACGACTGCTCTGTCTTCATGATCTGGAGTCCCCTCCCCCTCCTTTCTGAGATCAGACTTTGAGGCAGGCTGAGCTTCGCCCCGCTCTTGCTTTGCATCATCTGTTGACGGATGGCTTCGACGGCCTCAAATCCAAGCTGAGCCCCAAGCCGATCAATCCCGAAGAGAAGCACCCGACGCTGGAGAGCAGGATGAAGGGATACAATTTTTTCAATCTCAAAAACAACCGAGCGATGATCGAATCTTATCTCCAAAGAAGGAAGGATGGCCGACAGCGATTGTTCGATGAAATCATTTTCGTCTCGAAGCAAAGCCGCTTCCCGACAGAGCGTTGCCTTGATCTTCGGATTGTAACTCTGCAAAATCGGCATCAAGTGCTGCCGGATTTTATTTCGCTGGTAAACTATTTTTTTATTTGAAGGGTCTTCAACAAAAGAGATGCCCTGATCTACAAGCTCCGCCATAATTTCGCTTCGTGTACAAGCCAGAAGAGGCCGGATAATGATATCGTCCCGCATCGCCGGAATACCGCTCAAACCCCTCAGCCCTGAACCTCTCAACATTCGCATAAGAAAGGTCTCTGCCTGATCATCCGCATTGTGACCCAGAGCAATCCACTGAGCACCATTGTTTCGGGCAAGCTCCCTTAGAAAGTGGTAGCGCAGTCGCCGAGCCTGCACCTGTATGGACTCTTTTTCACGGTATTGAGCTGCATCTACGGTCTTAGTTGTAAAAGATAAGCCCCATGCACTGGAAAGCCCCTCAACAAAACGGGCCTCGTCGGTCGCTTCAGGCCGGAGGCCGTGGTTGAGATGGGCAACATGGAGCTTGAGGGGACAAGCTGGAAAAAGAGACTTCAAAAGGTGGAGTAGACAGACGGAATCGGGACCACCCGATACAGCAACAACAACCTTCTCGCCTGCTAAGACTGAAAAGGCTTGGATTGCTTCTCGAACTTTTTCAAGTAGGGGGGACATTTAACCTGTAAAAATCAGTTTTGCCCACAAGCCATATGAGCTTCTGTGGTCCAAGCGATTTTTACAGGTTAAAACGAGGTTCCAGCGCATGTTTTGCCAGGATCGACTTGCTTGCTTCAATATCAAGATCAATCTGACGGAGCAGATCGTCCATCTTTTCAAATTTTTTATCGGCCCGGATAAAGTCGACAAAAACGATACGAAGCCGCTTTTCATACAGATCCTCATTAAAATCAAAGAGGTGTATTTCGATTCGGGGAGGTTTGTTTTCAAAACTCGGTTTGCTACCGATATAAGCAACACCATCCTTTGTTCCATAATTCTGACCTTTTAAAAATTCAACACGAACCGCATAGATGCCATCTTGCGGAGTGACCTCATTCGGGAAGGGAATATTCGCCGTCGGCGTGTTGTTCTTCTTTCCCAGACCGTCCCCAGGCATGACTTTCCCCTCAAGGACGTAAGAGCGCCCCAACATTTGTCTCGCCAGACTGACATTCCCTTCATAGATGAGTCGGCGGATGGTGGAAGAACTGACGGTTTCACCCGAAACCACGACAGGCTTTTGAGGAATCACCTCAAAACCGAACATCTTGCCATAGCGGATAAGATCTTCCACCCCCCCGGATCGATCCTTTCCAAATCGAAAGTCCTCCCCCACGATCACCTCACGGCATCCTATTTTTTCATGAAGGAACGCTTTGGCAAAGTCTTCCGGAGAATGTTCTGCAAGGGCCTTGTTAAAAGTCGCCACATAGCTCACATCAATTCCTGCATTTTCGATCAAGCGCATCTTGATTTGAAAAGGATTCATGAGTTTAAAACTGGAATCAGGACGAATCGCCTTGACGGGGTGGGGTTCAAAGGTCAGTACAATCGATGTCCCTTTATTTTCCTTCGCTCGTTTGATTGTTTGATCAAGGATGGCCTGATGGCCCAAGTGGAGACCGTCGAAATTTCCGATGGCGACAACCGGGTAGTCATTGCCCGGTCTAATATTAGCGGTACCGATGATCAACTTCATTTACATTCCTCTCCAATAGATTTAAGTCCCGGCGCGCAACATCCGGGCAACATCCTTTGCAAAATAGCTGAGAATGATGTCCGCTCCCGCACGCTTGATGCAAAGATGCGATTCCAGGATTGTGCGATCTTCATCAATCCATCCCTTCAAGGCCGCCGCCTTGATCATTGAATACTCTCCGCTCACTTGATAGGCCGCGATTGGAAGGTCAATCCGGTCTCTGATCTCGCGGATAATGTCGAGATAGGGCAGAGCCGGTTTAACCATAATCATATCGGCTCCTTCATCAATGTCAAGCGCAACCTCTCTGAGGGCTTCAAGACGGTTTGCCGGGTCCATCTGGTAGGACTTGCGATCACCGAATTGCGGCGTGGAATCTGCGGCATCCCGGAAAGGGGCATAAAAACAGGAAGCATATTTGGCCGCGTAGGCCAGAATTGGCATGTCTTCAAAACCCGATTCATCCAGCGCCATACGAATCGCTCCAACCCGCCCGTCCATCATATCCGAAGGCGCGACAATGTCAGCCCCGGCTTCTGCATGCGTCAAGGCCATCCTTGCAAGCAAGTCGATGGTTTCATCATTCAGTATTTTTCCATTTTTGACGATCCCGCAATGGCCGTGGGAGGTATATTCATCAATGCAGACGTCAGTGATGACCAGGAGTTCGGGCGTTTGGTCTTTAATCGCCCGAATCGCCTGCTGAACAATGCCGTCCGGGTCATAGCCTTCCGAACCCACTTCGTCTTTCACTTTTGGAATCCCGAAAAGAATGACAGCGGAAATGCCAAGCCGGTGAGCCTCGGCTGTTTCTTTAAGCAGCTCTGGAATGGTCAAGCGGTATTGCCCCGGCATCGAAGAAATCTCAGCCTTCCCCGACTTGCCGTGCATGACAAAAAGGGGATAAATGAGTTGATCAACCGAGAGTCGTGTTTCTCGAACCAAGTGCCTGAGCGGTGCATTCTGCCTCAATCGGCGTAAACGATGAATTGGAAAACTCACAGGGATCTCCGAGTGATTTAAAAGTGTCGAGTCTACTTCTTTTTCACAAAATAATCTACAATAGCCGTCGTCATCGCTGCAAAAGTATAGTCTTGCGGCATCACATCGACTCTCAGGCCAAATTCCTCTGCTGTCTTAGCCGTAATGGGGCCGATGCAGGCAATGGCGCTGTCTTTAAACCAGTCATCTATTGTTTCCCGACCGACCATCTCAATGAAATTTTTCAGTGTAGACGAACTAGCGAAGGTCAACATGTCGATCGGTCCTCGCTTCAGGAGCGCCGACATCTTCTCCGGCCCGCAGTCTGGTTGAAGAGCCTTGTAAACCGGAGCGACATCAACCTGCCCCCCGAGACGCTTTATTTCTTCCGGCAGAATTTCTCTCGCCTCTTCAGCTCTTGGAATCAGAAACCTTTTGCCGGAAATGCCATTTTTTTTCAGCGTCTCAAGCACACCCTCTGCCGTGTAGGTCTCGGGAATCAGATCAACATGAAGTCCCCAATCGACGATTGCTATTGCCGTTCCCGGGCCGATGGCACAAAGAGTGATCCCTTTTAGAATCCGGAGGTCTCGTCTCAATGCCTTCAGACGATTCCTGAAATAGCTCACCCCGTTGACAGAAGTAAAAATGATCGTATCGTAGTTTTCTATTCGATCAATGGCGTCATCAACCGGGTCCCAATTGGATGGAGGGACAATCTGAAGGGTCGGAAAAGGGATAGCCTCTGCACCGTAGCCACTGAGCAGATCGAGAAACTCCGTGGCTTGAGCCTTGGCCCGTGTCACGAGAATCCGCTTTCCGAAAAGAGGGCGGGACTCAAACCAGTTGATCCTGTCTCGCAGCGAAACCACCTCTCCGACAACCATCACGACCGGCGGTTTCATGCCACAGGCTTTTGACTTTTCAAGGACATTTCCCAAAGTTCCGACGAGGGTCCGCTGAAAGGGATAACTACCCCACTGAATCAGGGCAATCGGGGTATCGGTAGACCTCCCGTTATCAATGAGTTCGGCGACGACCTTAGCTAAGTTGCCCATTGCCATGAGATATACAAGGGTGTCCGCTCCCCTGGCAAGCTGTGTCCGGCTGAGGTGGTTTTCAGACTTGCTCTGGTCTTCATGGCCGGTAATCACCGTGAAGGAAGAGGCGCATTCACGGTGAGTCAGGGGAATGCCAGCATAAGCCGGAACACCGATTGCCGAGCTAATGCCGGGGATCACCTCAAAAGGGAGCGAAGCCGCATTAAGCGCCTCCACTTCTTCGCCACCCCGACCAAAGATAAAAGGGTCTCCTCCCTTCAGGCGAACCACCTGCTTTCCCTGCTTTGCTGAAGCGATCATCAAATCATTGATCCTGGATTGATGCTCAGAACTGCGGGAACCCCCCTTTTTTCCGACATAGATCAATTTGGCATCATCATTCGCAAAATCGAGTAAGGCTGGATTGGCCAGATAGTCATAGATCACCACATCGGCCCGCTCCAGCAACTCCTTGCCTCGCAAAGTCAAAAGCTTGGGATCACCCGGACCGGCACCCACGAGATAAATGATGCCCGTATTTTTTGAGTTCGACATGCGATCCGTCCTTATAATATCCACTTAACCAAGAAAGGAAGAATATCCGTGCCTTTCACCTTGGTCAACAAAAAAACCGGACAGGAAAAAAATCTTTGACAAAAAAACTTCACAATAGGATCATCCCTCTGTGGACAGGATCAATAGAACCCGTGAACTAAGAAAGGATCCCCGAGAAAATGAACCAGGAGACCATCACAAAGCGGCAAGAAACTATCGCAAAGCGGATTGAAGAAAGCATCGCCGTAAAACAGGCCTTGCTCAAACGGAAAGACCTAATCGCAAAGATTGAAGAAATTGCAGAGGCAGCCGCTGCAAGCCTGCACGATGGAGGGAAAATCATCTTTGCCGGGAACGGGGGAAGTTTTGCGGACAGCATCCATTTGGCCGCAGAGTTTGTTGCCCGCTTCCAAATCGAAAGACAGCCGCTGGCCTCAATTGCCTTAGGCGCCAACAGCTCCATCCTCACCGCCGTCAGTAACGACTATTCATTCGATGAGATTTTTTCACGAGAGCTGGCTGCACTTGGAAATCGCAACGATCTTTTTATCGGCATCTCAACCAGCGGGAATTCCAGGAACATCATTCGAGCCATTCACAAGGCCAAGGAAATCGGCCTGAAAAGTGTTTGTTTTACGGGAGAAACCGGTGGCTTACTTGCTACATTAACCGACTGCCTTTGTGTCCCATCAAAAATAACTGCGCGAGTGCAGGAATCCCATATATTAATCGGCCATATCATCTGCGAATTAGTTGAGGAAGGGTACAAGACAGGATAAGACACAAAAAAGCCCCCCTCCAGGAGCGGCATCCTGAAGGAGGGTTTTTTGTGTCATCTGTTCATGCCGACTAAGGAGGTACAACATTGAACACCCTTAAAGTTACCACTAAAGTCGGATTTGTCAAATCGACTCTGATGGCATCTGGAGTACCCCTGCTCAATATTTCCCGAAATTGTCATCATCCAAGTTAATGACTTCTTTTGGACCTCCCCAGCCCTTTAAATCATTCATGTGAGGACTACCGGCAACAACAAGTACTTCTTCTTCGGTTGTTGGTGAAGGTAAGGGCTGCCGAGACTCTGCCCTGGCCTCCTTCTGCATCGGATGATTTTCTGCACCATCCTGATCTTTCAGTGTGAAACGGCTCAACATCTGCTTTAATTGCACCGCCTGTCCGGAGAGTTCTTCCGCTGCGGCAGCAAGTTCTTCTGAATTTGAGGTGGACTGCTGTACGACATTATCCACTTGAGTCAGACCCACATTCACCTCGGCAATCCCTTGTGCCTGCTCATTTGATGCCGTTGCAATCTCTTCAACCAAGTGGGTTGTTTTTGAAATCTCAGAAACAATTTCCTTAAGGACTTCAGCGGTTTGACCAGCAATCTCGGTCCCTTCGACTGACTTCACAACCGAGTCCTTGATAATCTTTGCCGTCTCTTCTGCCGCCTTGGAACTTCGAGCCGCCAGGTTTCTCACTTCCTCGGCAACCACCGCAAAGCCCTTGCCATGTTTTCCTGCACGGGCCGCTTCCACAGCCGCATTCAGTGCCAATAAATTGGTCTGGAATGCAATTTCATCAATCGTCTTGATGATCTTGGAAATACTCTCTGAGGATTTCCTGATCCCGGTCACCGCTGTTACCATCTTCTCCATCTGACGATTCCCTTTCTCAGCGGCATGTTTCGAGTTCATCGCGATGGTTTTTGCCAGCGTTGCATTATCTGCGTTCTGCTTGGTCCGGGTCGCCATTTCTGTCATCGAACTGGTGATCTCCTCCAGTGAGCTGGCCTGTTCGGTCGCGCCTTGAGAAAGTGTCTGACTGGTATCGGCAACCTGTGCGGAACCGGTAATGATCTGTGACCCGGCCATATTGATCTGAGTCATCGTATCGTTGAGCATGGCATTGGTCTCTTTGAGCGGTTTATTGATGACACCACTCGCCTCAAAGGTCAGATCGCCCTCTGCAAGTTTTTGAAATGCGGCCAGAACCTCAGTCTTCAGATTATCTGCAAAACCGTCGATCTCCTTCGCCATCGCTCCTATTTCATCCTTTCGGTCCATATTAAGACGGGTATCCAGATTACCTTTTCCAAGTTCCTTGAGCATGTTCAGGACTTTATCAATGGGTTTCACAATGGATCGGCTCAAGCCGATGGAAATCACCAGGATGACGACAATGGAGATGAGGGCAATGATGCCCATCAAGCCTTTCAGGGTATTCGTGGCTGCAAAGGCCTCTGCCTCATCAATTTCTGCGATGAGAGCCCAGGTCGTGTGACCCACTTTTAGCGGCGTATAAGCGGAAAGCACGGGGTTGCCGTTATAATCTATGATGATCTTTGAAGCGGTTTTTCCCGAAAGCGCTTCCCGGGCGGCCACTGTATCGACATTACCCAGATTCGGGTTCGCAAAGGAGTTCTTGACGGTGTGATTCGTGGGATCAAGGAAGGAGTCGGAGCGCATTAACTTGTCACTGCCAATCAGATAGCTTTCTCCCGTTTCTCCCATCCCGTCCCGTTGCATCATGATCTTGTTGATGCTGTCCAGGGAAAGTTGCAGTGCCACAATTACTTCTGCTTCACCGTTATGAAGCACGGGTTGTGCAATAAAAGCGGCAGGGTCGTCATTACTCGGGGCATAGGGCCTAAAGTCCGCCAGTCCGAACTGTTTGGTCTCAAGCACCTCTTGAACCAGCTTTCCGAGATTGGAGCTACTGTATTTCCCATTCACCATGTTGGTCTGATAATCGGCTTCTCTTGTCACGCTGTAAAAAACATAACCATCGGGATTGATTAGAAACAAGTCATAATAACCGTATAGAGCCTGATACTTGGCGTAAAAAGCCTCCCCCTTTTTGTCAACAGGGGAGAAGGCCTCGGCCACATCAATCTCGGTCATCATGGCCCAAAGCACCCCGCTTCCCAGGTCAAGCGTATCCCAGACAGAAAGGACGGGATTGCCGTTATAATCAATAATGACATCTGCGCCATGCCCGCTTGTAAAAGCCGCACGGGTGGCCTCCGTATCAACACCCAGATTGTCCCGGAAAGAGGCAACAACCGAATGTCCTTTCGGATCGAGGGAGGAATCGGAGCGCATGAGCCCGTCCCCTCCTACAAGATAAGACTCTCCCGTTTCTCCCATGCCATCCCTGCGGAGCATGATTTCGTTAATTTTATCCAGCGGGATCTGGAAGGCGACATAGCCCGCATGTCTGCCATTTGAATGGGTAATGCTGGCCATCATAAAGGCCGCCGGCGCATCTGCAGAAGGGGCATAGGGCGCAATGTCCGAAAGCGCAATCTCATCAAGACCCATTCTCTTTGCGTCACGGAAGGCTTTTTCGATGCCGGAGTTTTTTAATTCATTTGGAATCACCCTGCCCAGATCAGATTCCCGGGTAACAGTATAAACAATACGACCGGAGGGATTGATCAGAAAGATGTCATACCATCCATTCCCATCCATGATGCCTTTCATCCGGGGATCATATTGCTTTGCAGAGGATTTCCAACTTGAGGTCAACTTGCCGCTGCCGCCGGAGGTAAAGGTTTGATCAAATTCTCCCAGAGCCGTCAGGACCATCGGATCACCCTTGAGCACATTCAGTTGCGTCCGCATATTGTCAAAATAATCGCTGACCTGTGCCTTTTTTATCGCCTGTACCGCAGTGAGTTTGTTGAAGGCTTCCTGGCGCAATGTCCCGACGGTTTCAACCAGGACACCCATGTCTCCCTGCCTTTCGTCGAAAAATTGTTCAATCTGGGTTTTCTTGATTTCACGGACAGATTCAAGCCGGTTGAATGCCCCTTCTGAAAGGGCGGTCTCTGCCTTCCTGAGTGAACTGATGCCGATGACGGCAAAGGGAATAATACCGATGACAAGGAAGGCTAGTACCAATTTCTTTCCCAGTTTCAAGTTTTTAATCATTTTGGTTCTCCCCCAATTAAATCTCATATTACACAGCAAACAGGAAAAGCGGTCGGACTTCTCCTGTTTCTTTAAGCTGTCAGTCTATTCCCCTAAATTCAATAAACCTTCACCGGAAGCAATGACTCGGAGGAGTTTGCTTTCGATGGAAAAATCACAGACTAGGGCTGCCTCTTCCGCCAAAGGAGATGTCCCTTGGCCCAATTCCGGCAAGCCCAGTTGATAAATCTGTTCCTCTGGCAAAGCCTTATTCAAGAAGTGACCGGCCACCGTATTAATCATTTCCGCCAGAGTGTCATCGAGTACCTGGGCGGTCATGCCCTCTCCTAAAAGACCATAGATCGACTCCGCGATGTTTTCCAGCATCTGTTGAGACATTTGCATCCTGAATTCACCTTGAACAGGCTCGTGAATCAGGAGTGTAACCCAGTGTTCAGGGGAGGGTCTTTCATAGGGGGACTCGGCCGGAACAGCCTCCATGAAGGCCATGCTCTCCAGAACTTCTGCCAAAGAGTTGCTCAGTTCTGCTCGTAGTGTCTCTTTAGTTCCTTCCATACGCCCCTTCCTCCTCCAATAAAAATGCAATACTTTCCCTGATGGATGTGGGCGACACCGGTTTCCCGACCACGCCACAGGCGCCGAGTTCAAGCAATTCAGCCTCCTTCGCCGGATTGCTGGCGCTGCTCACAATCAACACCTTCAACTCTGAGAGTTTCGGACTGGCCTTGACCCATTTCAACAGGGTTAAACCATCCATGACAGGCATGTTCAGATCGGTGATCAGTAGGTCGGTCGGCTCACTTTTGACCAGCATCAAGGCCTCTTTGCCGTCTTCGGCCTCAATAATGGTCGCATCGACCAAACCGGCAATTTCCATACAGCGCCGGAGAAACATCCGGGCGGTCCCGGAATCATCCGCAATGACAATTCGTTTCATAAATCCTCCTTCCTATCCATCATCAGTTCTTTCAAATATCAGCTCTGTCAAGCATCAGTTCCACCTGCCATTGACTCTGAGGCTTTTTCATAGGCTTCATCCACATTTAGAATAATCAATTCCATATCCCCATTAGACAGATTGAGATAATCCTTGTATCGCTCATCCAAGGTATAGTGCATGTTGTCAGCTCCCGTACCGGAGCCACCCATCATCGCAAGCAGATCTCCCAGATGAACCGCATAGACCAGCGCCCGGTACTCGTCCGAAGCCTCTGCCGGCTGGTGATGGTAACGAATGACCTGCCGAAGCGGCTCGGGCAGTTTCCAATCCAAGGCCAGGGTTTCGCCAACCAAAGTATGATCGGTACCCAACAGGTTCTGCTCTGCGTCCAGATAGTCGGCATAAGCGCCTTCTTCGATTTGCAACAGGGCCCCTTCTGCCGTGTTCTTCAAATAATCGGAGATGATCGATTTTCCGATATCGTGGAGAATGCCTCCGGTAAACGCGAGGTCTTTACTGAAACCCGTTCCCGCTAATTTTGTAATCTCCTCCGATGCGATGGCGCATCGCAGGTCGTGCCGCCAAAGATCACCCCGCTCGCCACCATATCCTTCCAGCTTTTTATCGAAGAGATGGGCTGTGGCAACCTCAAGTGCGACACCCACCAGCATTTTTTCTCCCATAAAGGAGACCGCACGATCAATCGAAGTCACTTCTTGCATCAAAGAAAAGGCCGCCGAGTTGACGGTTTTGAGTACGCGTGCAGTCAAAATGGAATCGTTCCGGACAATGGCGACGACATCACAAAAATTGTGGTTCGGGTCACCCGTCAGGCTCAGGAGTTCCGTTGCGCTTGCCGACATTTTGGGCGTGTTTTCTATGGACTTCAAAATTTCAGCAGGATCGACGATTGTACTCATATTTCCCAATCTTTCTTCCCGGGGGATGAAAGGAGAACCTTGCCTGTATCGACTGAAACCGCAACAGTACGGCTGAAGTTGCCACCGACATCCATTGACAAGGCCCCGAGATGATAGCGCCAAAGGATTTTTTTGATTGCGAGCTGATTGCGTTTTCCAATATTAAAGGTATTGTTGGGGTCCATGATGGAAGCACCCCCAGCCAGTTTGACAGACATTCCGACCCCGCCTGCCGCACAGCCCATGCGATTCATCAGATCAAGCAGGGCAGGAATCCCGGTGTTCGCAAAATAGCCGGGCTTGGTCTTGCCTTTTTCCGTGTTAATCGAGGAATCCGGCAGCGCAATATGGGCCATGCCGACCATCCGGGTTTTTACATTCAAGAAAATAACCGCCACACAGGAGCCTAAGGCAAAGGTTTTAACCTCTTCTCCCGCTTGATTTACCGCCCCGAAATCTCCTACGCCTAGTATCATCTTTTACCTGACTCCACGCTGTATGCACGCAACATCATTTCGGTATGTTTTAAGCCGGAATCCATTTCTTTGCCCATAGCACATTCGCTGGATTCCCGCCTTCGCGAGAATGACGAACTAAACCTCTATCCCGTCTTTCTCAAATGCGATACCGTTTGTGATGACAGCAGTGCCAGTACCGCCGGTGCAATCGCATCAATCGGAAGCAACTTTTCTGCGCCGCCGTTTTTATAAGCCTCCATCGGCATTCCGAAGACAACCGAAGTGGCCTCATCCTGGGCGAGTGTCCTTGCTCCGGCCTTGCGCATCGCAAGCATCCCGTCGGCACCATCACGTCCCATACCCGTCAGTATCACCCCCACTGCGTCGGAGCCGACAGCTTGGGCAAGCGAGTGCATCAAGACCTCGACTGAAGGCCGATGTCCGCTGACCTTTTCTCCCTGCTTGCAAATAACCTGATAGCCGCCTCTGAAAGGCTCCACGGTCATGTGATAGTCACCGGGGGCAATGAGAATGCGTCCCTGTTTAATTTGATCACCGGAAATAGCCTCTTTGACTTCCATCGCGCAGAGTTGATTGAGGCGATCCGCAAACATTTTGGTGAAGCCTGCGGGCATGTGTTGCGTGATGACCGTTCCCGGCATGTTTGCAGGAAAATGAGTGATGACGTTTTTTATCGCCTCAGTGCCTCCTGTTGATGCCCCGATGGCAATCACCTTTCCCGACAATGCTGATGAGACCCGCCCACTCTGAGACATTTCTCGTGTCCTTTTGCTTTTCCAATGGGAAACATTGGAAATAGACGCGAGTTTGATCTTGGTTCTGAGTTCCATCAGCATGTCCGTCAATCCACCGACAGCGCCGCTTTCAGGTTTTGCAACGAAATCAACTGCGCCCGCTTCCAGGGCATCAAATGTAATCTTTGCTTTCTCTTTCGTGTGTCCGCTCACCATAATGACAGGCAGTGGACATTGCGGCATCAGACGTTTCAAAAAGCTCAAGCCGTCCATGCGCGGCATCTCAACATCCAGGGTCAGCACATCGGGGTTGAGTTCGACGATTTTGTCACGGGCGATGTAGGGGTCTGAAGCCTCTCCAACCACTTCGATGCCGGGGTCACTGGATAATCCCTTGCTTAAAATCGCCCTGATGATGGGGGAATCATCTACAATCAAAACCCGAATTGCACGATGCATCAATCTGTCTCCCTTCTAAAAACCGCCGGTATGATGTTTTTATAAAGTTGCTGTTTTCGGTCCATCGTCTCCGAATGCCCGATAAAGAGATAGCCCCCCGGTTTTGTAAACTGATAAAAGCGTTTAATGAGGGACTCGCGTGTTGCTTTATCAAAATAGATCATGACATTTCGGCAAAAGATGATGTCAAAACCTTCCTTAAAAGGAAAAGTGGTATTCATCAGGTTAAAGCGGCGGAAGCAGACCTCGCGCTTGATCTCTTCAGAAACAGCCCAGTCTCCACCGCGTATCCGTTTCAGGTAGCGACGACTCAGATGTCCAGGGATTTTTTCAACCCGCTCGTCGGCATAAATACCAGCCTTTGCGACTGAAATTGCGCGGGAAGAAATATCCGTTGCAAGCAATCCTGCGTCCCACTCTTTATATCTGTGGCCGAAAAAATCCTGCATGAGCATGGCCAGCATGTAGGGTTCTTCTCCGGTTGAACAGGCCGCACACCAGACTCTTAATTTTTTTTCTTTTTTTTGTTCTAATTGTGTAACTACTTTGGGGAGCGCTGTCTTAGAAAAGAATTCAAAATGTTCTTTTTCCCGGTTAAAAAAAGTGTAGTTCGTCGTCATGCGATTGACGAATTTAGACAAAACCCGACCCGTGGTATCTGTAAGGATACTGTCGTAATAATCCTTGAAGGTCCTAATCCCCTCCGTCTTGAGTAGTTTTTGCAAACGACCAATCACGAGTGTCCGTTTGCCGTCATTGAGGGTAATCCCGAAACGGTCATAAACGAGGGAGCGGATCTGATCAAATTCCTGGTCCGTGATGGTCATAGCAGCGATCGCGTTTGGCAAATTGTGTGCCTCGTAGGCATTGCGCATTGTAGGGGCGTACCTATGTTTTAGCCCACTTTAGTCCGATCCAAAAAAGGGCGAAAACATAGGTTCGCCCCAACAAATAAAAGCCATAAGCGGGCTGGGTT
>JAJDBU010000039.1 GCA_029261195.1 Nitrospirota bacterium | reverse complement strand
TTCCGAACGGAGATTTATGCACAGGCCTATTGTCGAATATCAAGCTACCTCCAAACGATGGCGAACAAAGGATATAATCCGCTTATTGCCATTCAAATCGCTCTCGCTGCTGAATGAGACTTGCAGGGGTGAGTAGTTACTTTAAAAGAACTGTATCATTGGAAGAGACTTGAACTGTAGAGACTCGAACTTGCGGATGCTTGCTGCAGGTGCTAGAGTTTACAATAAACTGTGATACGCATGTGGGATATTATACCTCACCCTTTCAGGAATCGGCGTTGTTCAATGCCTTCCGATCCTTTTCATGACCATCGTATATTCCTGAACCTGAACACAACAATAATCCTCGGTACTGCTCTGATAGTGGGGCTTGCCGGTTGTGGGACGCGAGCTTAAGCACGCCATCGGACATTTCCGTGACTTTGTCAAGTGCACCACCGGCGAGATAAAACTGTCCCAGACGGATCATTGCTTCCTGATGGCCCGGGTCAAGCTCAAGCAGCTTCAAATAACTTGTGAAGGCTGTGCGCATGTCTCCTTCTTTTTCTGCAACCTCTGCCCGCAAAAAATAGCCCTCCGCATCCTTCGGGTCTATCTTTAGAACATTACGGAGAGCAACCCGCGCCTTTGGCCAGTTTTTTTCCGAGATATATTCCTTCGCACGCGTAAGATACTTGGCTTTAGAGCTTTCAGAACTGCTGCATGCGGATAGAAGGACAAGGAAGAGTAATAAAAAGAGAAATGTATTTTTCATTCTTAAAAAATGACCTATCCCTTAGTAGCTAAACCATCCATTGATTTGCGACAAGGAGGACTAAAACTGCGATCAGCAGGTAGCCAAAACGATAAATCCTAGTAGCAATCCGGTGTAAAATCAACTCATACGCCATAAATAGAATGATGAGTTTTGCGGCAAGCGATCCGATTTCAATCCCGCCGACATTGATTTTCAGCAGGGTGGAAAGGAGCAAGATAACAATAATGATGGGGTAGTCAAGTGAAGTAATTCGCAAAAGGCGTTCCTCAGCGATCTGAACAAGTGTACCCACGATGACGAGTATGGCAGTTAAAACAAAAAAGAAATTGATCGACAGGTAAAGAAACACATTGCTATCGACTGCGACCCTCGCGCCAAGATAGACCGCAACCGTACTTGCGGCATAGAGGCCAAAACGGATCAGAAGCGGGGCAGCCGACCTGAAAAGACTGACCCCCATTACCACCGGAACAAATAAGACTGCAGCAGCAGGCATAATGCCGCCTGCCCCCTTAAGAGGGATAAACGCGCTGAGCAGAAAGAAGATGTAAAGACCTCCTTCCAAGAACTGAAACGGTTTTTCTCTAAGCCAGCGCCTGGAGATAATGTTGCGCTGAAGAATCCGGAAAAAAGAAAGCTTTGTGCCTCGTTTTAAGCGACAGACATGTGTAAAGCCTAAGCCCGAGAGAACAAAGCAAAGGAGAACAGGTAGGGCAACAAGGGTGTAAACCGACCATATCGCCCATTCCCCTTCGGACATCAGAAGATAGGCGACGCAGAGCATCAATGCGTGAACAAAATAGACCATCACAACCGACTCGTTGTGGTAAAAACCGATGGTTAGCAGCTTGTAATGAATATGGTTGCGATCCGCCAAAAAAGGAGACTGTCTATTGATCGTCCTCTGGAGTATCACGCCAAGCATATCGATTATGGGCAAGCCAAGGATAAAAAGAGAGATGCCGAGGCTGTAATCGCCCATTGTTGATTGCGTCAGGATAACGACAAGCATGCAGAGAGAGAAGCCAAGAAGCTGGCTCCCGGTGTCTCCCATAAAAACATTGGCCGGGTGCGTATTGAATCGTAAAAAACCACTAATCGCTCCAACCATCGCGATAGCGACAACTGTAACAAAGCCATTGCCTGCCATATAGCCCAGGGTGGCAAATCCTCCGGCACTCAGGAGGCACAGGCCTCCGGCAAGACCATCCAGGCCATCGGAGAGGTTGACTGCGTTAATCACTCCTATGAAAAAGACCATCGTTAGGAGTGGCATTCCCCATTGAGGAAGAAACACCTCCGCCAACATCGGGAGACGCTCCAGTGTGATATTTCCTCCATAAACGACAGTCGCACTCGCAAGTAACTGCCCGGCGAATTTTGCCTTATAGCCGAGCGGCGACAGATCGTCCCAAACACCGGCAACTAAGATGATCAATGCGCCGCATATATAGGCAAGAAGGGTTTTGTCCTGGGGCAGCAAAAAAATGATCGACGTGAGAATACCCAAGGCGATGGCGATTCCGCCAACCCTGGAGACAGGCACATCATGTACCCCTCGCGTATCGGCCTGAATGAAAAGACCGTAGCGCTTTGAAAGCATACACAGTAGGGGGGTCGCAGAGATGCTCAAAACCAATGCGATGGAAAAAGTGGCAAAAAGACGAACTTCCATTGGAAATTCCCTGTTGTTATTAAAACTGCAATTAAATTAAAAAAATTAAAAAAACCAATAAATCTGGAGATAAGATATCTCCAGATTTATTTACCAGGCTGTTAATCTGGGATATATTGTTTCAAAAGCGGATCAATCTTCTGTGTAAAAACGATCAGACGCGCTTCGGCAATCGACTCGTCTTCTCCCGGCATCACCGGGGAGGTTAGACGAACAAGCGAACCATCGGTCCGGTTTTTCGTGATGGCATCCCACAAGAGGTAGAATTTTACGAGATATTCATTTGTAATGTTCCTGCCGCGCCCGGCAAACCAATAGAGAACGACCTGTTTCAACTCATCTTTTTCTATCAAAACACGGTTTACCCGAAGCGGAGTTGCCGTACCACGGCTGTGGATTTCTCTTTCTTCAATGCTTGTGATTTTCCAGCCTCCTCCGGGAATACAGGTTCTGGGGGAATGAACCGATTGTCCCTTTCTCTGTGAACGATAATACGCGGAATAGAGGTTGACCAGGGACCCATCGGGCCGGTGATAATCGACAAGGAGATAGTCGTCAAAACGAAGGGCGTCGATAAATTGCTGTTCCATTGTGATCGGTCTTCCTTTCCAATCGTCGACTTGGAGAGGAAAATCCAAAAACCTGCGGTGCTCCGGAGGATGTTCCAGTCGAGATCCGATTTGACTGGACCCGATCAGCGCCGGGACAAGGAGGGCTATTGAAAACAGGTAAGCCGGTCCAGGCGTATTCGATTGAAACGCTTTCCGCTCCGGCATCTCATGCCCGCTCTGGTTAGGCTTCCCCCTGTTTATTTGCCCGAACAATTCACCAAGCGACCGCCATCGTCCATTTTTTTCGATGCGACCCAGAATCAGCATCTCCCCCATAAGGAGAATTAAACTGCTCACAAAAAGAATCCAGCCTGAAAAACTATGAAAAAAACCTTCCGCCGGTCCCTTACCGTAGAGATCGACTAAGATGCCCGTGATGCCGATCCGAAAACCGTTTAAAAAAACAGAGATCGGGAAACTTGAAAGAAATAAGAGTACCCGCTTCCACATTTTATCCTTAAACAGATATGCGCAAATCAGGGCCAGAGCAGCAAGGGGAAAGAGATAACGCAGTCCGCTGCAGGCCTCAACAACCTGGAGTTGAATCGGACCGAGATCAATGACATTCCCTTCACGGAAAGCAGTGACCCCGACAAACTGAAGGCATCCAACACCCAGTTTAGAGGAAATCATTTGTAGCCAGGCAGAAAGCCCTTGGTAGAGAAAGTTGGGAAGCGGGATCATTACAAAGAGGTAAAAGAGGGGAAAGGCAATTTCGCGAACACCCCGACCTCCGATGGCCGCAAGTGTGAGGCCAACCAGGACAACCAGCAGAGATAGATTAATGACGACATAGAGGGTGGCGAATTCGCCGACAAAAAAGAGTCCCAGACCACCAAAAACCACGGCAAAGCCCCACCAGGAACCCCGTAGATGCATCTTCTGTAATCTCTCTCTCCGCTCCCAGATCAGGTAGAGGCAAATGACCGGAACAAAGAAGCCATGGCTGTAGGTTTCATTAGAGGACCATTGGTGTACCATGCGTGCCGTGCCATCATAAAATAGAGGGATGAGCATAAAAAGGGACAAAGAGGCACGCAACCAAAGGACGCGATTTGAGCGATCAGGAAGGCTTGGTCCTACAGGAATCATTGTATTCTTGGAAGACAAAGATATCTTCTCGTGTTATGCCTAGGCGTTGGTCAGGAGGCGAAAATTTAAGAGAAGAAAGTTTCCAATGCCAATTCGAAAAATCAGCAGAAAAGACTTGCAAGGTTTTTGAAAAACGCATGTTTCAACTTTTCACGCGTACTCTTAGCACAGGGGAAAATTCTTGTAAACCCTCCAATCCCTCCAAGACATATTGTTGTTTTTCCTTTTTAATGAGATATTTTGAGGAATACGTAAGGTATTTTTTCTTGCTTCAACTATCTCTCTTCATGCTATATTTCGCACACAAATGTTTTTTAAGTATTTGATTGGTTCAATCCAACTAGACCCGCAGGCCTATTCAGGCATCGCAGCAGACCGGGGAGTGCTGAAACAGGCCTTTATTATCGCAGCCCTCTCCAGCGTCGCAACAGGGATTGGCAACTCCGGTGGATACCCGGACAGGATTCTCCTTGCAGCACTATTTGCCTTCGTTGCCTGGCTCGCCTGGGTCCTTTTAATTTACATCCTCGGGGCAAAGGTCGTTCGGGAGGTCGACACGCAAACAGAAATCGGTGCACTGTTTCGAATCGCCGGGTTTGCCAGTGTGCCGGGTCTGATCCGTTTGCTCGCCTACCTCCCTCCTTTTGCCGGGATCGTCTCGGTCGGGGCAATGCTTTGGATGCTTGCTATGATGGTAGTTGGGGTCAAGGAGTCATTTGGCTACCGCAGCATGCCTCGTGCAATCGCCGTGACTCTGTTGAGTTGGCCTTTCTATCAGTGGCTGCTTTCTCTGGGATAAGTCTCCAGTGGACGACATTGGCTTCTCTGTTCGGGCCTGACCTCTCGGGCCTTGCCAAGTCTTCAATGAAGCGTTAACATGAAGATAGAGATATTATCCTTTCATAACATGCCTTGTTGGAGGTGAAATGAGACAGGAAGAAACCCTGGAGATGGCAAAAGGGAATTTGCTGGTCGCCATGCCGAAGTTGAATGACCCTAACTTTCGACAAACAGTCATCCTGCTTTGCGAATACAGCCGTGATGGTGCCTTAGGCGTTGTCTTGAACCGCCCCACAGAACTGGCTGTAACAACTTTGATTGATGGTTTTGAGGAGGTTTCGGAGGGAGACAAGGTCTATTCAGGTGGGCCGGTTGCAAAAAACGGGATGCTGATCCTATGCCGGGGCGACCTTGTCAGTGAGGGGCACAGCGTCTTTGACGGTGTTTTTGTACCGAAAAACCTTGATCGGATCAAAATGCCCGGTGCGCTTGGGGATTGTGGCGAAATCCGCTGTTATCTCGGTTATACCGGCTGGGCACCGGGACAACTTGAGGTGGAGATTGAAGAGGGTGCCTGGAAGATCCTGCCTCCCGACTCAACCCTGGTTTTTGATGCCGACCCTTCGGTCCTCTGGCCACAGATGATGCGGAGACTCGGCAGTCGCTGGGCGTTTTATGCCACAATGCCTCTAGATCCGAGCATGAACTAAAGATCTAAACTCACCCGCACAGATCTAAGCTGCTCACGTCTTTTTTTACGTAGAATCCGTGTAAGAAGCCAGGGCTTCGTCTTGAATTCAAAAATTAAACGCAGTATATTACTCGGCCTTTGAGGGACTTCAGGCTTATGCTGATCGATACCCATACACATATCTCTTTTTCGGAATTTGATGCCGATCGGGAGCTTGTCATTGAACGCGCCCTTGAGGCCGATGTCGGAAAAATGATTCTAGTCGGTACCGATCTGGAATCAAGTCAAAACGCAATCGCCCTGGCAGAACAACACCCGTTTTTATGGGCGACAGTGGGTCTTCATCCCCACGATGCAAAGGATCTTGATGATGACATGCTTCAAGCGCTTGAAAAACTTGCGGATCATCCCAAGGTTCTTGCCTGGGGGGAGGTCGGGATTGATTTATATTACGAACACTCGACGCTAAAAGAACAGCGCCACGCCTTTATTGCGCAGATCCGACTGGCCAAAAAAAAACGGCTTCCCCTTGTTGTACATACCCGGGACGCATGGAAGGAAACCTTTGATCTTCTGGTGGATGAGGGCGTCCAGGCACATGCTGAGGCTCACGGAGCCGTCTTTCACTGCTTCACCGGAGACAGAGAGATTGCTGAAAGAGGGATCGATCTCGGATTCATGATCTCATTTTCCGGCATCATGACTTTTAAAAAGGCAGAGGCACTCCAGGAGGCTGCGGCGACGATTGACCTGAACAAGATTGTCATCGAAACCGATGCACCTTACCTCGCACCTCAAGGAAAGCGGGGAAAACGGAACGAACCGGCCTACGTCCGTTTCGTTGCCGAAAAATTGGCCGAACTTAGAAATGTGTCATACGAAACCATCGCAGAAGCCACCTCAATAAACGCCGAGAGACTCTTTCGGCTTCCATAATTCTGAGACCCTGAACAAGAGTTCTCGAACTCCATTCCATTACACACAAGAGACAATTTTTGGCTCTTCCCTGTTATTCTGAACAGAATAACGGTTTATTAAGTAATTGTTTTAACTGATTATTTTTCTCTGCTCTGATTCCCCATTTTACCGGCTGCCCCCAAAACTATCCTGGATCGAATATTGCAGTACACAAGGGACGATAGTACTGTTCAAAACCGATTGAGGCCTGTATGAATACAAAAAAAATCGTCGGCAAACTCATCATCGCCCTGACTCTGTGCTTTACGATTCCGCAGCTCGTTTTTTTCTATATATGGGAAGACCTTTCGAGTCGCGCTTCTACATTACTTCTGAGCTCTACGATCCTACTAAGCGGCATTGGCATTTTCCTGATCTGGGACCTTATCCAATCGATTCGCTCTGTCTTTAATGGCATTGCCAACATTACCCGGGAGGACTTGAAATCAGACGCTGATCAAGTTGATGAATTTCAATTAATGGGTAATTCAATTGAAAGAATTTCTCAAAATATCGTTGAAAATATGGAGGAACTGCAACACTCTGCTTCAATCATTGAAAAGATGAAGAAGGACTTGAATGAGGCGCTCTTGTATAACGAAAATGTCATGGATTCTATGGGAGATGCCCTAATTGTCATCGATACGGGAAACAGGATTAAGCGGATGAATACCGCCGCGAAGGATCTGCTTGATTTTCATATCGACAATTCCGTCGGTCAAGCGATCGATCTTTTTTTTGAAAAAGACGATGCTGTTCATTTTTCCAGGAACAAGATCATCACTGGAAAGCGGATGACCTTTGTCGGATCGAAAGGCGTACATATCCCTGTCGATGTCAATATCCGTTCCCTGAGCGATGCGAAGAATGGTCATATCGGCCATGTAATTGTCGCGAGAGATCTGCGAAAAACCTTAAGCCTGGTCGCAAAACTCAGAGAAACGAACAAGGCCTTAGAAGGGCTTGTAGATAAAAGAGTCATTGATATTGAGCAGGCTCATGAAGAGATAAAATCGAAGGATGCCCAAATTTTGTTGCAAGAAAAAATGGCATCCATCGGTGTCCTAACGACGGGTATTATCCATGAAATCAACAACCCGCTTGGATATATCGGCAGCAACCTTGAGATGCTGCAACAGGATTTTGACTATATTATTTCCTACTCCCGGCTGGTGGAGTACGAAATCAAACGTCTTACAGAGGAAGATGATAAACACCTCAGGGCACAGGAGCTTGTCCGGTTCAAAAAAGCACGTGCCGAGATGAAGGTGGATCACCATCTGAGCGATTTCGGAACGATTCTAGAAGAATCGCGCAAAGGTCTTGATCGGATCAAGGAAATTATTGATGACCTCAAGCGCTTCTCCCACACCGGGCATCTGGAAATGCAGTCTGTCAACCTCAACGAAGAAATCCAAATGGCACTCAACATTGTACGTCATAATTTAAAAGAGAAGACCAGGGTGATCCAAAAATTCGGGCCGCTGCCACCGGTGAAATGCTATGCCAACCAACTCAACCAGGTATTTATGAATATTCTGATCAACGCCTCGCAGGCTCTGGAAGATGGCGGGACGATTACAATCAGTACCTTTGCGAGCGAGGGAAGGGTGTCTGTCTTGATTCAGGATACGGGGCCGGGGATCGCTCCGGAAAACATTAAAAAGATCTTCAAACCCTTCTTCACCACAAAACTGCTCGGAAAAGGGACGGGACTCGGCCTTTATTTGAGTCATGACATCATCGAAAGACATCAGGGAAGGCTCTCAGTTGAGAGTCAGATAGGAGAAGGCACAACCTTTATGATTCGTTTACCTGCCCTGGTCGCACAAGTCTGTCCGTCCCGTTCGTTTGAACTGGAAACAACCCTCCCGGCTGCCTAAGGTGTGTTGACTGAATCAAGCTGAGAAAGCCTGTTATGATGAGACGTCATTGCATCATGATTGTTGATGATGAACCCCTCATTCGGAGTAGCCTGAGCCGACTTGTCCACCGAGAAGGTTTTGACAGCCTTCTCGCTGAAAATGCGGATGACGCCTGGATGTTGTTTAGAACAAGGGAGATCTCAGCCATTTTTTCCGATCACGTCATCCCGGGGGAAGGGGGGCTCGCCTTATTAAGCAGGGTGAAGCAGAAATATCCCCGCATTGTCCGAGTACTTTTGAGTGGGCATCCTGATCAGAGCGCAATTTTAGAAGCCATCAAAAAAAAAGTGGTCTCGCACTTTATCATGAAACCCTGGGGCAATGAGGCCGTAAGGAAAACACTTTATCGGGCCGTCACTCGCTATAATAAAAATCTAGAGATTTTACAGGTCACCGGCAAAAAAATTTAAAGACAAGATCAAAGACATCTTTCCGGGTATCCCGGTGGTCCATCGGGGCTTAGAGAAAGGCTAGGGCGACCTCATCTGCTAGGGAAAAGCCTTTTGGGGAGAGCGCCACTCTTTCCTTTTCAATTTTTAACAGGCCGTCTTGAGCAAGGCGATCTCTTGTAAGGCTCATCTGTGCATCGCCCTCAAAAAAATCCAAGGGAATTCCTCCTATTTTTCTCAGGCCGAAAATAATCCGATCAATCTTCTCCTCCCGCTTATCGATTTTGTTGATATGGGTCGATGGCAGCCTGTCGGCCTCAAGCGCCTCAATATATTGTTTAAGGTCTTCAGTGTTTTCCCGATGCGTCTGGTTAAAATAGGAATGGGCGGCAAGTCCGAAAGCCATCGATTCGCCCCTATCCCAGTAAAGCAGGTTGTGAAGACACTGTTTGCCAGCCTTGGCAAAATTAGAAATTTCATAGTGAAGATATCCGGCCTCTGCAAATTGGCTTCGGGCCGTTTCATAAAAATTGAGGACTTCTTCTTCGGCAGGAAGGCACAACCGACCTTCTTTTTCGAGCCTTCCAAACAATGTCCCTTCCTCAATAGAGAGGGCATAGATCGAAAGATGCTCCGGCGAAAGCGCGATGGCATGCTGAAGAGTGCTGTACCAGTCGAGGGCCGTCTGATCTGGAAGCCCGTAGATGAGATCGATGGCGATGTTGTTGAAACCGGCGGATCTTGCATCGTAAAAGGCGGTCTCCGCTTCGAAGGCGGTATGATTTCGTCCCAGGGCTTTTAAGTGTTGATCGGAAAAAGATTGCACCCCCAAAGACAGGCGATTGATGCCACTCTTGCGAAATTTAAGCAACTTTTCACGATCAAGGGTCACCGGATGGGCTTCGAGCGAAATCTCGGCATCGTCTGAAACGATAAAGCGTTTGCGGCAAAATGCAATCAGCTCGCTGATGATTTCAGGCTCGTATTGTGTGGGCGTGCCTCCGCCAAGATAGATACTGGTAATGAGATAGTCTTCAAGTACTCCAGATACTGCGACTAACTCGATTTCGTTTTGAAGGGCGCACAGATAGCGTTTAGCCTGCCGGCTGCGGAAACCCTGCACATGAAAGGCACAAAAGGCACAACGGGCGATGCAGAAGGGGAAATCGATGTAGAGGCCGATTGGGCTGCGCTTGGATTGGAGACTAGCACTCACTGGTGTTTCTCAAAAATGTTACCCCCTCAGTTTTTGAATCTGCCCTTCGATTCGTTTGAGGCTTGTCTCTCGACCCAGTAATTCCAGCACATCGAAGATGCCGGGGCTGACGACCTTTCCGGTGACAGCGGCACGAATCGGCTGAGCGACTTTTGCCAGTTTAAGATCCTGTGCTTCACAGATGGCCTTGAATGCTTCAAGCAGGGCATCATGTTCAAAAGGCGTATCAAGCAGACAATCTCGAACGGCTTTGAGGATTGGCACATTTTCAGCTTTCAGGAATTTTTGAGTTTTATCGTCGTAGGGAATTTCATCCAGAAAAAAGCAGGCCGCTGATTCGGCCAACTCGATCATGGTTCGGGAGCGTTCCTGAAGTGCACAGATGATCCTCTCCAATCGTTCAGAATCGATGCTCTTGGTGTTGATGCCCAATTGAGAGAGCAGAGGCAGGAGGGGAGCTGTCAGGCGTTTCGGATCACCCGTTTTGATGTGATGGGCATTAACCCAGAGCAGTTTTTCGGGATTAAAGATGGAGGGTGAAGTCCCAATGGAATCGACGGAAAATTTTTCGACCAATTCAGTAAGGCTAAAAAGTTCCTGATCTTTGTAAGACCAGCCGAGGCGAACGAGGTAGTTTAGCATCGCCTCGGGCAAATAACCTTCCTGTCGATATTGTTGCACCGCCGTCGCCCCGTGTCGTTTGGAAAGTCGGGCCTTGTCCGATCCCAAAATCATTGGCAGGTGGCCGAATTTCGGGACGGCATATCCAAAGGCCTCATAAAGCCGGATCTGGCGAGGGGTGTTATTGAGGTGATCATCTCCCCGAATCACATGGGTCATGCCCATCGCGACATCATCGACAACAACACAAAAATTATAGGTCGGTGTGCCATCGGACCTGGCGATGATGAGATCGTCAACTGTACTGCTTTCAAAAATGACTTCCCCCTTCACCATGTCATTGATAACGATCTGCCCTTCGGTATGGGCTTTGAACCGAATCGCATAAGGCTGATTGTCCGCCTGAGCCTCCCGATTGCGGCAGCGCCCATCATAACGCGGAACCCGTTTTGCCTTCATGGCTTCAGTTCGACGCCTTGCCAATTCTTCGGCAGTGCAATAACAGCGATAAGCCTTGCCTTCATCAAGCAGTTGCCTGACCTTTTCTTTATAGAGATTAAAACGTTCCGTTTGTCGAACCGTCTCTTCTGATCCACCTTCCCAAATATCCCAATCAAGACCCAACCAGCGCATCCCGTCCAGGATGGCCTCAATGGCCTCATCGCTTGATCGATCTTGGTCGGTATCTTCAATGCGGAGGAAGAATTTGCCTTGATGGTGCCGGGCGTAGAGCCAGTTAAAGAGAGCGGTTCTTGCTCCGCCGATGTGTAAAAATCCAGTAGGACTCGGAGCAAAACGGACACGCACTTCCGACATATCATTTCCTCACTTTATTGCGGTGATAACGATTTTTAAGCGGGCGGGAGTATGTCAGTTTGGAGGGAGCTTGTAAATAGAGGGAGAAGGTATTGGGGAAGGGAAACCATCAAGCACTTGCGTGGGCTTCTGTGTTTGAAGCGGGTTTGAAAGACCTGACCGGCCGACTAAGACCGGTCAGGAAAAGGAGCTGGGATTTTTAAGAATTTATTGTTATTTTTCTTTGGGAACAAGCACAATTTCAATGCTGCGGTTCATCTGCCGTCCCTCAGGCGAGTCGTTTAAAACCATTGGGGTTGTACTGTGACATTCTAAAAGACAAGGGCATTCAGATCAGTATGGATGGAAAGGGGCGTTGGATTGATAACGTCTTTATTGAGCGGCTCTGGCGTAGCCTGAAATACGAGGAAGTTTATCTCAAGGCTTATGATGCAGTCGCACAGGCAAAAGAGGGCATTGGTATTTGGTTGGCGTTTTATAATCAAGACAGGCGACATGCCAGTCTGAATAGAATGACTCCCGATCAGATTTACTATAACCTGCCATCGGGACTTCCAAAAGCAGTATGAATATGATTCAGGATTTCACTTACAAAAACCAATTCACTGTGTCACACTTGGGGTCCACCTCATAGGGCACACCCGCAAAGCCAAGATTTAATAAAATGTTTGATTAATCAGGCCGGAAAAGCCAACGCGAGAACACGCGCCGGGTAAAAATCCGATCAGACTTGTTTATTGAATATTGGAAGGAGAATCAAACACCCGCCCTTATCACTCGTTCGATCCTTGGCCGAACCAACGCGAGAACACGCGCTGGGCAACTATCCGGCCTTCCCTTGTTTCAGGCTTAGTCGTGTTTCTTCGACATCTGGACTAATCTGTCCGGCTTCCGGGATGGTCTTCCCTGTTTGAATCCAATAAGTAAATTGCGGAAACAATTTGTTTATTGCTTCCATGTGGTCTTCATTTACTCGCTGGTTTTTCTTTTTAAGGTTGGCCCAGATATAGCGATCAATACCTGTTTCTTTCTCTAAGGAAGTCGTGCTCAACTTCGATTTCCTTAGAACTTCAATCACTCGATCTCTAATAGTCATAATAAAAATTAAAATCTCTTGACACTATGTATCGGTTAATATATAGCCGATACATAAAAGCGAGTCATTGTTGCTACATAAGGAAATCCCTAATCATGAAAGAAATAATCGACCAAGCACTAAACTCCATTTCACACTACAGAAATCTAAACGCGCTAGAACGAATCAACTACCTACTCAGCAGTACCGCAGGAATCGTCTGTCAAGTGGCTTTACCAGCTATTTTCTACTACTCAATGAAACAAATAACGGCAGAGATTCGCACGTCACGACAAAATAGGGAAGTTAGATGAAAAAATCAATTCACCTGTTAGATTCGAGAATCTAATCCATGATCTATATCTTTGATTTGGATGAATTCATCGCCTTAGACCTTCAAGGGCAAATATTCTACGCACTAGGATTTGGAGCCGTGCTTTTGGAGTGGATGTTTCTTGTTGCTTTTTTTTATCACGGCTTGAAATTTCTTTATAAAGCAGTTCCCTGCATATTGAAGTGTATCGACAAGAAAAGACAAGGATCAAAAAAGAAGAAAGGTAGAAGTAGTCTTGTGTTTATTTTTAATAGTCATCTTTCTAATTAGGGCTTACTGAAAAAGTCAGGCCCGCTTACCCCTCAGAAGGAGCACAGCGATTTCGTGAGAAAAATTTCTCACGTTTTTCTGATCTGATCCTTCACTCATGTCACTCGCAAGCTCATAAGCGGCATCTTTTGTCCTATAAG
>JAJDBU010000038.1 GCA_029261195.1 Nitrospirota bacterium | reverse complement strand
AACCTTCGCTCAGAAAGATAAAAGGATATAGGTTTCTTCCACTGCTAAAAAGTAATATGGAGAAATTCGCTCAAGATCAAAATCAATCAAAAGCAGCATAGGTCATCTATCAATTTTCAACTAACCTTGGGATTGACTCCTGTCAAAACTTTGACAAAGACAGTTTTAATCTTGTGCGAAAAGGTCTAAATAAGCCAGGACTCAAGGGCCTTGATCTCTTAAAAAAATAAAAGAACACGCTCCGCTCACTCTGCTGATTATCATTGCCGACTACGCTTCCCTCAGCTCCGCCATCGACGCCATTTGTGCAATGCCCTAGGCTTATCTCACAAAACCATTCCAACTCAATGAGCTGTTCATTGTTGTCAAAAATGCATGTGACAAAATAAAATTAATCATATAAAACAAATGTTTACTAGACAAGCCGAAAGAGATTCTCGAAGGGACTTCAGGCTTTATAGCGACACAGAATATGAAAAATGAACAACATGCCGGCATGTCTAAATCTCATTCAATCCCATTGAAAACAAGCATTCAGAGTTTATTACAGAACCGCCAGCCCGCACCCTTCCTGATTCCTCTGCCTCCAAAACAAAAGTCCTTGGCACACCAGTTGCAAATCAAGACAGACAAATCAATAAAAAACAGACAGAGCCTCCTTTTTTATTTCCAACGAAGGTTGATAAATTACTCATACTGTAATAGGCTGTCGCACATAAATTTGCCACTGGAGGGAATATGCTACAAAACACAAAAATATCATTTTTAAGTCCGGAGCCGGGAAAGCATCTTAAGCTGCTCGAAATGCTCAAAGAAAAGGGATGCCAAATGCAAAGCTCGACTTCACTGAACATTGAAGGAGAAGCAGACATCATTCTCATCGAAACAAACTTTTCGTACTTCAGCGTTTTAAAGTTCATGAAGTCTTTACAACAACGACAATCAACGGCCACTATGATTCTTATCGGGTGCAGCCTCAATGCCGGAAAACTCGGAGCTCTGCTTCGCGCTGGGGCATTCGATTACCTGGAACTGCCCTTTCCGTCAAAACGCCTTGAAAAAACGATTCGTAAAGGTCTTAAAAACCGTGAAAACCTTCTAGAGGTGCTAGAGCTTTCAAATGAGCTGGAGAAGAGCAACAAAGCGCTTTCCAAAGAGCGGGATCAACTCAAAAAATGGAACAATGATTTAAGCCAGCTTTACCAGCTAAACCAGAAACTAAGCGAATCACTCAATATCGATGAAGTCATTGATTCCTTAATGAAGAACATCAAAAAGATTGTTCCGTATGACATTGCCTGCCTCTATCTGAAAGGCTGGGATGAGGCACGTATTGAGGCTGACCGGGGCAAATGGAGCCGTTTTATTGCAGAAATCGCCGAAGAAACACGGCAGGATGGCATACGCTTTACCAAGTCCAAACGAAACATCGCTGATTCGATGACGCGCTATGGTGATTCAGAAGTGCTGATCCCGCTTGAAATCGGAAAAAATAAGATAGGCATCCTTCGTCTGATCCGAATACCGAAGGGAGCAAGTGGTAAAAAAAGCGGTTTTGCGCTCAAGACAGGGGAAGCACAGCCTTCCAGTCTGTTTTACGATTATCAATCCAGAGTACTTTCGATGATTTCGGCACCCTTAGCCATTGCAGTTCGCAATGCCGAAATGTACAGGCAGGTTGAAGAACTTGCCGTCAAAGATCCATTGACAAACGTATTGAACCGCAGGGCTTTCACGGGAATCCTGGAGCGGGAGTTCCGGCGGGCCGTTCGCTACAACACGCCGATTACCTTGATGATTCTGGATCTCGACTATTTTAAAAAGGTGAATGATACCTATGGACATCTCGTCGGGGACAACGTACTGCGCGAGGTGGCCAAAATCTGTCAAAGCAGCTTGCGGGACATTGATGTGCTTGTCCGCTATGGTGGAGAGGAGTTTGTCATTCTCCTTCCCGGAACAAACCTGCAAGAGGGAATGGTCGTCGCAAACCGGATCAAAAGCCGGATGGAAAAAAATCGTTTTGATGCGGCCATGAATGACATTTCAGTCACAGTCAGTATCGGCATCGCGCACTACCCGGCTCTTCCAATCATCAGGACAGCGGAAACCCTTTTTCTCCAGGCAGATCAAGCCCTATACGCGGCAAAAAGAGCAGGTCGAAACTGCATTATGGCGACGGAAGCCTTCGAAAACAAAAAGGTTGAAAGCGAAAAATGGGAAGTCCTGGCCTATCAGGAGTAAGGAGCCTAATTAGTTCTATGGATAAGCCAAAGAGAGAATATATCCGGGTGAGCGCTGCATGTCCGATCTTGTATCGTGTCCTCGATTCTAAGAATGACTCTGCAGGTCACGAAGACGATGGAGAAAACGACTTGAATCCGATCTCCTTGATCGAAATGCCCCAAATTGCATCAAGGTTTGATGTCAGCGGCAATCAGGAGAATGGACAGATGCTTGAGCTTCTTCTTTGGATTGACTGGAAGGTCAACTATCTCATTAAGGCCCAGTCGCGGGAACGGGATAGAAAACTTTTTCCTCACGAGGCCATCGTACATGACTTAAGTGGATCCGGACTGGGCCTTTCCTCGGAAAGAGCCGAGCAGGTTGGAACAAAACTTCGCTTCAAATTGATTCTGCCGGTTCTCCCTTTCAATGAAATGAGCATTGAGGGGGAAGTGATCCACTCAGAGCAGAAAGGCTGGAATGAAGATTCAACACCCAAGTATGAAATCGGAGTCAAGTACATAGAAATAAAGGAAGACGACCGTGAGTCCATCTTTCGGTTTATCGTCAAAAGAGAGCGAACCATTCGATTGGAACAGAGAGGACGAAAAACCTTAACCTAGCCACATCATGCTTGACACCACACTAGGACCTAAATCAGCATCCCTTCCATTACCAGCTCCCCTCTTTTAAAGCGATCGCCCGAAAGACCAGCAAGGTCAATCGTCTGATATCCCCCCTGCAAGACCAATTCGGCTACACCCTGCCCAACGGCATAGGACTGCATGACTCCGTGCCCTGAAAAAGAATGGGCCTCAAAAATATTGGGTCGCCCCGGCACCGAACCGATGATTGCGCTGTTGTCTGGCGACACCGCATAAAGCCCGGCCCAGCCCCCGATCTGCTTCAGACGATCAAAGTGACTACTTCTTGCTGCCAGACGAGGCCAGACCTCGGTCATAAAGAAGGCATCACCTTCAAATTCAAAGTGGAAACCTGCGGCCTCTGAGGGCACTGCATAACCGGCCAGAAGGGTTCCCGCTTCAGGGTGAAAATAGAGACCGGTCGTATCGACAATCATCCCGTAGGGGCTAAGATCAAGACCCTGGCAATGCAGAATGGAGACCTGACGTCGCACAGGCAGAGAAGGGATTTCTGTTCCATACAATAGCGCGAGGCGGGGAGCCCATGAACCGGCGGCGTTGATGAGGGTTCCAACCTTAATCTCCGTCCGGGGGCTGTCCTTCGGGCTCAGCTGATCAAGAAGAAAGCGCTCGACTTCATCCTCCGTGGACACTGCGCAAAGTCGAACCGAGGTCGGTCGCCCATGCGCAAGACTGACTTCTTCGACCACTTGATTGTCGATCCAATCCACCTGGGTCTCAGGGCTTTGGTCACGGTAATAGTTTTTAAGTCGATTCGGGTTGATCAGGCCATCACTCGGTGAAAAGGCCGCCATGCTCACGCCATCCAAGCGGTTAAGAAAAGGGAATCTGTCTGCAATATCGATAGGATTCAAAGACGCGATCAGGCATCCTGATTGCTCAAGACGATGATAGCGGCCTTTAAATTTTTTTTCGCTTACCCCATCGTAGAGCCAAAGATACCCTTTCTGCTGGAAACCAAGCTCGGCCGCATGCGATGCGTAGAATGAGATCGATTTTTTTGAAAGAGCGACATTGACCTCTTGGTCCCAAAGGGCACGAACGCCTCCTGCATTACGCTCAGACGAACCCCACTTTCCGGAAAGATCACAATCGACAACAGCAATATCGCTCGCACCGGCCATTGAAAGGGCCATTGCAATGCTGCTCCCTATAATGCCGCCGCCAACAATCAGGATGTCGTAGGATTTCTCCAAGCATCTCTCCTTAAAGTTCGGAGATCACACAAACACAATCGTTCGATTTTTAAAAACCAAAATTTTCCGCTTCATGTGATGCCAGATCGCCCGTGAAAGAACGACTTTTTCCAGATCACGACCTTTACGAATGAAATCTTCAACCGTGTCGGTATGGCTGACTCGAACGACATCCTGCTCAATAATCGGCCCGGCATCCAGTTCCGCCGTCACATAGTGGCTGGTCGCCCCTATGATCTTAACCCCTCGATCATAGGCTGCATTATAGGGTTTCGCTCCCGAAAAGGCGGGAAGGAAGGAATGGTGGATATTGATAATTTGCTGGGGATAATGGCGAACGAAATCATCGCTCAGTATCTGCATGTAACGGGCAAGCACAATCGAGTCGATCTTGTGTGATTTTAACAGGCGAAGCTGCTTCTCTTCCTGCTCTCTCTTATTTTCTTTGTTGATTTTGAAAAGATAAAAGTCGATTCCCACATTCTTTGCGACGACTTCGAGGTCCGGATGATTGCTGATGATTAAGGGAATATCAACCTGCCATTCACCCGCCTGATAGCGAGACAAAATATCGAACAAGCAGTGGGAATATTTTGAAACGAAAATCGCCAGGCGGGGTCTTTCATCAGAGGCATAAAGCTGATAACTCATGTCGAACTGTGCCGCAATCGATTCTTGAAAGCATTTTTCAAATTGATCCATCGGAAGATTAAAACCCTGAAGGTCCCATTCAAGGCGCATAAAAAAATGACTCGATTCACCATCCACATATTGCTCCAGATGAATAATATTTCCTCCATTCTCACGAATAAAGTGGGTCACAGCGGCGATCAATCCAGTTTGATCCGGACAGGCAATCATCAGAATGGCGGAGTGCGTGCGCTGGCTCTTGTTTGTCATGGTCTCTCTAAGTTCCTTAAATACTCTGAGAAGATAAGCGCTTCAATAAAAAGATGCAAATTTTCTGATAATTCTATTTCAAACTCCTTATTCAGGAGATTCTCTCATAGATCAATATCGACAGAGCCTAGTTGAAAACGCCCTCTGGGAATAACTGTTTTCGTCTACATTCCTACTTGGATTATTAATGACGCTGTTTCAAAAATCGCCCTCACCTGTGACGATCTTGAACCTTGTGAGGTATGTCGGTCAACTCCGCCAGCCTTGCAAAATAGGCCCTGAAATGAATAAGATAAGCCGGAATTCTACAGATTTTAGCGGTTTATGGAATATTGATGACCTCATCAGAAATTCGGGCGGAGTTTATTCGATTTTTTTCGGAGCGAAGCCATGCCGAGGTGGCAAGTGCATCCCTCATCCCGGCTGGCGACCCGAGCCTCCTTTTTACCAACGCGGGAATGGTCCAGTTTAAATCGACTTTTTTAGGAGAAGAGCTTCGACCTTACCAGCGGGCGGTTTCATCTCAAAAGTGTGTTCGGGCGGGGGGAAAACACAACGATCTTGATAATGTCGGCCAAACTGCACGCCATCATACTTTTTTTGAGATGCTTGGCAATTTTTCCTTCGGCGACTACTTTAAGGAAGAGGCCATCCGTTTCGCATGGGATCTGCTGACAAAGACCTATCAACTCCCTCCCTCCAAACTCTTTATTACCGTTTACAAGGACGATGATGAGGCCGCAGCCCTTTGGGAAAAAATTGTGCCTGCCAGGAGGGTTATCCGACTGGGAGAGAAGGACAATTTCTGGCAAATGGGGGATGTCGGGCCATGCGGCCCCTGCTCGGAAATTATGTTTGACCAGGGCGAAGCCGTCCATGCCGATTGTCCCGGGATTGGGCGCTGTGAATGTGATCGCTATCTTGAAATCTGGAACCTTGTTTTTATGCAGTATAGCCGGGATCTGTCCGGGAAATTGAGTCCTTTACCCAAACCGAGTATCGACACGGGAATGGGGCTGGAGCGAATTACGGCGGTTTGCCAGGGCGTCTTCAGTAACTACGAAACAGACCTCTTTCGCCCACTCTTTCAGGCTATTGCCTTAGAATCAAATCGTTCGGAGGAGGAGGTGCTTGCCGCCATGCCGGGTCGGGTCATTGCCGATCATCTCCGCGCTCTGACTTTTCTTGCCGCTGACGGGGTCGTTCCTGCGAATGAAGGTCGAGGTTATGTTTTTCGACGCATTCTTCGCCGGGCTGCTCGCTTTGGACGACAGTTCGGTTTTTACGAACCCTTTCTGCATGGCCTCACCCAAACGCTGATTGAGCAAATGTCCGGCCCTTATCCAGAATTGAAGCAACAAGAGGCTCAGATCAAACGAATGATTCTGGGGGAGGAAGAGCGCTTTATCCATACGCTTAATCAGGGCGTGCAGCTTCTTGAAGAGATCATCACAGGGCTCAAAAAAAAGGGAGAGGAAAGCATTCCGGGGGCCTCACTTTTTACCCTGTATGACACCTATGGTTTTCCGATTGATCTGAGCGAAGAGATTGCGATTGAGAGCGGCTTAAAACTCGATCTCTTGGGTTTCAGCGCGGCAATGACCGCACAAAAAGAACGGGCCAGACGCTCCTGGGTCGGGGCTGAGCAGAAGGTCTCGACCTCTAAAAGTAATACGATTTATAAGACCTTGCTCGACCGTCATGGAAAAAGCGACTTTGTCGGCTACACACAGCTTGAGTCGGAAACGCCTCTGCTGGCGATTATCAAAGAAGACGAATTGGTCTCATCGGCTGAGGCAGGGGATGAGATTGCGCTCCTAATCAAAACTACCCCCTTTTATGCCGAATCGGGGGGGCAGGCCGGAGATAAGGGAAGTCTTTCTTCAAAGTCAGCGCTTGTTCAGATTGATCGTACGAGTAAAGCATCGGGTGAGCTCAGCCTCCATCACGGAAAGGTGAAGCAAGGTAGAATTGAAGTCGGCCAGGTCTACCGGGCGCTTGTCGAACAAGCAAGCCGCCATGACACGGCACGGAACCACACCGGAACTCACCTGCTTCACGCCACGCTGAGGGAAATTCTTGGAGACCATGTCAAACAGGCCGGCTCCTTCGTTTCCCCCGATCGCCTCCGTTTCGATTTTCAGCATTTTGCAGCCTTAAATTCCCATGAGATTGACAGAATCGAGGCCGAGGTCAACCGACGGATTATTAAGGGAACGGCGGTCGAAACCAACATCATGGGCATGAAAGAAGCGGTCGATACGGGCGCGATGGCCCTCTTCGGGGAAAAATATGGCGATGAAGTCCGGGTGGTCTCGGTGGGTGATTTCAGCAGCGAGTTGTGCGGCGGCACCCATTGCCGGGGGGTCGGAGAAATCGGTCTCTTTAAGATTGTGAAAGAGAGCAGCGTTGCCGCCGGGATAAGGCGGATTGAAGCCCTGACCGGACGCGCTGCCTACGCGTGGATGAAAACTCAGGAACACTGTTTACAAAAGGTCGCCGTCCAGCTAAAGAGCCGCCCCGATGAATTGCCTCAGAAAACCGAGCGCCTCCTGGAAGTTTTGCAGAAAAAGGAGCAGGAGATCGCGGACCTTCGCAAGGCGCAGAGTGGTGGCGCCAAAGATCCCCTCTCCGGTGTTCAGAAAATCGGAGATCTTTCATTGCTTAAGGAAAAAATTCCGCCTGCGGACATCAAGATCATCCGTGCTCGAGCCGATCATTTACGCGATTTGCTGCAATCTGGTATTATCATCGTGGGGGCCGCCTCTCCCGATGAGGAGAAGGTATCGATTGTCGTCATGGTGACTCCCGATTGGACCGCCCGTTATCAGGCCGGAAAAATTGCAAAGGCGCTCGCGGCCTTAGTCGATGGAAGCGGTGGCGGCAAACCGGAAATGGCGCAAGCCGGAGGAAAACGGACCGACAAACTGGATGCGGCATTGGCCCAATCGCTTGAAATCATTCGAGGCATGTCCTGAGGCATGCCTGTTCCTGGTCCAGAGTCCTTAAAGAGGTGTTGATATGTTTAGCGTCATAAAAAAAGCGGCCTTCATGGGCTTGGGTCTCTCCGGTCGGGTAAAGGAGCTTGTTGACGAACTTGCAACGCAAGGGGAAGAGAACCAGAGCAACGAAGCACGCCGCGTTAAAGAATTTTTTGAATCTATCGAAAATCGCTGTGAGAACCGTAAGGAGCAGATGTCTCAAAAAGCGGCTGATCTTTGCAGTCGGGTTGTCACCAAAGTTTCCCTGCCGACGAAAGACGACTTCAATCGCCTGGAAAAAGAGCTGCATGAGCTGTCCGGTCGGTTTCAACAGTGGGAGAGTCGTGACGGCGAAAATAAAGCAAGTCCATCTTCTGCGTCATCTGAATCAAGGGCATCTTCTTAAGGAGTGTCGCCCTCCTCCTCTCTTTGATTTTAAGGGAGGGAACCTGACGACAATATAATCCAATTTCAGGGAGTGATGATGTTCAAAAAAATCACCCTCATTTCCTTTGTAGGTTTTTTCCTTGTTATCGGCGTCAGCCTTTTTCAGGCCCGTCAATTTTTAAAGCATTCACCTTCCTCAGACGCGAGTGACCGAGTCATCGAAATAAAAGAGGGTGCCTCATTTCGCGAAGTGACCAAGCTTCTGGTTGACGAAGGACTGGTCACAAGTGAATTCTCCTTTCGTCTTTTCGGGAAATTGACCCGGCAAGAGACAAAAATCAAACCGGGAGAATACCGTCTCCACCGTGCAATGACTCCGGAGCTCTTGCTCGACACCCTGGTGAAGGGAGAGGTTCTCCAATACCGGGTTGTCATTCCAGAGGGTAAGTCCCTAAAGGAAATTGCTGAAATACTGGAGCGTGCCGGTCTGGTCGAGGCTGAGATTTTTCAGCAGATAGGCCGTAACCCCCAAATCATTCAGGCCCTGGGGTTTGACGGGGACAGCCTCGAAGGCTTTCTTTTCCCGGAGACCTACCGCTTTACAAAACAGATCCCTCCCGATCAAATCGTTGTCCGGATCGCGTCCCAATTTAAGTTGGTCTACGATGATGCTTATAAAAAACAGGCGGACCGCATTGGCATGACGCAGCGGGAGGTCGTCACGCTGGCTTCAATTATCGAAAAAGAGACCGCCGTTCCGGAAGAAAGAACGATTGTTTCTGCGGTCTTTCACAATCGACTCAAAAAAAAGATGCGCTTGCAGAGCGACCCGACCGTTATTTTTTCACTGAAAAATTTCAACGGTAATCTGACACGAAAAGATTTAAAACACGCCTCGCCCTACAATACCTATCGTGTAAAAGGGCTTCCGCCCGGCCCGATTGCGAGTCCCGGAAAAGAGGCCATCCATGCCGCCCTTTATCCGGCCGATGTGGACTATCTTTATTTTGTTTCTAAAAAAAACGGCACCCACTACTTTTCTCTTACCCTGAAAGAACACAACGCCGCCGTCCGAAAGTTTCAATTGGGTAAAAAAGGCAAGAGCGCATGCCCCAGTTGCATCCGAAAAGAAGCAGGGTAATCGTCATCGTCCTTGACGGCCTTGGCATCGGAGCGCTCCCTGATGCACAAAAATATGGAGATGTCGGCAGCAATACGCTTGGGCATCTTGCGGAGGCAGTCGATGGTCTTGAGCTGCCGCATTTGGCGCAATGTGGTTTGGGGCATCTCGGGCATTTTCGAGGGATTCCAGCGCATGCCCGTCCTATCGCATCCTTCGCTCGGATGGCTGAGTCCTCCTCCGGAAAAGACACGCTCATCGGACATTGGGAAATGATGGGACTCATCACAGAGGAACCGTTTCCGACCTACGCAAACGGCTTTCCACCCGAAGTCATTCGTCCGTTTGAGGAAAAAATCGGACGGAAGGTCTTGGGAAACTGCGTGGCCTCCGGAACAAAAATCATTCAAGACCTAGGTCGCCAGCATCTGGAATCGGGATCACCGATTGTCTATACCTCTGCCGATTCCGTTTTTCAAATCGCTGCCCACGAATGGCTCATCAACCCGACTGAACTCTATGCACTTTGTGAAATAGCAAGAAATTTGCTGAAACCACCGCATCAATTGGCGAGAGTCATCGCACGCCCCTTTACCGGAGAAAGCGGAGATTTCGTACGAACCGAACGACGCAGGGACTTCTGTTTGCCGCCGACATCTGAAACGCTTCTGGACCGGCTTGTTCAGAAAGGTATTCCAGTGCTAGGGATCGGCAAGATTGACGACATCTTTTCCGGTCGGGGTCTATCGAGTGCAATCCATACCCGAAATAACGAAGACGGCATGGAGCAGACGCTTCGTTCTTTAGATCAAATAGACCGGGGCTTGATCTTCACGAACCTTGTTGATTTTGATATGCTTTACGGTCATCGAAATGATCCGGCGGGCTATGCCGAAGCCCTGAAGCGCTTTGATCAATGGCTTCCCTCTTTTATTTCAAAGATGGAAAAAGGGGATAGACTGATGATCACAGCCGATCATGGCAACGATCCCCTTTTCCCCGGAACGGATCATACCCGGGAATACGTCCCTCTCCTGGTCTATCGCAAGGGAAGTGATGTGGGGATCAAGCTGGGTGACCGGGCAAGTTTCTCCGATCTGGGTCAAACGATCGCTGAGATTTTTCAAGTCCCACCGCTTTCTGTTGGAGAAAGCTTTTTACCTTTGATGGTTTAAAACGATGGATTATGAAAAAAAATTAGAACAACTCGGACTTAAGCTTCCTCAAGCGCCGAAACCGGTGGCCTCTTATGTGCCGGTCGTCCGGACTGGGACCCTCCTGTTTCTCTCCGGAATACTTCCTTTTGTTGAGGGGCAGTTGCTCTCAAGCGGAAAAATCGGAGAAGCCCTGACGCTTGAGCAGGCTGTTGAAGCAGCCCGTATTGCCTTGCTAAACGGTCTTGCCGTCATCAAAGCCGAAACGGGTTCGCTGGATGAGATGACAAAGGTCGTCCGGATTGCGGTTTATGTTGCCTCGTCTCCAAGCTTTACCCAACAAGCGCTTGTCGCCAACGGCGCTTCCGATCTGCTTGTTGAAATTTTTGGAGATCCTGGTCGCCATGCCCGCCTGGCGCTGGGGGTGACTTCTTTGCCGCTTGATGCCCCTGTCGAACTAGAGATGATTGTTGAAGTGAGGGCTTATTAATTGAGAACACCCCCTAAGCCTATTGTAGGGACCATAGCGGCTAAGAAGAAAAACACGGACACTTCGCTCGCTTACGACCTTCCAGAGGATCTCGATCAAACCATTCACATCCCAAGCCAAGTTCGGGAGAACTCCGTGAAAATGACCGCTTCTTCCCGCTTTGAGGAGAAGGAAGTCCTTGGGCAAGGCGGGACAAGTACGGTCTGTAAGGTGCGTGATAAATTGTTACATCGTCAGATTGCCAGAAAGGAGTTGAAGCCAGACACCCCTCAGTACAATCGAGACCGCTTCTTTGAAGAAGCCAAAATCATGGCGAGTTTGGATCATCCAAACATCATCCCGGTTCATGACATCGAAATGGATGATGACGGCAGGCCTAAGCGTTTTACCATGAAGCTGGTGGAGGGTAAAACCTTATGCGATGCATTGAAGGCAGAAGATCCCGAAAGTGTGATTGGGAAAAACATGAGGCACTGGTTGAACATCTTCTTAAAAATATGTGATGCCATTTCCTTTGCGCATAGTCGGGGCGTGGTGCATTGTGACCTTAAGCCCAGCAACGTCATGGTCGGGACCCATGGGCAGGTCTATGTGGTGGATTGGGGCATTGCTCATTTAATCAAAGAAAATCAATCAATTAAAGCAGGTGAAGGTGTAGCTGAAGAGACCGACAATACCCGCTTACAAGGAAGAAAGAGTTCATTATCCGGTACGCCCGCCTACATGGCTCCTGAACAAGCCCGGAGCAAAAATGAAAACATCAACGAACGAACCGATATCTTTGGTCTTGGCGGCTTGCTTTATTTTATGTTGACCTTACGCGCCCCTTATCTTGGAAAGACGGTTCGGGACATCAGGGCCCTGGCGGATCAAGGAGACATTCAAGGGCCGCAGGTCGTCGTGAAAGATCGAAAACTCCCTCCGGGATTATGTCGTATTGCAATGCGTGCATTAAGTTCGGACCAGGCATCCCGTTACCCGACTGTCGATGCCCTAATGAATGAGATTGAGGACTTTCTGCGGGGAGGCGGGTGGTTTGAGACGAAACACCTCCCCAAGGGCTGCGTCATTGTACAAGAAGGACGGAAGGCCAACGCCGCTTACATTATCCTAAACGGAACCTGCGAGGTTCACAAAAATGTCGATCATAAACCTCAGTGGATCTGCCAACTCGGTGAAGGAGAGGTTTTCGGAGAAACAGCGATTTTTGGATCACAGATGCGAACGGCTACGGTTACGACGAGCACAGCGGTTTCCTTGATCGTGGTCACACGGGAGGAGTTGGAAGGTGAATTGCATCGCACCGAATGGTTAAGCCTCTTCGTCAAGGCCATCACCCGACGCCTTTTGGAGGGAGATGAAAAGCTGCGCCGTCTGGAAGCCGAAATTAAAAATGATGCATCAGTTTGAAATTTTTACTCACTGCCTAAGCCCGCGTTCGTTTGATTTTGCCTCATAAATGATCTAAAGTCAGCGCTTAATTCAGGTCTTTTATGGAGGCATTGATGAAACAGATTTTCGCCAATTGTTCTGCAAGTATCTCTGAGCTAAAGAAGAATCCAACGGCCCTGTTAAATGAAGCTGAGGGCTCTCCCGTTGCGATTTTAAATCACAACAAGCCTACGGCCTATCTGATACCCGCAGACACTTATGAGTGGATGATGGATCTTTTAGACGACTATGAATTAGGAAAACTTGTAAAAACCCGCAGAAAAGACCTGGGGAGCGCTGTTGCGATAGCACTTGATGATTTATAGTCTCAAGTTTCTTCCGATTGCCCTAAAAGAATGGAAGAAACTGTCTTCGCCTCTTCAACAACAATTCAAAAAGAAATTGAAAGAACGCCTGAGGAATCCTCATGTCCCGGCAAGCAGACTGAGCGGTTTTGAGAACGTATACAAAATTAAACTACGATCGGCTGGCTATAGATTGGTCTATGAGATTTCTGATCAACATCTTGTCATCTATGTCCTTGCGATCGGAAAAAGGGAGCGAGGGAAGGTGTATAAAAAAGCACACGACCGAACTAAAGGATAACAAGCTCAAGCCGAATTTCGGGCTAAATTGCTTCCGGTTTCGTTGATCGTGGTCACGCGGGAGGAGTTGGAAGGTGAATTGCATCGCACCGAATGGTTAAGCCTCTTTGTTAAGGCCATCACCCGCCGCCTTTTGGAGGGTGATGAAAAACGACGTTGTTTGGAAGCGAAGATGGATAACGATGCGTAAGGGAGAGTAAGCCGGGGACGCTCTCAAAAAAATGGCACCCCCGACTCTTCACGATATGACCTGCGACTCAAGTCAAATAGCGAGATAGATTCCCCGTCTAGAGTTTCTCCAAAAGGGTTAAATGCAATAAATTGTCCCACCAACACAAATATAGGTTGGGTTGGAGCGAATAACCCCAATTGTGTTTGTCGCTGTAATTCCCTTCGGAGGGACAAAGGGTGGATCTCCAGGTTTCATGACTATCGGTGGTTCGCTCGGGTTTAAGACTGTTACTTTTCCGTCAGGATAGACTGCTAATTTTACTTCTGTATATTCATCTGCCATTTTTTCCTCCATGAATAAATTGCAATGATTAAGTGATTTGACTACTTACATCCTAGTTGGTATTGAAATTGATTTTGCTCTGATCTCTTTCGCTAATCACCCCCTTCCATAAATAGTCGCCCGGTTAAATGTAGAACTCATTCTATTTTCGCCTAAAACGCCAGTGTCAGTTTACTAAAAACTAGGCGCTCCGCTTGGATGGATGGATTCCCGAGATCAGTCTCTTGGAATCGAAATTTTTCGTCGAGTAGGTTTTTAACCGCCAGTGTTAAGAAGCCCAAACGCTTCGGCAAGCGGTAACCGACCGAGGCATCCACCAACCAAAACCTGTCGCCGTCGTCTAAGAATTTACCCGATGCGACATCTTTAAACATCCCCTCTTGATCAATGAAGGTACCTTTGATTCGGGTGAAAAACCCGTTTGGGAGATAATAGTTGATGCCCAGAGGAAAGCGTTGCGTTTTAACTTTTGGATTGAAGGGGTTTGTAAAGTCCTCTGAATCGAGACGTTCATAGAGATATTCTGCACTGGCTGAAAGCTGGGGATGCGGGGCCCAGTAGAGATAAGCACGTCCCCGGCGTTCATCCCTCTTCACTTCCGAAGGAAGGCCTGGGCTGGGAACTTGAGGCACTTCCACATCCCGTGTAGTGACTTCGATTCCACCAAAGAGTGTTTTTGAAAACTCCTGGTCGACTGCCGCGCCAAAACGCCAAGCATCTGTACCATTTGTGTCATCGAAAAACTGCTGAAAACCAGCCACCTGCGTCGGTTCAATCGTTTGATTCGCTACAAGCAATCTTTTGAGGGTTCTAAAGGCCGCTATACGGAGGCTCGTTGAAGGCTTCGGCCTTAAAGTGAGACCCAGTTTTGGATTAAATTGATCACGGTTTCTTGGAATGCCATCGAAGAAGTCACCGCTGCCACCTAGAGTGAGTGTGGTGTTTGGAAAAACATTGGTGATGGAATAAAGATAGAGGTTGGTATGACGGTCACGAGTTTTTTTGTCATCGATAATCTTTTCCCCAGCTAGTGCCGGGATAGGAGATAAAATATTTGCAATAATATTAGGTATACTGTCTCCGTCAAAATGACCCAAACCAGTAATAATATTTGTATGTTCCCTCACAAATAAATGCTGGATCTCACCGCTATAACCTCGTGCTTCTAGGAGAGCCCTTATTGAACCGCCAGTGATGAAGGGAGGGTCAGGAAGAAGCTCTGAGAGCCCATCCTCCTTTGAATCTCGATAGAAGAAAGTGGCAATGATGTTTGAGCGAGGGGAGAGGATTTGATGAAAACCAAGCCGGTAGGTTTCAACTTCCCTTTTTTTCTTAGAGAATTTTGAAAAATCATCTGGATCAAAGTTGAGATTAAGGTCTCCCTTTTCGGTTTCGCTACGTCGAAACTCAGCTTGAATACTTGTACGAGCTGTCAGGCGCATCTGGGCAAAGGCGGTGATATTTTTTTGTGTGAAACCGTTATTGGCTCGAAACCCATCGGATTCCTGATAGGATTGTCCAAAGCTGTAAGAAGATCGGCCATGAAGGCCACTCAAGATTGCTTCTTCGCCGAAGAGACCATTTTCACCCCATACTCCCGAAGAAAGAAAGTGAAAGCGGTCGCGGTTAAAAAGCTGGTCCAACTCATTAAAAGAAGGGTCTCGAAGGCCCGTTCCGCTCAGGATGGCTGTGTCAATGTCGCTCAGACCGGGCTGCACGGGATTAATGTTCAGCGGTTGTAATAATTGAGCCATTAGCAGAGCGCTGTTTTTTGCGATCTCCGAGCGGGGAAGCGCCTTGTAGGAATCGGCCAGGAAGCGGTGGGCGGAATAGTTTGCCGGATCGCTGTTCAGCGAGTTCCAGGCTTCCACAAGGGCCAATTGCTGAAAACCCAAATCATCATAGATGCGCGCCAGACTGACGCTCCGGGCAGCCAGGTCTTCATCCAACAACAAGCGGGATCGATAGACCGCGCGGTTTTTATTTAAAGCAATCGACCGTTCAATCTCTTTCAATGCCTCCACCGGACGATTCCGGGTTTGATTTAATATTGCGCTATAAAGATCAGGCGTCGGATCATTTGCATCAAGCTCGCGGGCCATTCGATATTGTTCGTCAGCCAAGTCCTCGCGCTTTTCTTCATAATAGGCTTTTCCAAGATAGCTCCGAATCAGGGCGTTACTTGGATCGAGCATCGCCGCAATTTCAATTTCCTTTCGCCCCGCTTTCAGATTGCCCTCACGAATCAGGGTCAGACCTAAACCCAGCCGGACAAGCGGTGAAGCCTGATCCAGTCGCATGGCTTTTTCAAAGGACTGTTTTGCCGCCTCTGTATCGATTTGCATTAATTGCGCAAAACCGAGCACGGTCTGCGCGCGTACGACATTGGGATTGATTGCAACGGCCTTTTCTGCCGCTGTAAGCGCGGCCTTCAAATCGCGAAACATCAATCGGAGTTCTGACAATCGCGACCAGGCAAGGGCATTTTCGGGCTCTTGCGCCACGGCTGATTCCAGCGCTTCACGGGCTTTTGCAAGTTGAAAATTGCTTTGCAAGGCATAGGAGCGGGCAAGCAGCGGCCCGACCGAATTTGGCGCCGCAGTCAGAGCCTGTTCTGAAAGGGCTAAGGCCCCCTCCCGGTCGTTCTGAACCACTGCAATCACAGCCTTGAGAGCAAGCGCATCACCGTCGTTCGGAGTGAGGGCAAGGCTCTGATCAAGATCGCTCTGCGCCCCGGCCACTTGTCCCACAGCAAGCCGTAATGAGGCGCGATAATTAAAAAACCTCGCATCGTCTATTTTCTTGCCGATTTCAGATAGAGCGTCAAGGGCTTGAGGAATCGCCCCTTCTGTAAATAATGAGATGGATTGTGCTGCCCGTGATTGCCATGCCCCGGCTGGCTGTCCGGCAAAGGTTTTACGATCGAACTGCAATATCGCGGGGTAATACAATGCCCATTGCACATTCTCACGCGGTCGGATCACTTGCTGGATGATAGGCGCCTGACCTGCGCCCACAGTCGCCGATTCCCCACTGGTGAGTTTTAAAGACCCGTGCTTATTTTGTGCGGTGACTGCCCCTTCAAAAACGCTTAGAAAAGCGGTATCTGTACCAACGCGAACTAAAAATTCTGTTCCTTCCACGCTCGCATTTACGAATGGCGTCGAAATATTCAAGCTGCGCGGCACCCGGCTGATGAAGTGGCCGATGCCTTTGAGCAATTCCACCCAAAAGCCTTGTTGTTGTCGCTCGCCAGTGAAAGTCAGTAGGCTTTGCGCATCCAGACGCACCAGACTATGGTCGCTGAGAAGCGCCGCCGCACGACTGTTTTTTCCAACCTGAAGGGCTTCCCCACGGCAAAAAGTTTTGTTGACTTTTACGGTCTGCCAACTTTCTTCTCCGGCCTTCCGGGCTTTCACCTCCCCTTCAATCGAAACCAACTTAGCAAGCCAGGGTTCACAGTCCGCAGCCCAAACGGAAAGGGGGTTCAATATCATCAGACCCACAAAAAGGATCAAGGTACAAGGACTCAAGAATGGATTTTTTCGCTCGAAAGAAGGGGCTGTCTTTTTTATTTTCATGGTATTCCTTTGTAGGTCCCTCGGGTGTCTTAATGGGGTGATTCAAAGTGTTAAACGAAGCATCACTCGCATCGGATAAAAAAACAAAGCGATCTTTAGGTCGCAGATGTTTTTTTAAATAAACTTGTCAGAGGGGTCGTGATTTTATGGTGGCGGTTTGCATAAGTCTATGATGCAGAACGCATCTCTTACGCAGACGGTGGAACTATCAACTATGGGGGTATTTGTCAAGATATTTATGATGTAATCGGAAGAAGTTTAGAAACAAGCTGCGATAGTGCGTGTTCTTCTTGGGAAAAATCTGAGCTTGTATTGTTTTCAAAAGCGGTTTTACAGGGGGGTGTTTTTGGATTATTTTTTTTCGAGCTGAATGACGCCATCCCAGGAAGGGGGTGGCGGATTTTTTATATTGTGTTGACACTGCTTGATGTACAAGAGGCTGGGGCCGTCTTCTCTCTTCGCATTCAGGACTTTTGAAAAATATTCAAGGGCTTCACGCCAACACCGCTCCCTGTATAACTCAAGGCCGGATGAAAACAAGCGGCAAAGTTCCTCTTGTTCGATATGGCAATGCTCCAAATAAGAAACAAGCTCATGAATGATGAGCGGCTTCCGTTTTCCAGCCATTAAAAAAACGCCGAGTGGCCTTGTTAAAAATCCGTCCAGATCCTCTCGCATGACCTGCGAGATCAATAAGTCTGTGTTCAGATATTTGTTCAGACCTTCTATGCGTGACGCTGTATTGGCCGTATCTCCGATTGCGGTATATTCGAGTCGGTGACCACCCCCGATATTGCCAAGAAAAATCTCTCCACAGTGGATTCCGATCCGGGTGCGGAGTTTGATCCGTCCGGAATCTTGATTAAATCGATCAAGGACTTCAGCCATCGCAATCGCCGTGCTACACGCTTGCCGCTTGAGTCCTGCCGTTAACTCAGCGCCTGTCCAAATGGCGAGCATGGCATCGCCTGTCACATTCAGCACAATCCCGCCGTACTTTTCTACCGGGGCAAAAATGGTTTCATAATAATTGCTCATCAATGCAGCCAGATCCTTTGGAGGCATTGATTCCGACAACACGGTGTAATTTTCGATGTCTGAATACAAGACAATGCCCTCAACGATCTGCTGCTCAGTATTGAGAAGCTCAATACGCCCGGATAATCGCTCAACAACTTTATCGGGCAGATAATACGCAAAGGCCTTTTTTATCTGTCGCTGTTCTTTTTTTGCATCAGCAAAATTCCAAAGCAACGCGCCCATAATCGCAATCGGCATCTGGACAAAGAGCGGAATGATCACCGGGTACCAAAGCCCGGAAGATTCAAATTGCCTGTAAGCAATGCCAATCAATAATAAAGTCGCTCCGACCGTAGAGAAAAACGCTTTGACTGGAGAAAGCAAGAACCAGAGCATTGCGACGATACAGCCCCACAGCAAGAGGGTAAAAAGGTGGAATGCGGGAGATAAAAGGCGAAGTGAACTTTCTTTGAGTAGGTTGGCAAATGCGGTTGCGGCAATCTCGACGCCGCTCAGATACAAACCCGTTTCTTGGGAAAAGACTGTATGAAAATCATCTTTTTTTCTAGAGTCGGGAAGCCTTTCGGAAGATCCGATAAAGACGGCCTTGCCCTTAAAATCAAAGGGGCTTAAACCCTCTTCGCTCTTAGCCGACCCTTGAAGCGCTTGATAAAACGGAACTGTTGTAATTGTGCCCGGAGGTCCGTAAAAATTGAGGTAGCGCGTTTTGCCGGCTGTATACATATTGATGACGGCCTTTAGGCGATCAGAATATTTTAGCGCCGGGTTCTGCAAGGCTGCCTTCATCTTTCCAGAGACAAATGTCTCTTTCCCCAGGATTGCCTTCAGGTTTTGGATATATTGATTAATTTTTTTGTCATTGATCAGTTCAACTTTTGTCCGGGTGAGCAACTTTTTCGTTAAGGCGATAGAAGCATCGTTTATCTGCTCTTGCTTGGCATTGTTGAGATTGGCTTGGCTTAAGACTTTTTCAAAAAGCGAGTGCATTTCATCAAAAACGTTTAAGGCAAAAATCTGAAAAACAACGACGGGCATCGTTGGAAAATCAACGCTCACATGTTTAAAGGTCCAAAACTGATTTACTCTGGCCGGGACTTTCGGTAGAGGAAAAGGGGCCAGTGATAGCGCAGCAGCCGCAATTTCCGGGGTCGGAGGGACAAGTTTTTCTAATACCACCTTCCCGGCCCCCTGATCCAGGCGCTTGTTTAGATGAAGGCTTTCTTTTTCGATCGTTTCAATCAGGACAACATTTCCGGCATCCTCAATGGCTTCTCTTAGCAGAGCATCATTCTCGCGCTTCTCTTTGAACAAGATATCAAAAGCAATGACACTCGCACCTTCATCGCTTAAACGATCAATCAATTTTGCGTGGTAGGATCGGGGCCACTTTCTAGTATCCCGAGGGAGATTGAGTTGGTCTGCCGACCGTTTATCAAGAGCAATGACAACAACTTCTTCGGGCGCGGCTCTTGCGCCTCGCAGATTAAATAACAAACTCAGGCCAAAATTTTCTTCAAGACCCAGGCCGACAGGATTGAAAGCCACGCCCACCCCGAGCAGTCCTGTAAAAAACCCGAAGGCAAACGCTTTTCTGAAACGTGTCACTTTTAGATCTCTAAAACATCCCTTACTATCGGAAGAAAAACCACACTGTAAACAAGTGCACCTTCCTACACCAAACCAGAGTCCTCCACCGACAGCCCCTTCTCCTCTCCGTGCCAGCCCCTCCGAAATAGGCCCAACACATCCTCTAAAATAATATAAAGGCAGGGAATAATAATCAGGGTAATCGCTGTCGCGAATAGGATGCCGAAGCCCAGGGAAATGGCCATGGGAATAATGAATCGAGCCTGTCGTGAAGTCTCGAAAATCATCGGGGCCAGGCCGCCGAAGGTGGTCAGGGTGGTGAGTAAGATGGGGCGAAAACGTCGGATGCCTGCCATGCGAATGGCCTCTCGCGGGCTTGCGCCTGCATCACGCTGCCCGTTGGCGAATTCAATCATGACCAGGGCATCATTTACGACAACACCGGAGAGGGCGACGATGCCCATGACGCTGATGATACTCAGATTGTAGTCCATGAATATGTGGCCGATGATGGCCCCGAAGATGCCGAAGGGGATGGCGGCCATGACGATGAGCGGCTGCACATAACTGCGAAAAGGAATGGCCAAGAGCATGTAGATGCCCAACATGGCCATCATGAATCCACGCCCCAAACTCATCAAACTTTTTCGCATTTCCGCTTGGCGCCCTTCAAAACTGTAACTCAAACCAGGATAATTCCGAACCAAGTCCGGCAAAATCTCCGATTTCACGACGCCTAGCACCTGGCGTGTCTCCCCAATCGGAACCACATTTCCGGTAACGGCAACCGTCCTCCGGTTGTTATGACGCGTAATCGAGGTGTAGGCCCGGCCACGTTGCACTTCGACCACATGCATCAAAGGCACATCACGCCCAGAGGGTGTGCGAATTAACAATTGCTCGACATCGTATTCGCTGATCCGTTCGGCCTCCGGCAGCCGCACCATCACTTTGACCTCATTTCGGCCTCGTTGCTGCCGCAGGGCTTCCTCACCAAAAAAGGCGCTCCGCACCTGATTTGCGACCTCTCGCACGGTGAGACCCAAACTTTCTCCCTCCGGAAGCAGCCGAAAATCGAGCTGCTCTTTTCCGGCGGCAAGACCGTCATCAATATCTTTGACATTGGGAAATTCCCTCAGCGAATTAGCCAGTTCGGCGCTGGCTTGATCCAAGATGGCTATATCTCGGTGACTCAGCTCCACGGTGATGCCCGCCCCTCGCCCAGGTCCGCCGCGGTCCGATTCAAAACGAAGAGACTCTAAGCCCGTCATCTGTCCGGTCTGCTCCCGCCAAAGCCGCGTAAGCTCTGCCGTGCTAATCGGGCGGACTTCGGGTTCGGTCAAATAGGCGCTCACCTCGACGATATTTTCATCAATTCTAGCGCGCGTGCCCTCTGCCAACTCCGCCCCGCCATTGGCCTGAATCACCACGTTGACGCTTTTTACGAGCCAGTCCCGCGTTTCCCTGACCTTGTGCATCGCACTACCATAGGGGAGGGTCGCTGTGACGACGGCCTGATCTGCCTCAATCTTTGGAAAAAGGATGAAACCGATCCGGCCGCTTTTGGCATAACCCAAGACCACCACCAGGGTCGCAATTCCGACAGCGACCGAGAAATAACGATAACGAAGGCAGAGCTCTAAAAATGGCCCAAAGAGTTTGACAACCCACTTTGAAAAGAAGGTGCTGAAGCGTTGTTGGTGTTTGTGCAACTTATAGGTCAGCGTCCCGGTTTGTTCTTTTTCGCCATGGGCGACGTGAGCAGGCAGCACTAAAATGGCTTCGACCCAGGAAATGATAAAAACACTACAGACAACGAGCGGCAAGGTCTGAAAGATTTTCCCCATCTGTCCGGGCACAAAATAGAGCGGGCTAAAAGCAACGATATTGGTGAGGATGCTGAAGGTGATCGGGACGGACACATCCTTTGTCCCTTTAATCGCTGCCGAAACGAAACCCTCTCCCTTGCTTCGGTATTCGTAAATATTTTCCCCTGCAATGATAGCGTCATCAACCACGATGCCCAGCGCAATAATAAAGGCAAACATCGAGACGATATTAATTGTAACGCCGAGCGATGGCAGAAAAAGAAAGGCCCCTAAAAAGGAGGTGGGTATCCCCATGGTCACCCAAAAGGCCAGCTTAAACTCAAGGAAAAGGCCCAGCAAAACCAAGACCAGCAAAAGCCCGTAAAATCCATTTTTGAGCAGCAGATTGAGACGCTGGCGATACACCTTTGATCGGTCCCGGTTGATTTCGAGGAAAATGCCGGGCGGCAGATCGGGTTCAATTTCTCTCAGGTTTTTCTGGACGGCGTCTGAAACGCTGATCGGCGTCTGCTCACCCACACGATAGATATCCAGGGCCATCGCCGGCTGGCCGTTGAAGCTCAAAAAACGATTACTTTCCTCAAAACCCTCGCGAACAATGCCAATTTCCTCAAGATGAAGCACCGCCCCTTCAGCGGTCGTGACAATCGGGATTTGTGCAAACTCCTTAGCCCAGTCTCGCCGCTCCTTCATCCGGATCAATATTTCACCGCTGGCGGTATCAATCGCACCGCCCGGCAGCTCAACAGCAGTCGCCCGTATTTTTTGTGCGATGCCCTCCAGGGTCAGACCATAAGTACGTAAGGTGAGCATCGGGATTTCGATGCTCACCTCGACATTGCGCGCCCCGCCCAACTCAACCTGGGTCACTTCCGGATCTTGCAGGATGCGGTCGCGCACTTCTTCGGCCAGCTCGCGCAGTACCCCTTCACTTGCATCGCCATAAATGACGGCAGAAACGACGATTCTCCTCCGTGTAGGAATCGTAGCCGTCGGCTCCTCTGCTTCTTCCGGAAAGGTTCGAATGCGATCAATTTCCTGTTGGATATCTTGAAAGGTTTTTTGTGAATTTCCGCCCTCTTCCAATTCTGCGATAATAGAGGCCATGCCTTCATTTGCAGTGGCCGTGATTTCCTCCACGCCATCAATGTCGCTGATGGCTTCTTCAATTGCCAAAATAATGCCTTGCTCAACCTCTTCCGGGCTTGCACCGGGATAGGCAACCGTAATGCGAACCTCGTCCAGATCAAAATTGGGGAAGACTTCTTTCTTGATTTTCCCCGACATCAGGAAGCCGCCAAGCAAAAGCACAATCATCAGCAAATTGGGTGTCACCCGATGATGCACCATCCAGGCGATGGGGCCTTTCAGTTTGTGATGAGCTTCCGTATTGTGATGGGATGGATTGGTATTCAAGGCTTTGATCTCTCACCCGTCCTTTGTATGCGAAGCGGCATTCCCGCTGCGGGGGCAGAGAGATCGGTGATGACTAAACGCTCCCCTTTGTGAAGACCAGTCGAAACGAAGACCTGCTCCCGATTCCGGTAAACAATCTCAATCGGCCGGACTTCCAATTCATTTTTTGTATTCATAAGCCAGACGGTATCGCCGTCCCTGAGAAGCGCACGGTCAATGGCGACGACCTGATTGAGGCTTCTGCCCGCAATGGCGACACGCACAAAAGAGCCGATCAAGAGATGGGGAAGGCTTTTCTTTCCGGATTTGAGACCCAAGGGGTCGCTTACTTCAACTAAAAGGCGGGCCATACGTCCTTCTGCTTCAAGGTCTCCCGCAAGTCGGATGACCTTTCCTTCCCGAAAAGCCTTCTCCCCCCATGCCGCTCGATCATACACTTTTACGGCCGACCCGCTTTCCAGCTTGTTCATGCCTGGGATTTTGATCCAACGGAGTTGATCCACCGGAATCAAGACCTCCACCCGATAGCGGTCAGTGCCAATCAAAGTCGCAAGCTTTGTTGCAGTCGTGACCACTGCCCCGAGATCGACCGCCTCCGTTTCTACGATGGCATTAAAAGGGGCAATAACCCTGGTTCGATCAAGATCCAACTTGGCCTTTTCGAGAGCCGATTGAGCTTTTTCTACGCCGGCGCGCACATTTTCTAATTGCGGTAAACGTAGAACAAGGTCGTGATCTTTGTTTTTGAGGTTTCCGCCCGGTTTTTTTCCAAAATTCTCACCCAAAAGCTCAAATTCTCGAAGAGCAACGCTTTGTTGTCCCAGCTCCAGTTTTAAATTGCTTTGAGCCTGCGCAAGATCTGCAAGGCGTTCACGAGCTACCAGTTCATAATCAGAACGGTCGATTTGAAGGATTTTTTCACCGGCAATAAAATGTCCACCCGGCATTAGCAGGGGACTCAGCCAGCGAACCTCGCCATTTACGCGGGCATAAAGATCGATCTCCCGAGCAGGTTTGACTGTGCCCATACCTTCAATGGTGACACGGTGATTTGAGAGCTGAACCTGTTCCACCTCCACGAGGCGGGCGCGGCGTTCGGGGACTTTGCGTATTGCCGTCGGGCCGCTCTTCACCAGGGACATTGAAAAAAATGCCCCTCCGGCAAGTACGGCGACGACCATGAAAGCACGTAGAAGAAACGAAATGATCCCTCGTCCCGAATTGGGTTTTTCTTGGTCACTCATTATTTATTTCACCTACTCCACATGCTATTTGTCTATAAACCCTGCTTGTACGGGCCGATCCAGCTTCCATCCACCACCAAGCGCACGATAAAGATTCACACGAAAACCCTTAGCCTCACGACGGGCCTGCAAAAGGGAACGCTCCAGGGCCTGTTGTGTCAGCAGGACATCCAGAATACGAAGGAAATCAGCGCCGCCTTGTCGATAATTTTCCTGCGTTTGCTCAAGGACCTGCCGTGAAAGTTTGAGTTGCTTATCGAAGCTTTGAATTAAAAGATGTTGCTGCCTCTCCTGAATCAAGGCATTTTCAACCTCGCCAAGCGCCTCAAGAATGACTTGTCCATAATCGTTCAAACGCTCTGAAAGCAAGGCCCGTGTGCGGTCCACTTCGGCACGACGGCTTCCACCGTCAATGATCGGTCCGACCAGATTGGCCGCCAATGTTGTCAGCCAGTTATCAAATAAATCCCGGACTGCCTGACCCGAACTATTAATCTGCGCAGTGAGACTGATACGAGGAAAACGATTGGACACGGCAGCGGCCAGGCTTTGATCTGCTGCAAGCAGCCTGAAATAGGCGCTGCGAATGTCCGGGCGACGCTGGATGAGTTCGGCAGGCAAACCGGTTTCGGGTAGTGATGGCATCGTCGTCAATTTGCTTTCTTGTTCTGAAACCGAAAGGCTCGGTAAAAAACTCGGGGGACGCCCCAGCAAAATGGCCAATTGATGTCGTAACACTTTTGCCTTCGACTGCGCCGAAGCCATATCTCCTCGACTGGCTTCAATCAATTGCCGTTGCTGAAGGACATCGGTCGCTCCGACCTGACCACGGCGAAAACGGAAGGTGACGAGTTCCAAGACCTGTTCATTGGTTTTGATCTGCTTTGCAAGTAATTCAAGTTGCCCCTTCTGTTCCAGCCATTGAAACCAGCTAAAGGCGACTTGCGACGAAAGCGTTATCGCGGCAGCTTGAAGATCTTCTTCACTGGCTTTCAGGTCGAGCTTGGCCGCCTCATGCGTCGAAGCAATGCGCCCCCAAAGATCCAGTTCATAGTTGGTGCTCAATCCCACAAAAAACCGTTTAAAAGATCGGCTTTGCTGGCCTGTCGTGAGGGTGCCTGCCGAACCTCTTGTTTCTGTGCGTGAGGCATTCGCCTGAAAATCAAGTGTGGGACTGCGAGCGGCTCCTTCTCTTTGCACCAGGGCTTCCTTCTGAGCCAGCCTGTCCCATGCGCTTCGCAAGCTGAAGTTATGGGATAAGGCTTGATCCATCAAATAATTCAGTCCGGGATCATCAAAACTGAGCCACCACTGATCAGAAATTTGAGCTTTGCCGGAACTGGAAAATTGTTCCGGCGCAGAAACAGGAGAAGCAACTTGTGCGGGTTTCGGAATGCAGGAAAGCATCATGAGGGTGAAGAAAAAAAGAAGCAGCGAGTCAGTCTTTAACTTATTCAAATAAGGGCCCAATGAGGTTTGTTTTTTTACACATGGCAAACTTTATTGAAAGCGATACTGGAGGCTCAGGTTGAGAGCGCGAGATTCCCATGTGGCCTGATTAAAGGGGGTTTTCACGACGGTGCCATTAGATAAAAACGTTGTATCTGTGCCCGATTTCGTTGTCCAGCGCTGATACTCAAAGGTGGTATTGATCGAGAGATTTCGCCTGATAAAATACGCCCAGCCAATGCGCCCCACAATGCCCTCTCCATCGGCTTCGTGCTTAAAGCTGAGGGGGTGGGCAAAGTCTTGTCTCAGGTTCCAATCAGCCTCAGCATTGTAGCTGGTGTCCCAATGGAGTTCGATCGAAGCAAAAAGGGTGGTTTTTTTACCGTCATCTATTGCCAGGTCAAGGCCGAACCAAGGCCCGAACCATTCTGCATCATAGGTGCTGTTTAAACCCGAGAATGGACCGGCCAAGGGAACAGTTTGAAATCCATTCGTCATTTCAAGGTTCTGTTGGTGATAGGAGTAACCGATGAGCGGTGCAGCCCTCAGCATCCATTGGTTTCTTATCCGCCTGCGTTTCGACTGAAAACCGACTCCGATGCTGCCGTCACCGACCGTCCCGTCGTTTGCGTCATTATTGGAACGTGAAAATTCGAGTGTCCGGTTGTTGCCGGCGTAGTCGGAATCCTGATTTTCACCGTCCACAATTTTACCGTAACTTAAGGCAGCTCTCATATAGACTGCGTAAGGCCTTTTGTGAAGGGGAACGCTTAGGCGTCCTCCCACTTTGACTTGATAGATCCTAAGATCTTCCCAGGTTAATTCTGAAAGGATATTTACAAAATTCGTTTGAGTCAAAAACCCGGCAATTGACCAATCAAGGTCATCGATTCGATAGCCTAGGCCGATTTCGAGATCAAATGTAGGCTTGGACTTTTTTATAGAGGCAGATTCTCTTTCGGGTGGGTCTTGCGGATCTTTTGCAAAGACAGATTCTGAGGCGGAATAGAACACCAGCAATATAAAAAGATTGACAAGGACAAGTCTTAAACGGTGATGCTTCATAATCCATTCTCCTTCTTTTAAGAACCCCATAAAAATACCGAATAAAAGTTTACCCTGTCAGCGAGCTACCAAGCGCGGCATCCCCTTTTTTTAATCGTCCAGCCTTCAAAAAAGATAGCAAAGGCCTCTTTATTTCGCAAATTGACCTTTAAGCTGTCCACAGGCAGCCAGGATGTCCTGTCCCTTGCTCTTTCTGATGGTCGTGCGTACTTTTGCTTGCAAGAGCTGGTTTTGGAAACGGAGAATCACGGCTTCGGGTGAGCAGTGATAGGGGGCGCCGGGATAATAATTAAAGGGAATGAGATTGACCTTGCAGCGGATTCCTTGGGTTAAAACAATCAAACGGTCGGCATCTTCCAGTGAATCGTTCACCCCTTCTAACATGACATATTCAAAGGTAATGGAACGGCGCGGCGGTAGGCGAAAGCGCCGACAGGCCGCCAGTAAATCTTTAAGAGGATAGAGACGATTGACCTTCGGCATCAAGAGCGTCCGCACGGCATCGGTCGTTGCATTCAGTGAGATTGACAGATTGACATCAACAGGGCCGTCCAACAGCTTTTCAATCTGGGGAATCATGCCTGCCGTGGAGACCGTCACACGGCGGGAGGCGAGGTCGAAACCACTTTGCGAAATCATCCAGACTAAGGCTTTCTGCAAAGCGGACAGATTGGCAATCGGCTCCCCCATACCCATCAGGACGATATTCCCGATACGTTCGTCATCCGAGAGCAGGGATTGAACGGTGAGGATCTGATTGAGGATTTCATCTGAGCGGAGGTTTCGTTTCAGTCCCATCTGTGCCGTCAGGCAGAATGTACAGTCGAGGGTGCATCCGACTTGTGAAGAAATACAGAGCGTCCGACGGCGCTCGTCCCGGATGAGTACGGTCTCAATCTGCAAACCATCTGCCAGTGCAAAGAGGAATTTTTCAGTACCGTCAATCGATTTCTGACGACTGACAATTTCAAGAGGAGCAAGCGTTACCGATTCGGAAAGAAGCAGGCGATCTGCTTTTGAAAGATCGCTCATGGCATCAATGTCGGTGACATAGCGTTTGTAAACCCAGGCCAGGACCTGTGCGATTCGATAAGGCTTCCAGCCCAGTTTCATACCCAGGGCTTCGATCTCTTCAAAGCTCAAGGCCAGGAAATGAGGTAAGTTGCTCTTCATGGAAATTGACAAATCACATGACCGATGATCTGTTTCAGTGTGATGGCACCGAAGTCGCGACTGTCCGTGCTTTCGGCGGTATTGTCACCGCTCAGGAAATAGCGATCATGTTCCAGAAGGACGGTGACTCGTTTGATGACAGGAAACCCGGACCGCTGTGGATGACGGGCAACGACAATATCTCCCAGCATCGGTCGCTTTTGACGATAAGCACGGGCGTCAACCAAGACCTCATCACCCGCTTGCAAGAGGGGAAGCATAGAGGCTCCGGAGACGCGAAAGCGTTTCCGGAGCCTCAAGAGCCAAAGCAGCAGATCACGCCCTCTGCTCTGTCTTAATTCATGATTCACTTAGGGGCTGTTGCCAATGTGCTTAGCTCGCGGTGTAATAAGACACATCGCGGCCTTTCGTTCCCCAGAAAATCGCGTGGATGGCCTCAATGGCTTCCATCAACTTTTCCGCACTTTCCAGACAAACAGATACCTTGCAGGCTGAACACAGTTTGGCTGCCTGCCAAAAGGTGGTATGCAGATCGGGATGGGCTTCTAAATGCGGGGGTTTGAAGTAATCCGACCATAAAATCAGCAATTCCGTTTTCGCAACATGTGCCTGCTCTTCTTTAATGGCGATGTAGCGCGCGAGGGTATGTTGGGAAGCATCATCCGTGCTGTCTTTCAGGGCAATAATTTTCTTTGTCATTGCAAGCACGGCTTCCCCTGCAATCCGGGCGGAGGCAGGGTCATAGACACCACAAGGTCCATCACAGTGGGCATGAACAAGGGGTGCGGGCTTCCATTCTTTAATTTTCTGTGCAATCTGATTGATCATCCTATTTACTTTCCTCCATTAGAGTGGGTTAAGCTTTGGTGACTTCCTGTCAACCATAGCAGGTTACAACAGTTCAAAAAAAGCAAAAATTTCTACAAAAATATTTTCCCGATCTTGAATAAATCACCCTGCCAATATATGATTCTCCACGCCTGAGACCATGAAGATGCATTGCATTCCCATGACGCCTAAATGATGACAAAAGACAATCATACGAACACTTACTGGAAGACAAACCTGCGCTATCTGGCGACATTACTTACAGTCTGGTTCATTGTTTCTTACGGCTGCGGCATCCTTTTTGTCGAAGAGCTCAATCGTATTCGGATCGGTGGTTTTTATCTCGGTTTCTGGTTTGCGCAACAGGGGGCAATCTACGTCTTTGTTGTTCTGATTTTTGTCTATGTGCAACTCATGAAAGGGCTCGACAAAGCGCACGGACTTGATGAACAAGAAAAACGGGGAGACAGCAGCCTTTGAGCGTACAAAGCTGGACCTACATTATGGTCGGCCTCTCCTTTGCTTTGTACATCGGCATCGCCATCTGGGCAAGGGCGAGTTCCAGGGCTGATTTTTACGTCGCTGGCAAAGGAATACCGCCACTTTTAAACGGTATGGCGACCGCTGCGGACTGGATGAGCGCTGCCTCCTTTATTTCAATGGCAGGCCTGATCTCATTCATGGGACGGGACGGTTCGGTCTACCTGATGGGATGGACGGGCGGTTACGTGCTGCTCGCCCTCCTGCTCGCCCCCTACCTCCGAAAATTCGGAAAATTCACCGTACCCGATTTTGTCGGTGACCGCTACTATTCGCAGACCGCCCGCTTCGTGGCCATTATCTGTGCCATCTTTATTTCATTCACCTACGTTGCCGGGCAGATGCGAGGGGTCGGCATCGTTTTTTCCAGATTTTTAAATGTCGATATCACCCTGGGCGTGCTGATCGGCATGGGCATTGTCTTTTTTTATGCCGTTCTGGGCGGGATGAAGGGCATTACCTACACCCAGATTGCCCAATATTGTGTGTTGATTTTTGCTTATCTTGTGCCCGCCATCTTTATTTCTCTCCTGATGACGGGACACATTATTCCGCAGATCGGCTTTGGCGGAACGATGGCCGACGGCTCCGGTATCTACCTGCTCGACCGCTTAAACGGCTTGAGTCAGGAGCTGGGTTTTAACACCTACACCGACGGCAGCAAATCGACCATCGATATGTTTTTTATCACCGCCGCACTCATGGTTGGAACGGCGGGACTGCCCCATGTCATTGTCCGTTTCTATACCGTAAAAAAAGTCGCTGCCGCCCGCAGCTCTGCCGGATGGGCCTTGCTTTTCATCGCTCTGCTTTACACGACCGCCCCTGCCCTTGCCGCTTTTGCCCGAACCAACCTGCTAACCACGATTTCAAACATTGAATACAGCGCGGCACCCGAGTGGTTTAAAAACTGGGAAAAGACGGGCTTGATCAAATTTGAAGATTTGAACGGGGACGGGCAAATTCAGTATCGCGGCCCGAAATCAGAAATTAAAAACGAATTGACGATTGATCGGGACATCATGGTTCTGGCCAATCCGGAAATCGCAAAGCTCCCGAACTGGGTGGTCGGCCTGGTGGCCGCCGGAGGGCTTGCCGCTGCCCTTTCAACCGCCGCCGGTCTGCTGCTGGTCATTTCCACATCTATTGCCCATGACCTCTTAAAAAAGGAGTTGATGCCGGACATTGGGGCAAAGCAGGAGTTGATGGCGGCAAGGATTGCTGCGGGAGGGGCGGTTTTGATCGCCGGTTATTTCGGGCTTCACCCGCCCGGTTTTGTCGCCCAGGTGGTTGCATTTGCCTTCGGTCTGGCCGCGGCCTCTTTCTTTCCCGCCATCGTCATGGGCATCTTTTCAACACGAATGAATCGACAGGGCGCGATTAGCGGCATGGTTGTGGGCATTGTCTTTACCGCCGCTTACATTATCTATTTCAAATTTATTCACCCCGAACTGAACAGTGCAGAGCATTGGTGGTTCGGCATCTCACCTGAGGGCATCGGCGCCCTCGGCATGTTGCTCAACTTTGCGATTGCGAATGCCGTTTCGCGTGTGACGCCTCCGCCGCCGGACGAAATACGGGCACTGGTCGAGCGGATTCGTGTGCCTCTGGAGAATTAATCCGAAGGCTGCTCAAAGCCTTCTATCCACATCACGGTTGCACCGGCGACAGCAGTTGGCATTGCCATAAAATTGACAATCGGAACCATCATCATCAAAAGGGCTACCCCCCCAAAGCCTAGTACCATCAATGGCTTTTCTTTTAATCTCAGCTTCTGATTTTCAAACAGAATGCCATGATTGCCCATTGGATAATCGGTATATTCCAGGGCCAGCATCCAGGCACTGAAAAAAATCCAGATGAAAGGGGCAATGATATTCACAACAGGGATGACGAAGAGGATGAGAATGGGCAAGGCCCACTTGAGAAAATAAGCGATTTTTTTAAATTCCGAAAGCAGAGCGGGCCACAGATTTGAGAGAATGGCCTGCCAGTCTGTGCCCTCCTTCACTCGATTGCCTCTGAGCCGGGCCTCGACGGCCTCGGAAAGCGCTGCATTAAAAGGCGCAGCAATCAGGTTGCCGATCAGAATAAAGGTAAAAAAAATGACAGTCGACACGGCAAGGGCAAATATCGGCCAAAGCAACCATGAGAGCCAGTCAAGCGATGCGGGTAGGAGCCATGCCATGAGATTGGAAAACTGCCCCGCCCCGAAGATAATCAAGAGCGTGAAGAGAAAGATATTAATGGCGAGGGGAATCAATACATACTGGCGGATGCCCTGCATCCGGATCAGGCTAAAACCGCGCAAAAAGTATCCTGCGCCTGTAAAGGGGTTGCCTCGCATAAAGTTATACGGGGCTACAACAGCCCTTCATAAAAGTCATTGCCTTTGTCATCGACGATGATGAAGGCGGGAAAATCTTTGACGGTGATCATGAAGATGGCTTCCATGCCGAGTTCTTCATAGGCGATGATTTTGACTTCAAGAATACATTCCTTGCCGAGAAGGCCTGCCGGACCGCCTATGGAACCCAGATAAAATCCGCCATTTTTGCGACAGGCATCAGTCACCCCTTTTGAACGATTCCCTTTTGCCAGCATTACCAACGATCCGCCTTGTTCCTGAAAGAGAGGGACATAGGCATCCATACGTCCCGCAGTGGTTGGCCCGAAGGAGCCGGAGGCAAAACCTTTCGGGGTTTTTGCCGGACCGGCATAGTAGATGGGGTGATCCTTGAAATAGTCTGGAAGATCCTCTCCCTGATCGAGTCGTTCTTTCAGTTTCGCATGGGCAATGTCTCGCGCAACAACAATCTTGCCGGAAAGGGAAAGTCGGGTGGCGACGGGATATTTGCTCAAAATCGCCTGAATTTCGGACATCGGCTGATTCAAATCAATCCGGATGGCCTTTGATTTCAGGGCCACCTGGCCTCTCAGATATTGCGCCGGGTTGCTTTCAAGCTGTTCTAAAAAGATTCCATCTCGGGTAATCTTCCCTTTGATATTCCTGTCGGCGCTGCAACTCACGCCCAGGCCGATGGGACAGGAGGCACCGTGCCTTGGCAGGCGGATGACGCGGGCATCAAGGCAGAAATGCTTTCCGCCAAATTGTGCCCCGATGCCGAGTTCTTGTGAAACCTTCATCACCGCCGCTTCGGTCTCTAAATCCCGGAAGGCATGACCTGATGCGCTTCCCGTCGTCGGCAGTTGGTCGAGGTAGCCAGCAGAGGCCAGCTTGACAGTTTTAAGGGTCATCTCGGCAGAGGTGCCTCCAATGACAAAGGCCAGATGATAAGGAGGACAAGCCGAGGTGCCGAGGGTCTTCATTTTTTCTTTCATGAAGTTCAGCAAGGTTGTCGGGTTTAAGACGGCCTTGGTTTGCTGGTAAAGAAAGGTTTTGTTGGCCGAGCCACCGCCCTTCGCCATAAAAAGAAACTGATATGACTGTTTGCCGCTTGCGTAAAGTTCGATCTGGGCGGGCAGGTTATTGCCGGTGTTTTTTTCTTCGTACATTGTGATCGGGGCATTCTGTGAATAGCGGAGGTTATTCTTGCTGTAAGCCTTGAGAATGCCCTGGGAAAGAGCGGCTTCATCCGAAAGGGCTTCTTCATCTGAGAAGTCCGTCCAAATCTGTCGTCCTTTTTTCCCCATCACAATCGCCGTCCCGGTATCCTGACAGAGCGGGAAAATGCCTTCTGAGGCGATCACTGCATTCTTCAGCAGTTGGTTGGCAACATAGCGATCATTTTCAGAACTTTCCGGATCATCCAATATCTGAGAGAGCAGCGTTAGATGCGAAGACCTCAGCATGTGAGCCACATCCGTAAAGGCGGCTTCCGCAAGAAGAGTCAAGCCTTCGGGTGCAATAGACAGGATTTCTATGCCCTCAAAGGATTTGAGGGAGAGATGGGCCGTCGTGAGTAGGCGGTAGTGAGTCAGATCTTCTTTGATCGGGAATATTTCTTCATATTGATTGGGCATTTTTCTTGATCCTCCTTAATCCGACATCAATACTTTCTCCCGGTGATTGTAGCAGAAAGGTGAGAACAGGCTCTAATTTGGATGAAATCATTGTAGATTCGATGAATCATTTACAGGTGTAAAACCAATGATTCGCGCAATTAACTGACCGACAAGGGCTGTTGATGTGACGACCAAGAGACCGATCAAGCGATAGAGGCCCGCAGCGATTAATCCAGTCGCCAAGGAGGCATCAAGCCATTGTCCCAAGCTAGCAACCGACCATTCGTAAATGCCCAGATTGCCAGGGGTGATGCGCACAAGTCGAAGCAGTGTCGATAAGGCGTCAATCGTTCCCCCCGCCAGCAGGCTACCACCACCAAGAGCATAGAATAATAAGCCGAAGCCAAAAAAACTAAATACACTGCGAAATGTCAGGGAAATCAATACCAAGCGGAGTCCCACATGATCCTGGATAATTTGCCGATAGAATTCGGTGAATCTGGCTGTTTTCTCAAAATGGACCAAGGGTAGGACCTTGTCTACCATGACTAGGACAATGATCGCCCCAAGGGTAAGCCCGATAGCCAGCAGCCACAGCCCGATATGAACAGGATTGCCACCAAACCCTATCAGTGTTAGAGCGCCACACGCTACAGTGCCTGCTGTGAAGAGAGCGAGCAGTCCTATCACTATATTGATCGCGAGAAAGCCGATATGGGAAAAGCCATATCGCTGCTTGCAATAAATAGTTTTGACGGCGTAACTGGTGCCGGGAAGACCATACATGCCGATAACAAAACCACTGGACGAGACAAGGAAATACTCCCACAGGCCCAGGGCCGGAATAAAAATTCTTGTGAGCCACCATGTTGTCCCCACTTGAATGATGTAAGCGGCAAGTTGTGCGATCAACACCGAGGCAAGAGTAGGCAGCGATATTTCAGCTAGACGTCTGATTTCCGCCGGGTGATACCATAGGTGCCAGGCCAAACTCATCAATAGGACGATGCCTGTCGCGTAACCTAGCATGCGTAGGCAAAGTCTAATTGCCTTCATGATCCTAGGCCGAATCATTGTTCAGAATAGTGGAAAAGGAGTTAAATCTGCTGATGACTTATATGTGGCATTTTGAATGATTTTGAAGAAGAATTTTCCGTCCATTTGTCGATGTAGATTGCCGGTTGGCAATTTACATTTTTTGAAATATTTTTTAATTTTCACTTCGGGAAAAAGGGATGGACTGACTTAATGTGAATTGATAGGCGAAGCCTACCTCAGCCCCCATGTGTGCATCGCCTTCAGGACCGGTTCCAGGCTTCTTCCAAGTGGAGTGAGGGAGTATTCGACTTTAGGCGGAATTTGTGGAAAGACCTTTCTGTGAACGATGCCATCTTTTTCCATCTCACGAAGCTGCTGGGTTAGCATTTTCTGGCTAATGCGTTCGAGGCCACGGTTTAGCTCACCAAAACGTTTGGTCCCATTGAAAAGTTCTCTTAAGATCAAAACCTTCCATCGCCCCCCAATGGCCATTAGGGTTTTTTCTACCGGACAATTTGCTTCCATATTGCACAATTCCTCTTTAGTTTCATATATGTAAGTAACTGCGTTAACAGTACATACTTTACAAAATAAACAAATAGATGGTATGAAACTAGCATATTGACGGAAGAAAAATAAACCATCAAAAAAAAGGAGAATCTTCATGGCGATACAGAAACGGCCTTACATAAAATCAGAGGAAGCGGGCGAAAAATATTGGTGCCGATGTGGAAAAACAGAAAACGAACCCTATTGCGATGGCTCCCACGAGCGCCTGAATACAGGAAAAACGCCAATCAAGGTTAGCCTGGAAGCGGCAAAAAAAGTGGCTTGGTGTGGATGCAGAGAAACAAAAAACCCGCCCTATTGTGACGGGACCCACACAAGGCTTTGAGTTAGGGCGTTTCTTTGGGGGGCTTGAACGGAAGTAGCGGTCTTGCCCCCTTGTTTTCTTGAGGGCGACAAGGAGGAGGTTGATGACAGCATCAATTATAAGGCGGGATGAACTGCATCTGGGTGGTTTTGCCGGGCTTCGGGAACACCGCCTGGTCATGGCGCCACGGCTTTGGGGGGAACACGCGAATCCGGGAACACATCCCGGACTTGGCAATTTTGTTTATATGGCCGACGCACGGTTTAACCCCAAAGGGGATACCCGGATGCACCATCACCAGGAAGTCGATGTGATTTCAGTTATGCTGGAAGGACGGCTGATGCACGAAGGCTCATTGGAACATGGGCAGGAGTTGATTGCGCCTGTCGTCCAGGTACAGCGTTCGGGAGGAGAGGGATTTTTTCACAATGAAGTCAATCCGGATGAGTCCAAAAACCGGATGCTCCAACTCTGGGTCTTGCCGGATCAAGCAGGAGAGAAGGCAGCCTATCGTTTGTACCGACCCGCCAAGGGCAGATTGACTCGCGTGCATGGTGGTGCAGAAGGAAGGTCTGCAAGTGATGGACAGGAACTTACCCTGAATAACAAGACCCTGATTGATGTGGGTTTGTTGAATCCAGGCCAGGAGATTGCCTTTGAGGAATCCTTTGTTATCTATTTTGCAAAAGGTCGGGCGCTTGCTGATGACGGCAGTCTTTTTTCTGAAGGAGATTTGCTCAGTGGAAATCATCTTCAACTAAAAACAGAATCCGATGTGCATCTTGTCGTCATTCGTCAGACCTGATTCTATTGACATGACTGAAATTGATATGGTAAGAATCTGTCCTTTGTGGCGGTTTTCTATTTAGAGAGGTAATAAAGATGCATGCGGTTGTAGAGACAGGCGGAAAACAATATCGAGTGGCTGTCGGTGATGTGGTCGAAGTCGAAAAGTGCGATGCCAATGTAGGTGAGTCGATTACCTTAACTTCAGTACTCCTCCTGCAAGACGACGAGGTCCTTACCCTTGATCCGGACAAACTTGAAGGTGCTTCGGTTGTGGCGGAAGTGACTGAACAGGGGCGTGGGAAAAAAATCCATGTCTTTAAAAAGAAGCGACGGAAAAATTACCGGAGAACACAGGGACATCGTCAGTCTTTCACCCGTCTGAAAATCGCAGAAATTACAGCAGAACCTGTAAAGGAGTAGTTCATGGCGCATAAAAAGGGAGTCGGCTCCTCAAGAAACGGCCGCGACAGTAATGCACAACGCTTAGGCGTCAAGCGCTTCGGCGGTCAACACGTCCTCGCAGGCAATATTCTGGTCCGCCAGAGAGGCACCAAGATTCACCCCGGTACCAATGTCGGTATCGGTAAAGATGACACGCTTTTTGCGAAGGAGACCGGCATCGTCACCTTCGAACGTTACGGCCGAAGCCGGAAACGGGTTAGCGTCTACCCTCCAAGTTAAAGAACCACAGATTCGAGTCTGCTCCCTTTCTCTCTGGAAAATTCTTTGGTGGATTCCCTGGAAGAGAAAGCGCGCACTTTAAACCCATAGCAAGCAACTCTTCTCAGTCTTTTTCCATGTTTATCGATCAAGTAAAGATTTTCGTGAAAGCCGGCGACGGCGGTGACGGCTGTTCCAGCTTTCGGCGGGAAAAGTGTGTCCCTCACGGCGGGCCGGACGGGGGTGACGGCGGACGCGGGGGAGACGTCATCATTGAAGCCTCCCTCGAACTTTCTACACTACTTGATCTGCGCTACCAACAACACTATAAAGTCAAACATGCCCGGCACGGCAGCGGTCACGGCTCATCCGGAAAAAGCAGTGATGACCGGATTATCAAGGTACCGATCGGTACGATCATTAAAGACAAAGACAGTGGTGAAGTACTGGCTGATCTCGTTGAGGCGGGTGAGCGCTCGATTGTGGCCGAAGGCGGTAGGGGCGGGCCGGGGAATATTCATTATAAAACCTCTACAAACAGAGCCCCAACGCTTGCAAAACCAGGAGAACCCGGGCAGGAACGCTGGTTGTCGCTGGAGTTAAAACTTCTGGCTGATGTCGGTTTGGTCGGCTTTCCAAATGCAGGAAAATCCTCTTTCATCGCCGCAGTGACTCAGGCCAGGCCAAAAGTGGCTGACTACCCCTTTACAACAATAGAACCGAACCTGGGCGTCGCCACATGGGGCGCACGGAGAGGACGTCGCTATCACTTTACGATTGCTGATGTGCCCGGTTTAATCGAGGGAGCGCATGAAGGTAAGGGCTTAGGACTTCAATTTTTGAAGCACCTGGAACGCACCACCATCTTACTGCACATGGTTGATGTCTCTGAAATGGCCGAAGGCGATCCTGTTCATGATTTTGAAGTGATCCGTGAAGAGGTCGAACGCTACCACCCTGAAATGGGAGAAAAACCCTTTGTGGTGGCCGGAACAAAGATCGATATTGCGGGTGACGCTCAGAAGGCCTGTGCGATTTCCAACTATTGTAAAATAAAAGGCATCCCCTTTTTTGAGGTCTCTTCCGCAAATACACAAGGCACAAAAGAACTCATCCTTTTTTTAGGACAAGCGGTCGAACAGAACCGTGGTGGATCGGAAAAGGTAGATGGTCTCTAGTCTTTATCTCCATGAGGCTTATAAAAAAATATTCCGATTTTGACAAGAAAAAATTCGGATGCTAGCTTAGCCTAAACTAGAAAGTGCCCAATTTTATTTGCTCTTACAAGCGTATTTGGCTAGGCAAGTATAAAGTTTAACCCCAGGAGGAGAAGATGAAAGTACGTGATGTCATGATTACAGGGCTTCCCACAGCCAGGAAAACAGATTTTGTGCATTCTATCGCGGTTAAAGTGATCAAGCGTGACATTCCAGTCATCCCCATCTTAGAAGAAAGTGGCGATCTTATCGGGGTTGTTGCACTTCGCGATGTCATGATGCCGATGTTTCCGGGTTACGGGGATTATATCCATGATAATGTGAGGAGCCGTGATTTTGAGGGGATGGAGGAAGGTTATTCCAAGGTACTCAAGATGAAGGCCAGCGAAATCATGACATCAAACCCCATGATCGTTTCGCCGGACGACCCCGTTCTCAAAGCTGCTTCCTACATGGGTTTAAAGAACTTACGTTGGATTCCCGTTGTCGAAGAAGGTAAATACCTAGGTATCGTGGGTATCACTGAAATTAACAAGGCATTGTTTTTTAACCTATTGTGAGTGACACCGGGCCTTAAGAACCTCGTGATGTGTTCAAGCTACTCCGTTTAGGAAATAATGATTAGAAGCAAGAGAAAGAAGCTTTGAGGCTTGAAAGCCTAGCTCGTCGCTCCCCTTGATGGCTTAGAAGAAGAAACCATGCCAGCCAAGCGCCCTTCCCTCAAAAAAAATAGACGTATTGTCCTAAAAATCGGAAGCAGTGTCATCGCTTCCCATGACAAAGGGATCAACGAAGCTCGGCTTTCCCAAATTGCCGGAGAAGTGTCAACACTTCGTGAAGCGGGTCATGAGCTACTGATTGTTTCATCCGGCTCAGTCCTTTGCGGTAGAGAAATCCTCGGTCTTTCAGGTCCCCCCAAAACAATTCCAATGAAGCAGGCTGCTGCTGCGGTTGGGCAAAGCCGTCTGATGTGGACCTATGAACGTCTATTTAAGCCTTTTTCAATCAAGGTCGCACAGATCCTTTTGACTCATGACGGCATTGCCGATCGAAGACGTTTTATTAATGCCCGAAATACCTTGCTGACCCTCTTGGAGCATCGAATTTTACCCATCATCAATGAAAACGACACTGTGACCGTTGATGAAATCAAAATGGGGGATAATGACAACCTTGCTGCCCAGGTTGCCCATCTCGTTGATGCCTCCCTTCTGATTGTCTTTTCAGACGTTGACGGCCTCTATACAGAAGATCCTGTAAAGAATCCTAAGGCAGAGCGACTGTCCGTTGTCGAGGCCGTGACTGAGGAAATCGAACTGATAGCGGGGGCCTCAAGTAATGCCAGTGGCACCGGCGGAATGGCAACAAAAATCAAAATGGCCCGCGACGTTGCAGACTATGGTGTGACGACCCTGATTCTAAACGGCACGATCCCCGGATTGATCAAGAAGGCTTTCGAGGGCGACTCGGTTGGCACCCTCTTTTTGCCGCAGCAAAGTCGACGTTCCTCCAGAAAACATTGGATTGCCTCCTCTCTGAAGACCAAGGGAAGACTCATACTCGACGAAGGTGCCGTAGAAGCCCTCATCTCAAAAGGCCGTTCCCTCCTGCCTTCCGGCGTGACCGCCATATGGGGGACCTTCGGGACAGGTGATGCGGTTTGCTGTATTTCTCCAACAGGACGGGAAATTGCGCGTGGCTTGACGAACTATAGTGCTTCTGAGATGATGCAGATCAAGGGACATCAGTCTTCCACAATCGAAACTTTGTTGGGATATAAAGGGGCCGATGAGGTCATTCATCGAGATAATTTGGTCATCATGTAATGTCACTATTTGACGAAATAAAAAAAGAAGCGGCAGCAACCCAAAAGGCCGCCCGTGCCCTCGCGAAACTTCCCGCCTCGCTTAAGAACAGAGCGCTCCTGGCGATGGCCGACGCACTGGAATTGCAGTCGAGCTATTTGAGCGATGAAAATAAAAAAGACCTTGGAGCCGGAAAAATCAAGGGTCTAAGCGAGCCGCTTTTAGAACGTCTGACCCTGACGCCAAAACGGATTAGCGCGATGGCCTATGGCTTACGGCAAGTTGCGGCCCTGCCTGATCCGGTTGGAGAAATCCTCGGCATGAAACGCCTCGAAAACGGTTTACAGGTCGGGCAGATGCGGACACCGATTGGCGTTATCGGCATCATCTACGAATCCCGACCCAATGTCACCGCCGATGTCACCGGACTCTGTATCAAATCGGGCAATGGCGTGATCTTGCGTGGTGGTTCGGAAGCCATCTATTCAAATACCGCTATTGCCGGGGTACTGGAAGCCGCAGGCACTTCCGCCGGATTGCCGGCACACAGCTTAACCCTGATTAAGACAACGGACCGACAGGCAGTCTATGAACTGCTCAAGATGGAAGACATGATTGATGTGATCATCCCACGCGGCGGAGAAGGTCTCATCAAGGTCGTTGTCGAACATGCCAAAATGCCTGTTTTAAAACATGACAAGGGACTTTGCCACACCTACGTCGATGAAGGTGCCGACGTGTCGATGGCCGAGGCCATCTGTCTCAACGCAAAGGCGCAGCGGCCCTCCGTCTGCAATGCCATGGAAACCCTCCTGGTTCACCGGAAAATCTCAGATCAGTTTTTACCCCATTTTGCCGACAGCTTTCAGAAAGTTGGTGGACAGATTCGCGGATGTGAAATAACACTTGAGATCCTCAAAGACAGTATCGAGTCACTCTCAGCTGCTGATGAATCGGATTGGTGTGCTGAATACCTTGACCTGACCCTCTCAATCAAAGTAGTCGATTCAATCGACGAAGCGATGTCTCATATTACGCGTTATGGTTCTCAGCATTCAGAAGCGATTATCACCCGCGACCACCTGCGGGCCATGCGTTTTATGAACGAAGTCGATGCTTCTGCTGTTTTCATCAACAGTTCGACCCGTTTTAATGATGGCTTCCAGCTTGGCCTCGGTGCCGAGATGGGGATCTCAACCAGCCGAATTCACGCTCGTGGTCCCATGGGTCTTAACGCACTCTGCTGCACAAAATTCATCATCTTTGGAGATGGGCAGATTCGGGAGTAAGATACCGATCTAAGCATAAAATTTTCCTTTTTTTCCTTGTCCGGAATGATTTCCGATGGCTCTCCACTGAGCCTTTTACCCGCTTGACATCCCTTAGGCTGTCTGGAATAATCCCCTTCGCTTAAAAATACGGGCTCTTGAGAATCGCGATGCGAAAGCTTTCAGGTATTGCAATATTTACATTCATCGCCATCCAGTGGGTTGCCTCCGGATGGCTCGGTGTTCTGATCCAAGACCTCACGCCCAAGATGGCAATCCGTTATGGTCTTTCTCAAAGCGAGGGCGTGTTGGTCACTCGTGTTGAGTTCGGCAGTCCGGCAATGAAGGCGGGTCTTCAGGAAGGGGATCTTATTATCTCACTCAACAAGAAAAAGATTCCAGACTCAGCGACCTTAGTGAAAGTGGTTTCAACGCTCTCTCCTGGGGAAAAGGTTCCATTGACCATTATTCGCAAGCGTAAAACGAAAAAATTGAGTCTCCTTGTGGGATCCACACATCGCTTTGAAGCTTAAGCCTCTTTTTGCACCGGAAAATCATTGAGTCGAAAAAAAAGCCAAAAACTCAAAATACACGAAGGCGCAGCGACCACCAATCGCTATGGCTGTGGATGCCTTATATTTGCACTAATCGGCTTGGTGATTGCCATGATGGCCGCTGCCCTGATGCAGTAGTCATAATAATCCGACGATCACTCGTCACGTAAGAACCTTTTACTAACAGCATCCTTTTTTAGAGGCGATCAATGGGTAAAAGGCCCTTGGTGTCGTTTACCCTTGCCCTCATTGGCGGCCTCTTTTTCAGCGAAGCTTTTTTATATTTTCCGCTGACCTCCAGTCTAGTCGTCAGTATTTTCCTGCTTCTTGAACTTGTTTTTTTTCGTGCCAGCCTTCTGTCTTTTTCCCTCTTCCTTGTAGGCGCCTCAGGTTTCCTGATACACCAGATGATCGCAATACCCCTCTCTGCTCATGATTTAAGGCATTATGTCGATCAGGGCTCCATCCGAATGATTGCCCAGGTTTCCGGCCCTCTTCGCCACGACCCAAGACATGTAAGGCTTCAGATGAAGGCAGGTGCTCTCCTCGTCGGTGAGGAAGTACATCCGCTTCAGGGCGATTTCCATCTTAATATCTGGAAAAAAGAGATCCCTTTTGAGTATGGCGATCACCTGGAGATGAAGATCAAGTTACGCCGACCCAAGCAGTTTCAAAACAAGGGGGTCTTCCAATATGCAGACTACCGGGAGCGGACAGGCTGGAGCGGTGTAGCCAACCTGTCAAACCTGGATCGAATCGAGAAGGTCGGCGAAGGCGGAAACCCGGTTCTAAAGCATATTTTCCGGTGGCGCGATGAAATCCGACGACGGATTTTGAAGGCTTTTAAGCGCCCCGCCGGCGCATTGCTCATGGCTCTGGTGATCGGAGAAACAGGCTATCTGCCAGACAAAGTTCGGGAGGATTTCTCCGCTTCCGGTACAGCTCACCTTCTGGCGGTTTCCGGTGCCCATCTGGCTTTTGTTTCTCTCTTTATTTTCGGTCTGGTCCGTTTCCTGCTGCTGAGGCTTCCCGAAGCAATCCTGCTGCGGCTGACGCTCTGGAAAATTCCCTCACAATGGGCTGCATTGCTCACTGCTGTCGCGGCCGTTTTTTATACCTTCCTGGCCGGGGCGAAGATCGGTACTCTGCGGGCATTGACAATGATCCTGCTCTATCTGCTTTCGATCTGGATGGGGCGAAGTCGGGATGCAAAAACGGCCCTGGCCCTTGCAGCTCTCCTAATCATTTTTTTTGAACCCAGGGCAGTCTTTGAAATCTCCTTTCAGCTCTCCTTCCTGTCTGTCCTGTTTATCCTCTTAATTCTGGGATGGAAGAAGGAGCGTGACGGGGCCGATGCTCACGATATTCCCGAGGCAGGCGCTTCATTTTATCGGCGAGCCGTCGCAGGCCCTGGCTCCCTCATGATGCACTCAACGATTGGGGCAATCCTGGGTACCCTCCCTTTGACGCTCTACTATTTTCACCAATTCTCCTGGATCGGTCTTATAAGCAATCTGCTTGTGCTGCCGCTTGTCGGTTGGTTCATCGTCCCGATTGGCCTGCTCTCGGCCCTCGCCGCCCTATTTTTTTCCGAAGGTTTCCCGCTTGCTGAAGTACATGAGCCGCTTTTGTCTTATTTCTACGATCTGATATCGTTTTTTGCCGAACTTCCGGGGGCCGGTTTTCACTTTGCCTCGCCCCCTTTATGGCTTGTCGTCCTTTATTACACCCTCTTTTTAACGATCATCCTTTTAAAGAAACCGAAATTTCTGTTCTCTATTTTTCTCCTGAGTTTCGGGATGCTATTTTTTGTTCGGGGTGGAATGCGGATGTCACCCGCTCATCTCAGAGTCACTTTTCTTGATGTCGCACAGGGGGATGCGACCTTGATTGAGTTTGCAAATGGAAAAACAATGTTGATTGACGGGGGGACTGAAACGGCCGGAAAGTTCGCCATTGCCCCTTATCTCTGGGAACGCGGGATCGGGACGATTGACATCCTTGTTGCAACTCACCCACAGTTTGACCACATGGGTGGACTTCCCTATTTGATGCGTACATTCAAGGTCGGAGAGGTCTGGAGCAATGGACGGGGAAACAAGGCGGATCACTATCAGAACTTTTCGAGGGCTCTCCGGGCAAAAGGGCTTAAGCATCTCATCGTCAACAATCGAACAGCGCCGAAAACAATTGATGTTTGCGCCCTCTTTTTTTTAAATCCAGGGGAAAAAGACCTGCACCTTCAGATGAAACCCAACGATAATTCCATCGTCCTCCGCCTCTCCTGCCCGACAATGAAGGAGAAAACCCTGGGCTTCCTTTTCACTGGCGACATTGAAGCGGAGACCGAGCAGAATCTTGTCGAAGAATATCCCGATTTGAAAAGCAGCATTCTAAAAGTGCCGCATCACGGCAGCCGTAGTTCATCGAGCCTCCGGTTCATCACGGCGGTCTCGCCCGAAATTGCGATTATTTCCGCCGGGCGAAAGAATCGTTACCGCCACCCTCACCCGAGCGTGCTGAATGTTTATGACCAACTTGGCGCAAAGCTCTATCGAAGCGACCGGGACGGGGCGATAAGCTTCGAACTTGAGCAGAAATATGGAAATCCGGACTTGCCTCTGAAAATCCAAACTTACGAGAGTAACAAAATAAAAAGGATGATTTGGTCTGGTGGTGTGCCTGCTCAGGAGTGGGAAAATATCAAGAGGTTCTTTTTGGGCGGATCTTAAGCGGATGGATCAAGATTCAGATCGCTTGCGATTTCCTGGATCATTTTTTCGTCGATGAGTTCTTTTTTTATGAGGAAACCTTCAAAAAGGGCGTTATCACAAATGGTGTTAATCAGGCGTGGAATGCCTTCTGAGTAGTGATGAATTGCCGTAAGTGCAGTAGCTGAAAAAAGGGGTTTTTGCAGACCCGCGATCTCCAGGCGGCATTGGATATATTCTTTGGTGACCTTTTCTGAAAAGGAGCGGAGCGGATAACGAATCGCGATCCTTTGCTGAAGCGGCTTGTCGAGGGCCATGGCCTCGTCCAATTCGGAAAGGCCGAAAAAAATGAAAGTGATCAACTTCTGACTGTTGTATTCAATATTCAGGATGCCTCTGAACTCTTCCATGATCTCCCTGTTGTGGAGCATCTGCGCTTCATCCACCAGAACAACCGCTTTTTTCCCCGATTCGTAAATCTCCACTAAACGCCTGTAGAGCTGGGTCAGTAAATCTGTTTTTACTTTGGAGGGGGTTTTAACCCCGAGTTGGACGGCAATTTTCCTCAGAAGCCATTCAGGGGTGATCGCGGTATGGATGACGACCAGCAGAGCCGATTCATATTGATTCTCATCCAGTTCATCAAGCATTCTCCGGGCAAGGGTTGTTTTTCCGGTACCGACACTGCCGACGATGACCGCCAGACCTTTTCGGTACTCCGCGGCGTATTTCAGGCGAAGCAAGGCCTCAGCATGTTGTTGACTGTCAAAATAGAAACGATTATCGACCGAGATCGAAAAAGGCTGCTCTCTCAGCTGATAAAATTCAAGATGGTTCATCCACTCTCCATTTTTCCTGTTCCCGGTAGTTTATAGATAGGAGACCCGGTCTTTTTTTCGTTCAAGCTTCTGCTTTGTGACCCGGAAAGACTCGGTGGGGCTGCGGGGTGGCGGTGATGCAGAAATTTGTCTATTCACTTGTTCCCTTTTTTTCGCGACCTCCCGGTAGGCCGGGTCAATCTCAAAAACCGCATCATAAAAATGGGAAGCTTTTTCCAGGTTTCTTTCTTCATCGTACAGGAGAGCCAATTCATATTTAAAAGTAATGGCAGCGCTTTGGTCGGAGGTACTCCGGCTTAAGCCTTTTTCGAGAGATGAAAAGGCATTCTGAATTGATCCAAGTTCACGGTGACAGGTGGCCAGCATGGTGATCGCGTCTTTAAAACGGGACTTCCCTTGGGAGGCATTTTCAAAGGCCATGACCGCCTTTGACAGCATCCCCATTTCCCGATAGGCAATGCCTAGATCGTATTCGCTTTCAATCTCTTCAGGATTTTTGTCCTGAACTGTTCGGATTGTCCGGTCCGGGTTTGTCTCGTTATCTTCTTCAAGTTCTTCGGAAAAATAGGTCTGGAGGTTAATGTAGTTTTCTTTTATTTTCGCATCGCTTTCATCCTCGGCAGAAGCAGGACGACTGACATTCACGGGTCCTTCCGGCTCCTCTTCCAGTATTTTATGTGTTTCGGGACCCATGTCACCCACTTCGATACGGGGTGAGGTCGAGATACCGAGGCTTGGCTCATCAAAATCAATTTCGTAGACATCGTCCGAAAGAGAGGCCTCTTCCAATTCTTTAGAACTGAAAGGATCTGCATCAAGAAAGAGCTCGTCAACTTTGGCAGGCCGCCGTGCGTCTACTGTGTCGGCTGTTGAACCCGGGGGGTCTTGCTCCAAGACCGGTCGCCCATCGGCCTCATGCTCAAGAGGCAGATCGTCTGAAAAGGCATTGGACAAAGCTGGCGCTTCAAACAGCCTTGTCTCCTCTTTTTCCACTTCCTGAGCGGCCTCATGATAAATTTCTTGAAATAGTGCTTCTTCTGGGAACTGATCATCAAACTGTGTGTCAGGATCAACATCCCCGAAAAGCGCTGTGTCTTTTTGGTCAGCATTTTCTTCTTGTGTGCCACCGATTTGAAACGAGCCCTCTGCGGAGTAAATGGTCTGCTCATCGGTCATCAGTTCGGGTTCGGGTTCAAATAATTCAGATGGATTTTCTGCAAGCAGAGCGCTGTCCGGAGTCTCCGGTTCCGGGAGATCTGAATGCGCTTCGTTGTCTGTAAAGGCGGCCTTATCTTCCAGTGGCGCTTCCGGCTCAATTTTTTCGAAAAGTACTTCGGGAGGCGCTTCGGTTTTTACCGCGCAGGATGGCTCAAGCGCTAGAATCTTCTGAAGGATTGCTTCTGCTTTGGAAGACTGATCTTTTTCTTCAAACAAGGCGGCGAGTTTTTTATAGACTTCAATGGCTTCCTCATGACGTCCCTCTTTCTGAGACATTTCGGCGATCGTAAGAAGAGTGTCGGTGTTCGAGGGATCAAGGTCTGATATTTTTCGATAGACCGACAATGAGGCCTCGAAATTTCCCTGACTGAAGTAAGCTTTCGCTGCTTGTAGATAATCATTCATTGCGTTGCCGAGCAATCCGCGATCAGCATAAACACCTGCGAGTTTTTCGCTGATTTCCAGCCGGGAAGGATCAAGCTTTAGAACCTTCTTAAAAATCGCAATGCTTTTGAGTTCGAAGCCTGCCGACCGGAAGACCTCTGCGGCTTTTATGAAGAAATTGGTCGCCTGCTTTTGTTGCCCCGCCTTTAGGTGCAGATCTCCAATGGAATTGTAGGTATTGCCGTCATCGGGTAAAGTGCCGATCAGCTTTTCCCATTCCCCGATCGCCTGGCCGTAGTGCCCTTTTGCAGCGAGTTTCTGGGCTTTTTCTATAATGGCGCTCTTGTGTAAAGACAAGGAAACGACCTCCATTCAGGGGTCTATCGAGAAGATATAAGACCTATCTCGATGGAAAAATAGGCCTGTTTCTAAGATCAATTGTGCTAAATAGCGCCGCTATTCGCTTCAAATAATCTCTTAACCTGGCTCTGCTGACCTCCATTTCGTGACGATCTTATTTCTTTGACAGACTTCCAGAGCTACTAAAATTGATATCATAGGACCCCGAATGTGTCAAGAAAACTCGGGCGGATTTTAAATCGTTTTGGTATGTATTTAAGTGGGAGTTTTGTGAGTTTTGTGAGTCTGTGCGGATCTATTCAACTCATGCTAGGAGTCTGTCGGACTTAGGTGTACTCTACTGCGGCGGCGGTAAAATTGGCCCACTTTCTAGTCTTGAGCCCGCCGTATTTTTCATCAAGGTCGATTTAGGCTTAATTCGTATCCTGCGAGTGATTGCAATATTTACAAGGCTTTGATGGTAAAGATAGAATATCGCCGGGAATTTAAGTCGTTCTGGAGTCATCCTTAAGAGAATCGATTCTTATAAGGAGGAAAAATCAGTCATGCTCTTAGTCATCGATATTGGAAACAGTGATGTGGTTTTCGGCATCTTTAAGGGGAAAAGCCTCGTCGGAACCTGGCGTATTGCAAGTGATCTGCATAAATCATCCGACGAATACGGCATATTATTGTGCAGCCTTCTGAAGGGGCGAGAAATCTCTGCCGAACAAATTACAGGCGTCATCCTCTCAAGCGTCGTCCCAGCCCTTACCCCCCTCTTTCAAGAGATGTCGCAACGATACTTTGACCGCAATCCGATGACTGTTAGCGATGTACTCAAAACCGGACTGACGATTCAATATAAGCATCCTAAAGAGGTCGGGTCAGACCGGATAGTCAATGCGGCGGCAGCCTATCACCTCTATGGCGGCCCGGTCCTTATCGTCGATCTCGGTACAGCAACGACTTTCTGTGTTGTCTCTGAAACGGGAGCCTACCTGGGTGGAGCCATCGCGCCCGGCATGGCGCTTTCAGCCGAAGCCCTCGTACAACGTGCTGCGAAACTACCGGAAGTGGCATTAAAACGACCTACACAGGTCATCGGGAGCGATACTGTAGGAAGTATGCAGTCGGGCATCTTTTTCGGAACCGTCGGACTCATCAACGAAATTGTGGAACGCATTCACCTTGAAATCGGAGGCAAAACATTGGTTGTCGCAACCGGTGGCCTTGCCGAGCTTGTTGCAGGCGATTGCAAATCGATTTCAAAGATTAGACCGACCTTGACTTTAGAAGGTCTCATGATTATCTACGGAATGAACGCCTCTGATTATGGAAATTAAGAGGTAGGTCATTGGGAACAACGTTCAATTTTCAAGGAGGAAGTCTTGGCCAAGAACAAAGAAACACAAGAAGAGACACCGGAAAAAGTTCTGGAACCGGAACCAACTACCGAGCAGGCGGACTTAGAGACTCTGGAATCGACGGTGCTTGAGGAGGAAGTAGAGGCCGACAAATTTGAGCAGGAGGCCAAGGAGAACCATGATCGCTATCTTCGCACCCTGGCCGACTTTGAAAACTATAAAAAACGGACACAGAAAGAGAAGGCTGACTTAGCGAAATTTGCAAATGAGCGCATTCTGGAAGAGATGCTTCCTGTCATCGATAACCTGGAACGGGCAGTAATCCATTCTAAAGAAACCCGGGATTTTGAAAAGATGCTAGAAGGGCTTGCCATGATCCAGAAGCAGTTCCTTTCCGCGCTCGACAAGTTCGGGGTACGACCCATTGAATGCCTGAATCAGCCTTTCGATCCAAGCATCCATCAATCAGTCGGGCAGGCAGATATTGAAGAAAGTTCTACTGTTGAGGAAGGTTCAGTCGTTTCAGAAGCTCAGAAAGGCTATTTTCTGAAAGATCGTGTGATTCGGCCTTCTCTGGTGATTGTTGCAAAAAAGGCCGACCCGAAAATGACTGAAACCCGGGAAGACAAAACAGAGGCTTAGGACAAGTTTATAAAGACATTGAGACAGTCTTTAAACACAACACATTTTTTGAATTTCTTATTAAAGCGCTATTAAAGGAGGAACACATGGGAAAAGTAATCGGAATTGATTTAGGCACCACCTTCTCTTGCATGGCAGTTGTTTCAGGCGGAGATCCGGAGGTGATCTCGAATGCGGAAGGCAATCGAACCACCCCCTCTGTCGCAGCCATTTCAGACAAGGGTGAACGCTTGGTCGGTTTAATCGCTCGACGACAGGCCGTGACCAACCCGACCAACACCGTCTTTTCAATTAAGCGGCTCATGGGACGGAAGATGGACTCTCCCGTTGTTCAGAATGCGATGGGGCGTCTCCCCTACCCTATAGTGGCATCGGAAAACGGAGATGCCCATGTTGAAATCCAGGGAAAAAAATACAGCCCTCCTGAAGTCTCGGCCATGATCCTTCAGAAGCTTCGCCAGGATGCTGAAGAGTATCTCGGTGAAAAAGTGACGGAAGCCGTGATCACTGTGCCCGCCTATTTTGACGACAGTGAACGGCAGGCGACGAAAGATGCGGGAGCGATTGCAGGTCTGAAGGTCTTACGCATTATCAACGAACCGACGGCAGCGGCGCTCGCCTACGGTCTCGACAAAAAGGCGGATCAGAAGATCGCCGTCTACGATCTTGGAGGGGGAACCTTTGATATTTCAATTCTGGAAATCGGGGGCGGCGTTTTCGAAGTCAAATCGACCAACGGCGACACCTATCTTGGCGGCGATGACTTTGATCTCACCATTCTCGACTGGCTTGCCGACGAGTTTAGGAAAGAAAACGCCATTGACCTCAAAAAGGACAAGATGGCCCTGCAACGTTTGAAAGAGGCGGCCGAAAAGGCAAAGATCGAACTCTCCTCTTCACAAGAGACAGAGGTCAATCTGCCCTTTATTACGGCGGACGTCTCGGGTCCGAAGCATCTTGCGATCAAACTGACTCGGGCAAAACTGGAGCAGTTGGTCGAAGACCTCATCAATCGATCCATCGAACCCTGCCGAAAAGCGCTTGCCGATGCCGATCTCGACGCCAGTGAAATTAACGAGGTGGTTCTGGTCGGCGGCATGACCCGGATGCCGAAGGTCCAGGAGGTGGTTAAGGCCTTCTTTAAAAAGGAGCCCCACAAGGGCGTCAATCCGGATGAGGTGGTTGCCATCGGCGCTGCAATTCAAGGGGCTGTCTTAAAAGGAGATGTGAAAGATGTACTCCTACTGGATGTCACTCCCCTTTCACTCGGGATTGAGACCCTTGGAGGCGTTTTCAGCCGGATCATCGACCGGAACACCACCATCCCAAGCAAGAAAAGTCAAACCTTTTCGACTGCGGCAGACAACCAGAATGCCGTCACCATTCGGGTCGGCCAAGGAGAGAGAGAACTCTCGGCAGACAACAAACTGTTGGGCCAGTTTGACCTCGTCGGTATTCCGCCTGCACCGCGCGGTGTGCCTCAGATCGAAGTGACATTTGATATTGATGCCAATGGCATCGTCCATGTCGCTGCAAAAGATTTGGCAACTCAAAAAGAGCAGTCGATTCGGATCACAGCGTCCAGCGGTTTGAGTGACGAAGAGATCGACCGGTTTGTCAAAGAAGGCGAAGCACATGCCGACGAAGATAAGAAGAAGAAAGCCCTAGTCGAGACCCGAAACGAGGCCGACAACCTGATCTATTCAACAGAAAAATCATTGAAAGATTTCGGAGACAAAATCTCCGAGGAGGAAAAGACTGCGGTCGAAACAGAACTCGAAAAATGCAAAAAACTGGTCGGCTCGGAAGATATCGATGCCATTAAAGCCGCTCTGGATGCACTCTCCAAAGTGTCCCATAAGCTAGCCGAAGAAATGTACAAAAAAACAGCTGAAGATCAGGCGACAACCGGCGGCCCTGGACCTGATGCCAGCGCAGGTTCGGCAGATGGGCGTGCCGGCAAAGGCGATTCGGCAAAAGCGAGTGAAACAGTGGTCGATGCCGAGTTTGAGGAAACAGATAAGAAATAAGTAAGCGGTTTCAGGATGCCGTTGTCAGTGTGCTGGCAACGGCATCCTTCGTTTAAGGAATATGCATGGCAAGTCAGAGAGACTACTACGAAACCCTCGGTGTCGGGCGAAGTGCCTCGGCAGATGAACTCAAAAAAGCCTACCGGAAGCTTGCGCTCAAGTACCATCCCGATCGAAACGCTGGAGATAAGCAGTCAGAGGCGGCCTTTAAGGAGGCCAACGAGGCCTACAGCGTTCTGAGCGACGCTGGAAAGCGGCAGCGCTATGATCAGTTCGGCCATGCCGGTGTCGGTGCGGGTGCTCCAGGACAAGGTGGCCCGGGTGGTTTTTCCGATGTCTTCGGAGATATCTTCGAGGAGTTTTTTGGCGGACAGCCTGGCGGAGGTGGGCAACGCGCACAGGCTGGAAACGATCTACGCTACAACATGACCGTCACCTTTGAGGAGGCGATATTCGGCAAGGAAGGCAAGATCCGCCTTAGACGGCCTGAATCCTGTGATCAATGTAAGGGTACCGGCGCAAAAGGGGGCGCAACAAAGCGCTGCAACACCTGTAACGGTGCCGGCCAGGTCCGCTTCCAGCAGGGATTTTTTACGGTCAGTCGGACATGTAGCACCTGTCACGGCTCAGGAAAAATGATTGCGAACCCTTGCCCCTCCTGCCGAGGACAAGGTTATAAAGAGAAAGAAAAGACCATTTCGGTCCGAGTGCCTCCCGGGGTTGATACCGGCACGCGGCTTCGTGTTTCGGGTGAAGGAGAGATGGGTGTCAACGGCGGCCCTCCCGGAGACCTTTACGTTGTCTTAACCGTGAAAGACCACGCCCAGTTTACCCGGGACGGCGATCACATTCTCTATGAGGCTCCCGTCAGTTTCGTTAAGGCCACCCTGGGTGGAAAAATTGATGTGCCGACCATCAAAGGGGAAACCTCTTTAAAAATTCCTCCCGGTACACAGGATGGGAAAACCCTTCGCCTCAAAGGGATTGGCTTTCCGAATGTGCGTGGCTATGGGCTTGGAGATCAGCTTGTCACGATACGCATCACGATTCCGACAAAACTGAACAACAATCAACGGGAAATCCTGGAAGCCTATGCCAAAGAGAGCGGCGAAGAAGTAGATTCTGACTCAGGGTCACTCTTAGGGAAAGTCAAAGGGATATTTGAGTAGTCCCGCTTGCAGAGTTTAGCTTGGACGAAAAATGCCCGTCTATTTTATTCGCTCCGATCAAATTGACGATAAGCAGGTCACACTCGAGACGGATCTTGTCCACCATCTCCGTGATGTCCTTCGCCTGAAGGTTGGCGAATCTCTTACCCTGGTCGATGAACAACCGAAGCGCTACCTGTGTCGGGTGAGCGCTTCCTACCCGGACCCATTTAGGCTCGAAATCGAATCAGAAGTGTCCCCCCCAGCCAAACAACTCGGGAAGCTTCACCTTGCCGTCGGGATGTTGAAGGGGGAAAAAATGGACTGGGTCGTGCAAAAGGCGACCGAACTCGGCGTGGCGAGACTCACCCCCCTCATCACCGAACGCACCGTTGTTCGTGTCCGTCCTGAGCGCTTGGCGCATCAACAATCACGCTGGCTGAAAATTATGACCGAGGCTTCCCAACAGTCCTGCCGTTGGTCACTGCCTCAAATTGATGCACCGATTGAGTTGAGAGACTTTCTGTCGGAGTCCGTTTCAGGATTGCCTTCTGAATGTTTTCGATTTATCTTTTCAGAAAGAACCCCCGCTGAACCCAGCGGAGACAAAATCAGACTGGAAATTGTACAATCACCCGAGGCAGGAATACTTTTGATCGGACCCGAAGGGGGATGGGAACCAAGCGAGGTGTGTGAAGCCCTTAAGGCCGGTTTTCTCCCGGTTTCTCTGGGGGAGCAAATCCTCCGTGCAGAAACAGCCGCCCTTGCCGCCTTGGCCATTGTGCACTATGAGATGAAAAATGAAAACGCTAATAAGCGATCAGAGGACTGAAGACTACGAGTCCTTTGAGTCACCTTCCAACGAAGTAAATGGGGTTTCCCGGCCAGCCGGTTTTATCCGCCGTGCCATTGCCGCCCTAATCGACACCGCTATCATCGGAATACTTTTTCAGTTTTTCATGTTTGCGGGCATGACAGGCCTGTTGTCTGCGGCGGGTTCGAACGGACTGGATACTATTGACCTCTCAGACGTCAGTGCCATTTCGCTGTGCAGCCTCTTTTTCATTCAACTCGGGTACTTTAGCTTCTTTCATACGCACTGTGGGCAGACCCCGGGAAAGATGACGCTTCGAATTATTGTCGTTAACGATTCACTTGGCTCTCCCTCTCCCCCGCAAGCTTTTTTCCGGTCACTCGGGCTTTACATCTCGGCATCCTTCTTTGGCATTGGATTCCTGCTCACATTTTTCGGGCGGAAAAAGCGTGCCTTGCATGACCTTCTATGCGGCACACAAGTTCTTTTGGCTCCTTAGAGAATGTTCCTATGATTGCAGTGCTCGTTTCATTGATGCTCTTTGTTTCCATTCCCTCTCCCATAGCGGCTGAGCAGCTTCCACCATCAGACGAGCAGATTGTTGAGGGGATCGCCGCAATTGTCACGATCATTGCCCGCGAACCGATTCGTGAGCTTATCTTCTACTCCGATCTGGAGCGTTACCGGCTTTTCTTCGCTCCTCCAGAAGAGAAGTCTGATCTCTCACAATATTTAACACAGGTCATCCATCAGCGCCTCCTCCGCCATGAAGCGAGACGTTTTATCCTGGAAAAACCGACGATTGATGCCGTCAAAGGAAGGCTGAAAAAAATCCGACAGCATTTTGAAAACGACGGGGCATTTGGGGATGCGCTTCATCAGACCGGTTTGATTGAGTCGGAGCTAGAGGAAGAAATCCGAGAATATCTCTGGGTCGAGCAGCTCTTAGACGAACGAATTAAAGGTTTTATCTTTATCAGTCCAAAAGTAATTGAGGGCTATTTTCGGGAACACCCCGATTTATTTGCAGGACGCACTTTGTCAGAAGTGAATGAGTGGATCGAAACCCTTTTAATCACAAAAAAAGAGTCCGAAAAGAAAGCGGAATATCTGCAAAGAATCAAAGCGAAGACGGATATAAAAATCCTATTAAAATAATACACGAGTTTATCACGATCATTTGCAACTTATCCCGGTTATTTTTTAGCAGAGCCCTACCACCAGACCCAATCCTCTGTGATGAGAACATGAAGGGCCTAATAAAAAATTAGTTGTGCCATGTGCAAGAATGCAGGGCCATATGCGACCCGTTTTGTAGAGAAGCAGGTTATAGACCGCACCCGCCATGAGGCCTGCCAACCAGAGATGATGTTCCGCCCCGAAGAGTGCGGCTGAAATGAGGAAGGATTGGGTCGTGAATTTCCCCAAAGGGATGGAAGTAAAATCAGGTGAGATGATATAACGAATTAGAAAGGACCGCCAAAAAATTTCTTCCATAATTGGAACGACCACTGACACACTGATCAAACGAACTGCGGCCAGAAAGTAGCCTGTGCTGCCCTCTCTTTTAAATGGATTATAGCCTGCGCCTCCATCGCCCTGTATGGCCCAGGGCCAATCCATTTGCAACCAGGCAAGATAAACCAGAATGCCTACACAGACAGAAAACGCCAATTCCCCAGCGTTTACAAAGGGTTTTTCTTGTAGTTCGGAATAGCTCCGAAAGCACGGAATAAGTACCCCCGCCACCAGAAGGGTTCTCATCGGGTAGAGCCAGAAAATGATCTGCTCCGACTCAAAAAACCCTCCCGGAGAAAAGAACCCCTGAATAGCAATAAAGGCCATGAAGCAGGCAAAGGGAAGCACGCGAGGAAAGACAGGCGTGTTGATGTACCCCGAAGCTAGGCGTTTTATTTTTTGAAAATCAATCAAGAGTGGCTAGATCTAAGATTAAACTTTGTAACTAGGGCTTGCTGAAAAAGTCAGGCCCGCTTACCCCTCAGAAGGAGCACAGCGATTTCGTGAGAAAAATTTCTCACGTTTTTCTGATCTGATCCTTCACTCATGTCACTCGGAAGCACATAAGCGGCATCTTTTGTCCTATAA
>JAJDBU010000037.1 GCA_029261195.1 Nitrospirota bacterium | reverse complement strand
CTTTCTCGACCTCGGCCCAGGGGATCTGTTTCGAGAGGATCACCCAGCGCTTATCACTCCGAAGTTTCCCCCCGAAGGGCAGATGAAAATTCTCAAAGGACAGCTGATTCGGGTTACTTTTTCGATACATGGACGCTCCTGGTGCACGCTTTTTAGAGGCTAAAGGTCTTTTTCTTTGCACTTGGAGCAGGATACTACAGATTAAAACCTTTTAAAATCAAAAACTTATCGTTTTTTCAGCAAGCCCGAAGTAGTAAGGTTTTAGATGACGCAACATTTGGCGACTAGTTCGATTTTTGGATGAGGCAATACGGGAGGAAATTATAGTTGTCGCTGGTCACCCATAAGACGAGCGGATGTGTCTCTTAAATTAGCCTGCTCTTTGTCTAATAGGTTTTGACGAAGTACAAACAATTGGGAGGAGACCATGTACGACTTGAAAGAGCTATCCCTGATTCAGGACAGTGCCAATAATAGGAACTTTTTCAAGAAGCTGCAAGGTTCGGACTATCTCTTCGCGTTTAGTGGAACCAGATTTCAGGACCAATAAGATGCTGTCGAGATGCGGAGAAATTGCCAGTGTGTCTGCTGAATCCAGTACAGAGGGTAAATCAAAAATAACTATTCGAGATGTATAACGATATTTTAGTTCTTTTACCAGGTCGAGCATCTTGGGGGAGGTCAATAATTCAGACCCTTTTTCGACTGCCTTGCCGGCAGGCAATAATGTGAGGCGATTTATTCTAGGATGTACGAGCAGTTTTTCAATGGGCATATCGTTTAAAATATAATCTATGAGACCTACGTTCATATCTAAGCCAAAATAAAAATCGACCTCAGGATTCCTCAGGTTTGCATCAACAAGTAAAACGGTGGTATCAATTTTTCTGGAAATGCTGATCGCTAAATTGATGGCCGTCAGTGTTTTTCCTGAATCCCTGTCAGGGCTTGTGACACCTAAAACCTTCCACCCCTGCTCGTGCATGCGAGAAAGCACTTGCGTTCGCAAGAGTTCATAGGCATGGGTAATATCACCCGTTTCTTGTGCAGGCAGCACCCGGTATTTTTCCATCAAAGAAAGAGAGGGGGAGACGATACGGGTTTTGGAGTAAACAATATCCGCAATGCAGATGTCCTTCCCTGGACGCTGTCTTCTCTTTTTTTCTTGAGACCCCTTCCGGTTCCAATCTGTGGTTACCCGCACAACTGCGCGTTTGTTTTTTTTCATTTTATTATTCTTGACCCATTAAATATCATCTTTTTAGAGGACACAAACAAAAGAGGGCAGAGGGACTCATGGAGATGTTACTGCTAAATAAATACCCATCAAAAACACAATGGTCAATCCGACGGCACCGGCGACATAAGATATTCTGCTTTTAATCATTCGCTTCCGGTCTTCCTCATTAAGAATAAACGGGACGATCGATAGGGGAAAACTCCCTGATATCCGCTCTATTTCATGCCCATCAAACACAGAATGATCCAAAGCCTCTGCAGCTATACCTGAAACCAGACCACCGGCTAGCGCAAAAATAAGACTCAGAAATAGAAGCGCAGGCCGATTCGGTTTCACGGGAGCTTCCGGAAGAATGGGGGGTTCAATAAGAGAGAACCGCTCCCCTTTTTGTTGACTCTCAAGACCTTCGGCCAATTCCGCCTCCAATAGCTTCGAGCGAATCTCTTGATATTTTATATCCAGATTCTCACGATTGCGGTTCAGATTCTCATATTCTTTCTCTACCATAGGAGCCGCTTTGAGCCGTTCGGATATTGAAATTCGCAATTTTTTCAGTTGTTTTCTGGTCACCATGAGTGATTTGAGATCATTTTTTGTAGATGCCAATTGGGCTTTCATTGTGATATAGGCCGGATTGTCAGGTACAACCCTTCGACTTTCGTCTTGTACCTGCGACACCTCACTAATTTTATTCTGCAAGGAGGAGATGATCCTTCTCAATTGAATCACATCCGGATGATTCTTCCCATACTGTTCCAAGGCCTTCCTCATGCGAACCTGCTCCACAGCAAGTTCTTTTCTCAGGTCAGCAATATTGTTTTCCTCTCCAAGGACCCCGGCGAGCGCTTTGATCTCACGGTTTAATCGCATAAGATCCGGATGTTGGGGAGACAATTTTGCTGAAAGTCGAACATACTCTGATCGAAGAACCTTTAGCTGGTCTCTGTCCGGGAGCCACTTTCCTTCGGCCGTATTAATTGGGAGGGTTGGTTTTAAGGTCGTTAACTGCCCTTCAAGATATATCATTCGATCCTCCAGAGAACGGATTTGTTGCTCTGTCCCCATTAAATCCCGATTGGTCTGCTCTAAGGCCTTCATATTAAAATTGGCCAATTCCGGGAGAGTTTCGCTGTTTTTCTCTTTAAAGACTGCGATTTTGTTCTCTATTTCCTTTGTCCTGCTTAACAGCTTTTCTCCCTCCAGTTTAAGAAATGCCGTTGTCTCCTGTGCATTTTTTTCACGAATTTTGAGGTTTTCCGTAAGAAAGAGGTGGGCCAATTCACTGGCAACCTCTTGCGTCACTGTTGGACTGCCTCCTTCATAGGAAAGCGTAAATGCGATCGCCGCATTCTGGTGTCCTCCCGATTGTCCCCCCAGTTCAGCACTCAGAAGTTTAACCGAGACATCATTCATCATCTGATCCAGGATGGCATTTCGACGGCTCTCTCCTGTATCGACATTATAAAGTTTATATTTTACAATGGTTTCATAGAGACGTGCACGGCTTAACACACGACGCCTGATGATCTCTATCCGTTGATCGGCAAAGCCGGTAACTGTAGAGCGGACAAGGTCACTGGGAATCTGCTGATTTTCAATAAGGATTGTCGCAGTAGAACGATAGATATCGGTAAGTTGTGTGATCATATAAGTGCAAAAAAGAACAATAAGGAGAATGGTGAGGAGGATGGAACGTTTTCGCCTCTTCAGGAAATCAATGTAGTCGTTTAACGATTTAGAGTGTTCTTTCATTTAGGTATCTAATTATAGGAATACGATAAAGGTGAACTTCAGAATTACGGTTGAGTCCGGATCAAGCCCTTCGCGGAACCAACGCAGTACTATAGCCGCTTTGGATGAGATTCTTGAATAAACTAAGATGACCTTATCTACATGCTCAGTTATCAATTGCTTCACCTCTCCTTTCACCCTCTCCGAGTTTAAAACCCAGATAGTACAGGATCACATGTAGTACAACAAGTCTCAGCATTCTCCAAGCAAACCTGTTGCTTTAATGAAGTGACCGAACTCCATAGTTTTTTAGCTGGTTGAGGGAAGACAAAAATACAGCATCATTCCTCTCAGCCGTTCTAATAAGTGTATTGCTTTATGGGCCAATGTCTTGTGACGACACCACCTAAGAGGTAAAGCTACTCCATGTTGATGAAAACCCATGTCGTTTTCCTTTCTTTGGTCGGAGAGAAAAACAATGATTGTCTCCGTTCACCCCACTTTAAACTCACGGATTCGGATCTAACACTTGATTTTTTTCGCAAAGTAAGTTAAGAGAACATAAAACATACAACTGCATCTATATAGCTACAGACTGCCAATATACCAACGATGACTTTACTGGCATTCTAAAAGACAAGGGCATTCAGATCAGCATGGATGAAAAGGGTCGTTGGGTAGATAACGCCTTTATCGAGCGCCTCTGGCGTAGGCTGAAATACGAGGAGGTTTACCTCACAGCCTATGATACGGTCGCAGAATCAAAAAAATATTGATGTTTGGTTAGCGTTCTATAATCAAGACTGGTGACATGACGGTCTGAATAGAATGACTCCCGACCAGGTTTGCTATGACTTGTCATCGGGTCTTCCAAAGGCTACATGATCATGACTCAGGATTTCACTCATAAAAGACTATTCTTTTTGTCAGCCTGGTCCACCTCTGTATATGGTTCTCCTATCTTAAAAGAAGGGGTACGCAGATGAAATGGGTGTTGGCAATATTATTGGGATTTGCTGTTGTTTTTAGCCAAAATGGTCCTGTGGAGGGGGGAGAATCAGGTTCGGGACTCTTAAGAGGAGACGTTCAAAATCAAGGTGTTTCTGTACAGAAGGGCAATAAACTGCCTGGTGCAGTGACCAGTACTTTTAACGGTCAGCAAATTAATCATGAACCAATGCACATTTTTGAGGGTAAGCGATCTGTCAATTTTTCTCCGGAGTTCAGGGGTAAAGATTCAGTTGCAAGGCTCGTGAGTCATGAAGAATCGGACTCTTCTGATTCAAGTTATACGGCCATTTATTTGACTGGGATTGGCTTTATTTTCTTCGTTGGATTGGCGAGAAGAGGAATCTTGCCTCTCGTCAAATCTTAATTAAACAGTCATTGCCTACTGGTTTTGATGCCAGCGGGATGGAGACGGAACTCGCCATCTTGATGATAGCAGTGTTCCCCTACGATGATGCCGTTACGGCGATTTAACAACGAAAGATTGCTTTCCCTTCCACTCGCCAAACCCTTTGTAGAATTCTGGAGGTTAAATTTATCGAATGCATGACTCACTTAAAAAGCCTCTGATATTTCTGATTGCCGGCGCCCGGCCTAATTTTATGAAGCTTGCGCCGATTGTCCGTGAGATCAAGAGACGTCATCAGACTAAATCTTTATTTGATTACCGTATTATTCACACCGGTCAGCATTATGACCGAAAAATGAGCGCCGTTTTTTTTGAAGAGCTGGGTATTCCAAACCCGGATTATGACCTTGAAGTGGGCAGTGCGTCCCACGCGGTGCAAACCGCCATGATTATGACGCGCTTTGAAACGGTCTGCGAAAAGGAACGGCCCGATCTTGTTTTGGTGGTAGGTGATGTCAACTCCACCCTTGCTTGCTCCATCGTTGCAAAAAAACTGAACATCAAGGTCGCCCATGTGGAAGCCGGACTAAGAAGTGGAGACAGGACAATGCCGGAGGAGATCAATCGGCTCGTTACAGATACCCTCTCTGATTACTTTTTTGTAACTGAACAGAGTGGTGTTGACAACTTGATCAAAGAAGGCAGGCCTGAAGAAAGTATTTACTTTGTTGGTCATGTGATGATTGACACCCTTTTCTACCAAATTGAGCAACTAAAGAACATCGGACAGCAAGCGCTTTCAACATCAAAATTGAAAGAACGATATCCAGAATACGGTGTTGTCACACTCCATAGACCGTCGAATGTTGATGACAAAAAAACGCTGACAGACATTATGGATGCGCTGTCTGAAGTCGGGAAACAGCTTCCACTAATCTTTCCTGTCCACCCACGGACGCAAGCAAACCTGGACAAGTTCAAAATCGACTTGCCCCAATCAATTATCCGTACCGAGCCATTGCCCTACATGGAATTTCTTAATTTGTTTAAAGATGCAAAGATGGTCTTAACAGACAGTGGCGGAATTCAGGAAGAAACAACGGCTCTAGGAATTCCCTGCTTAACCTTAAGGGAAAATACAGAAAGACCCATTACGATTTTGGAAGGCACGAATGTGTTGGTGGGTTGTTCGAAACATAAAATAATTGAAACGGCAACAAAATATTTAAATGAACCCCCTCAAAAGGGGACGAGACCTGTACTATGGGACGGAAGGGCATCGGAAAGGATCGTGGAAGTGCTTGCAAGTAAAATGTTTTCCAAAACCACGAGTTTGCCTGCTGCTGATGTTTAATAAGTAAAAAGCCTGCCCAATTATTATCTGCTTATGTCTGTAAAATAATCCCGGAAAACAACAATTTCAGATTTTTTGGAAAAGGAAACTTTTGAGATGTATTTTTTAAAATACCAGAGTCTGTTTTTGCGGCTCGGCTTAATTTTGTTCCTGGCTCTTTCCAATGTTTATTTAAACGCCTGTACCGGAGGGAGTGGAGAGCCCTCAGGTGGAGGAGCTGCAGAACACCCGGGTGGAGAAAGTTTAGGTGAAGGAACTGGGCATGATGAAGCCATAGTTCAGGAAATTAGCGATCATATGCTAGTCCATGTGGTCAAACCGATTAGTGGCCAAAAGATTCTCCCGTATACTGGACCCATATCTGGAGAACAATCCACAACCCTGGAAATGACGGCAAGCCGTGGAGAATATGAACCGGCGAGCTTTGTCTTGCGCCCCCTTAATGGGGACATCGAAAACCTGAGCATTGAGGCCACGCCGCTAACTCACGGAGCTAATATTATTCCAGCGGATGAAGTGGACATCCGAACGGTAAAGACCTGGTATCAGGGTTTCTGGGGATGGAATGAAATGGGAAGATGGAAGGATGATTGGCGACAACAGCTCATGCCGGAGTTACTACTTCACGATGACGCGCTGGTACGTGTTGATTATGCTAAGCAGAAAAATCATGTGAAGGTCAAAAAAGGACCCGATGAAGAATATATACATGTCAACCCCTTGAGGTATACACAATCCGGCTTTGATCCTCCATGGCGCAAAGCTAAGACAACGATTGTCCGTGATTTCCCTGTTAAGGATGAATCTACCTTCCAACCTTTTCTTCTAAAAAAAGGAGAAAACAAACAACTTTGGATCACAGTACATGTGCCGGAAAATGTGCAACCCGGATTATACGAAGGCAGGCTCCGATTCAAATCCAAGGATCGTGCTCTAGGTCAGATCACATTGAAACTACGTGTCCTGCCTTTTGAATTAGCCAAATCGCGATTGGAGTACAGTGTCTATTATCGTGCCCAATTAAATCCGCAAAAAGCCGGGAGCGCCAGTTCGGAATACAAAACCAGAGAACAGATGAAAAATGAGCTCATCAGTATGTGGAATCACGGCTTGCGTAATCCGACGGTATATCAACAACAAGGTCCTTTTCTAGAGGAGGTGTTAAGACTGCGCCAGGAAGTGGGGATGACGAATCAAGCCTTATATTATCTGGGCATCACAACGAAAGAATCGATTGATGCCTTAAGACGCGATGTGCCCAAAATTCTGGATCTTGCGCGCAAGTATGGCGCAACCGATGTCTATATTTATGGCATTGATGAGGCAAGCGGCGACCGGCTGACATCGCAAAGGGCAAAATGGAAAGCCCTCCATCAGATGGGAGCAAAGGTGTTTGTGGCCGGGTCCCAGGGGTCTTTTGAGGCGGTAGGGGACCTGCTTGATCTATCTGTGTTTTCTAATCTAATTGATGATTCCAGATTAAAAAAACCCCTTTCTTCGGAGGCGGCCAAATGGCATAGTGAAGGTAAGAGGATTTTTAGTTATTCCAACCCATTTACTGCGATAGAAAACCCGCGTGTATACCGAATCAACAAGGGACTCGCTCTTTGGGCCGCTGATTATGACGGCACCATGCCCTACGCCTACCAGGATTGCCAGGCGGAATGCTGGAATGACCTTGCCGGCCCGACTGGTACGCGTGACCTGAATCTGGCCTACCCAACAGTTGATGGTGTCATCGACACGCTCGCCATGGAGGGTTTCAGGGAAGGAGTTGATGACACCCGGTACCTGACAACCCTTGAAGAACATGTGCAGAGGGTCATGGAAGCTTCTGGTGACACCCAAGAGCAAGAAGCCGCTTCCAGGGCAACGGAATTTTTGAAAAATTTGAAAAATACCATATTCAAGTTACAGCATGAAAGCTCCAAATATAATGTCGGTATGAAGATTGATTTAGACGATACCCGTAGTCAGATCATTGATCATATTTTAGCGCTCACAAATAACAACAGCCTTCCTCGGAAAGATCCTTGAAGTGATCGCAGCAGGTAAAGGTACGTAACCCCGGTTCTCTCGCTCGCAATAACAGGTGTCTTTGTCTGCTAAAGCTATGGATTTTCTTTCTTGTGATGTGTCATAAGTGCAACAAAAGGTAGATCACAAAAGTGATAGAATTTTCTCGCATCTGACTTTTTATTTCTTAGTTGCCAAGGTTCTTGATTTTTGATTGAAGATAATGAGGTTTGTATTCGGCATCTATATTGCATATTGAAGGTGGAGTGCATGTCATTTTACCCAAAATAACCAGAGCAATAGTGAGGATGTAAAACCATGAAAATGTCTCGTCAGAAACCAACTAATAGATGGATAATTACCGCAGTTGTCACCTTGGTTCTAATATTTTTGACCCAAAAAGAAAACCTGGCCCAGGAGATTGAAGTTACGCATGTTGACGATAGCACAACCGGTTATGCCACGTTTTTGAGCCATAATCAGAAGGTTGTGAGTAATAAGAATGGTATCTTTATGGTACATACCAGGACTGAAGAAGGGACCGGACGTGGTCTCAACCCTGCACAATGGAGGTTATCCCGAAGTACAGATGGAGGAAAAACTTTTTCCACTATTTATGAAGCTAAGCATGCCACCAGACCACCCTCACTGGAAACGGATGCAGACAATAACATTTACCTTATGCTGTTTGACTATGATCGGAATCCATTATACACCTTGTATTTCTATCGTTTCTTAGCAAAAGATAATTACCAAAATCCTATTATAACAAATGCTAAGGCAGGGAGAGCTTTCGGTGAAGCTACTCAGAGAGGGAAAAAGACCATGATCTACGATCGCGCACGCAAGCAGTTCTATGTATGGGGGCCTGGGCTGTACATCATTAAACTTGATGGCACGATTAGATTTTCCGAGATGCTTGTTATTAACAGCAATGGGCATAATTCTAACAGTGTTTTTTTTACGTATCCCTATTTTAGCCTTGGTGATGACGGAGTGCTGTATGCCGCAATGACAACAGAAGCAAGTGGGTATAGAGCTTATCGAGATATCCGTGCTATGAAATCCCCCGATGGCGGAAATACATGGCAATCTCTTACCGGTACACCGCTTTCCGTACCGATCAAATCAAACCATCCTAATTTTACGCGTATTACACTCAATGATGAGGATAGTCCTAGTACATGGCTTGCTAGCATGATGGTGAAAGATGGAAAGATACACTTTGCCTATGAAGCGATAGGTAAGCGTCGTCACTACATGCGCTATGATGCCAAGACAGGAGTAAGGGAAATAGATAATCAGAAAAACTTTAATGTTTTTCCTCTAGACGGCTTCTTCACCACCAGAAGCACCAACACCAACGCGCCTCTGTATTTTATCGGGCGTTCCGGAAGTGGAGTAGGCGCCTTGGTTAGCTATGACAATGGTACTACTTGGCAAGATTATGCTAATATCACATTTGGCTTCCGTAATCTTCAGTATGTTGGAGGATTTCGCAGTATAGGAGAGGATGGTTACATCGTCGGTTCCTTTACACAGGCGACATCCCCGGCACCGGTATACTTTTTCAGAATCAAGGCGGATTTCTTAACTACAGATACTAGAGCACCTAATCCTCCTCTAGGACTCCAAGTGGCGATAGAGTAGACCTATGAGCCTGTCACAAGAACAATATCTTGCCCTTCCTTATAGTTTAGAGGGACAAGGAAAAGCGATTATAAAGCTGCACGGACTCTTTTGTGACGAAAGGTTTCATCCCTTTTGAATAATACCCATGAGTCAATATAAAACGGATGTATGGTACTCTTTTTTTAGTTGGAACCGTCCTCGTTCCAATGCTGATTGCATTCGCGATTGCTGGGAGAGAGGATCGAATCCGATTGGCAAGCTTGATCTTCTTTTCGGGTACAATATTCTTGGCAGTCCTATCAATAATAAATATTGATTTTCCATTTTCAGGAAGCGGCGACGAGCGGTCATACTATGCCTCATCGTTACGTACGTTTAAAAGCTTTGGAGACTGGTTTGATCTTACGCAATTTAAATCAACTCATTCACAAGGGGGCTATTCGCTTGTTCTCTCGTGGGTGCACCAAATTGTCGGAAAAAGCCTATATCTTCGAAAAGCGCTCAACATTTCTCTTTTTCTTTTTCTGTCGCTTGTTTGGTTTTCAATCGGAAAAATTATAGGTGGCCGCCGTCTTGCTTTTGTTTTTGGGACGGGAATCTTACTTGGAACTCCTATGTGGTATTATTTTATAATTTTGAGGAAGGACATGAGCATTATATTGTTACAATCTGGTTTTTTATTGGGATTGACTCACTTCATGTCCGGCAGGAATTCACTGACAAGCTATTTCATGATTGGCTTGAGTACCTTAGCACTTATTCCATTTCGCATGCTTCTTGTATTTGTTCATCTGGCGGTAATATCTTCTGTAATATTATTCCGACCGAAGCAAAAGAGACAACTATGGGGACTTATGGCAAGGACGATGCTTCCGGCAATCATGGTGATAGCCATGTTGGCATTTGGCACAAACAAAGATTTGCTGGGGAAACTTGGAGTCAGTGGCAATGCGAGTCTTGATATTGAATCAGTCCAGAAGAGCATCGAAGCACAAGAAAAATCAAGGACATTAAGCCTGATCAAGTTTCCTGTTTTATATCTGATTGGCGAAACCTCAGCTTTCACTCCAAGATTCTGGAGAAATGTCGATGCGATGTTTATCCGTGGTGTAGGCGTAATACCATGGGTTTTTATTGGACTTCCCTTTTTCATAAGTGGCATACTTTCATTAGTCAACAATCAAAATATCAATCAGGTCGCAACGACTACGGTCACTCACGTAAAGAAAGAAATAAACGCTGACTTATATTCCCAAACAGATAGGATGTTTTTTATCCCGTTTATATTTTTTTTAATCATTTATGCTGCGGTCTCTTGGCTAAGCGGAGACACAACACGATGGCGCTTGCCTGCCGTCCCAGTGATGATTGCTATTGCAGGCTGGGGTTGGGCAAGTCTTCGAGCAGATCAGCGCTTCCGATTAATTCTTATTTGGAGCTTTTCTCTCTCAATTCTTCTATTCGGGTATTATTCACTGATATGAGTAGGCTCAAAGAATAATTACCGATAGATCAGAAAGGGACAGATATCCGAGATGTGTGGCATTGCAGGAGATCTTCGCTGGGAAGACAATCCCAAAGAACATAAAGTGCAAGCCATGGTTCATCGCCTACGGCACCGTGGTCCGGATGATTCCGGGGTATGGCAATCGCCGGACAAACACTGCATTCTTGGACACGCACGCCTAAGCATAATTGACCTTAGTGCTGCAGGTCATCAGCCGATGGTTGATCCGGTCACCCAAAATGCCATCGTTTTCAATGGGGAAATTTACAACTTTCTTGAGCTACGGAAAGAATGTATTCAAGCCGGTGAGCGTTTTTTTTCCGATAGCGATACGGAAGTCATGCTTGTACTCTACAGAAAATATGGTATTCATTTCATTACAAGGTTAAGAGGCATGTTCGCTTTCGCGATCTGGGATTCTACGCAGAAGTGTTTATTCCTAGCGCGAGATCGAGTCGGGAAAAAACCTTTATACTATGCACTCCTTAGGAACGGTATCGTTTTCGCTTCGGAACTGGATGCCCTTGTCAATCACCCTGATGTGAGCAGGGACATGGATGATGAGGCCTTGGAGCTCTACCTCCAGCTTCAATTTGTTCCAGCGCCCTGGTCGATTTACAAAGCAGTTCGCAAACTTCAGCCTGCTTGTTACGCCGTCTACAATAGAAATGGTCTAAAAACTCAACAATATTGGGATGTAAACTACAAGCCAAAAATCAAGATAACGGAGCAGGATGCCTTAGATGCTTTAGAGGCCAAACTAAAAGAGGCGATCAAGCTTCGGATGAAGGCAGATGTTCCCTTGGGTGCCTTATTGAGTGGAGGAGTTGATTCGAGTCTGATTGTCGCTTTGATGTCCGGTCTAACGTCAGAATCTGTAAAAACTTATAGCATCGGTTTCAAGGAGGATGTGTTTAATGAGCTCCCTTATGCAAAGACTGTGGCCGAACAATATTCCACAGACCATCATCCGGACATCATTAACGGGGATATTGAACCCCTCATGCAGAATCTTATTAGACACTACGGAGAACCATTTGCTGATACTTCTGCAATCCCCTCCTTTTATGTCTGCCGTACAGCCCGGGCGGGTGTCACAGTTGCAATGAATGGTGACGGCGGCGATGAGTTACTGGGAGGGTATCCGAGGTATTGGTTGAAACCCCAAGCAATTGTGCTGGGTCGTTTCTTTGGTCAACACGGTTCGCCAGACAAATTAGCAACATTAGTTGCAGGACTACCAGAAGCCCGTTCTCTTCCTGCCCGTGCACGAAGGAAATGGCTTTTACGATTTGCAAACCCTGAATTACAATCTATGATGGCATATGCTGCATCTTGGAACGATCCTGAGCGCGAGGCATTACTAGGACGGAAGTCTTCAGTGTTGCACGAATGGCGCAGGAGCTGGTTTGAAAAAGTGGAAGCCTTTGCGGACAATCCGATTGACCGGATGCTTTGGATTGACAACCGGGCCTATCTGACAGGCGATCTGCTGGTTAAAATGGATATCGCATCAATGCATTGCGGACTGGAGGCACGTTCACCTCTACTGGACCATGAGCTCATTGAGTTCTGTGCAAGCCTGCCTGCCAGCTTAAAAGTGCGTCGTTCTACAGGAAAGTACCTGTTAAAGAAGTTGGCTGAACGCTATTTACCTAAAGAGTTAATCTATCGCCGAAAAATGGGGTTTGCGCCGCCTTTGTCAGGTTGGTTAAGGGGTAGCTTAAGGAAACTGACTGAAGATGTTCTTTTAGATCGAAGACTCATGAGTCCATTCGATCAAAACGTCATTCAGCGGATAATGAATGAGTTCTTTGAACATGGAATAGATCATAGCGCTCGTATCTGGTCGCTCTTGATGTTCGGGCTGTGGCACCGGTACAACCTGAATGCGTTGGAAGGAGCTTCCTGAGTTAAATGCGAATTCTAATGGTATGCCCTCAATTCAGCCCCCTCATTGGGGGTTATGAACGGTCAGCAGAGCGATTATCCGGAGAGTTATGCCGTCATGGAAATGAAGTCATGGTCATTACGGAGCGGCGGGATAACGCATGGCCTAAAAAGGAAACGAAGAACGGGTTCACGATTATTCGTCTGCCGTGTATTTACCGCCCCGGCTTGCATATCGTAACTTCGTTGATATCATTTGCGTTCTATTTTCTTTTTAGTGGTTGGAAGTACCAGGTGTTTCACGTGCATCAATATGGTTATCACGCCGCCTTAGCGATTTTTTTTAGTAAAATAATGTGCCGTCCAACTGTGTTAAAACTGACTAATACAGGCGATCATGGCTTGTGTAAAACCTTAAATGCCCATAATCTTATTAGCCGTCTTCTTCTTGTGTTTTTACATAAACAAATTGACGCTTGCATAGCAACGAGCTTAGCTACAAAACAAGAAGCATTATCGTTCGGTATTTGTGAGGAACGCTTATATCTTCTTGGAAATGGCGTAAACACGAAAGAATTTCTCCCTTGCATCAATCGAGAAAAGTTGGCTAAGAAGCAGAACCTTCATTTAATGTGCCAACAGCTCGTCATATATGTGGGAAGACTAAACTCAGGCAAAAATCCACTTGGTTTGCTAGAAGCATGGTCAAGAATAAAGGTAGAATTTCCAAAAGCTATGTTAGTATTTGTTGGAGATGGCCCTCTATTTAGTCTCCTTAAGAAACGGATTGTCACTTTAGGCTGTGAAGATTCTGTTGCACTGGTTGGTGCACATCTTAATGTTTTGAAATGGTACCAGGCAGCAGATCTATACGTTTTACCTTCCAATCATGAAGGTTTTTCCAATAGCCTGTTGGAATCCATGAGTTGCGGATTGCCGGTTGTTTCAACGCGTGTGTCTGGAGTTGAAGATGTGTTTGAAAAAGCGAATATTGGGGCAATGGTGGAGGTGGGCGATATCGCTGGTTTGGCTACAGGGATAAAGAACCTCTTATCTGACCCTGTACGTCGTACAGAGTGTGGGGCGAGATCGCGAATCCTTGCAGAAAAGCGTTATTCCATTGAATTTGTAACGCGAGAGATTCTTACAGTATACAAAAGGTTGTATAGTCATTGAAGTATTGATTATCTTTGGAAAAAGACTACCCCCAATCCAGCCGGTGTGGAATTTACATAAAAATTCCAAAAAACTAAAACTGGTTCAACGAGTCTACTTAGGGAGACGGCTTCTGAAGTCAAGTGATACCGTTTCGCCCCCCCGCGTGATGATGATTGTCCCTCAATATCCCTATCCTATTGTCGGTGGATTGGAGCGTCAGGCCCATGAATTGAGTAAGTCTTTGTTGCGGCAAGGACTCCAGATTACAGTGTTATCCGGCAAAATCAATGGAATGGGTCCAGAAACTGAGATGATTGAAGGTGTGCAAGTCATTCGGCTGCCATGGTCTTCGATGAAATGCTTAAGAGTCCTAAGAACATTTTTTGCTCTTGCCTTGAATATGTTCAAAATCCGTTCAAAATACGATGTTGTTCACCTCCACAATATCAGTTGGATTGGGACACTTGTTATTTTGTTAGCAAAAAAACTAGGTAAACCCGTTATCGCTAAACTACCAAATTTTGGAGATTTCGGCATACCAGGAATGAAAAAAAGATTTTTGGGGCAGTTATTGTTGCACGTTTACAAAAAAGCAGACGCGATTATTGCGATGACTCCTGAAAGTATACGTGAATTGCGCGACATAGACTATCCGGAGAGCCGTATTTTCAAAATAACAAACGGTGTTTCCTCAAAAATTTATTACCCTTTAGATGAAATAAAGGAAGGCATTAATCATCCAACAAACATCGTATTTACGGGCAGACTCAGCCACGAAAAGGGGATAATAGACTTGATTTCTGTTTGGCCTCAGATTGTACAGGAGAGTTCGGGGTCTGTTGTTCTGAATATCTATGGGGATGGGCCACAACGAAGTGAAATCATGGAAAAAATTCAGTTACTCGATATTGCTAACAAGGTCATATTGCATGGCCATATTGAGAACATTTCTTCTGAACTTCGCAATGCCGATATTTTTGTTCTGCCTTCTTATGCTGAAGGAAATTCAAATGCCATTTTAGAGGCGATGGCCTCCGGGCTTCCAATTGTGAGCACACGGGTCGGGGGAACTTCCAGACTGATGGGGAAGACTGGCTCTGATTTTCTTACCTCACCTGGTGATCAAGAAGGCTTAAAACATTGTTTGCTGAGACTGATTTCAGATGCTGAAAAACGGAATACGCTCGGCAAGCTAATGCGAAGTCGCGTCCAGTCCTTCTTTAGGATTGAGAAGATCGCAGATCGTTACAACTTAGCCTATTGCCATTTGATTCACCCTGAAAAGGGTAAAACCATTTCGTCCCTTTCTTCGTCTATTTTTGAAGGAAATATTTAACCCTGTATCTTTGGTCTACATATCATGTGCGGAATTGTCGGCATATTCGGTCCAAGTGAAAAAGAAGCCGCGCATCGCGTTCGTGTGATGTGCGAAAAGCAAGCACACCGTGGTCCTGACGATGAGGGGCTTCAGGTCTTAAATCTGCCCAGTGGTTTCCTGGTTTTTGGTCATCGGCGTCTTTCTATTCTTGATCTTTCGCAAGCCGGACACCAGCCGATGGAAAACCCTGAGACAGGGGATTGCCTTGTTTTTAATGGAGAAATCTATAATTTTGGAGAGTTGAAAAAAGAACTGGAAGCATCTGGTTCAATCTTCCGCAGCCGGTGTGACACCGAAGTCATTCTTCATGCGTTTGCTCGCTGGGGGACGGCCTGTTTTGATCGTTTCCGCGGGATGTTCGCGCTTGCGATTTATGAAAAGTCAAAACAAAGAGTGATCCTCGCGCGTGATCCTCTGGGGATCAAACCGCTATATTATTCTGTTCTGACGGGAGGATTTGTCTTTGCTTCAGAGATGCGTGCAATGTCGGCCAGTGGCTTGGTCTCCACCCAAATCAACAGGCGTGCGCTGTCAGGCTTACTGGCTTATGGGGCAGTGCCGGAACCCTTAACAATGTATCAGGATGTCCACTTACTCGAAGCAGGCACCTATGCCGTTCTTGACGTGTCGGATCACGATCAAGTCATCAGAGAGATTCAAAGCAATCGATACTGGGACTTCCCGCATTTACAGGGGAGACCCAAACGCTCCCAAGCCATCGAAAAGGTCCGGGACCTATTGGAGCATGCCGTGTCTTCCCATCTGGTGAGCGATGTGCCGGTCGGTGTTTTTTTGTCAAGCGGACTCGATAGTACTGCCATTGCCACCCTGAGCGCTAAGGCGGCCCAAGGGCAAATTAATACCTTTACGGTTACGCTGACCAACAACCCCGACTTGGATGAGGGGCCTGAAGCGGAGCATACAGCGCGGCTCTTGGGAACCAAGCATCATTGTGTGAAGCTCAGCGAAACAGATGTGCGCAAACAACTTCCTCAGTATCTTGCCAGCATGGACCAGCCGACTGTCGATGGATTAAACACCTACATCATCTCCGGAGCTGTGCGTGCGAGGGGAATCAAGGTTGCTTTATCCGGCCTGGGAGGGGATGAATTTTTCGGCGGGTATCCGAGTTTTCGTGATGTACCGCTATTGGCACGCTGGGCCCCCTTGGCCGGGTGGATTCCGCCAAAGCTCCGAAGTCGCTCTGCTGAGTTGTTGTTTGCAAAACACTCTAAATCCCAACGTTTGAAGGCAAAAGAGCTCAGCACTACAAAACCTACTTTACGTAACCTTTATTTCCGTCGCCGACGCCTGTTTTCCGACTATGAAATGGCTGCCTTTGGTTTTGATAAAGAGGAATTGTATCTGAATGAAGATTTTCTGCCGGATGAGTCTTTACCCGACCGTTGCTTGAATAGACAAGGAAACACAGGCGGCATCGGCATTCTTGAAACGCGTTTTTATATGGGAAATATGTTGTTACGAGATTCAGATGTTTTTGGTATGGCACATGGGCTGGAGATTCGTGTGCCCCTCTTAGACCGTGATTTAACAGATTATCTCTCTTCACTGCCAGGGAAATGGCGAGTCGGCAACAAGGATGTCAACAAACCACTCTTGGTGGATGCGATGGGTACTCATCTCAGGAAAGAGCTACCGGGAATGCCCAAGCGTGGTTTTGTGCTGCCGCAATCTCATTGGATGGCTGGTCCATTAAACGAGCATTTTGTGCATTTATTTGATACATTAGCGCGTTCGGGAGTGGTCGAGCCCAAGGCTGCCAATGAGGTATGGCAGGATTTTCTTGAGGATCAACAAGGGCCAAACTGGTCCCGAGCATGGATGCTGGGTGTGCTCGGGGCATGGATGGAACGTCGAAATTTACCTTGTATTCGAATAGAGTAAGAATTGACAACTGTCTTTTCGTATCCTGCAACGCCACCTGACTAGCGCAGGTTATAAGAGCCGTAACCCTTGATCGCTCAATGATGTGAATTTACTGTGAAAATAAATGAGTGGCGATTCTTTGCCATGATGTTTACAACTTAGGAGAAATGGAATGCGAATGAAGGACGGTTTGCCCAGTGGTTTTGAAAGACCTACAAGCCTACCAGAAAGTGACTCCAAAAAGAAAAACTGGCAGAGTAAGAACCGCACTTGGTGGGAAAAGCACCCGATGCGCTATGACTGGAAGGATGAAATCCAGACTGATGAATTCAGCAAAGAGTTCTACTTGGAAATTGATAAGCGCTTTTTTTTAAATGTAAAGAAATATATGCCACCCCAAGAAATACCATTTGATCCCCTTATAAACTTCGATGGTCTTAAGAATCAAGATGTGCTCGAAATCGGTGTGGGGAATGGTAGCCATGCACAATTACTTGCAAAGCACGCAAAGTCATACACCGGAATAGACCTTACGGATTATTCCGTAAGAAGTACCTCGAAAAGAATGGCGTGTTTTCGGTTAAACGCAAAAATAATTCGTATGGATGCCGAAGAGATGGATTTCAACGATGATATGTTTGATTTTATATGGTCGTGGGGCGTGATACACCACTCATCAAATACAGAAAAGATTTTAAAAGAAATGCAAAGAGTTTTAAAACCTGGAGGCACCGCGATTACCATGGTTTATCATCGTAGTATCTGGAATTATTATATCATGCATGGATTGTTCAGAGGAATTATTCAGGGTGACCTATTTAAAACCAGGTCATTGCACAAGACAGTCCAGAGATATACTGACGGAGCAATTGCTAGATACTATACCTCTACTGAATGGAGATCTTTGGTTTCTAAATATTTTGATGTAAAAAAAATCAATGTATATGGTAGCAAGGCGGAATTGATGCCACTTCCAGGGGGACATATTAAGGATTCTATCCTGGGGTTTATTCCTGACAATATCAGTCGTTTCGTAACCAATCAGCTTCGATTTGGTACATTTTTGGTCTCTATATTAGAAAAAAATGATGATGGGAAAAAACCGGTCTAGTTAATACGATCCGGATTAGGCTAAATCTGATACTGCTGGATGTAAGGCTGGGTCTGCCGTTGCGAGATCAAGCCAGTGTAGTGCCCTAAACTGTTAGTCAACTACGGTTACGCTGACCAGCAACCCCGAATTGGATGAGGGGCCGGAAGCAGAGCATACGGCGCGGCTCTTGGGAACCAAGCATCATAGTGTGAAGCTCAGCGAAACAGATGTACGCAAACAACTTCCTCAGTATCTTGCCAGCATGGATCAGCCAACTGTCGATGGATTAAACACCTACATCATCTCCGGGGCTGTGCGTGCGAGGGGGATCAAGGTTGCTTTATCCGGCCTGGGGGGGGATGAATTTTTCGGCGGGTATCCGAGTTTTCGTGATGTGCCGCTATTGGCACGATGGGCGCCCTTGGCCAGGTGGATTCCGCCAAAGCTCCGAAGTCGCTCTGCAGAGTTGTTGTTTGCAAAACACTCTAAGTCTCAACGTTTAAAGGCAAAAGAACTCAGCACTACAAAACCGACTTTACGTAGCCTTTATTTCCGTCGCCGCCGCCTGTTTTCCGACTATGAAATGGCTGCTTTCGGTTTTGATAAAGAGGAGCTGAATCTAAATGAAGATTTTATGCCGGATGAGTCTTTACCTGACCGTAGCTTGAATAAACAAGGAAACACCGGTGGAGTTGGCATTCTTGAAACGCGTTTTTATATGGGAAATATGTTGTTACGAGATTCAGATGTTTTTGGAATGGCACATGGACTGGAGATTCGTGTTCCCCTCCTAGATCGTGATTTAACAGATTATATCTCTTCGTTGCCAGGGAAATGGCGGGTCGGCAATAAAGATGTCAACAAACCATTATTGGTAGATGCGATGGGTCTCAATCTTAGGAAAGAGCTATCGAGAAGGCCAAAACATGGCTTTGTCTTACCGCAATCTCATTGGATGGCTGGGCCATTAAACGAGAATTTTGTGCATTTATTTGATACATTACGGCGTTCGGGTGTGGTCGAGCCCGAAGCCGCTAATGAGGTATGGCAGGATTTCCTTGACGATCAACAAGGGCCGAACTGGTCCAGAGCATGGATGCTGGGAATGCTCGGGGCATGGATGGAACATTAGGAAATCACCTTACAATTTAATGAGGATTGCTCTGTCTGAGATTGCATGTGTTGAGATTCTTGCTGGTTAAAGAGTAGATTAACAAATGTGTAAACAGCGTAACGATTTCCAACAATTTATCCATTGTTTTTTCTATCCATAACCCGTATTATGCATGTCATTATCTATTATTTTTGTCATATAGTAATTGTTTGGAGGGCGTTATGAAAAGACAAAATGATCAAAAATTGCACGGGATTAAGGAGAAATTCAATTACCTCAGGTACCTTTGGGAACTAAATCATCCAAAAACAACCCTGGCTTCACCACCGCCTCTCGTTACCATTGAACCTACTACTCTTTGCAACCTCAAATGCACGTATTGCGCTACCGGTACAATGACCAGGGAAAAAAGACACATGGAAATCGAGATGTTTGAATCTATTATCAAGAAGCTTGAAGGTCAAACACGAGTGATTTACCTTGGAGATGCAGGAGAGCCTCTTACAAATCCCAAAATTTGCGATTTTATTAATATTGCCTCGGAGGCGGGTCTCTACGTTGTGCTGTTTACCAATGCCACCAGGTTAAATCCCAAAAGAGTCATTTCGATTTTGGAAAGCGGTCTCAATGTGATCGAGTTTTCTGTGGACTCGATACACAAGGAAACCTATGAGAGTATCAGGCTGAACGGCAGGGCCCCGAAGGTTTGGAAAAATGTATTGAGGTTCCTGCAATTGAAAAAGGAGATGAACTCTCCGATAATCACCAGAATGCGGGTGGTAAAATCTGAAAGTAACCAACACCTCATAGACCGGGAAATCAAGATACTGGATACATTGCCCTTTGATGAAATTCGAATTTCCAACTACCTGAATAACAAAGGGTGGGAAGATGCCCTAGAGTACCATGACGGTCGCAACTCCCCCAATGCCCTGTGGTGTATTATGCCGTGGAAAGAACCTGGCTTTGGGGTTGACGGAACCGTCCGTTGCCCTGTCGATTTTAATCATGCATATAACTACGCGAACATCGAAGACGGATCGTTGATGGATGCATGGAACAGCCCGAATCTGGTTAAATTGCGAGCAGCGTTCCTCAGTGGAGATCTTGAGCAACTCAAGCAAGTGAACGATATCTGCTGGCGGTGCAACTGCCGCACGAAGTACGGGTACAACAACGCCACAGACGGATTGGTGCAAGCCATTTTGAAATATGGCATCGACTTTCCGGATTATTATTTTGGATACCTCAATTTTTCCAGAAGTCCGGAAGAAGAAGCTTCCCTTGAAAGCAAGTATGCGAACTTCGATGAATCTGTCCGAAAATTTGAAGCGTATGCGGGTTACAAAGTTACTCCACTGAAAAAAGAACCCAGACAAGCGATACCTGTTACCGCCTAGTCGCCGACAAACAAGCAGAGTATTTAGGTTATAACCGATATCATTTATGAGTTGCCACGTTACTACGCCCATCACGCATTACGAAGGGCCATAGGTAACGGATGTTCTGTAATGGGGAATGATGACAATGGCCGTAATAGCTGACGTGGTCATTATTGGAGCGGGTATCGTAGGGCTCTCTATTGCGCGGGAGCTCAAAAAACGTCACCCTCTGCAAAAAATCGTTATTCTGGAAAAAGAGTCGGGGCTTGGGAAACATGCCAGTGGGCGGAATAGCGGTGTGTTGCACTCAGGGATTTATTATCCGGAAAACTCTTTGAAAGCAAGAGTGTGTGCCGAAGGTGCAAGCGCGATGGCCGCTTATTGCGTCGAAGAAGGATTGCCCATCAAGCGTGTCGGCAAGGTGATTCTGCCTGTCCGTGAAGAAAATACACAGTTAGACCTGCTCTTTCATCGCGCAAAGCATAACGGGGCCCGGGCTGAGATGATTGATGCTCAACAACTTAAGGAAATCGAGCCGGATGCTTATTCCTTGACAGGAAAGGCCCTGTATCTGCCGGATTCGGCGGTGATCGACCCCGTCCCTATTTTGTCTCGCATTGCGGATTCCCTGAAAAAAGCAGGTGTGGCAGTGTGCTTTGATCAAAAGGCCGATGTTATGGACTCAAAAAAAGGCTGCCTTAAAACCAGGGAAGGCGTGATCAGCTATGGATACCTGTTTAACACAGCCGGCCTGTATGCCGATAAAATCGCAAAGGCCTTCGGCGTTGGTCAAGAATATACGATTTTGCCTTTTAAAGGCTTGTACTATCGCTTGAAAAAATCCTCCGGTCTTCAATTAAATGGGCATCTCTATCCCGTCCCTGACCTGAGGGTTCCTTTTCTCGGGGTTCATTTTACAAAGAAAGTAGATGGCGAAGTCACCGTTGGACCAACTGCGCTTCCAGCCTTTGGCAGGGAACATTACCAGGGTCTCAAGGGCTTGAATTTTTTTGATACCAGTTCAATTTTATTCCAGATTTTTCAGCAATATCTGGCGAACAAACAGGGGTTTCGGGAACTGATGCATCAGGAAGGGACCCGTTTTCTAAAGAAATACTTTACCCAGGCAGCCAGACAGTTGATCCCGAAGTTAAGGTCTGAGCACCTGGTCCGCAGTCAGAAAGTGGGCATCCGTGCACAGCTTGTCCATATTAAAAAAAAAGAATTGGTGACGGATTTCCTGATTCAAAGGGGAGAACGGTCCACACATATTTTAAATGCCATTTCCCCTGCATTTACGAGCGCCTTCAGTTTTTCCCGATTTGTTTTGGATAATTACTATGAGTCTGGAGGACTCAGGTGAATAGGCTGTAGGCAGAAGGCTGTTAGGAAAATAATGCGTGATCACGCAAAACTTATGGCTTTTAAGCTGGCTGACGGGGTAGCGCTGTTCGTTATATTGGATCACTGCAAGGTTGATTTGCTTCAGCCTTCAGCCTTCAGCCTATCCACCTAAATAACGGAGGTTCTTCATTGGATATTCGAGGTAAACGGTTTTTAGTGATCGGGGGTGCGGGCTTGATCGGTTCCCATACCGTTGATGCGCTTTTAAAAGAAGATGTGGCTGAAGTACGGGTTTTCGACAATTTTACACGGGGCACGATGGAGAATCTTTCCGAGGCGCTTAAAGATCCGAGGGCCAAAATATTTGACCTCGGCGGAGAGCTATTGCATCGGGATATTCTGGACACCGCGATGAAGGGGATCGACGGGGTTTTTCATTTTGCCGCCTTGTGGTTGCTTCATTGCTATGATTATCCTCGATCTGCCTTTGAAGTAAATATCGGGGGGACTTTCAATGTCCTTGAGGCCTGTGTCAACAATAAGGTGAAGCGCCTTGTCTATTCCTCTTCGGCTTCGGTCTATGGCGATGCGGTAGAAGAACCGATGACGGAATCTCATCCGTATAACAATACCAACTTCTACGGAGGCACCAAGGTGGCCGGAGAGCAGATGTGCCGTGCCCTCTACCATCGATATAAGGGGACAGACAAGCATTTTGACTACGTCGGTCTCCGCTATATGAATGTTTACGGTGCGCGACAAGACTACCGGGGGACTTACATCGCCGTGATCATGAAGATTCTGGATCGAATCGATCAAGGGAAGACCCCGGTTGTTTATGGTGATGGCTCTCAGGCCTATGATTTTATCTATGTCTCTGATTGTGCCGCAGCAAATGTCTGCGCGATGAAGTCCGATGCGACCGATGCCTTCTACAATGTCGGGACAGGGGTGAAGACCACGATCAAGGAGCTGACCGAATTCATTCTCGAAAGCACGGAATCGGATTTGAAAATTCAATATGAACCGGCGGGAAACACCTTTGTAAAAAACAGGGTCGGCTGTCCAAAGAAGGCCTCTCAGGAAATAGGGTTTAATGCAGGAATTTTCCTCAAAGAGGGTATGCAAAAATTAGTCGAATGGCGAAAAAGCCATCAGTCCGAAGTGGCCTCTCGACGGCGGAAGGCAGGTGTGCTTGATGAGTAGCACCAGAAGTATCCCCATCTCTCTTCCTTCAACCGGGGAGGAGGAGTGGAAAGCAGTCCGTGATCCCATTCTCACAGGCTGGTTGACACAAGGGCCTAAAGTGGCTGAATTTGAAAAGGCCTTTGCCAGGCGGCACGGTGTGGAATATGCCCTTGCAACGACAAGTTGTACTACCGCCATGCATCTTATTCTGGCCGCCTTGGGTGTGGGTCCCGGCGATGAGGTGATTGTGCCGGCTTTTACATGGGTGGCGACGGCAAATGTGGTGCTCTATTGCGGGGCCACACCGGTCTTCGTCGATGTCGATTGGAAAACATTCAATATCGACCCTGAGTTGATTGCCGCCAAGATTACGGACCGAACCAAGGCCATTATGCCTGTCCACCTGTTCGGCTTGTCGGCAGATATGGACGCAATCTCCTCGGTCGCCCCGGGCATCCCCTTGATCGAAGATGCGGCCTGTGCAGTGGGGAGCACGTATAAGGGGCGTCCAGCAGGTTCACTTGGTATAGCAGGGGCTTTTTCCTTCCACCCCCGGAAAATAGTAACAACGGGTGAAGGGGGAATGATTACGACCCATGACGCGGTCCTTGCCGAAAAAATGAACACGCTTCGGAACCATGGTGCGACGATCTCAGAGGAGCAACGTCATCATGGTCCGCAACCCTATATCCTCCCTGATTTTAATCTGGTGGGTTTTAACTACCGGATGACCGATCTGCAAGGGGCAGTCGGGTTGGTGCAACTCTCTAAACTGGATGCCCTGATTGACGAACGCCGTAAATGGGCCGACTATTATCATCGTGAATTGTCAGAAATCGACTGGCTTCATACACCGGTGGTGCCGCCAAACACTCATCATGGATGGCAGTCCTATGTGTGCTATGTCGATGAAAGGAAATCGCCGATATCTCGAAACGAAATCATGAAGGTGCTTCAGGCAAAGGGAATCAGTACCCGTCCCGGAACGCATGCCGTACACATGTTGGGGGTCTACAGAGAAAAGTTCGGGATCGATCCGGATGATTATCCGATGGCTCGAAATTGTGACCGATATACGATTGCGATCCCGTTACATAACCGGATGACAGCTGAAGATTATGCCTATGTTGTGGAGGCGATAAAAAATCTAAGTGAACACCGGGATGCGTGATCCCAATTTTCAAATATCTGGAAAAAGGGGTTTTATCCAAATAAATAATCAGAATGATTCCTCAAAGAGGAGGGCAAAGCGATGCGGACCATTGATGAAAAAGAAACCGCCTACCATCTGAAAACACTGAAGGAAGAGGGCTATACTCTTGTAGAGCAGTTCATGGACAAATCGACAGTCGATCGCCTATTGGCACTCGTCAAAAAACATAATGAAGTACAGACTCAGCTTGATTTACACGGTCGACCCAACAGGGCACTTGGAGAACAGGTTCATAATCTGCATGATAAGGATATATATTTTATTGATATTTTAGATGACCCATTTATTCAAAAAGTACTGATGGATAACCTGCAGGATCCTTTTTATCATACCCTCCCTCCGCATGTTCCCAATTATATTCTGGGTTTCTACAACGCCCGTTCCACGGGAACAAAAGCATTGAAGCTGCATATGGATACATATATCCCCTCATCCGGAGAACAAACCTGGACGATGCAACCGGCATTCATCTTGGAAGATTGTACGATCGAGAACGGTTGCACAATCGTTGTCCCGAAGTCACATCGCATTGGGACCTTTGTCGATTACGCGAATGCGAAGCCGGAACCTGTCCTGGCCAAGGCGGGGGATCTGGTGTTCTGGGACAGCCGCATCTGGCACGGGACACTGGCAAATACAACAGGAAAGTCACGGTGGATCATCATTGCCGTTTTCACACCTTGGTGGGTGAAGCAAAGATCAGATATTACAAGGTCACTTTCTGACGAAATATATCAAGAGCTGAGTGATCAAAAAAAAGTCATGCTCGGTTTTTGTTCCATCCCCCCAAAAGATGAACACGAACGCATTAACTTCAAAGGCGGTTTTGAAGATCTTCTGCCATCAGTCAAAGATTATTACCAGTAACCCTGTTTAATTTAGGAGTATTCTTTATGATGAAGTGGCATAAGCTAGGCCGTGTTTTTTATCCAAATGGACAACGCCCATGGATGCAGACCCACTCGGCTGTGCCCATTCCTTTACGATTGGAGGGTGACCGTTATCGGGTCTTTTTCGGGACCAGGAATCATCAGAATCAGCCACATATCGGCTGCATCGAGTTTGATATCAAATCGCCCCAGGAAATTTTAAGCATTTCCGAGACCTGTGTGCTGGGTCCGGGTCCGCGGGGATTTTTTGATGATAACGGCGTCTATCCCGGTCCCATCATACAAGAAAAAGACGCGCTGCATATGTACTATCTCGGACGGGTCAATGGCATTCCTCCGCTCTACTACATGTCTATCGGGTTGGCAGTCAGTGAGGACGGAGGGAGCACTTTTCAGAGAAAATTCAGGGCCCCCGTAATGGGACGCAGTGAATTTGATCCCTGGATGGTTTCCACAGCGTTTGTCATGAAAGAGAAATCCCTTTTGAGGATGTGGTATTTATCCGGTTTAAAATGGGATGAGACAGACGAAAATCCCCACTCCTATTACCATATCAAGTATGCAGACTCCCTTGATGGCATTCACTGGAAAAGAGCGGGGCGAATCTGTATTGATTTTCGTGAAGGTGAAACAAATATTGCAAGTCCCACAGTTATTAAGGAAAATGGGCTCTATAAAATGTGGTATTCCTATGTGGCTGGCGCCGGGTATCGCATCGGCTATTCGGAATCGGCTGATGGTTATGTATGGACACGTAAAGACGCCGATGTGGGGATCGATGTTTCGAAGAGCGGATGGGATTCACAAGGAATGGCCTATCCTTACGTTTTTAACCATGAAGATCGTAAATACATGCTTTATAGCGGAAATGGCTTTGGACGGGATGGATTCGGCCTTGCTGTTTCTTTAAACGCTTGAAAATGGAAAGGGTAATGAGGCGGGATGAATGATATCGTCATCACACTAGACGTCGATTGGGCACCTGATTTTGTCATTGATGCCGTCGCCGGGATGCTGGTTGAATCTCAAGTCCGCGCCACATGGTTTGTGACCCATCAAAGCCCGGCGCTTAACCGACTTCGAGAGCATTCTGATTTATTTGAACTCGGCATTCACCCCAATTTTCTGCCCGGTTCCACCCATGGAGACCTTCCAAGCGATGTGTTGAGGCATTGTATGGATCTTGTGCCGGAAGCGGTTTCCATGCGAACGCACTCGCTTTACCAATCGGGCCCACTATTCCAAACCGTGTTCCGCGAAACGCCGATTCATATTGACACCTCTATCTGCCTGTATCGGATGCCACATATACGTCCAGTCGCATTTTTCGATCCCATGATCCGTGTACCATTTTACTGGGAAGATTATCTATCAATGCACATGCCTCATCCCTCATGGAAAGTAGATGCCTTTTCTGCCGTTCCAGGACTGAAAGTCTTTAGCTTCCACCCCGTTCATGTTTACTTGAACAGTTCTATTCAGTCTTATGACCGGGTCAGAGCTTTGGGTCGAATATCGGGATTAAGAGCCGAAGACCTTACCCCCCATATTCGATCTGATGAGGGCCCCCAGGCGCTGTTTGGAGAGATTATCGCCTATCTCCGTCAATCTGGGGTGTCTCACCGTGTTTGTGACATTGCCCGGACCTATCGGGATGGCCAAACAGACTGACCTTTTGGAACCTTTAAATGTCAGTCATAACTTTTTTTTCGACATAACAAGCTCAAGTTCCTTCCATTAAACCAGGTGATTAAGATGTGTGGTATTGCAGGAGTTCTTCACTTCAACGGGGATCAAGTCTCTCGCGACCTGGTCAAGAAAATGACAGATGTGATTGCGCACCGGGGACCCGATGGGGAAGGAGACTATGTGGAGGGCCCTGTCGGCCTGGGCCACCGTCGTCTTTCCATTATCGATCTATCGGAGGCAGGTCGGCAACCGATGATGTCGAACTGTGGAAGGTATGTGCTGAGCTATAACGGGGAAATTTATAATTTTAAGGAACTCCGGGTTGAACTAGAGGCGAAAGGGTATTGGTTCCGGTCTAAAACGGATACGGAAGTGGTGCTAAATGCCTTTTCGGTGTGGGGTGGGAAGGCATTGCACCGTTTCAATGGTATGTTCGCCTTTGCCATTTGGGACCGTCGGCGCCAGACCCTGTTCCTGGCGCGAGATCGTTATGGGATAAAGCCCCTTTACTATTCCCTTCAGGGTAATACCTTTCTTTTTGGCTCGGAAGTAAAGGCCATCATGATGCATCCATCTTTTCAGGTGGAGATGGATAAAGAAGCACTTTTGGAATATTTTACATTTCAAAACTTATTTACCGATAAAACGCTCTTTAAGGGAATTAAATTGCTTCCTGCCGGAACGAGTATGTGCATTGCGCTCAATGGGGAAAAACAGGCTGAACCCCATCAATATTGGGATTATCATTTTGAAGAACCTGAAGATGCCAAAGACGAACGGGAATATGTCGAAGAACTGGATCGTCTTTTTTGCCAAGCGGTGGATCGTCAGCTGGTGAGTGACGTCGATCTGGGATCGTATATCAGTGGAGGGATGGATTCCGGTTCGATCACCGCAATTGCGGCCAAAAAGATTCCCTATATCAAAACCTTCACCTGCGGTTTTGATCTTCACTCTGCTTCAGGATTGGAGATGGCTTTTGATGAGAGAGAACATGCTGAACACATGTCTTATCTTTTCAAGACCGAACATTATGAAATGGTCTTAAAGGCGGGGGACATGGAACGCGTTCTCCCCAGGCTGACCTGGCATCTGGAAGATCCCAGGGTCGGGCAGAGCTATCCAAATTTCTATGCCGCACAGTTGGCCAGTAAATTTGTGAAGGTCGTTCTTTCGGGTGGCGGAGGAGACGAACTGTTTGGGGGGTATCCCTGGCGTTACTACCGGGCCGTGGTCAATAATGATTTTGAACATTATATTGATAAATATTATCAATTCTGGGTTCGACTCATTCCTAATCAAGTGATTGCTGAGGTTTTCAAACCGATATGGAAAGACGTTAAACATGTCTGGACCCGTGATATTTTCCGTGATGTCTTTAAGGAACATGCCTATGAATTGACGCGTCCTGAAGATTATGTGAATCACTCCCTCTACCTTGAGGCAAAGACATTTCTTCATGGCTTGCTTCTTGTGGAGGACAAGTTGAGTATGTCTCAAGGTTTAGAGACGCGAGTGCCCTTTCTTGATAATGATCTTGTCGATTTTGCGATGAAAGTGCCCGTCAGTCTAAAACTTGGGAACTTATCATCTGTCATCCGCCTTAACGAAAATGAGCCTGCAAGTAAAGTGGGTAAGTATTTTGAAAAAACCAGAGATGGTAAATTGTTGCTTCGTCAAGTGATGACCCGTTATATCCCGCGAGAAGTGACCGACCGAATAAAACAGGGTTTTTCCGCACCGGATGCCAGTTGGTTTAAAGGAGAAAGTATCGATTACGTCCGCCGTGAGCTTCTGAATGGTCATGCGATGATTTATGACTATCTAGATCGGAAGGCGGTCCAATTACTTGTGGAGGAACATTTGGAAGGAAAGAGAAATCGACGCTTATTGATTTGGTCTCTGTTGAGCATTGAATCATGGTTACAAACATTTGAGCCCGTCACATGAAAATTGAAGAACTTCGATTTGATCTCGAAGAGGAATACACGCAATTTTTACTCGAACAGCATAGCAGTCTGCTCTATTACTCTGTAAAATTTAAAAACCTCCTAAAAGAATTGTTAGGATGTAGAGATTCGTATCTTCTTGCAACGGAAGATGGTAAGATTCGTGGCATCTTGCCGCTCATGTATACCGAGAGCGACCGGGGGCGGGTGTATAACTCACTGCCCTATTATGGAAGTAACGGAGGTATTCTCGCGAATGATGACTCTGCGTACAGCGGGTTAATTGGTGCTTATAATGAGATTGCATGCAGCGAGTCAAGCGTCGCTTCGACATTGATTGGAAACCCCTTCTGTCAGCAGGATTTTTCTGCCATTCGCTACAATTTTACCGATCATCGAATTGGTCAACTGACAAAGCTGGTTTGTGAGAACGATCCTTGGGACGAAATCATGAGAAAAATAGATGCCAGTGCGAGAAGGAATGTTAAGAAGGCATTGCGTGAGGGTGTGACTGTGGATGTTGATCATGTACAAATGGATCGTCTTCGGGAAATGCACCAGGACAATATCCGTACGATTGGGGGGCTCCCTAAGACCGATGCGTTTTTCTCATTGATCACACGGCATTTTGTCCCGTGTCAGGATTTCGACCTCTATGTCGCCAAAAAAGACGGAGACGTGATTGCCTGCCTCCTCCTCTTTTATTTTAATCAAACCGTAGAATATTACACACCCGCTGTCGATCATGAATACCGATCCATTCAACCCCTTTCACTGATTCTGATGACGGCCATGTCTGATGCCGCCCGGCGGGGCTTTGTCTGGTGGAATTGGGGAGGAACCTGGACAAGTCAAACAGGGGTGTACCGTTTTAAAAAGAAATGGGGCGCTATTGAGAAGCCTTATTCTTACTACACACAATTAAATGATCCCTCTCTTTTAGACGGGTCTGCCGCGCAGCTTCTTGAAGCGTTTCCAAATTTTTTTGTTGTCCCTTTTTCAGAACTTCATTGAGGAGGAGATATCCATGAAAAGCCAGGTTGTTATTTTTGGTACGAGTTATTTTGCCAAACTTGTTCATTTTTATTTGACCCACGACAGCGAACATGAAGTCGTTGCCTTTACGGTTCATGCGGAGCACTTATCCCAAAAGGAATTTCTTGGACTGCCAGTCGTTCCTTTCGAGGAAGTCGAGAAAAAATACCCTGCAGATGCATTTAAGATGTTTATCGCAGTCGCTTATAAACAGGTGAATCGTGTCCGCGCGGGTCTCTATGAAGAAGCGAAAAGAAAGGGATACACGCTGGTGACATATGTCAGCTCAAAGTGTAGCCATTGGGGTGATACCGTTATTGGAGACAATTGCTTTATATTCGAAGAGAACACCATTCAACCATTTGTTACCATCGGAAATAATGTAGTGCTTTGGAGTGGGAACCATATCGGTCATGACTCGACGATTGGGGACCACTGTTTTATTACTTCACATGTGGTTGTGTGCGGAATTGTCGAGGTGGGGTCTTACACTTTTCTTGGTGTGAACTCCACAATTCGAGATAATATTCGTATCGGGAAGGGCTGTGTGATTGGTGCAGGCGCATTGATTATGAAACGCACAAAAGATTACGAGGTATATCTCGGTGAAAGGACAAAGCCTTTTAACAAGAGAAGTGATGAAATTAAGCTGTAGGTAACCGATCCATCCACATCGGGTGCAGTTTTTTATCAGGGGGCAGAAAACAATGTCGTTCCCGCGTGTCTTAAGCGGGAATCCATAGGGTTTAATCGGTTCATGGATTTCGCCTGAATCATTTCCGGAATGACAATTTGGTGCGGCTTTCCTCTGCACCCTGTGAACGAACGCATGCAAATGTAGAAACGAGAAAAACGATGTCATTGATACGTACTTTTGCTCCATGGGGATGATGAATGAACAAATTTGAAAAGCGTATCAATAAAATACTCAGGCAATGCATCGAACAATTCAATTTGAATTTAGAGGGACTCGTCGTCTTTACAGAAGCAGCGACAGGACATTATCTCCATACTCCAATCCTGGCTGCGCTTGCAGGCGCAAAAAAGGTTTACGCAATAGCGGCAGATTCGAGATATGGCAGTAAAGAGCAGGTAAAAGAGCAGACAATGGAAGCCGCTTGCCGATGGGAGACTGACAAAAAAATTGAAGTTGTATTTGATAAGAACGAAAAACACGTCGCAGATAGCGACATTATCACCAACTCCGGTTTTGTGCGACCCATCAATCGGGAAATGATCTCCTGGATGAAACCGACGGCGGTGGTGCCGCTCATGTGGGAAACGTGGGAATTTCGGGATGATGACCTGGACCTGGATGCATGTCGAAAAAAGGAGATCCTCGTATTAGGGACCAATGAACATGCGCCACCGTGCGATATGGCGCCCTACAGTGGCTTTATGGGGATGAAACTTCTTTTTGATCTTGGATTGGAAGGATACCACACAAAAATATTGCTATTGGGGGGGCAGCCGACGCTGGGTGGCGCAATATACAAGCATTTAACCTCGGTTGGCTGTGAAGTGAGTTGGTATGCATCAAATACCGGTAACACAGCAATAGAATATGAAGCACTCAATCTGAATTTTGAAGCATCCGGTGCCGACTACGATGCCCTGTTAATTGCGGAACATATCGACAAAAGATGTCTGATTGGCAAAGAGGGCTTTATTTCGTTTGAAAGAATTGCCGACCTCAATCCGAATATTCGTATCGGACATATTGCGGGCCATGTGGATATTCACGCGCTTGAAACCTCAGGTCTCTTTTACCTGCCTGAGGAAGTGCGTCCCTTTGGTTATATGAGTTACCAGCCGGATGCACTTGGACCCCTGCCCATTCTTGAATTGTATGCGGCGGGATTGAAGGTGGGAGAAGCAATGGCAAGATCGCGTCTTTCCGGGGCAACGATAACTGAAGCGATCTCAAGGGCGTTAGGACATTCACCCGCTATGGATTTTGAAGGGAATCAGGCCTGAAGATGAGTAAGTTGGATGACCTTGATGATGATCTTAAGGGATTGTGGTCATCGTTGGTTCGGCTTCATCATCGGCTCAGAGACCATACGAAGGAAACCTACAACAGAATTAACCCCTTCTATGAAGATCTATTTCAATGGTCGGAGCGTGGCTCTTTTTGTGGAAATAAAGACAAAGGAATCACTATTTACAACTCGACGACTGTATCAGGGGACGTAAAAATTGGGGAACACACATGGATTGGGCCATTTTGCTCTCTTGATGGATCTGGAGGACTGCGTATTGGAAGATACTGTTCGATCTCGCTAGGTTGTCAGCTTTTGACCCATGATACCGTTAAATGGGCACTGTCTGGTGGTATCGCACCATACGACCGCAGGCCAACGATCATTGGTGACTGCTGTTTTTTAGGTTCACACGTGGTGATCACAAAAGGAGTTACTGTTGGCGATCACTGTGTAATTGGAGCAAGTACTGTCGTAACGAGAGATGTGCCTGATTATTCTATAATGGCCGGAGTCCCCGCACGTCAGATAGGGGAAGTTCATATTAATAAGAATGGGGATGTAAAGCTGGAATATGACAAAAAATAATCATAGAAATCAGTGGAACCGTCACCCTCTACATCTCATTATTGCCCCATTTTTTGGGGTTTTATTACTGGTTGCTGCATGTGTGATCAGGCTTCACGCTGATTGGCGACATCGGTACAATGCTAAATTGCGTGTGGTCTGGGGACCCACCTCCATACCTAATATTAAGTACTGGTCAAAAGCTATTCGAAAGTACGAATATGAAAGCACTACGCTTGTTTATAGCGTCTCCTCCACCAATTCAAGAAATGACTTTGACCTAACAAGAGATGATTTCCCTCCTCGTAGCCGACACCTCCGTTTTTTGAAACCGTATATCATCTTTTCCTGGGTTTTAATGAAATTTGATATCTTCAATTTCTTCTTTGACGGGGGTTTTCTAAACAGCACCTATTTAGCTTCTTTTGAGTGCCAACTTTTAAAAATTGCAGGAAAAAAAATCGCTATTACGCCATATGGGTATGATATTGCGGTTCCAGAATATCTGGGTAAGTTTCGTGAATCTGTATTAGCTCACTATCCACTTTTGCTTGACCAGGGACCGTATATTAAAAAACGTGTTTTATATTTCTCTAAATGGGCTTTTGTCATAAAAAATTTTCAAGAGGGCTTCCTTCCACAATATGACTTTTTATGGTCTACCTTTTTAGGAATAGATACTGACCTATGGAAAGTTAATAATTATTATTCTGCTGCTGATGGCCATACGGATGAGGTTGTTGTCGTCCATTCATCAAATCATCGTAAGATTAAAGGAACAGATGAGGTCATAAAAGCAGTAAATGAACTGCAGGCAGAAGGGTTAAAAGTTAGGTTGGAACTTTTTGATAAACGGCCTAATGAAGAGGTCAGGGCCAGTGTCTTTTGCTGTGATATCGTTGTAGAGCAACTTTTAGGCGGTTATGCTCTAACGGCGATTGAGGCAATGAGTTCAGGAAAGCCTGTACTTTCTAACGTAAACTGGTGGAAAAGTGATGAACATTTTAAACATAGCACTTGTTTAAAGGAATGCCCCATTGTTGCTACTTCGTTGAGCCAGATCAAAGAAGATTTACGGAAGCTCATTGAAAACCCACAGTTACGACAAAAACTTGGAGCCGCTGGTCGGGAATATGTCCTTAAATATCATTCACATGAAGCGAACGGGCGAGTTTGGGATATGATTTATCGTCATATATGGTATGGAGATCACCTAGAACCTCTCTGAGAGATGTCAGGATATGAAATTCACCCAAAAAGCACTCCACAATACAAGTTAACAATCATAAATAAAACATCTATCAATGGCCTCAATAGCCCCAAAAATAAAATTAACAGAAGGATACCAGAAGATTCGTGGCGCTTCTACAGGCAAGCGCTTGAAATTTTTGATAAAAGATTCGGCTCTTTATGGTGGCGCATCGGTCTTGAATAAGCTTTTAGCATTTTTTACAGTCCCGTTCGTCACGCGCACTCTCTCAGTATCTGAATATGGTGCCCTCGACGCGCTTGGCGTTATCGGGAGCTTGTTTGTTGCTTTTATTGTCATGGGACAGGACTCGGCTGTTGCGAGGTTCTTTTATGAAACGGAAGACCTATCTGAGAGAAAGCAAATTATTTCACAAGCATTGATAGCGGAAACTTTCTTGTGCGGAATCGTTGCTTTTGGGTTACTGTCAACAACGAACCATATGATTGAACGAATGGTCGGGGTGCAGGGTTATGGAAATGAGTTTCGCATTATTGTCATCACTTACCCTTTTTTGATGCTATTTCTGTTTTGTCGAAACCTATCCAAATGGGTGTTTGCCAGAACCCAATTCATTGTGCTTTCGTTAGGGTCGGCTGTTTTGTCGACCGCATCCACGCTGATATTGGTCGTCGTTCTTGATTTTGGAGTGGCCGGGATGTTTTACGCCCAACTACTTGGAATCGGTGTTTTTTCCATTGTAGGTGCGTTTTTCTTCAGGGACTATTTTGTATGGCCGAAGGATTTTTCTTATGGATGGAAAATGTTGGGGTTTGGATGGCCATATATGCTTGTGGCTGTATTGGGTGCAGCGATCCCAGCACTTGACCGAGGATTTATTACCCGCTTTCTAGGGATAGAAATGATGGGTTTTTACGCTATTGGATATAAACTTGCGTTTTTAGTGAGTTTGCCGATAATGGCGTTTCAGACGGCTTGGGGACCATTCTCGTTATCGATTTATAAAGAAAGCAATGCGGTACAGACATTCGACAAAGTCCTCTTTTACTATGTAGTTTTGATTTCATTACTAGGATTTTGCCTCGTTGCTGTTTCAGAACCGATGATCGTTCTGCTTGCCTCTTCACGTTATTTAGAGGGGGGTGGTGTTGTCTTACCCCTAGTCTTTGCATTGATACTGGAATCTGTCACAGGGTTAATGGGGATGGGGATTGGTCTTTCGAAGAAAACATATTATAGTGCTCTAAGCTATGTGGCCGGTTTATTGGTTTCTGGATTAGCGATATTCGTACTTATTAAAACCTACCAGATTGCTGGAGTGGCTTATGGTATGTTAATTGGTCGTGCCGCTCAAGGGATCTGCTATGTTTGGTTTGCTTACAAGATCTACCCTCTCCGGTTTTCATGGAAAAAACCGTTTGCAGTTTTATTGTCAACTTTTATACTAGCCATATCTCTACGATCAGTTCCCCTAACGATGCCGTTCTTTTATGTTGTTTTACGTTTAGTATTATTGGGCATGCTGGTAAGTGTAATTTGGTATATGGCATTTTCCTCAGAAGAACGTAACCTTATCCTTAGGAAAGGGAAAGCGCTGGTCACCACGAAACTTAATGTTGACAACACCTAAGGCCCTTTATTGGAAAACTTTATGAGGATACTGATACACGCGCTGGGTGCCAATAAGGGAGGCGCCATGAGGCACCTAACGAATTTCCTGCCGGCATTAAGAAAATATGACTCTCAAAGAGATTATATCGTGTTGGTGAGAGATTCTGTGCCGCTGTTTAAAACCTCTGAAAATATCCACATCGAACGCGTATCTGGAACAGAACAGACATATTGGGCGAAAAGGCTGATATACGATATTTATTGGTTGCCCCAGCGTTTAAAAAGAGAAAAATTTTCGGCAGTCGTATCACTCACAAATTTCGGTCCTATCTGGTCTTCTGTGCCACACATTTTCTTCCAGCGCAATCCAATCTATTACTGTTCTCACTATCTGCAAAAAATTACTGGACGTTTGAAGCTTGAGACGTTATTGCGGCGGAAGCTGGCTGTTGCCTCAATGAAACGTTCTGATGTGGTCGTGACGCCAAGCCATTCAATGGCGGAGATGATTCGACAGAAGTGCCCACAGGTGAAAGACCGTCTGTTTCGGACCCTCTACCACGGTTTTTCAAGGGAATCTTCACTATCCCCTCTTGAACCTAGATACAAAAAACTGCTCACCCGCGCGGGAATCAAGCTGCTTTATCCCACACATCCTGCACCACATAAAGGTTTTCATATTTTATTTGATATGTTGGCCCAATTTAAAAAAGTTCGGTCGGATTTTACGCTGTTTACCCCAATTTCATATGATGAGTGGCCGGAAGTAGTCGGAGAGTATGAACGCCAGATACAGACCCTAGAACTGCAAAATCATGTTGTTTTTATGGGAAATATCCCTCAGCGACAAATGGGGGCTTTGTATCAACAGTGTGATCTTATGGTTTATCCCTCTCTTTGTGAGTCCTTTGGCTTTTCAATGATAGAGGCAATGGGCTATGGTTTGCCCATTGTGGCTGCGGGAACAGATATTAACCGAGAAATGTGCGGTGAAGGGGCCTTGTACTACGATGCATTGAATCCAAGTGATGGCGCTAAAATGATTCTAAAAGCATTAGAATCCGGTGAATCAAAAAAATTACTTGAAGGCGGGCAGAAACGCATCAACTCATTTGACTGGAGTTGGCAACGCTATGCGCGTGAGTTTGTCAATATTATCGAAAGTGTTGTGTAATTATTCAGTTCACCCATCTTTTGCCCCATGGCGGCGTTGCTGCGGTGCTCGAATCCTCACGTATAAAACATACGCTCCGGTTCTATGCTCCTCGTGCCTTGCCCTGAAGCAAAATCCAGGCAATCTGAATAGTTACAGTGTTGTCTGATTGGATTGGTTAAATATGGATATAAGGAAGTTACCCGGTACTGAAATAAGTGCCACCTGTTTGGGGTTTGGTTGTGCCAATTTAATGCGCCTCTCCAGCAGAAGAGAACGCTTAAATCTCCTTGCAGCTGCCTATGACGCTGGCATCCGATATTTTGATGTTGCCCGTATGTACGGCTTGGGCTATGCCGAGAAAGAATTAGGCCTGTTTCTTAAGGGAAAAAGGGAAGAGGTTATTATAGCAACAAAATTTGGGATTTCCCCCTCCAGCAGTACAAGAGCCGCCGGCTTCTTGCAACCCATGGCTCGAAAGCTACTCGCAGCCTTCCCTGCAATTAAAAAAAAGGTGGCAAAGAAAGCAGGTAAACTCTATCAAGAAAAAACTTATACTGTAGAGAATGGCAGAAAGAGTTTATCGGCCAGTCTTGCGCAATTGGGCACGGACTACGTAGATCTTTTGTTTCTCCATGAGCCGACACTGGAAACAATAACCGATCCGGATTTACAGCCATGGCTGGAATCACTTAAAAAGGAGGGGGTGATAAGGGCCTACGGTGTTGCGGGTCATATAAATACCAATTTGCCTGTCATTTCTAAATATCCAAGCCTTGCGCCGGTGATACAGATAGATAACGATGCAGTTGGATGCCAGCTCAAAGAGCTTGAGAACTATGAGAGTCAGGCTATCATCACTTTTAGTCCGATTATACGGGTTTTGGCGACTATTCAGCGTTTTTTGGATTCAGACCGAGTTGTTCTTGAGCGCTGGAGTCAAGATACGAATCATGACTTTAAACAGCCCGATACCCTTGCCAGGTTTTTGTTTGCTTACGCGCTAGCTAGTAATCCAAAAGGTATCGTTTTATTTTCCACAACAAAGCCTGACCGAGTGCTAAAAATGGTGCGCTGGCTGGAAGATAACGCAGTCGGTCCGGATGCGTTAGCGGCATTTTTGGATTTGCTAAAGGACGCCGATCTCAATGGTGTGCAACACGAATGATTTTAGATTTTGATGCCCTAGAGAACGATGTTCTATTAGAGACGGATCTGTGCATTATTGGTGGTGGCATTGCTGGATTAACAATCGCCAGAGAGTTTATTGGACGGGGTGAGCGTGTACTTGTGTTGGAGGGTGGAGGAAACACGCTGGAATCTGAGAGCCAAGCGCTATATCAAGCGCGCAATATCGGTCAGGATTACAATGGGCATCTAGAAGGGCGTTTCAGAGTGTTCGGCGGGAGTGGAACACGCTGGGGGGCACAACTCCTCCCGCTGGACTGTTCGGACTTTGAGCACAGGGAACATGTGGCTCACAGTCGTTGGCCCATCCAGTTCGATACACTTCGTCCTTACTATGACAGAGCTCTGGATATCATGCATGTCAACCGCTTGCCCTTTGATGATTCGATCTGTTCTATGCTCAAGATACGTCCCTTTTCATTCGACTCAGCTCAATTTCGCTACCGTTACTCAAAATGGGCGCGTTTTCAACATCGAAATCTTGCGAGCACGATTGGCCCGCAATGTGCCAAAGCAACAAATATTCAAGTTTTACTACATGCATCGGTCACGAACATACAACTGAGCCCCGGAGGAAATTACATCGAAGGGCTCAATATTAAGTCCTTATCCGGACGGAAAGGCAGTGTCAAGGCACGGCGCTATGTGCTCTGTACCGGCACGCTAGAGACGGCCAGACTTTTATTGGCTTCAAATAAGGTCTGTCCCGCCGGAATTGGGAATGAACATGGCATGGTCGGGCGCTTTTTCCAAGACCATATCAGTCTTCGAGCCGCGGAACTCTACCCGGTCAGTTTGAAACGTTTTACGGATTCATTCTCGCCTACCTTTGTTCGCCAGATTATGCATTGGCCACGTCTTGAGTTAACACCCGCATCACAACGAAAATACAAGTGTCTCGGTGTCTTTGGTCATGTTGTTTTCGAGCCGTCAGAGGAATCCAGTTTTGTTGTGATTCGTGAGATATTGCAACGGATTCAAAAACGACAAAATTTTGTCCCCTCCTCGGCGGAGATTAGAAATATCGTACGAGAGTTCCCATATATCGCATTGCTTGGGCTCCGCTACCTTTTCGGGGGAAGGGTGCCAAGCCCTCCTAAGTGCCGCTGGTATTTACAGGTAGATATCGAACAGGAACCCTGTGCTGAGAGCAGAGTCTATTTAGATGCAGAGAAAGATGTTCTGGGCATGCCTATGTTAGCGATCGATTGGCGACCGGGAGAGCGGGAACGCCTGACTGCAAGTCATTATGTCCAATTATTCAGATCTGCATGGGAGCAGTTCTCTATCGGGAAAGCGGACTGGAACGAAACCGTCAATGAGCCGGGAGACGGTTGGTTATCTTCCGCGCATGACGCCTATCATCAGGCGGGCACGACCCGAATGAACCAGAACCCAGTTGATGGTGTTGTTGATGTAAATCTGAGAGTCCATGGCATTGATAATCTGTATGTCGGCGGTTGCGCTGTTTTCCCCTGCAGTGGAAGTGCCAACCCCACTTTTACGATGATGGCCTTGTGTTTACGGCTTGCCGATCATTTGTCTTTATCTCTTGAAAAAAATTGATAATATGAGTTAAGGAGAAAATAGTGAGTCGCCAAGCCATCAGCGCTTTTATCTTAGCGAAAGATGAAAGAAAAAACATTGGTAAATGTCTTGAATCTTTTCAGGGACACAATATAGAAGTGACCTTGTTGGATTCATCGACTACCGATGGGACATCTGTAGTCGCCTCGGACTACCCATTTGTGAATGTTGTGAAGTACCATTATAGTACGCATTGCAATGCTTATAATGAAATTTGTACCACACTCTGTGGGGACTCCCCATTTGTCGTTATATTAGATGCCGATATGGTTGTCACAAGTCGTTTATTTCGTGAGATATTGGCGCTCCTTAAAACCCCTAAAACAGAGGTTATCCAGGCCCCTGTCCTGATGTATGTTGAAGGACAACCCTTGTACCATGGATCGCTATATCCACCCAAAGCCATTGTTTTTAAGGCAGGAAGGGAATACTTCGTTCCCATGGGGCATGGAGAAGCATTAATGAGCGACTGTGCGGTACTTCAAACGCAGGCTAAACTGATACATGATGACAGGAAAGAATACACTGTTTTTTTAAAAAGCCAGATTCGATATGCTCAGGGCTTGATCGGACGTGCGAAGGCTCAATCCATTTCAATGAAAGACGGGCTTCGTATGAATACGCCCGTTCTGTTTTTTTTAATACCGTTCATTTCCTATATTATGAAGCGTGGATTTCTATCCGGAAAAGCGGGCCTGGTTTATGCGCTTGATCGTCTGATTGCGGAAGCAATTATGTTCAGACAGTCTCTGGCAGAGCAGTTGAAGGAACGACACAAATAAAAATTTCGGTAATTTGGAGATACTTAAAATGAGACCAGGAAATCGTCAAAAGTCAGGGGGGGTATTTAATGTGTGGCATTTCTGGCTTTTTGGGTGATTATCCTCCCCAGCTTCTAAAAACAATGAATGCGACTCTGGCACATCGTGGCCCCAATGACGGGGGAGCATTACACATTGATGGAAAAGGTCTCGGTTTGGCACATCGTCGGCTGTCGATCATCGATTTATCTGAAAGAGGCCATCAGCCCATGTGGGATGCCACCCACAATGTTGTCATTGTATTCAATGGAGAGATCTATAACTATCGGGAACTGCGCCAGGATCTTCTTCAAGATGGTTTCCAGTTCCGCAATGCCAGCGATACGGAGGTTTTGCTCAATCTCTATCTCCGTGACAGTGAAAAGATGCTGGAAAAACTGAATGGGATTTTCTCTTTTGCGATATGGGATTCTAAAAGGGAAAGGCTATTTCTTGCCCGTGATGGCGTCGGGGTCAAACCGCTTTATTATTGCCAATCTTCAAAAGGATTTTTATTTGCCAGCGAAATAAAAGCCTTATTGGCTTCAGATGCGGTTGAGCGTGACATCAACAACGCGGCAGTCGGCTATTATCTGACTTACCTTTGGTCTCCGGCTCCTCATACAATGCTTCAATCAGTCAGGAAGCTTGAGCCCGGACACGCGATGATGGTACGTGAGGGCCGTATCCAACAAAAGTGGCAATATTACGATCTCCCTTATGACCGACCGATAGAAAAACTGTCTGTTGATGAAGCGGCCTTATCCATCCGTAAACATCTTAAACGTGCAGTCAGAAAACAATTGGTATCGGATGTTCCCATTGGCGCCTTTCTCTCCGGTGGTCTTGATTCAAGCTCCGTTGTGAGCATGGCAAAAGCATGTGAACCCGATTCTGATTTGAGATGTTTTACGATTGGGTTTAAGGGGGATATTGGACAGACAGAGGGAATGTCCGATGATCTCAAATACGCAAAGAAGGTGGCAAAATATTTAGGGGTTAAACTCGACACTGTCTATGTGGGGCCTGAAATGATTTCTGAACTGGAGCGGATGATTTATCATTTGGACGAGCCAGAGGCCGACCCTGCGGCCCTTCACGTCTATTTCATTAGTCAACTTGCCAGGGAGAATGACATCAAAGTCCTGTTATCCGGGACGGGGGGGGATGACATTTTTACCGGATACCGCAGACATTTTGCCCTCGCAAACGAAAGATACTGGAGACACCTTCCCGGAAAAATACGACAAGGGATAAGAGCCGCAACCCGGTCTCTCCCGATAAAGAACCCTTTCTGCCGTAGATTAAAGAAAGCATTCCAATATGCCCATTTGAGCGATGATGAGCGACTCGCAAGTTATTTTTTTTGGACAGACCCATCGCTTTTGAATGACCTTGCAGGTCCGGCGATTCGCGAGGGGATGAGCAAGGAGGCCATGACGCGTCCTCTCTTAAATTCGATAAGCAGGTTAGAGAAGGCCGTTCCCATGCTCAATAAAATGCTTTATCTGGAGGGGAAACACTTTCTTGCGGATCATAATTTAAACTATACCGATAAAATGAGCATGGCAACAGGGGTGGAAGTCAGGGTGCCGCTCCTTGATCCGGAGCTGATGCAATTGGCTGCGCAACTTCCGCTTCAATACAAGCAACACGGGATGACGGGAAAATGGATTTTCAAAAAAGCAATGGAGCCATACTTACCAAGGGATGTGATCTACCGACAGAAAAGGGGCTTCGGGGCACCACTCCGATACTGGCTGCAACATCAAATGAAGCCACTGGTGATGGATGTTTTATCAAGTACCTCACTGAAGGAAAGGGGGCTATTCGATCCTAAAGGGGTTCAAAACTTTATGAAAGCGGATCAGGACGGACATATCGATGGAACATACACGATTTTTTCCATGGTCTGCATTGAGCTATGGTGCAGGATTTTTCTTGACGCAAGACAGAATCGCTTTGTGGGGGCAAGATGAAACGAATTTGAGGGAATTGGTCTGAAATTATCCGTCAGAAAAACTGACTTTTAAGTCAATTTCTCTACAACCTAGATGCTAATTAGGGCTTGCTGAAAAAGTCAGGCCCGCTTACCCCTCAGAAGGAGCACAGCGATTTCGTGAGAAAAATTTCTCACGTTTTTCTGATCTGATCCTTCACTCATGTCACTCGGAAGCACATAAGCGGCATCTTTTGTCCTAT
>JAJDBU010000036.1 GCA_029261195.1 Nitrospirota bacterium | reverse complement strand
CCCGAAGGGCAGATGAAAATTCTCAAAGGACAGCTGATTCGGGTTACTTTTTCGATACATGGAGGCTCCTGGTGCACGCTTTTTAGGGGCTAAAGGTCTTTTTCCTTGCACTTGGAGCAGGATACTACAGATTAAAACCTTTTAAAATCAAAAACTTATTGTTTTTTCAGCAAGCCCTACATAGCCAGAAACCTGGATAAACCCACAAGTACGATCATCCGGGAGCTGAAGCGTAAAGGCTGGAAAAGGCAGCGTCCTAGGCAAAGAGGTCGATCTCCATTCGTAGACGCTTACCCTGCAATAATATGCGGACATTGCTATTTGCTTTTAACAAATAGCCTGCGTGAGGCTTGACAAGAGAGAATAAATTTAAGATGATCACAGGTCATTTTTTTAACAGAGGAGATTTCAATGTCAACAACCTTTCAACCCAGTAATATCAAAAGAAAGCGAACACACGGTTTCCGAAAAAGAATGTCGACTGCTAACGGCAGAAGAGTACTTAATCGGAGAAGAGCCAAAGGAAGAAAACGTCTCTCGGTCTAAGCTCTCTTTAAATCGACTGGTCAAAAAAGAGGCGGTTCGTGCTGTCTTTCGAGATGGGCAAAAGCGTGTCAACAGGTTTTTTGTCCTTTTCTTCTTAATCCATTCCAGCGGTATTCCAAGTTACGCTATTCACGCACGGAAAAAGTATGGCACGGCTGTTGAGCGAAATCACGCGAAAAGGATTTTACGTGAGGCGCTTCGGCACCTCGTGGATAAGATGAACGGAACCCAGGTCATCATTGTTCCCAGAGGACAAATGAAAAACCTCCGATTTTGGCAGCTTGTTGAAGTATTGGAACAGATGTTCTCCTCGACCGGCATAACAACTAACCTTCCAATAAAAAGATGATTGTCTCTATTTTCACGGCGGCAATCCGTTTTTATCAACGTTTTATTTCTCCCATCCTTCCGCCTGTTTGCCGTTTTCATCCAACGTGTTCAGGTTATGCACTTGAAGCCTTAAAAAAGCACGGCCTCAGTTCAGGCTTGTTGCTGAGCTTTAAGCGGGTTTTTCGATGCCACCCTTTTTGCGAGGGTGGGTACGATCCTGTCAAATAGACTCTCACATTCATAAGGTTATTATTACTTAATGGAAAAACGGCTCATTATATTTGTGATCTTAGCGCTCGTAATCATTTTTTTGTACCCGACTTTCATCAACTGGGTTGCTCCGCCTCAGCAAAAGGCAGCAATCTCGGTTGAAACGGGTAAAACGGTTGAGACGGTCGGGGAAGCAAGCAGTCCGCAGAGTCAGCACCTTGAGGAGTCCATCCACGCTGCAAAACCTACAGGCAAATCCGAAACGACCGAAATTCTCTCGGATGGGCCAAAAATACTTGAACCCGGACTTGAACCCGGAGTGGACGAGCTCAATGTTGTGGCGGTCGAAAAAATAGTCGAAAGCGACCTCTATCGTGTTGTGATTTCTAATATCGGTGGAACAATTAAGAGTTGGACCTTAAAGAAATATACAGATAAGAATGGAGAAGTCAGGGAGCCGATCGAACTGAGGCACGATGTCGAGGGGCTTTTACCACTGACTTTGGTCATTCCGGGAGAAGCAAAGGGCACGAAACGGGCTTTTCAGCTGGATGAATCAGCACTTCGTCTGAGCAAATCAAATCCGGAAGCAGTGGTTCGCATGGTATCACTAGACGAAACCGGCAGAAAGATCAGCAAGGAAATCCGTTTTTACTATGATCGATATCTCGCTGATTTTAAGATTGAGACCAGCGGCTATCCTCAAAGTTATGACCTGACGCTCGGCACCAACTTCGGTATCAGTGACTGGAGCATAGAGGCCGGACGAGGCAAAGGGGTTGGTGCGATCAGTTTGATTGATGCCGAGGTCTTTCGAGAATCACCGAAAGACATGGAAACAGAACGAATCGATCGCCAGGGTAAACCGAAATGGATTGCTTTGCAGTCAAAGTATTTTATGAGCGCTTTGATTCCAAAGGGAGAAGCGGTCAATACGACTGTCTCAGTCGCGAAAGGCGGCGATGAAGTCATATCGACACAAATCCGTCTTGAAGGGCATTCCGGGGATCGAATTGATCATTTTTCACTCTATGTCGGGCCAAAAGAATATGATTTATTAAACAACTTAAATATTCATCTTGATGAGAGCATCGATTTCGGTTGGTTTATCTTCGGGAGTTGGCTTCCCGTTCGAATGATTTCAAAGTTGATCTTCTACCTCTTACGGTTTTTCTACTCCTTTACACATAATTACGGCTTGGCGATTATCTTTGTGACGGTATTGATCAAAGTCGCCTTTTATCCGATCACGAAGAAAAGCCTTCACGCAACCAAAGCAATGGCGGCGGTACAGCCAAAGGTTGCCGCCCTGAAGAAAAAGTGGGGGAAAGACAAAGAGCGCATGAACAAGGAGCTGATCCAGCTCTACAAGACAGAAAAAGTGAATCCGATGGGAGGCTGTTTGCCCATGCTGGTTCAAATTCCCGTCTTTATTTCGCTCTTTAATATCCTCTACACGACGATTGATTTGCGGCAGGCACCCTTTTTCTTCTGGGTTCAGGATCTCTCGGACAAGGATCCTTATTACGTACTACCGGTGATCATGGGTGCGACGATGTTTCTTCAGCAGTACACCCAGCCTTCCACCATGGAAGCTTCCCAGCAAAAAATCATGCAATTTTTGCCGATTGTTTACACCTTCTTCTTTTTAAACTTTCCCTCCGGTCTGGTGCTCTACTGGCTTGTGAATAACTGCCTCACCATCGCCCAGCAGCAGATCATCAAAAAACAAACGGCATAGGTCTTTCGCCAAGAAGAGTGCGCCGAGCCATCATCATATGAAGCAAAAAAGCTTGCTTGAAGAAGAGACGATCTGTGCAATCGCAACGGCGCCGGGACGCTCTGCCATTGCAGTGCTTCGCTTAAGTGGAAAAAGGGCGCTGCCCATTGCAGATGCAGTTTTTCGGGGAAGAAAGCCTTTGGCCGTAGTTAAAAGCCATACCGTCCATTTAGGGGAGATCGTCGATCCGGCTGGTCAGCAAGTACTTGATGAAGTCCTTGTTATCTTGATGAAAGCCCCACATTCCTACACAGGTGAAGATGTCGTCGAGATCCAAAGCCACGGCAACCCCACGCTACTTCAAAAAATATTAGCCTTGCTCATTGCCCAGGGAGCCAGGCTTGCAGAGCCGGGAGAGTTTACACGAAGAGCCTTTCTGTCCGGGCGGATGGACCTTACCCAGGCCGAAGCCGTCATGGAAGTGATTTCTTCGCAAAACAGCTCACACAGTCAGTGGGCCTTGGGTCAGTTAAAGGGACGGCTTTCTAGTAAAATCACGACCCTCAGAGATGCTCTGATCTCTATTATTGCTCAAGTCGAGGCCTCCATCGATTTTTCGGAGGACGAGGTTCCTCTGTGTGGACCACAAGCACTATTCGTTCGGGTTGAGGGCCTGTCTTCCGAACTTGATGACATGCTGGCTGATTACGAAAAAGGCCGACAGGTCCGGGACGGCCTGAGCGTTGCCATTGTCGGTAGACCGAATGTTGGAAAATCATCTCTCTTAAATCTGCTCCTTCAGGAAGATCGGGCGATTGTCAGTCCCTTCCCAGGAACCACCCGTGATGTCCTAGAGGAAACGATTCATTTGGAAGGGATGTTAGTACGTTTTGTGGATACGGCGGGTTACCGGAGCACTGAAAATCCGGTAGAACAAGAAGGCATTCTGCGCGGCCTGAAGGCGCAGAATGAAGCAGACTTAAGCCTACTGGTTCTGGATGGTAGCGAAGCACTCTCCGAAGAAGATCTTCGTTTAGCCAAGCGATTTCGAGAGACGAATAAAATTGTTGTCTTAAACAAGGCCGACCTCCCACAAAAACTGAACCCTTCTTCAATCACAGAACAATTTTCAGGGAAGTGTTCCCTGGAGCTGTCGACTTTAACAGGTTTAGGCCTGTACCGGCTTCGTGAAGAAATGGCGACTTTTCTCATAAGGACCCCGGAAAAGGAGCCGCCCTTGATCGCTCTGTTGCGACATAAAAATGCCCTGCAGGCTGCAAAGAGTGCTTTGCGGCGTGCGTCCAATGCGATTCGAGAGGAGCTATCTCCAGAGTTCACAGCGATTGATCTCCGGGAGGCCCTAGACGCCCTTGGGGAGATCACCGGCGAGACGACCCTTGATGAAATTCTGGATCAAATTTTTGGAGAATTTTGTATTGGCAAATAATGACGGACTTGATGTTCCACGTGGAACATCTGAAAACCCACTAAGCTGAATCACGATGGATACAAACTTTGAAATCATAGTTGTAGGTGCCGGTCATGCCGGTTGTGAGGCGGCTCTTGCTGCGGCACGCATGGGCGTTAAAACCCTCCTCTTCACCTTGAAAAAAGAAAACATCGGGCAATTGTCATGCAACCCCGCAATTGGAGGGATTGCAAAAGGGCATCTCGTTCGCGAAATTGATGCCTTAGGTGGAGAGATGGCCCGGGTCATTGACCGAGCCGGCATTCAGTTTCGCATGCTGAATATGACAAAGGGACCGGCCGTGCGTGCCTTGCGCGCTCAAGCTGACAGACTTATTTATCACGCAGTGATGACGGAGACGCTCTTTGGCACAAAAAATCTAACCGTAAGCGAAGGCATGGTTGATGAACTGATCATTACAAAAAACGCTGAGGGAAAAGTGCGCGTTGGAGGTGTTGTTCTATCAAACGGGCTTAAGTTTTCTTCAAGGGCCGTTATTCTGACAACGGGCACTTTCTTAAAAGGGCTGATTCACATCGGCACGAAGTCCTATCCTGCGGGTCGAATGGGGGAGGCGCGGGCGGAAAAAGCCTCGGATGACCTGAAGGCCTTGGGTTTTGAACTGGGTCGCCTTAAAACTGGAACACCGCCGAGGCTTGACGGTCGAACAATAAACAATTCACGGCTTGCAGCACAGCAGGGAGACGATCCACCTAGACCCTTTTCTTATTCGACAGAACAGCTTCAAGTGGAGCAGCTTCCCTGTTACCTCAGCTACACCAATGAAAAAACACATGAGATCATCCGGGCCCACTTAGGAGAATCTCCACTCTATTCCGGCGTGATTAAAGGCATCGGTCCGCGCTATTGCCCCTCAATCGAAGACAAGGTGGTGAAGTTCAGTACTCATCCTCGACATCAGGTCTTTTTAGAACCTGAAGGAAGACAAAGTACGGTCGTTTATCCGAACGGCATCTCCACATCGCTTCCAGAGGAAGTCCAAACGGCCTTTATACAGACCATCCCCGGCTTGGAGCATGCCAAGATATTACAGCCGGGTTATGCCATTGAATATGACTACGTGCCGCCGACCCAACTCATGCCGACACTCGAAACAAAGCGGGTCTCAGGCCTGTTTAATGCGGGACAAATCAACGGGACTTCAGGTTACGAAGAAGCCGCAGCTCAAGGACTCATGGCGGGTATCAACGCTGTATTGAAGCTACGAGAACAAGCCCCTTTCATTCTGGATCGATCGGCGGCCTATATCGGCGTCTTAATTGACGATTTAGTGACTTTAGGCACTGAAGAGCCTTATCGGATGTTTACCTCACGGGCAGAATACCGATTGCTCCTAAGGCATGGGAACGCTGATTTACGGTTGATGGAAAAAGGTTATGAAGTCGGACTCTTGCCGGAAGCGTCCTACCTGCGATGTCTGGATAAGCAGAAAAAAATAAAAGCGGGTCATGAATACTTGGGTCGGACTCGATTGAGTGACTCTAAGGAAGGTCTAAAGCGGGCAAAAGCAGAAGGGATTGTCGGGGATTTATCCGCATTCACTCTGGGGAAATTATTGAAACGCCCGGAAATGACCTATGAAAAACTCATCGACTGGGCCGACATTGATCCACCGGGAGATCCTTCCATTATCGAAGAGATCGAGACACAGATCAAATATGAAGGCTACATCAAAAGAGAACACTCTCACGTTACACGCTTTAAAAGCATGGAAGGGAAAAAGATCCCGGAGCAATTTAACTTTTCGGAAGTGCGCGGTCTTTCCAAAGAGGTTCAGGAGAAACTGCTTAAAATCAAACCCCGCTCTTTGGGGCAGGCCTCTCGTATTTCCGGAATTACCCCCGCTGCGATATCAATCCTCATGGTTGCCTTAGAAAAATGCAGACGACAAAAAGAAGGGGCTGGGTAGGGGCAGATCCATGTATCTGCCCTGATCTGGATTGGACAAAAGCGGGAGAATACATAGATTCGCCCCTACAGAGATGAAAAATTATATCGGATGACAGAAAAAAAGCAAACCCAGGGCAGAGAACCGAAACCAGACCTCGCTTTTGAAACCCTAGGCTCCAGGAAGCTCCTCGAAACCGGCGTTTCTCAGCTTGGGATTAGATTGCCGGAGGGCGGCATTGATCACTTGATGCGCTACCTCGTAGAGTTGCTCCGATGGAATAAAAAAATCAACCTCACGTCTCTGCGTACAGCGGAAGATATTGTTGTCAAACATTTCATGGACTCCCTCACAGCTCTTCCTTTTTTGAAACCAGGTTCAGACTCTAAGTGGATGGATGTCGGGACGGGTGGCGGTTTTCCGGGCCTTGTCCTTAAAATCGCAGCGCCCGAAATTTCAATGACCCTGGTTGAACCCTCCGGGAAAAAAGTCACCTTTCTTCATCACTTGACCGGTCTGCTAGGAATACGCGATGTTTCTGTTATTCATGGACGTATTGAAAACCTTGTCGGGCCGGAATGGGAGGGGAGCCATGACCTGGTAATGACAAGAGCCCTTTCGACGGAACTTATTCTTGAAAAAGGACGATCCCTGGTTCGTGAGGGAGGAGAAATACTGTTTTTTCAGGGGCACGCAAGCCATGCTCTGTGGGAACAACGAATTGCCAAGTATGCCGGACTCCGCCTGGAAAAAATCGAACCCGTGCATCTCCCTTTCAGCGAAGCTGGACGTGCGCTCGTTTTTATCCAGAAAAAACGAGCGTTCACCTTATAGAAATGAAGCGTTTGATTAGAACATTAAAATACCATATAGGGTTTATTTGTGTGGCAGGCCGTACTTGACTCTTGTGAGTGCTGGAACTATAATCTATTGCTTTTTCAGAGCATTTATGTCCAAATAACAGAAGATGTCGAACGTTCTCTTTTTTAAAGCAACGCTGTTTTTTTATTTTTTAGGGACGGCTTTTTTTCTAGTCAATCTTTGTCGGGATCACCGAAGAGATCAGGCCGCTTCGACGCGTCTGTCCCTCACTCAAAAAATCGCCGTTTTTGTCACCATCGCCGGATTCATCTGCCACACCATTGCATTAGGGATTCGTCTGAAAGAAGGGGGCTACATTCCCCTGTCAAATCCGCATGAGGCCATTTCCTTCTTTTCCTGGGTCATTGTCCTGTTCTTCTTTTGGGTCGAATTTAAGTACCATCTTTATATTCTCGGATCCTTCATTCTCCCCCTGGCCTTTCTTTCTCTGATATCGGCTTCCGCACTGCCGAGTGACATTCCCCAGATCAATCCGACACTCATCAATACCTGGTTGGGGATTCACACCATTCTGTCAATTTTAGGGATCGTGGCCTTCACCCTCGCCTTTGTTGTCGGCATCATGTACCTGCTCCAGGACAAGTTCCTTAAATCAAAACAGCTCAACACCCTTTATGCACGACTTCCCGCACTTGATCTCCTGGATCAGTGGAACAAAAAAGCGATTCTATTCGGTTTTCCCCTGCTAACCCTCGGTATTATTTCAGGTGCCTTGTGGGCACAGTACGCTAAAGGTTCTTTCTGGGGAGGCAACAATTCCAAGCAGGCCTTGGCGCTCGGCATCTGGTTTTTTTATCTTCTGGTCTTGCACGGGCGAATCAATATCGGATGGCGCGCGAAGAAGGCCGCTCATCTGGCGATTATCGGCTTTATCGGTGTGATTTTTATCTTTATTACCTTAGCTTAGGACCGATCAGCATCAGACCATGAACATTGTTATTGTTGGACTCAATCATCGTACTGCCTCTGTAGAAATCCGGGAGCGTCTTTCCGTTCCCGAGAACAAGATGGGGGAAACCCTTCACCAATTGACTTCAGGGCCGATGATTGAAGAGGGGCTGATCTTATCAACCTGTAATCGGGTCGAAATCTTTGCTGTTGTGAAGGAAACCGAAAAGGGTCTCGACGCGGTCAAACAGTTTGTTATCGAGTCTCACCCGGAAATCTTACCTGAAACCCTCGAATCCGCCTTGTATCTGTACGCCTCCGTCGATGCCCTTCGACACCTTTATCGGGTTGCCTCCAGCCTTGATTCGATGATTATTGGTGAGCCTCAAATTCTGGGACAGATTAAAGATGCCTTTGAGTACGCCATCCTGCATAAAACAACAGGCCTCATTTTGACAAAGGCCTTTAAAAAAGCGATTTCGGTGGCAAAGCGCGTTCGCACAGAGACCCGAATTTCTGAAAGCGCGGTGTCGATCAGCTATGCAGCCGTTGAACTGGCAAAAAAAATCTTCGGCAGACTCGACAGCAAGTCAGTCCTTCTGATTGGTGCGGGAGAAATGTCTGAGCTGGCAGCGCAACACTTTATCAGCAGCGGGGTCGAATCGATCACGATCGCGAATCGAAGTTATGACAGAGCGCTCGAACTGGCCAAAACTTTTAATGGTGTGCCGGTTCAATTTGAGGATTACCCCGCCGAGTTGGTGAAGGCAGATATTGTTCTCTGCTCTACAGGGGCCTCACACTACCTCATCGGCTCGGAAGAGGTCACGAAGGCCATCGGACTCCGGCAAAACAGACCCATCTTTTTTATCGACATCTCAGTGCCGAGGAACATTGATCCTAAGATTAACGAACTGGACAATATTTTTCTCTATGATATCGACGACCTTCAAATGGCAGTGAGCAGTAATCTCCGCTCGCGAGAACGAGAAGCGCTCAAGGCGGAAGAAATTATCACAGAGGAGATCGACCGTTTTACCCGCTGGTTTAAGTCACTTGAAGCCGTTCCGATGATTATCGCCCTGAGAGATCGGGCCGAAAGCATCCGCCAAACCGAACTGGACAAGGTATCCGGGAAAATGGGCAATCTGAATACAACTCAGAAAGAGGTGCTGGAGCATCTCACCGCATCCATCGTGAATAAGCTTCTGCATAAACCGCTCACTGTTTTAAAAGAAGAGGTGAACTCCAGGAATGGCAATATGATGTTGGAGGCGACTCGAAAACTATTCGATCTTGAAGGCCTACTCGCGCGTTCCGAAGGCCCAAAAAAGGCAGAGGAGAAAAAAGCTTCTTGAATCGTTTTTTACAGACAGGCAGAAGCCCCTCATTGACTGTCTTAACTCTCCTGTTTTTTCAACTTGTTGCATGCAGCCAAAGCATCATCCAACCGATTGAGCCAAGCCTGTCCTTCCAAAACCCCGAAGAGTCCCCTGTTTCCGACTTTCTAAAAAAAGCAGAAAGTCTTGACCGGACTGTATCAAAGCGAAAACGCCCGAATTACCGGGTGGTTGGCAGCTTCGGCACGGGAGAGCAGAGTTATGTGAGATCATTATTTGCGGATGATCACGCAGTATGGGTGGGTACAACCGAAGGCATTATCCAGGTTGCAAACGGGTCCGGAGAAATGATGCAGGCCTTTACCACTAAAGACGGCCTGCTCAGCCCCTATATCTTTACGATCAACAAGGACAAAAAAGGGACTTATTGGTTTGGCACAAATAACGGCGGATTAAGTCGCTATGACGGCATGACTTGGAAGACCTATCTGCCTTCCGATGGCTTGGCCGATTTTTGGGTTTACGGGATGGATTTTGCCGAAGACGGGACGATGTGGATTGCCACCTGGAACGGAGTGAGCCATTTCGATGGTGAAAATTTCCACAACTACAATACCGGCGACGGCTTGGCGGATCGCTGGGTCTATGCCCTCTCCATCGATGCAAAAGGGGCGCTGTGGTTCGGGACTGAGGGTGGCGTCAGCCGACTTGAGGGCAGTGGTCAATGGACAAGCTGGGGGCATCGTGATGGGCTGGGGGCAGCAAACAAATATGACCTGCAAAAGAGTAGTAATACCGGTTTCGGCACCCGGCTTGGAAAGAAGGAGGCGGGGGATTACAAACATGGACATAATCTCTCTGTGCTGGATACGGGGGGAAACGAGACCTATAACGAAAACTATGTTTTTTCGATGGCCATTGACCGCTCTGGAAATAAGTGGTTCGGAACATGGGGCGGTGGAGCGAGCCGATTTGACGGCGAGCAGTGGCGGAATTTTACCACTGACGAAGGTTTGGCGGGAAACATTGTCTACGCGGTGATGGTCGATCCTCACGATGGCGCCCTTTGGTTCGGCACAAACCATGGTGTGTCCCGCTTTGATGGCGAAGACTGGATGACGCTGACGACACAAGAGGGTCTTGCCGATGACAATGTTTATGCCATCGCAATTGATCCGGATCGGCGAGTCTGGTTGGGACAAAAAGGAGGCGTTGATGTCCTGGTCCTATGGGAAGGTCGCCCCCCAATGAGGACACATCCCTGAATGAACGGGTACTTTTTAAGGAAGGTAGAGGACTTTAGTGTCAATAAAAAAAATTAGCATAGGCAGTCGGGGCAGCAAGCTCGCCCTTTGGCAGGCGGAGTGGGTCCAGGCTCGGCTTCAGGAAAAGGGCTTTGAGGTCAGTATTCAAAAGATCAAAACAACGGGAGACAAAATCCTGGATGTGCCTCTTGCCAAAGTCGGAGGAAAAGGCCTTTTTGTTAAAGAAATCGAAGAAGCCTTGCTGAAAAATGAAATTGATCTCGCCGTACACAGCATGAAAGATGTGCCCAGCATACTTCCGGAAGCACTTCACATGGCGGCCATCCCCAAACGGGCTCACCCGCTGGATGCCCTGATCAGCCGTGGAGGAAAAAAGTTATCTGAACTTCCTGAGGGTGCAACCATCGGAACAAGTTCTCTTCGCAGGCAAGCCCAGCTCTCAGCGATTCGACCCGATCTACAATTTGTCTCACTCCGTGGAAACCTCGATACGCGTTTGCGCAAACTGGAAGAGGGGCAATTTGATGCGATTATTCTTGCCTCAGCCGGTCTCCGCCGTCTGGGTTGGCAAGATCGCATCACAGAAGATCTCTCCCCGGATATCCTTCTGCCCGCTATTGGGCAAGGTGCGCTCGGCATAGAATGTCGGCGGGACGATACGGAGATGAATGAGATCCTGTCCTTCCTCAATCATCCAGAGACCGCTTTGGTTGTGAGTGCCGAAAGGGATCTTTTATTCCGGCTCGAAGGCGGATGCCAGGTACCGATTGGAGGCTTTGGCATCCTTGCAAATGGCCGACTCACCCTGGAAGGACTTGTTGCAAGCCTGGATGGAAAAGAGATCATCCGGGAAACTCAAAGTGTGGCACTATCAGAAGCGGGTCACATTGGCGTGGCAGTTGCTGATGCCCTCTTGTCCAAAGGTGCAGGTCGGATCCTTGAGGCGGTTTATTCGTCTGAATAAAATTTGAGATAAGAGAGGATATGATGAAAATCGAGAGGTTCGGTCAATATCTCATCAACTCTGGCATTGTTGATGAGATAGCCCTCTTTGAGGCTTTGAATATTCAGAGAAAAAAAACCACGCCTATCGCTAAGGTCGCCTTATACGAAGGCATGCTGACGATGAAACAAGTTTTCACTATTTTAAATTATCAGACAGATACAATAAAAATGTTTGGCGAAATTGCGATGGATTTAGGGTGTCTCACTGAGGGAGATGTTGAAAAATTATTGTCGATTCAGAGAGAAAGTCGCCCTCGTATTGGAGCAATCTTGGTAGAAATGGCCAAAATGAGCCAAACACAATGTAAGGACATGCTGGAAAAATATCATAAGAATAAACGATCGAGCCTCAGTTGAATATTGCCGCTTTCCTCATCTTTAGATTCCATTCTGCCCGACCTGAAAAACGGCTAAAGAGTAGCTTTCCAGGAGAAAAACATCTCCCCCTTTCATCGTTAGATTCTCTTTGCCCGGCTCCTCCTGTACCGTGTCCAGGATCAAAGTCCATCTGAGGTTCTTCCGGTGGTTGGGGAGGACGAAGGGAAGTTGCATCGTGTGGGCATTCATCAGAATCAGGAGGGTCTTTCCTTCAATCGTCTGCCCTGAGGGTGTCAGTTCCGTGGCCGATTTTCCCGCAAGACGAAGCCCCATACAGCGGACCGCTTCATCTTGCCACTCTTCATCGCTCATCTCCTCTCCCTTCGGAGAAAACCAGGACATGTCCTTGATCTCGGATCCACGGATTTTTCTGCCGTGAAAAAAACGGCGACGGCGTAGCACGGGGTTTTTTCGAATCTCGATGAGTCGGCGGCAAAAGGCCAAAAAAGCCGTATGCTTTGAATCAAGGTACCAGTTGTGCCAAGACAGTGCGTTGTCCTGGCAATAGCTGTTGTTATTGCCGTTTTGCGTCCGTCCGATTTCATCGCCGCCGCTGATCATCGGAACACCCTGCGACAAAAGCAGGGTGGCCATGAAGTTTCGTCGCTGCCGTTCACGCAGAGTAATGATCGCCTTCTCTCGGGTCGGTCCTTCCGCTCCGCAGTTCCAACTGTAATTTTCGTTGGCCCCGTCCCGGTTTTCCTCTGCGTTGTCCATGTTGTGCTTTTCGTTGTAACTCACCAGGTCATGCAGGGTGAAGCCGTCGTGACAGGTAATAAAGTTGATGCTGGCATGGGGCCGTCGCCCTCCCGCTTCATAAAGATCGCTGCTGCCGGAGAGGCGAGTAGCCAATTCTGCGACCTGGCGTCCGTCCCCCTTCCAGAACCGTCGGATCGTATCGCGATATTTCCCGTTCCATTCCGTCCAAAGTACGGGAAAATTTCCGACCTGGTAACCGCCTTCGCCGAGATCCCAGGGTTCTGCGATCAATTTTACCTGGGAAATAACGGGATCTTGATGGATGATGTCGAAAAAGGCCCCGAGTCGATCGACGTCATGTAACTCTCTGGCAAGGGTGCTGGCGAGGTCGAAGCGGAAGCCATCGACATGCATTTCGAGAATCCAGTAGCGGAGGCTGTCCATAATTAATTGCAGGACATGAGGTTGGCGCATGTTGAGGGTGTTGCCGCATCCCGTATAATCGCGGTAGTGGCGGAGCGATTCAGGTCCAAGACGATAATAAGAGAGGTTATCAATGCCGCGAAGGGATAAGTTCGGGCCTAAGTGGTTACCCTCCGCCGTATGGTTGTACACCACATCCAGAATCACTTCGATGCCTGCGTCATGGAGGGTGCGAACCATCATCTTAAATTCCTGGACCGGGTCCATTGTCCCGGAGCAGTAGCGAAGGTCGGGCGCAAAAAAAGACAGGGTATTGTAGCCCCAGTAATTGGTGAGTTTATTTTCAACAAGATAGCGGTCGTCCATGTGCTGATGAACCGGCATGAGTTCAAGCGCCGTAATGCCCAGTTCGCGGAGATGTCGGATGATCGGTTCCGAAGCCATGCCAGCGTAAGTGCCGCGGAGCTTCTTTGGAATCTCCGGATGTCTGGCGGTCATGCCCTTGACATGGGCTTCATAAATGATTGTTTTGTGCCAGGGATGTAAGGGCGGGGTATCATTTCCCCAGGTGTAGGCGGGATCAATTACCTTGCAGAGGGCTGCATAGGGGGCATTGTCTCGCGGGTCTGAAATCAAATCTTCCTGTGGGCCGTCCACCGTATAGGCAAACATGGCGTCATCCCACTTGATCCTTCGTGCGATTTCCTTGGCATAGGGATCGGCTAAGACCTTCGCGTCGTTAAAACGATGTCCCGCCTCGGGGTCATACGGCCCGGAGACGCGATAACCGTAAAGACAACCGGGCCGTACATCGGGCAGGTAGATATGCCAGACCATGTCGGTCTGTTCCGTGAGCTGGATACGTGCGGATTCTTTTTTTGAATGGATGTTGTCGAAGAGGCAGAGGTGGACGGCGGTCGCGTTTAAAGAAAAAATCGCAAAGTTGACGCCTTTGCCATCCCAGGTTGCCCCGAGTGGGTAGGGATTGCCTGCCAGGGTTCTCATGGTATTTTCCTTGAAAAGGCCTTAGAAGAACATTTCCATAATAAGATCGTTTTTGCTATAAAATCAGAGATGATGTTTTCCTGCATGGCTCTATTTCCCAATTTAGCACCTTAGAATTTAGGAGCCGGATCTTATCATGAAGATTTAAGTGGATCAATGCACGGGTTTTTCCGTTCTTATTTGAGCGAGGTCAACGATGAAAGCCATGAGTCTGACGGGCCGCAAGATCAAACGCGCCGATTTTTATGATGTCGTCCTGCGACACAGGCCCTTACGTTTCTCTCCCCTTGCGCTCAAAAAAATGGCCCCCGCCCGCCAACTGGTCGAACAACAACTTGCTGAGGGGAAAGTTGTCTACGGGGTAACAACTGGATTCGGAAAGCTCAAAAATCAGCGGATCCCGACAAGTGATATCAAAGCCCTTCAGCTTAACCTGATCAGAAGCCACGCCTGCGGTGCAGGCCCGCCCCTTTCTGAATCGGAAGTGCGTGGCATGACACTCTTAAGAGCGCAGGTACTGGCCAAGGGCCATTCAGGCGTGCGACCGGTGATTGTCGAGCGACTTGTCGAGATCCTCAATCAACCCTTTTATCCCCTGATTCCAAGTCGTGGATCGGTCGGGGCCTGCGGGGACTTGATCCCACTCGCCCACCTCGCACTCTTATTGATTGGTGAAGGGGAAGTCATGTGGCAGGGAAAGCGGCTTTCGGGGCAAGAAGCCCTGACACGGGCAGGCATTACGCCCATCACCCTTGAGGCCAAAGAGGGACTGTCGCTCGTCAACGGGACTCAGGCGGCTCTAAGTGTAGGTCTTCTGGCACTTCATGAGGCAGAAACACTGCTGGAGACGGCCAACCTGGCGGGAGCAATGTCACTAGAGGCTTTGATGGGCACGCCCATCGCATTTGAAGAAAAACTTCAGCGCTTAAGACCCCATCCGGGCCAAATCGCCGTTGCGCTGACGATGCTGAGACACCTGGAAAACAGCCAGATCCGGGATTCTCATATTCAGTGCAGCCGAGTGCAGGATCCCTATTCCATACGCTGTATTCCGCAGGTACACGGGGCGGTCCGTGAAACGATTGATGCTGTGTGTGCCGTCTTATCGATTGAAATGAACAGTGTCACCGATAATCCGATTGTTTTTCCCGAGTCGGGAGAGATGCTCTCGGGAGGGAACTTTCACGGACACCCGATTGCGCTGGCGCTCGACCACTTAGCCATTGCCCTCTGCCACCTCGCTGTGATTTCAGAACGTCGCATTGCCCAGTTGATCGATCCGGACTGCATTGATCTTCCTCCCTTTTTGACCCGTCGCCCCGGACTGCATTCCGGGCTGATGATGCCCCAGGTCGCAGCCGCAGCGCTCGCGTCGGAGTGCAAACGCTTAGCCCAACCGGCATCGGTGGACTCGATTCCGACCTCGGTGAATCAGGAAGACTATGTGAGCATGGCAATGGGCTCGGCTCTGAAACTTCGGGAGATGACTCAGCGAGTCGGGCAGATACTCGCGATTGAGCTCTTTGCGGCGGCGGAAGGCATCGCCTTTCACGCCCCCTTAAAACCGGGACGGGGCGTGGCTGCCGCTGTGAAAGTATTGCGATCGGAAATTGCGCCGCTGGACGAAGACCGCTCTCTCCACAAGGATTTTGAAAAAATCTCTCAGATGATTCGCGCGGGGAGGTTTACAGACGGGAAGGGTGCAGAATTTAGGTTTTAATTTTTTCGGCGGGCCGCCCGACATGGTAACCCTGAGCAAAATCGACGTTGTACTCCCGAAGTAGGGCGAGGGTTTTGGCATCTTCCACTCCCTCGGCGACTGTCTTTTTCCCCATACCCCTTGTCACCTCACTTAAGGATTTTACAAAGATTTGATCTTCGGGGCGGGAGGCAAGTTCCGTGATAAAGGTATCGCCAATCTTAACGAAGTCGACAGGAAGTTGCTTCATATAGCTGAATGAGGAAAAACCGGATCCGAAGTCGTCGAGCGCAAAACGACAACCTAAGGCTTTAATTTCGTACATTAAACTACAAGCCGAGACGAGATCTGAAACGGCCGCTGTTTCGGTGATTTCAAAAATAAGTGTTTTCGGGTCAGCGCCGGTTCGATCAAGGGTTTTCTTCAAGTGGGGCAGTAGTTCCCGATCGCCTAAAGCATGGCCGGACAGGTTAATGGAAAAGGTGTTCCGGTATCCCTTTTTTTCAAGCAAGGCCTGACAGGTGATGACCCGTTCCATGACAAGATGGTCGATCGGAAGGATCAGGCCACTGGCCTCGGCCACAGGAATAAAGGTGCCGGGCGGAACAAGCTTACCATTGTCGCCGCGCATCCTCAGTAGGGCTTCATGGAAATAGACCTCCCCTGTCGCAATATTATTTACAGGCTGAAAGTGGATCACAAAACCGTCCCGGTCAAACGCCTCTCTGATCTTATCCTTCCAATAAATCCGTTTCTGCATCCGTTCTTTAAGTTGTTCATGCCCTGAAAAGAGGTGCCAGTTGCCACGCTTTTTTTCTTTTGCCTGGTACATGGCGAGGTCGGCATTTGTAAGAACTTCCTGTACCGTTTCCCCATGTTTCGGGAAAAGGGCAATACCAATGCTGGCGGATACCTTGTAGGGCTGTCCGAGTTTCGGAATCTTCATATCGTTTAGATATTCAGTTACTTTTTTCGCTACCCGGATTGCCCCGATCTGATCTGTCTCAGAAATCACCAGGGCGAATTCATCTCCTCCAATTCGGCTGATAAAATCGGTCGATCGAATGAGACGGGAGAGCTGTTCCGCCACCCCCTTCAGCACGACATCTCCCGCACGGTGTCCCTGAGTATCATTGATATACTTAAAGTGGTCGAGATCAACAAAAAGCAGGGCTCCCATTCGCTGATAGCGTTTCGATTCGGCAAGAATGCGCTCAAGCTCACTCTGGAAACGGCGGCGATTAAAAAGGTCGGTCAGCGGGTCATGATCAGCGAGCCAGGACAGCCGGAGTTCCGCCTCCTTTCTATCCGTGATATCGAGTCCAATGGAAAGGATGGCCGGTTCATGCGCATTTTTCTTTTCCAGCGCTGAGTGGAACCAGGCGATATGAAGCGTTGATCCGTCCTTGCAGCTCATGACAGATTCGTGTGAAAAATGAGCCTGTTTCGAGTTGCCAATGGCAAGCAAATTACCTTTCAGGATGGGACTTTGTTTATCTGTTGAGAGTAGATCCAAAAAAATTGTCCGGGAAAGCGCTTGCAGTGAATAGCCGGATAAATCGGAGCCATGCTGATTCAGCATCATGATTTTACCGGTCTCGCTTTGTGTCAGGATGATGATTCGGGCAGTATCAAGCAGGTTTGAAATGAAGGCCTTTTCATGTTTCAACTCTTCCATCTGGTCGGCAAGGGCCTGTGTTCGTTTTTTAACCTGTTTTTCCAGCTTTTCCAGTTGATAGGAAAGTGAAATTGCTGTGTTGTCCAGCACATCGATTTCGTCATTAAACCACCCCTTTCTCCCTTTGTTTGCGGCGGATCGGGCTTCTTTGAAGGCCCCTTTCGCAAGCAAGGGAAGGGTATTGGCGATCTCTTCCAAGCGGGTCATGGGTTTCGACAGGATGGCCAGCAGAAAGCCCCCCGACAGCAGAAGACCTAAGAGTCCTGCGAATACGCTTTGCTGTGTCGCCCCGCGTATTTCGGACAGGGTATCTGAAATATCATCAATAATGACCAGATGTCCTGAATCAGGATTGACGAGACCTTTGAGGGGAATCAATCTTATTTCATAGTCTATCCCTCCATCGCGCAGTTTCCGCCCCTTAAGCGCCTCGTCGATGGACGATGTTTGCAAGACAAGTTTTTTGAGTAGGGGAAATGTTTGACTGCGATGTGTCAGGGCCACCACCTCGGTGTTCCATAAGGCGGTGGCATCCGAGGTATCGGGGAGTCTGTTGTCGCCTCGGGTTTTATGGACAATCACCCCGATATCGACTCCGGAGATCCCTTGAAAGTTGACAATGACATCGGCAAGAGAACGTTGCAATAAAATTGCGCCCATATTCTTGCCGTTTAGCAGGATGGGGACCATGGCGTATTGTGCACAGAGCTTGTGACAGGAAAGCGCGGTCACCGGTTGCTCTTTTGTCTTCATCGCTTCTGCCCATTGGATAATGAGTGGATCCCTCTCCTGGGTAAAGCCGTTTGCCCGCCATCCGGCCAATTCGCGGCCGGAAGCGGAATAAAAATAGGCGGCATCAATGCCGGTGTCGAGTTGAATCAAGGGCCAGTGATGTTCAAAGGCTGAGATGAGTTCTTCCCCTTTTCCGAGAAGGAGGGCCTCCTCCATCCCTTTGAGAGAGGGGATGATTGCCCCGAACAGCTGTAGATCCTGGGCCGTCTGCTTCAAGATTCCCTCAAATTCCTGTGCAAAACGTTTGTGTACTGTCTCACGGCGGTCGTCAAATTGGCTGAGAAAATTCATGTAACTCAGAAAGGGAAATGAGGTGTTAATCAAAATCAGGACAAGACTGAGTAAGAACAGGGCTTTCCACTTCAGGCTGAAGAAGCGGCGATTTTTTGCGAAGCCGGAGGGTTTTTTGTGCGGGTCTTCCATAAGTGAATTACTCTACGAGCAGTTTAGAAGCGATATGAGAATAACAGCGCAAACATATCCCATCGCCGTTTTATTTTAAAAGAATCCGGGTTGTCCAAAGGCGCAAGCCAGCCGGTTCCGTCGATATTGTGGTATTCAATGCGAGACATCAGTGAGTCAGTCATATCCCATCGCAGGCCAACCGTCCAGTCTTTTGCAAATTGGGTGTGTTTGGGGCTACCTGTTGCGGCGAAAAACGCATCTCCTCCGTGATCATCCCTGTCCTGAAAGAGGACATCATAACGGACGAAACCTTCCAGGTTATCAATGACTCGATAAGACCCCTGGAGGTAATAACTCTCGCCAGTCAGATTCAGGCTTTTAATCACTCCAACATTTTTGAATTTTGTGTTGCGAAGCGCATATTCGGATGTAATGCTCCATCGTTCGACATTGTATTGGGCGGAAAAAATGAGCGGACTGAAGCGAATAGTCCCAGATGCAGTGTTTGGTACCGTCGGTTGGAACTGAATATTGACGATTGCCCCGCTGACACCCAGGCGTATCCTCCCCCCGCCCCGCTCAAAGATGAGGCGGCTGATATACGAGGTTTTTTCCTTGAGGCTGCCAGACTTTAGTTGTCCTCTGAGAAAGGCGAGTTTTGTTTCTTCATCGCCGACATCAGGAAAACCGACTTCAAGCTGATAAAACAGATTGCCTGAGTCGTTCCGGTGTTCGGAATAATAAGAGATGCCGTCGGAGGAAAGAGCCAGGTTGCGGGTGCGATCAAAATAGATCGATTGGGGCAGAAGGATAGACGGTCTTGTAAAGGCGACATCCCGTGTGTCGTTGTAAAGACCCAGCGGGTTTTTGATTCTTCCTAAGCGAAACCCTACACTGGTTGATCCGTTTGATATTACGTTGTAGTCAATGAAGCCGTAATCTAAACGGACCTCTCCGTCGCTCCCTTCTCCCGAACGTCTTGATAGGGCCTGAACGGAAAATTGGAGGTCCGGATCGGGCCGAAACGATGCATTCAGGCCCAGTTCTCTAAAATCAAAACTGCCGTCTTCACTTTTTCCGAAAAAGAAATTCTCTGAGGTTTGAATAAAACCCTGGCTGGCAAAACCATGAATCTGAAGGGTATCGAACAAACCTGGACGAAGCGCATGGGCACTCGAAATCTGAAATAAAAAAATGAAACAGAAACTCACTGTTATTTTAAGATAAAAATCTTTAGCGCACTTGCAGAATATTGACATGTTTGTCTCTTTTTATTGATGGTAAATAACCAATTGCTCCAGGGACATTTCTTATTTTTTCCCTCATCTCCTCTACTGAAGTGACCTCGAAGGGCGATTGTCCCGTCCCGGAATAGACCAACCTATCCCAGGCACGCCGTAGTTGATGAGGAAAAACATGCAGGATCTCTTTAGAAAATGCGACATGAAATGGCGCATCGTCCCTTAAAACAAAGACCTTTATCGGCATGCCGTCAGGCCATTTCCGGAGACGCATACCAAAGATCGCACGAAGCACATTCCTTGAAATATTTTGTTGCCGGACTTCCGGATGTGCCACGACATCCAGCGTGTCAAGCGGAGACTTGTCTTGTGCATAAACACCCGGAACAACAGCAGCATGAAGGATGAGGATGAGTACGATGATGGCCGTTTTCATTTCAGATTGAAACTTTCAGTTCTGACAAAGGGATGGGTCTTGTATTTGCGGCGCCAACTCGCCGTCTTCCGTTATAAGTTCCCATAGATCCGGCCGATGCTTGTAAATTCCGGACAAGAAGGACTCTGTCGTCCCAAGACAGGGGAATCTAAGTCCATGGTACTCAACCGGTGGACCGATCTTAATAAAATGGATTCCAAATTTCCGGAGCAATCTAAATAAAGGGGTTTGTATACATGCATATAAATAAGTACTTTTTATCTCCATCGCCATGCGGAGACCCGCCGTGATGAGTCCATGGAGCAGAAGGAAGCTGTGAGGCCCATCTTCTTTTCGATAAATCGAACCTGCGCCCGATGTCGCTGTTGCCAGGATCACCTGCCGTTCACGTTCTTTTGAAATGAGGAAACGGGAGACTTCAGCCAACGAAGTTCTGGAAACCTTCTTGTGGAAGATCAGGTTTTCTTGGTCGGTTATCTTACAGTAGTTCTCCATAGGAAACCGATCTTCTGGATTGTCTAGGTCCGGTAGAATCAATCTGACGTGGGCAATAAATGTCCCTGTTTCTTTGTGCCGAACGAGTCGGTGGACGGAGCGATGATCATAAAGATCCTGTTCCATGGAATTTGTAAATTTTTTATTGTCAGCCAGTCTATTTTCAATACAAAAGACCTGATACCTTAATCGGAGGACTTCCTCCAATAACAGGTCTGAATCAACCTGAACGATTTCAAAGCTACGATTGAAATGCTCCCTGAGAGATAGCGTATTTCGATCAAGAAACAATAAAACCTCTACGTTTTTTTAAATTTTTTTAAAGATAAAATGATTAAGATGACTTGATCAATCTAAGGGTAAGAAAGAAGATATCTCCGGACTGCATATGCGGGTCTGTATAGAGTAGGGTTAAGATCAATGATTGTACTCAAGGGTTAAAAACAGAAGGGAATTTTAGCACATCGCAGTATATGGAACAAGTGTGTTACACAAGATTCTTGACAGTACCTCTTCTTTTGATTATGGTCCTGAGCATTACTTTATTGGGGGATCGTCTAATGGCAGGACGGCAGACTCTGACTCTGTTAATCAAGGTTCGACCCCTTGTCCCCCAACCAAAATTTTTCTTGAATACTTTCAATGCCTTAAGGCTCTTTACCTTTTTTTGTTTTTGCACGTCTTCATCACTGGTCACGGCACGAGATAAATTTCCTCGATATACAGCATCTTACAGAAACCCTGAGGTAGTGAGTAGTCACCTAAAGAGCTTAATCAATGGAAAGTGACTTCTTAATATAGAAGAGGAAAAATGGCACAAGCGACCAAAGAAAAAATTATTTCCAAAATGGAAAATGAACTTTCTGCAAACATCGTTGAAGTCATTGACGATAGCTGGAAACATGCGGGACACGCTGCTGCAGGAGGGGGGGGGCATTACACGCTATACGTCGTTTCTGAGCAGTTTGAAGGGGTTTCCCTGCTCAATCGGAACCGGATGGTTTTTGATGTATTGAGAGAAGAAATAGGGGGAGAAATTCATGCCTTGGTCATTAAAGCGAAGACAGCACAGGAGGTGGCGAAGCCCTAAGATCTCTCCCGGTCAAGGAAGGGGATACAAACCCTAATGCATCTGGTATTCCGCTTCTTTAAAAACGACTTGCTCGTCGATTGTAACCTGCTGGACATCGACAAAAACGTCCACATGAAAACCGCCCTTTTTGGGAAACATCTTCTTTTTATATTGTAGATGTTTGATGCCGAGCGAGAGATGGATGCCGCAGAGACGTTCATAGGTCCCGATGTCGTGGACACGCTGTGTCCGTGTGAAGGCCCGGTTTAAACCAAAACCGAGTTCCCGCACCCAGACAACTTCCTCCTGTTTCCTGATTTCATCCAGAACAATCTGAAAAGATTCCGGTGCGCCCGGAGCGTCAACAAGTACACCTTTTTCAATCAAGGCAGTGACGGGTTTCTCAGGCACATTGACCGTGAAATCCATATCACCAAAGGCGAATATCTTTATCGCACCGTTGACCTGCTCAAGTTGTTCCGGTTCAGTAAAAACCTCCCCGATCGGGAATTGCCCTCCGATATTTTTCATGTCATCGTAACAGCCGATATTCATTTTAGCTCCGCAAAAAATGGAATTGTAAACCAGTGTCGCGCCTTCACAAACGAGTTCGATTTTTGACGCGTGATCGATTTTTCGTTTGAGCCAGGGACCGACGCTACGGTAATAGTTCGGATCATAAGCGAGTGAATCCAGATAAACCGGAATTTCATCTTTGTGGATACGGGAAAGATGGGGATGCTCAATGACCTTCAGTTTCCGGTTGAACAGTTCCAGGCGAATACGGAAACGACTCAGGCGAAAACTGGTCGATTGTATGAGAATGACCAGGTCTCCCGGGGACAGGGTGTTCCAAATGGACATAATGGTTTCCGCATCATTCTGATCAAAATCGACGGAAATTGCACCTGGCAAGAGGCTACGATAAGCCTCTGAAAGCAGACAAGCCAGCTCTGAGTTCTGATCGTAAACGATCATCGCATTATGTTGTGGAGTATGGCCCAATGCAATCTGAACCATGTCACGAATATGATCCGCAGAGGGGGGCATCCTGAAACTTTTATCAGGGCTAGGACTTAGAGTCAAGGTCGCAATTTTCGGCAATGACTGTTCTCTCCGCCAAACAACATTATCCATCTCCCCTGGTTTTTATATTTTACAATCTAGCAAGGAAGAGTAGCGAGATAGTGAGGGAAAATATAAAGTGATTGTATTGAGGAAAGCGAGTTCTGTATAATATTCGCAATTTTAACGTTCTAAAAAAATGGCTTAAACCGTATTAAGGATAGATTGAGGAAAATGTGATGGCACAAAGCAAGTCTTCTCCATTGGCGACTTCGGAAAGCAATCCGAAAGAGATCAAACAGATTATTGATTATCCAACCGTTATTGTCTTTTCTGCGGTTAGCCTCGGGGCAATGATCGCTGTTCCACTTTTTGGCTATCTATATGGCTATACAGCCTTTGACTGGATCCTTTTTACTGTCTTGTACATTATGACCGGCCTGGGCATTACAGTCGGTTATCATCGGCTTTTTTCTCACCGTAGTTTTACATGCAAACCCTGGGTTGAGATTTATTTTCTGATTTCGGGAGGATGGGCGATGGAGAACTCGGCGCTCAAATGGTGCTCCGACCACATCCGTCACCACGCAAAAACCGATACAGATGAAGACCCTTACAATGCCCTGCGTGGATTCTGGTGGAGCCACGTCCTATGGATTTTCCACAAAGACCCCTCCCCGAATCTTCAGGCCAGAGAGAAGTATAAAACGGCGCTTCGTAAAAATCCGAGGATTATGTGGCAGCACAACAATTATGCACTGCTCGTGATTTCGGGCCTTGTTTTCCCCTTTGTACTCGGCTTCCTGAACCGGGGATGGATCGGGGGCGTCGCATGCCTCCTGCTGGCCGGAGGCTTAAGGCTCTTCCTCGTATTAAACTCAACTTTTTTTATCAACTCAATCTGCCACATCTGGGGTTCTCAGCCCTACGGTGATGCGAATAGCAGCCGGGACAACTGGTGGATCTCTCTCATCACCTTTGGCGAAGGCTACCACAACTATCACCATAACTTTCCTCGCGACTATCGCAATGGTCCCTTGTGGTACAATTTCGATCCTTCAAAATGGCTCATCTTCAGCCTGTTTGTTTTTAAGCAGGCAAAGAAGGCGAGCTAAGCACCTTCTTTGCCTGTGTACAGGTAGGTAACATGGAAACAATCTACCTGGATTACATCGCAGCGACGCCCCTCTCACCGGAGGCTTATTCTGCGATGACCCCCTTTTTATCGGAACATTTTGGAAACCCTCAGAGTCGTCATCAATATGCTGCCGCCCCGCGTAAAGCCCTGGAAAACGCACGCAGGCAGATTGCGCAACTCATCAACTGTGAACCACGCGAACTGATCTTTACCGCCTCCGGGAGTGAAGCCAACAACCTGGCGATCAAGGGCGTTCTTGCTGCGCGGCAGAAAAAAGGGCGGCACATCATCACAACAAACATTGAACATTATTCCGTTGCCCACCCCTTCAAACACCTCGAAAAAGAAGGTTATTCTGTCACTTGCCTAGCAGTCGATAGTAGGGGTCGGGTGACAGCAACCCAGGTCGCAGAAGCCATTCGAGACAACACGGTCCTGGTGTCTATCCTTCATGCCAACAATGAAATCGGGACGGTTCAAGCCATTGAAGAGATCGGACAAATCACACAAGAGGCCGATGTCTTTTTTCACACCGATGCCGTTGCGACAATCGGAGTGATTCCCTTTGATTGCGAATTATCGGGCATCGACCTTGCCGCCTTTGCAGCGCAGCCTTTTTACGGCCCGAAGGGAATCGGCTGCCTCTATGTCCGAAGAGGCACAAGAATCTCTCCTCTGATAGAAGGGGGCATACAGGAGGCAGGAAGACGGGCAGGCACGGAAAATGTGCCGGGTATTGTGGGAATGGGCTTTGCCGCCTTTGAGGCGAAAAAACGAATGACCCGCGAAGTGAATCGTCTGACCCTGCTGCGTGACCACCTGATCGATGGCCTACTCAAATCTGTTCCATTGCTTCACCTGACCGGAAGCCGTGAACATCGCCTCCCTCATATCGCCAGCTTTGCCGTGGAATATTTAGATGGACAGGCTCTCGTTCAGGCCCTGGAAAAGCACGGCATCATGGCAGCGAGCGGGTCATCGTGTAGTTCCGACGCATTGAAGATTTCCCCCGTTCTAAGCGCGATCGGCCTCCCCGGCAACGTGGCACAGGGCGGGATTGTCTTCAGCCTGGGTATCGGGACCACTGACGCCCAGATTTCAAGTCTGCTTGAAATCTTTCCAGAGTGCGTTGAGACATTGCGCCAGGTTTCCCCCCTTTATAAAATGCGGATAGGAGGGCAGAGCGGATGATCTCAGCCGATTTAACTTTAGACACCCTTGGACTCTACTGTCCGATTCCAGTGATTCTCACATCAAAAAAAATAAAAGAGATGTCTCCTGAACAGATACTAGAGGTTCTTTCAGATGATGCCGGGATTAAGAAAGACATGCCGGTTTGGTGTAAAAGCAGCGGTAATGAGCTGCTTGACCTTGTCGAGGTAGAAGAAGGGCTGATCAAGATCTATGTTCGGAAAGCCTAGGTTCGGAAGGCTGAAGCGGCGAGGAGAGCAGGCTGGTGAGAGCATTCAGCACTTATCTTTTTCCGAGAAGAACCGAAATCGATTCATTGTCATTATTCACCACAACTAAATCGATTCTTCCATCCAAATTAAAGTCTGCCTTCAAAACAAAAAAGGGCGCTTTGCCCGTGTAGAGATTCAGGTGCGGGTATCCAAATCCTCCATCCGGCTTCCCAATGATGATTGAAAGGTCGTTACTTCGGGTATTCACCACAGCGATATCTAAAATGCTGTCTCCATTCAAGTCATGTACGATTGCTGAAACGGGTCCCCCTTCTGCTCCGATGTCACGACCCTTTGAGTAAGTACCCTCTTTTTCGGAAAAGAAGAGGGTCATGGAATCCCCCAGACCATTGATCGACAGGATGTCCGGGTGCCCATCCTTGTTGAAATCTTCAGCAACCAGGAAAAGTGGATTTTTCCCGCTACGGAGTCGGGACCCTTTCTCAAAGTCGCCATCCCCCTTCCCTAAGTAGAGCGCAACATCGCTACTGGACAAGCCGTTATTCGCAATCGCAAGGTCAATGAAGGGATCTTTATTAAAATGACCGGTGATGACCGTCGTCGGAATCGCACCGGGATCGCCCCTTAAACCCGTCTTAAACTGGCCCGTCCCGTCGCCCATCAGGACGAGCAAGTGATCAAAGCGCGAAACAATGGCGATATCAAGATGACCATCCAGGTTGAAATCCTCCACAGCGGCTGAGTAGGGGGAACGGTCGACCTTGTAGAGCGCCCCCTTTTTCATGAGGCCTCCGCCCAGATTCAGGAGGATTTGCAGGCTATCCCCGTCGTTGAGCAATACGCCAAGATCTGTTTGTTTGTCTCCATTAAAATCGCCACTCACCACCCACCGGGGTCTGCTACCGACCTTCATTGTCTTTGTGTCGGGAAAGCTGCCGTCATTTTTTCCGGTGAGAATAGAAATCGTATTGCTCTGGGTATTAGCAACAATCAGGTCGAGCCAACCATCCTGGTTCAGATCGGCAGAAATAATGTGTGAGGGACTTTCGCCGACTGCGTAGTGAATTGGCTTGCGAAAGGGGTTTTTCGGAGGCGGGTCCTGCTTGAAACATCCGAGGGGTAGCAACATCAGGAAAAACAGTAATAAAACCCATGTATTCGACATGTTGCTCATTTTACGGGGTTTTCAGGCCGTGTCAAGACGAAGAACCTCGTCCCTCCAGAAGACTCCCAAGGGCCTGAGTGAGCTATGCAGGAGGACTTTTGCTTACGCCGGGCCTTGAATTTTCTAAAATAATGGCTACATTTTAGCCAGCGATATAAGTTTATTTTCAGCAAACATTAAAACAAACGAAAAAAGGAGCAATAAAGATGAGTACGCTAGAGAGCAATAAAGAAACATTTGAATATAAAGCGGAAATGAAACAACTTCTCCATTTAATCATTCATTCCCTCTACACCCACCCTGAAATTTTCCTGCGAGAGTTGATCTCCAACGCTTCAGACGCATCTAATAAAGTCCGTTATTTACAGATGTCTGATGACACCATCCTTGATCGTAACAAAGAACTCTCCATTAAAATTGAAGCCGACGACAAGGCACAAACTTTCTCCATCGAAGATTCCGGCATTGGCATGTCACGCGATGACTTGATCAAAAATATCGGCATGATCGCGTCTTCCGGAACATTAGCGTTTTTAAAGCAGGTAAAAGAAGAGAAAAAAGATGCCGGTGATTTGATCGGACAATTTGGGGTCGGGTTTTATTCGGCCTTCATGGTCACGGATGAAATTACAATCGAAACCCGCCACGCAGACAAAGACTCTGTTGGTCTGCGCTGGACCTCTTCCGGCGATGGAAGCTACAGCATTGAAGAGATTGACAAAAGCGAACGGGGTACAAAGATTTCGTTTAAGTTGAAAGATGACTTTAAGGAATTTTCACAAGAGTACAAAATAAAAGAAACCATCAAAAAATATTCGAACTTCGCCGATTTTTCCATTTTCATCGGCAAGGAAAAAGTCAATACTGTCGAAGCCCTCTGGATCAAAAATAAAAAGGATATCAAAGAAGAAGACCTGAATGCTTTTTATAAATTCGTCTCTAACGACTGGGAAGATCCTCTGGCCCATTTACACCTGTCTTTGGAAGGAGTTGGCTCGACATTTAAGGCACTTCTCTTCATTCCTCAAAAGGATTCTTTTGATCTCATGAGAACGCAAGACCACAAAACTTTGCAGCTCTACTCCAACAAAGTCATGATTATGGAAGATTGTAAGGATCTGCTACCGGAATATCTTCATTTCCTGAGAGGTGTTGTGGATACGGCGGATCTGTCCTTAAACGTGTCACGGGAAATGGTGCAGTCCTCACCCGTTATGCAAAAACTCAAAACCACCCTCACCAGTAAAGTACTCCAGTGGCTTGAGAAAATGGCGAGCAAAGAGACTGAAAAATACAACGATTTCTACAAGGTCTTCGGCCGTCTGTTTAAGTATGGCGTCAATAACGATTTCGTCAACAAAGACAAGGTGATCGATCTCGTGCGTTTTGAAACCTCGCTTCAAAAAGAGGGCGAACTTTCGTCTTTTAAGGAATATGTCTCTCGCATGAAAGAGGACCAACAAGAGATCTACTATTTAACGGGGGAAAATCGTGCTCAAGTTGAAAATAATCCGAACATGGAGTATTTCAAGAAGCACGAAACCGAGGTCTTGTTTTTGATCGATCCCTCTGATGCCTTCATCATCCCCTCTATTCAGGAATATGACGGAAAAAAAGTCAAGGCCATCGACAAAGGCGATATCGATTTAAAAGATCCGGAAAAAGAAGAGGAAAAAGATAACAAGCTGTCCGAAGCCCTGATCGACCTCTTCAAAGAAACCTTGAAAGATCGCACCGAAGATGTGAAGGTTTCAAAACGCCTCGTTGATTCGGCCGTAACCTTGGTTGCAAAAGCAGACGGTGCCGATAAACACACGGAACACTTAATGAAAATGATGGGGCAGGAGATGCCTTCGTCGAAGCGAATTTTGGAAGTGAATACGGATCACGCGGTTATTCGCAACCTGTCAAAGCGATATATCGCGAATGACAAAGATCCGATGCTCACGAAGTGTATTGTTCAGCTTTTTGAAAGTGCTCAGCTCATTGATGACGAGCTGAGTTCTAAAAATGACTACGTCAAAAGAATGATGGAAATCATGGAAGAAGCGACGCAGTAAAGATTTGCCCTTCCCTCCCGGCGGCCTAGTCGGGAGGGGGGGGCAAGATTCAAAAGGTAATCATTCCTTCCCCAAATCAAGAACAGATTCATCTGTTCTTTTCTAATCCGACATTCCAAAATGGAAACCAGGCTCTGCATCTTATTTCGACATAATCACCCGGTCGCCACTCTCCAGGTCAACGATAAATAGTGCCCTCAGAATAGTGACGAAGGCCCGGTTGTTGGCAAGACAAGTGCCAGGCCACTGGAGAGACCAGTACCACCGTTCGTTGTATATTGATCATTTTTGCATTCGCATTGACAATTCTCAAAGCGTCTCCTGTTTCAATCACAATCGCATTATCCCCCTGATTCAGGGAAACAATTAAGGGCAACGTATATGAGCCTTCGCTTACATCGGGCATTTCTGCTGTAACCTTCAAGCCTGAGCGGTCTACCGTTTCATGAGGCACATAAAAAATACAAAAAACCTGCTTGACTTAGAATCTGTTCCGAAATAACATGCGGGTCAGACACTCCGGATTTATTTTGTCGCCGGTGTGGGTATGGCGAAGGCCGATTAAATTAAAATTAATTAACACCCCGCATTAGGGAGATCCAGGAAAGGTTGTATTGTATGAAATATTTTAAAGTTATTTTGAGTGGTATTTTGTTTTTTTTGGCAATATCTCAGATTTCTCACGCCGCCACTAATGAAAAAGTGATTACCAAAGGAAGCAAGGTGAAATTTGATTATGTCTTGACCGTCGAAGGACATCAAATTGAGAGTACGAAGGACAAAGGACCCTTGGAATTTGTTCAAGGAGAGGGAAAAATTTTCCTTGGACTTGAAAATCAGATGTACGGACTGAAAACGGGTGAGAAAAAAATGATAAAGGTTGCCCCTGAAGGAGGATACGGAACAATCAATCCCGAGGCCTTTGATGAGGTTGACAAATCACGACTGCCAAAAGACCTTGAACTCAAAGAGGGCCTCCGTATTAGAGGCCAAGGTCCTGGAGGAGAAAATTTCCCCGTTGTGATTAAAGAGGTTCGGGAAAAAACAGTCGTTATCGATTTCAATCATCCTCTGGCAGGGAAAGAACTGATTTTTGACATCGAAGTTATTTCTATTGATTGAAAATCTTCTGAAATGGTAGTATCTTCGATATTTGGATCTCGTATGGTGAGTGTAGCTCAATGGTAGAGCACTGGTCTGTGGTTCCAGTGGTTGAGGGTTCGATTCCCTTCACTCACCCTTTTTACCCATGTCCTTCCAAAGCTATCCGTCTACTGGAACATGGATTCAAACAAACCGACCTGATTTAGTTTGGGTTCCCCACAAGGAAATAAACCCGATTAAGAAATCATGCGCCCATAGCTCAGCTGGATAGAGTACTTGGCTTCGAACCAAGGGGTCGGGGGTTCGAATCCCTCTGGGCGCACCCTTTAAAATCAATCAGTTGTAGTAGTTTGATGTTCTCATTTCACCTTCAAATCTCTCCACTTTGCCCGTAACTTTGCCCGTAACTGAATTTAGGGCATTGATTTTTTCCGCTGCGGTTTTCAGGTCTGACTCAGAAACGATATTATATCGATCAAAAATTGAACGGGTTTTATGTCCTGAAATGCTCATGGCTACTTTTTCGGGGATTCCAGCCCGAACCATATTGCGAACGGCTGTTCGCCTGAAGTCATGGAAAAGCCTTCCCTCAAGACCAACAAGTTTAAGCGCTGTCTTCCATGATTTCTTGAAGCTCTGCAAGCGCTCTCCGTCCTTTTGGCATACCCATGGACAATGGGAATAAGCTTGTTCTCGTGTCTCTCTAGCAATCATGAGTACCTGCAAAAGCTCTCCAGTAAGAAATATCATCCGAGGAGACTTGTTCTTCGTCTGTTCAGAAGAGAGAAGAATCTTTCCATCTTCTAGGTTGACCTGATCCCAGCAAAGATTCAGAATTTCATTTGATCGCATTCCCGTATAATAAGCAATGGTAACTGGGACTTTGACGTAATCTGGAAGGGCTTCTCTTAGTGCAAGAAATTCATCATGCTCAAAATACCCTGTACGGATATTATCCTCCTCGAGCATTTTAATATAGGGAAGGTGAGCCACTTTGCAAGCCTGTCTTCCAAGATTTAACATTCTCTTTAAAGCCTCAAGTTCACGATTGAGGCTAGCGTTTGCCACTGTTCGTCCTACACTCTCGACTTGTTTATTCCGGAAGGCCAAATATGCTCGTACTTTATCGGTTCCGATTTCTACGGCTCGCATCCCATAGAAAAAATCGCTAAGATGTTTAACAAGGTGTCTCGCTGTTTCTATAGATCGCCTCTTATTCAGTTGGTAGTCATTGATATAATCATTGGCAAGTTCGTCAAAGGTCACTTTTTCAAGGTTAATTCCAAGAGGAAGACCCTGAGCGGACCTTCCCTCCCTAATTTTCAAAGCTCGCTTTGCTATTTCATGTTTAGGTGAATGGGAGCTTTCCCGTATAGGCCTCCCATTCGTGTAGTATTTTATCCAGTAGATTGACGAGACTTTGACCTTACCATCCTTATCTCTGTACTTTGGTTTGTAGATACTTCCCATTTTGGTCTCTCCAATTGTGTTTAGGATCGATAATAGTCAGTATTCTAAATCGAAATATTTTAGACGAAATCCTAGAAAATATATTTTTCGATTGTTTTATTTACTTCTGGCGAATGTCTGCCATGTTGTATAGCAGGAAAAGGACTAATCAAGTAAATCGACAATATCCATCCCGAATGCTTTCGCTAACTTCCTGCGCGAAGAAAGGTCTGGATCTTTCCGAATGCCGACCTCAATCTGCGCAATACTAACACGATGCAAACCTGATTGATTGGCAAGTTGCTCTTGTGTCCATCCGCGCTCTTTCCTTAACTGCCTGATCTTTTTCCCGACCTCTGACATGCGAACAACGTAATCGATAGAATACATTATGTCAAGAGAAGGTTTATGGGGAAGAGGGGTTGTAAGACGTACTGATATTGGATAGATATGAGAACATTACTGATTGGCAATTCTTAGAGTAGATCATCATTCCAGCGCTCTTTATTACTATCAACCCATGTGTCTAGATCCTTACGGTCAATAAAAATCTTCCGTTTCCCTCTTCGAATAAATGGGACTTCGCCGGACCAAACAAATCGTCGGATTTCCCAGATAGTCCATCCCATATAGGCGGCGGCTTCTCTTAAAGAAAGCAGTCGGCCAGGGCTTAAGGTTTTAAGCTTTTTTGAGGTATCATTTTTCATCGGAAGATCTTTAGTTATTTCCCTAATAGCTAAGAACGCTCAAAGAGTGTGTCTATCTGCTGATCAAGTTCGGAGTATACTTGGGTGCCAGACCTTGAACTGATATCTCCCGATTTTTTACTGTTAATTACTCCCACTAGAGCTTCCTTAATCGACTTCGTCCGGTAGCCTAAAGGGAGCGTCTCCAACCAATCCAAGATCTGCTTGTCCCAAATATTTCGTTCCGGATTCATTCTAATCCTGAGAGTTTGAATCTTTTTATCACTCATACCTTTTCTCCAAACAAACGTTGCCCATACTTGAGATAGCCTCTGACGTTGGCAAGATCAGGATCCTTCGCCACAACTATTTTTGGCATCCGTTCTTTGAGAAGACCTCCAAGAAGATAAGCCCCTCCTCCCGTCAGGATGACCCGATCAGGAAATCCCTTTCGACTCCAAAGCGTCCGGACATATCCGCTGATCTGATCGGCCAAATCGGTGTAGGCCGACTTGATGAGACGAACCAGTTCCTTGGGAGGCCGATATGGACTTTGATCGGCCCATTGGAAGGCAAGCCTTTCAACAAAATGCTCCGGTGCAAATGAAAGTGCCATTTTCGATTTCATTTCACGAGCGATGGTCTCGAAGGCCAGACTCATCCCGGCGCTTGTTCCACTGGCGTGCTCCACATAGGAAAGGGCATCGACAAAGATGCAGTCGGTCGTGTAATGGCCGATGTCAATTAAGCCGACGGATTGTGCCCCTAGCAATTCTTCTTGGATTCCCCCATCAGGAGAAAGCAGTAGATCGAAGAGCGTGCCGAAGGGCTGAGGGATCACCCGAATCTGATCAAGTTGAATCTCAAACAACGATTCACCCTTGAGCAGATCAATCACCTTCTGCCTGTCTCCGAAATAATCAACGGGTAGGCCAGTCACCAAGGCACAGGGTTTCTTCAGAAGTTTTGCCTGACTGAAAGCAGCCAGAATAAGAACGCGATAGAGATCTGAGTTGACCCACTCTCTGTCGCAGAATTTGTATTTAATCGCACTCTGTTTTTCAGCCAGCTCACCGACAAAATAAGAACGCTTGTTCAGGATGACCGCATTTCCAGGTTGATCCAATCCAAAATTTTCAGGTTGATAGGCCAGGCGTTCCGCCCGACCCACAGTCGAGGAAAATCGGATTACTTTTTTTGAAGTCGCTACTTTTGTGAAGCCGTAGCCGACATCGAGTCCAACAGGAACCATCATTGTTCACTCCTTGCCTACAACAGGGTTTATTTAATCTCTCAAAACGCCACTTGTGACACCACAGGAGCGCCATTCTTCTAAATTCATCGGCACCCTTTTATGCCAGTCCTGTGGCTCAATATCGGTTATACCACCAAAACCGTAAAAAAAAATGCCACATTAACGTGGCAATTAATTTTACGGTTTTGGTGGTAGGGTAAATAAAACTTAAAACAATAAAATTCTTATTCGGGATAATATCGTTACAAATCAAGAAAACATTCTACTCGTCAGAGAGGAAACAAGAATGGAAAAAGATTTTGTCGCCGTAGGGGCATCGGATGTGTTGGAGGACGCCAGATCCCGTTCATGGTTCTGGTGCCATAGTGTGATCCTGGAGATGGGATTGTCGGTTTATGAGATTGCCGTCTATTGCGTCCTGGCCCGGCACGCTGATGGTAGCGGAGAGAAAAGGGTCTGCTTCCCCTCATACAGACGATTGAGTTCGATCCTGGGTTGCAGCCGTCCAAGGGCTGTTCGGGCTGTTGGCATCCTGATTCAAAAAAGCCTATTAAAAAAAACGACCCGGAGCGATCAGCGAGGGTGTCACAGCAATCTTTACGAGCTGATTGATCCCTTCGATCCCTCGGGGACTAGACCTGGTAAACCAGGTTAACCAGGGTGATCAAAATCTGACACCCCCTGGTTAATGAGGTTAACCCCCCTAGTAAACCTCATTAACCCCCCTGGTAAACCAGGTTTACCCATAATAAGAATCAGTGAATAAAGAATAAGTAAATAAGAGAAAGGTTTCCTAGTAAAGAGTAATACATATCTTAAGCAGGCTGTGGATAACTCCTCATCTTCTAATTTCAGACCTTGATCATCGGGAAGGAGAGAAATAAACATGAATCTTAAAAACCTCATCATTTCAACATCTTATAATTTTTGTAAAAAATCAAAAAACCAAATAAATTCAATTAGATGCAAGCATAATCCAGAAAACCTCAATTTTTATCAAATCAGGCCCCGATCTTGTGTATTAACGGGTTCGGGGAAAACTTTTCTACCCAGAAGGATTCTCGTCGAACAACACACCTATTCCCTTCGGGTTAACACAACGATGAGAGTCTGCCATGGATAATACAAAACCTGAAAACACCTATTGCCGATGCGGCAAGAAAATCGAAGCGCTCTATAACCCGATTACTGAAGGCTGGATACTTCCATCTCCGCCTTGTTTTGACTGTCTACAAGAAATTGATAAAAAAGAAGAAATGGCCAGAAAAGAAAATGTTCTCACGGCCATCCGCTGTCGCATCATCCCTCTTTTGATCAAGGCCGGTGTTCCCAAACGCTTTCTAAACTGCACACTCGGGAACTACCAGAGCAATCCAGAGACCCAATTCATTCTCGAACAGATCGACCGATTTCTCACGAAAGAGGACTCCAAGGGACTCTTGATCTTTGGCCCAACCGGTGTCGGAAAGACCCACCTCGCAGTATCACTGGCCAGAGAATTTCTCCTCCAGGGAGAGGACGTACTCTTCAGAAATCTCCACCGGCTTTTTCTAGAAATCCGGAGCAGTTTCGACCCGAACTGCGATCACGATCAAACAGAAAAAAACCTTCTGGATCGATACAAAGAAGTTTCGATTTTGATCCTGGATGACCTCGGCAGTGAGCAGGTCTCTGCCTGGTCTAAAAAGATGCTCTTGATGATCATGAACGACCGCTATGAGTCTAATCAAAGGCGTCTGATTATCACGAGCAACCTGAACCTGCAAGAGATCGAAGGACTCTATTCCCCACAGATTTCATCACGCATTATCGGCATGTGCAAAACACTGAAAATCACCGGCCCTGACTACCGACTGAAACAGCCGCCACAGGACCTAAATCAATGAACGAAGCCTTACTCAAAGAGCTGCGGGCGAAGATATTAAAGGATCTGGCACTTCAGATGAAGGGTCCCATCCTCTCCGATCTTTTCTCGCTTATTGAGGACTTGAACTTTCTCCTTTTTTGTCTGCTAAGGGAGTTAGGGAAGCTCTCCTCCGGCGGATATCTCACAGCGGAGATCCTTGCCGCATTGCTCAAAATTGAATCGAATGATGATAAAAAGATCATCACCCTCGGACGGGAACTACTCAAACACTCAAAGGGCGAACTTCTTCAGGGCGCTGCCGTGCTTCCCTTGATATGCCTCCACAAACTGCCTAATCCGAGCGAGCTGCCTTTCACCAAAACGGACACTGGCTTACTTCAGATCAACCAGGTCCCGGAGAAAGACCGAATCATTGCAGTGCTCCTGGAGCAGATCCGTTTGTTAAAGGAACAGAAATAAATGCCGAATGCCGACCCCCTGGCGCCACTCATGATGGCCGAATTCTACAAACTGGGCTGTAATATTTCCTGGATCGCTCAGACCATGAATTGTAGCCGGGCCCGGGTTAACCGGCAGCTCCAGATTCTGATTGATCTTCCCCTGCTCGGGAAGGCAGGACGACCGAAAAAGCAAGATGTTTCCGAAACAAGGAAACAGGAGGTGAGGAACCTTGCAGAAGCCGGCATCTCAGCGATCGATATTGCCCAGGTAATGGAGATTGACCTCCCGACGATACTGGGGGCCATCTCTGAAAAAAAAGTGACAAGGCGGCCCTGTTTACATTGCGAAGCCATGACGCCTGGCTGGATCTGCAAAAAATGTAAACGCCGCCAGGCAGAGGCAGGGTCAAGCCTTTATGATAGCTATTTTTAATCAAAACATTGACATGGAAAAGAACATTCAAAACCAGATCATGAAAGGGATTGCCGCATTGGCAAAAACAAAAGATGAGGTCATGTTTGCCGAATTGATGGTGACCATATCCCAGTGCATCGAGAAAAACATCCAGTTAATCACGTTCTATGAGCGCCTCAGCCTTTTTCCAGAATTTGCCAAAGAAATCGAACCCTACACCGGACTCACAATGGACGACCTAGACAGGTTTTATCAGCGAAGCGATATCGCTCCGATCACCCCGGAGGGAATCGTATCACTAGACCGAAATATAAAATATCAGCTCTGTCCATGCAGGCACCTCACTGAGACATCGCAAAGACATCTACTCGAAGAAAGCAAGCATTTCCATCCAAAGAAAGAAGGAGAAATCAGCCGCTTATACACAATCATTTCGGAACAGGAACAAATCATTCGTATTCTCAGAAGCCAGGTTGCCAAGGGGACAGCACTTGGGATGTACCAAGGCCAGGAGTCCCAAGCCTATACAAAATTCAAAGAAAAAAATGGAAATGAATAAAGCAGAAGCTCTGACAGAAAAAGAAGAACTGCGTCTTGTTACACTGGCGAAGAAAGCGGGATTGACCACCAAACAGATCGAGCCGGAGGTCACACTTTCAACAGAGAGCCTATGTCACAAATGGAAGAAAATTCCAGTCAAACGTGTGTCAAGAAAGCTCTGCGTCCACCTCCGCCACAAAGGCACAATCGTAGAACTTCTCTTAATGAACATCGATATTTTTTCGGTTAGCAGAACCTTCAATTACGACCCGAAAACAGTGCTTCGGTTTATCGAGAAAGAAGGCCTCAATTGCACATGGAAGTTAAAAAAATGCACCGTCTGTCAAGATTTATTCGTGGCCTTCGGAAAGAAAAAAATTTGCCGTATGCCGTCCTGTCAACGCGCGAAAAAAAATCAGAAAGACAGGGCACTTTTCTTGAGAAAAATATACACTGATTTTTCCTGAGAGCACTTCCATATTTTTAAAATAGATCGCTGACAGCGGTTTATTGCCAAATCGTCAAATATTGTCTTCCGGCCGAACAAATCAAACCGATCGATCAATTCCCCCCAAAAAAAATGCACAATCCTCAATTTTTTTTGAATCCATTGAAAATCAATCCAAAAGTGGTGCTCACTCTGGTGACAACCCTGGTGCTGACCCTGGCGATAACCCTCGTTCCAACCTGGTGATGCACCTTCTCATAACATTATGTTTTTATTAACGATTTCGGAGGGACTACCCCTAATATCACATATAAAAAAAGTCGGTGGATTTCCACTATGAGTTCTGATTGAGGGGTTTTAGAATTTGGCTCGTGAGGACTCACAGTTTTTTGCTGTTTTTTGCTTGACAGCTCGGGTCCGAAGGCGTAATTCTAGATCATTATATAAATTGCAAAACTCATTTTTTGAGTGCCTGGGGACTTAAATCCCGAAATATCAACAACTTAGACCTTTCTGCTTTTTTAGAAATACTTCATCCAGCGGAAGGGATTTTTTATGCCTGGAATTCTAAATCTCCTGAATACCTCCTATCTAATTGTTTTATAAGAATAATCTAATTGTTTTTGCCCCGATCCTACTAAGAAAGCTCAGTAGTGTACTTATCATTGCCGTCCGTTCCCTTTTCTCTGCATTTTCAGAGAAAACTCAGTAGTTCCTGAAGAATCCTTATCAAAATCGGGCAGGATCTGTATTTATCCCGCAGCTCTTTACCCCTGTCTTTTTGAGTACCTGAAGACCGAATCCATTTCTTTTTATCCATCCATTTTGAATCGGATCCGTCAAAATCCATCTGTCCATATTCAAGTCAGTGAGACCTCTTAGAAAACCTGAAAGGCAACGATCTTTCTCATAGATTTATTAGGTGCCTTGATTTTATTACTGAGCCAATTTGATCAGAAGCCGTGACACAAAAATCTCGAACAGAAATGAATCATCTCTAAACAAACCGCTCACCAAATACACCTCCAACAGATGACATCTTAGTCATCTCAAAATGAACTTCATAAAACTATGGCCCTCGGAAGAATCCATCTCTTCGAAGGGCTTTTTTATTTCCAAAGAAATTCTACCGGCATCACTGGAAAACCTATTGTGATGTCACCACAAGGGCACGCAAGTTGTCCTTTCAATCAGGAGGTACGGGCGGAATCTAGTCATCAAGAAATCGCTTTGCCTCCTTCAATATCCAGAAAGCAAACAGAAAAGAAGCAAAGGGTAAAGAGCCCGAATAAAAAAACAATCCAACCCAAACAAGGAGCAAACCATGAAAATAATCAAGAGATTCCAAGATAGAAATTCACAGAGAAATGAAGGTCTGGATTTAAGCGATGTCGGTCATGACCTCAAATATCACATGAGGCAAGTTCGACTGGACCGTCTCCTGGCAAGACAAAGATAAAACCAAACCAGATCAATTCAGACCCGCCCGACTCGACCCTATCGAGTCCAACAAAAAAAACTCATCAGAAAAAGGAGGATACACATGTTCAGAAAAACCTATGAACTGACCCTTTCAAGCATCTTTGTCAGCTCTGCCCTGGCGTTTTTATTTGCCATTGCATTGTTCCTACTTGTGGGGGTGGCACATGTCATTGAACATCCCAAAGGAACAATCAACAACATGCTGGTCGCGCTTTTCATGATCGGCATAACGAGTCTGCTTTTAACAGGGACTTACCGTTTTTCGCGATCTCTCATTGATCAAGATGAAGAGGCGTTTCTAGAAAAAAGGGAACCCAGAACAAGCAGCAGGAAAGTCGTTCAAATAAAAAGGGATCAATCAGCAGCAACTGATTGACCCCCTTGTGTGTAGGCCTTCATTCAAAGACCGAAATCACCAACATCAGTCTATTGAATGGGGGCCTTCTTGTCAATAACAGAGCATCAGACAAAGAAGGAGAATGAAAAGATGAAAAATCAAAGCTGTGGCGGAAAGTATCTGAATCAATGGCAGGGTGAAGGCCCCCGTGGAAGAGATTCCTCACCCTTGTATTTTCAAAAAGGACAAGCACTCCAAGACCGTCGTTTCGTCTATGCGTTTGCATCAGATGGCGCCAGAGTCTGGTTCTTTTAGAAAAAGACCTCCGAAACAAATCAATCCAACCCAAGTAAAAATCAAAACCATTTGAAAAGGAGAATGTCATGAGGGTGAAAACTCATCATCAAAATAAACACCAAGCAAAGCATCCACTCAGAAACAAGGCCTTTGAGATCCTTGGCTCACTTGTACCGAAAAACTCAAGGGGAAACCATTTCCTTAATTGGAGAATCTCGGCCAAGTCCTACGTCAAAAGGTTTGGGCTGAAATTCAGGGAAGCTGATCGGATCTCGTACTTCATTTACCTGGTGAATGGAGAAGAAGACCGGAGCTTTCTCAGAATGATGGAAACATGGGTACAGGAAGTGGCGCTCCCAAATGGTACAGCACGAGAAGTGATTGATGCCATTGCCATTCTCACTGTCTGTCGAATCGATCATGAAAAGATCCGGACATGTAGGACAGTCAGAAGGGAGATCATCCGCTACGTCAGGGACAGATACAAAGATTCAGAAGCTGCTCGTCTCATCGAAAAGACAAGCGTTACAGAGCTCGCCGTTCAGTAAGTCTACATAAGATAAGAGAGGAGGTCAGATCATCCGATCTCCTCTCTTATTTCTTCATCCCCTCAGGACCAAAAATCTTGGATTTTCAGAATCACGGTCAACGAAACCGCCCTATAAAACAATCGTACAACTTCAGCAATTGAAGGAGATCAATGAAATGTCGTCAATAAATAGTTTGATAAACACTTTATTGAAATCTCTGTCCTCACTTTTTCCAAGGAGATTTTCTGGGGACAGAAAAACCAAAGATAAGAAAAAATGCCACGTTGACGAGTCAATTATTCTAGCGAAAAAGCTGGTATTTAAGAAGGAACGAAAGATCGGATCAATCGATTCGGGTGACCTGAGCTATCACATCATTTCATTCAAAGGATGCGATGAAAAAAAACACTGCGCAATCAATGTTTGTGAAAAGACAGGAACCATCGTAAACCAGATGGTCTTCGACATGAAAACAGCATGGCAAATCACGCTTCTCCTGCTTGATGTGGTCAATGAGAATCCTCCGGAAGACGAAAATCGATGGATAGGAAAAGCGAAAAGAAACACCGAATCCCCAAAGGAGCATAGAGATGAATAAAATACTAGAGACCCTCGTTTCAGGAAATGCCCTCCGTGTACTGGAAAAACGTTATTTGAAAAAAGACCCTGCAGGCCAGGTCATTGAAAGTCCGGATCAGCTATTCCAACGAGTGGCGGAAAATATCGCAAAGGCCGATCAGATCTATGATGCCAATGCGGATCTAACTGCGATGGCTGCTGACTTTTATCAAGTCATATCTGAGCTGAAATTCCTCCCCAATTCACCGACGCTAATGAATGCCGGCAGAGATCTTCAACAACTCTCCGCCTGCTTTGTCCTCCCAATTGAGGATTCAATCAGTGGCATCTTCGAAACGGTTGCCCAGACAGCCATGATCCACAAAACGGGTGGCGGAACAGGCTTCTCATTCTCAAGAATCCGTCCAAAAGGAGACCGAGTCCGTTCCACTGGAGGCATCGCTTCAGGACCGGTTTCTTTTATGAAAGTCTTCAACCACACAACAGAAGCCATCAAGCAAGGCGGAACCCGACGTGGCGCCAACATGGGGATCTTGTCCGTCGATCACCCGGATATCCTGGAGTTTATCCGCTGTAAAGAAGACACAGCCGAGCTCACAAACTTCAATCTCTCCGTGGCGATCACTGATGCATTCATGATCGCCTGCAAGGAAAATCAGGATTACGATCTGATCAATCCCAAGACAGGAAAAGTCGTACAAAGTCTCTCTGCCAGAGCGGTCATGAATGAAATCGCAAAACAGGCACATCAAACCGGCGAACCGGGTCTCTTCTTTATCGACCGGGCGAATGAAGGTAATGCGACACCACACATCAACATGATCGAAGCGACCAACCCCTGCGGAGAACAACCGCTTCTCCCTTATGAGAGCTGTAACCTCGGAAGCATCAATCTGGAGAAACATCTGGCCAGCAAGGATGGCTTGTATCAGATCGATTGGCAGTCTCTTGAAAAAAGCATCCGGACCGCCGCGCATTTTCTCGACAATGTCATCGACATGAATGATTACCCGATCAAGAAGATCGCAGAGATCACAAAAGGAAACCGGAAGATTGGCCTCGGAATCATGGGATTTGCCCGAATGCTTTTTAAACTGGAGATCCCCTATAACTCCGAAAAAGGGATTGAGACAGCAAAAGAGGTAATGGGTTTTATCCACCAGACCGCCTATGATGCCTCAGCCCGATTGGCAGATCAGAGAGGTGTTTATCCAAACTGGATCGGCTCTCAGCATGAAGTGCGAAACCAAAGGGTTCGCAATGCCTCACTCACAACGATTGCGCCGACCGGAACGATCTCCATGATCGCCGACACCTCCGGAGGATGTGAACCGGAATACTCGCTCATCTGGCACAAGAATGTCATGGACGGTGAACACTTACCCTATGTACTCGATTACTTCATTGAGCTTGCCAAACGGGAAGGATTCTGGAGCAGCGATCTCTTGGAACAGATCACAAACAACAAGGGATCGGTTCAGGGTATTGATCAAGTTCCAGAACATTGGCAGAAGGTGTTTGTGACGGCCCACGACATCGATTACACCTGGCACGTCAGAATGCAGGCGGCCTTTCAAGAGTATTCCGACTCCGCCGTTTCTAAAACAATCAACCTTCCTTCAACTGCAAGTGTCCAAGAGGTCAAAGAAGCCTACCTCCTGGCTTATGATCTTGGTTGTAAAGGGATCACGGTCTACCGGGACGGTGCTAGAGCAGATCAGGTCTTAAATGCTGGAACCACTCAGAAGCATGAAACCGAAAAAAACTATGACATTCAAACCCTTCCCGATCTGATTCCGGAGTTGCGGATCAAGGTCAAAACAAAACGCGGTAATTCCTATGTTCATGTTGGATTCCTCACAAAAAAAGAAGGACTTTTCCAAATCCTCAAGACACTCCGGGAACAAGGGCAGATCAGGGAACTCTTTCTTTCCCCCTCACCCCATGTGAAAAACCGGGAACTACTCGACATGGTCTGCCGACTCGGAAGCAAACTGCTTCGTAGCGGCGCACCAATCGAAGAGGTCCTAGAGCAACTAATCAAATCGAATGATCAATTCGGAGATATGACATCAGATGCCTATGCCCTGGTCAAAGGTCTCACAACCGTAAGCTCCCAAATCACAGAGGGTACAAGCATGAAGCTGCCCTGCCCGGAATGCGGAAGTACACCCCTTCGTATGCAGGAAGGTTGCTTTGCCTGTACCCGATGCGCCTGGAGCCGATGTTAAAAGAATTGATGGGAGAAAAATTAGATATGACGGTCGCTTAAAGGAAAGGGATAAGAAATCCTAAAAAACGACAACGAGAAATATACGCCATATTAGCAGGATATCAAGTCTTGCTATTCATGCGTCATTGGGTTATCCTTTTTATCAAGCAGATAATCATTTCAAGGGACATAATATGAAACCGGCAGCTCTTCAAGAGATTGCATGTTCTACCACCATCGAATCGATTCGGGCCACTCTACAACTCTCACAAGAAGCCTTCGCCAGAGTACTCCAAGTCTCGGTGCGGACAATCGTGCGATGGGAGAAGGAAGGGGATGAACCGCCTGCCTTGGAAAGAGAGCGGCTGGAATTGATCCATGAATTATCGCTCATCTCAGAAGAGATCATGGAGAAAAATGACATCCCTGCATGGTTTTCCAGGCCAAAAACTGCTTTCTCCGGCAATAAGCCGCTTGATCTTCTCTCCACCTTCCGGGGCATTCAACAGGTTCGGGAACTGCTCGAACAGACCCGTTGGGGAGTGTTTTAAATCTTGTCGAAACAGATCCGGCCTGCTCTCCTCAAAAAGACACCCTCCAGAACCCTGCAAATCAAAGTCTATCGCGTCATTGTCTCTCAACTTGCGCCTCTGTCTTTAGAAGGAAGCCTGAAGTTTGGCGGAAGGTACAACACGCCGTATCAATTCGGTGCGGTTTATTGTGCCCAAAAAGAAGAGACCTGTTGGGCGGAGATCGAAAAGAAGTTCGAAGGGCCGGTAAAACAAAGTCGATTCAATGTCATTCCAATTCGTGTTCATCTCAACAAGGTCTTAGACCTTACGGATCCCAAGGTGCTTTCCAAGCTTAAAATCACCCTTCAGGATCTAACACTCCCAAACGAGTATACCCTCACACGGCAAATCGCCCTATCTGCAAGAGAAGCCGGTTTTGAAGGCATCATCGCCCCTTCTTCGGCAGGTCCGGGAACGATACTTGCCATCTTTTCAGATCGCTTGGATTCCCAGTCCAAGCTGAGCATTGTGAAGCGTCGCCCTCCGAGAAAAAAATAACCGCACACTCTGAAACGCCGCTTCAACATCTAAATCATTCAATCACAACACAGCACTTTCGTAGAACGACAACCTTTTTTAGGCCCGGAGGAGACAACTCTTCCAGGCCTTTTTATTTAATCAAGGAGAAAAAATGGAGACAGTCATTGGAGACCCGAAGAAGGAAGCCATCCTGTACGACCACATGAAGAAAGTCCGTCCCTATTTGCATGAAGCAGTGAGTGCAATTAGATGGACTGAGCTGAGATATCGGCCACACACCCTATCCCGAAATATTTCCTAAAGGGGAGGATCTATGGAAGAAAAACAACTCTTATCTGAATACGGACAAGATCGACCAACCAAAGAAGCCTTTAATTGGAACCGGCTGACTTTTGAAGATCGGCTTTTCCTAGACGCGATCATCCGAATGACATTCCCGGATCGCTTGAAACAAAGACGCCCGAAGTTCTCCGATCGTCTGCAAGGCAGATTGGAATCCATAAAAAAAGAAGTCATCCAGTACTACCGGAAAGATCAAAAATGAGTAGGAGGCAATGTGAACAATAGTCTCAATGAAAACCAAAAGATCACATATTTGTCAGACGCAGTTGCCGATAACCCGGCCAACCTCATTCCCGAACCGGAATCGATCCTGACAAACCGCCGAGTGCAGGCTTACGCCGGAACTTTACGGCCCGGGATAAAGGTACCCTTCGAAAAGGGGAAGGACAGTCTTTCGCCAAAAGAGAAGGCCCTCTACAAAAAACGAATTCTTGAAGGGAAATCACCGCGTGAGATTGAAGCAGAAATCGGAAAAATCCTTCGGCCCAAGAACGTTCCCTATTTTTCGGTCTATCGATCCGAATGCAAAAACAGACCGGAACATGCCGACCTGATTCGCTCCCTCTATGGCAACGAACGCGGCGAGATCCACCGGCTTTCAATCACCTTTCTCTCCGATAAGTGGTGGGAAGTCCTGCCTCACAACCTGATGGCCTTCCGCCGGTCTGGACTTTACTGCTCGTCCGAACGGATCGGAGGGGAACTCATTGCCTCACGAGACCCGGAGTTTGAAAATGGCAAGGGGAAAAAGAGTGATGCAGCACGGCGCTTCAAAAGAGAAAAAGTCACACTCCCCTGTATTCCCGACCAATGCCCCATCTATCAGTCGAGGTCATGTCAATTCTCGGGCATCCTACATTTCCTGATCCTGGGTATTCCGGGAACCGATCTCTGGCGGCTTCCGACCACCTCGATGTATTCAGTTGCGGCGATATACAAAAAGCTCAATGATTTTAATCAGGCCTTTGCGAAAAAAGGGAAGAGCATCATCGGTATGCCCTTCGAGCTTTACAAGGCCGAAGAAGAGATCTCCCGATGGGATCCAGAGCGAGGGAGAATTCGCACGAAACAATGGATCATCCGAATCGACTGTCCCGAACTGCCGCTTGCCGATCTAATCGTTCAAATGGGAGGTTTCCACTTAGAGGAACCTGGTGCAGACAAGAGACTGTTAGAGAATTACGACAATGGAAGTTCCTCATTAAGAAAGGATCTAAGAGTAGAGAAGGCATCGGTATACGATAGGCCTATACAGAATCAAAGCAGTCCCAGCCATGATCCTAGAGGCAGTGGAGAGGAGAAAGTCGAGACAAGCCATGACCGAAGTGGAAATGGTCATGGGAATCAAAAAACAAAAGTTGGTGTGACTGAGAAAAACGAAGTCATGGAGGGCGATAAAACCGATCCGATGACAGAACTCCGCACATCAATTTTTTCCGAGTTAGAGCCAGCCGGAGATGTTTCAATGACTGTCGTTGAGACCTTCCTCAGCTCTGTCCACAAGAACCGATTCGAGGAGCTTTCGATAGAAGAAGCCAATCAACTTTACCAGGAGGTCCTATCGGCAAAAACCGCATCCAAGGCAATATCGTGTTCAAATTGCGAGGCCCAACTGAGCGCCACGGTTGAACAGTTTTCGATGCGGCACTATGGCATCCCGTTCTGTATGAATTGCCAGAAAAAAAGAAGCGATCATCTCCCACCTCAAACTCAGGCCAAGAAAAAACCAAAGAAGCAGTTTGAAGACTCAATCTTTTAAGTCTGTTGAAACGATTGAAGGGGGCTTGGGGTTTAATCTCCAAGTCCCCTTTTTTTTCATGAAAGGAGGAAGGAAGTGACCCTTGAAGAAATCAAGGCCATTCCGATTCTTGACGTAGCCCATTCGCTGGGCCTCAACATCAAAGGCAGATCAGCACACTGCTTTGCGCATCAGCCTGATCGACATCCATCCCTTGTATTCAACATACAGAGAAACACCTTCAAATGTTTTGTCTGTCCCATGATCCATGGATCGGTCATTGATCTGATCATGCAGGTCAGGGAATGCGATTTTAAAGAGGCGGTCGAGCAACTCTATTCCGGCAAAGGAAAACCCATTCCCTGGAGATCGTATGCCCTTCCCTCAAAACCGAAAGCACAAAAGACAAGGCTCTCGCCCGAGTATAAGAACATGATCCTGAAATCCCTCCTTCAGGTCGCGCCCTTGGAACAAGAAGGACGCCACTACCTGATTGAAAGAGGGATCACGCCAGAGACTGCGATGGCTTTGGGCATCGGATTTCTTCGACCAGAAACCTATGAAAGCCTCTATAAAGTCTTGGTCTCACTACACGGCCGATCCGCGCTTCGCAGCTCGGGCTTAGGCCATTTCTTCCTCTTGGCGAAAGAAGGCCTTTCGTTCCTGCTCTTCCCCTACCGCCTGGAAAATCAAATACATCTGATCAAGGCACGTTGCCTTCTGACAAAAGAAGAAGCGGATACGAGAAAGATCCGACGATTCGTGGCAAGCGAACCGGCGAAAACCCTCTACAACCAGGATGTCATCAAGTCGTCGTCCCATCTCTATCTATGCGAAGGAGAGATCGACACCTTGACCATGATGCAAAGAGGATATCCCGCCATCGGCATCCCCGGAGTCAGCAGTTTCAGAGAAGAATGGTTTCAACTCTTTAGCGGAAAACACCTGATTCTCTGCCTGGATAATGACGCCGCATGGGAAAAAGCGTCGGCATGGTTCTATGACCGGTTTTCCCAGCATGGCATTACGCATTCCCGCTTTGCCTTGCCGTATGGAATGGATATCAACCAGTACTTTTCAGAAAAGGAGAAATTAATTGGACAGATTAAATGTGGATCAAAATGAAGTGGTCTTAACCCGTGATCTCCCGATCCTTGTTTTGGCCGGACCCGGCACGGGAAAAACAGAGACCATCGTTCAGCGGATCTCATCGTTGATCCAGGAAGGCGAAGACCCGGATGCTATCCTGGCGATCACTTTTACGAATAAAGCCGCCCACGAAATGAAGTCGCGGGTTTTAAACCTGACAGGTAAAAAGCCTTCATGGATCAGAACGATCCACGGGGCCTGTGCCCAGATCCTGCGTTCCCATATCAATAAACTGGGATATACAAACGCCTTCCAAATCGCATCAACCGATTATGCGATCAAGACACTCAAATCCGTCATCCGTGAAAAGGGCTTGTCAGAGCTCTCATGGGATGCATCAAAGGTTGCTCGACAAATCGCAGGGATTAAATCAGCGGGAGCTCCTAATCCGGCGCTTGAAAAAATAGAAGACCCAACACTCGCCGAGATCTTCACTGCATATCAGGACAAGATGAAGACCCAGGGCTGCATCGATTTCGACGACCTGGTAAGTCTTACACTGAAATTGTGTGCTGACGATACAACAACCCTGGCTGAAATCAGAGATCCATGGCGACATTTGATTATTGATGAATTTCAGGATTGTGATCTTTCCCAGTATGCCCTCATCTCACTCTTGGGTCGGGAGAAGGGCATGGTCGCCGTTGGAGATGATGATCAATCGATCTATTCCTTCAGATCGTCTACCCCGGAAGTCCTCCGGATGTTTGTTGCCGATTTCAGTCCGAAGGTCATCACCCTCACAACAAGCTACCGTCTTCCCAGAGCCATCCAGGAGGCGGCATCGGCCCTGATTCAGAATAATCAGACTCGATTTGAAAAAGAACTGCTCTGCGCAAAAGAAACAAGGGGGCAGCTTTCAATCTCTGGTTTTGGTTCCGAGGCGGAAGAGGCTGATTTTGTCGCCGAACAGATTCAGCGCCTACTTGCCGAGGGAATTCCCCCTGAAGAAATCGGCGTCCTGGCTAGACGACATTCGGAGCTTGCAATGGCAGAGACGGCCTTGAAGCGCTTGAAGATCCCGACACGAAAAACAGGGGAAAGATCCTTCTTCGAGTTCAGAGAAGTGCGGGACATGATTGCCTATATCACCGTCATCGCGCTGCCGGAGAATTCAGCGGCCTTTGAAAGAGTCCTCAAGATTGAGAAAGGTATCAACAACCGGGTGGTCGATCTGCTTGAAGACATCGCTGAACGAAACGATGTCAGTCTGTACCATGCCGCTGAAATCGCCGTAGAGAATCACTATGTCACTGACGAGATGCAGGAAAAACTTAAACAGATCTTTGACCACTTTGAGTCTCTTCGTACAAAGGTCTCCGACTATTGTATCTCCGATCTTATGCGGGCAACGGCCAAAACATTCGACTACCTGCAACACCTTCAAAACATCTCCCGTGGCAAGAACCGCCTTGAGAAACGCATTCAACATCTGAAAGACCTGGCGCAGATGGCTGACCGCTTCGAACTGGAATCTGGCCCCGGTCTGGTCAACTTCATCAATGAAATGGCGATTGCCGCAATCCAGGGTGGTCTTCCCAAAGAGAATAAAGAGATCCGCTTAGTCACCCTGCATGGGGCCAAGGGCTTGGAGTTTCGCATTGTTTTCCTGATGGGAGCCAGCCAGGGCAACATCCCCCACCTGAAAGGCGATATCGAAGAGGAACGCAGGCTGTTCTATGTTGGAATTACCCGCGCAAAAGAACAGCTCACGATTACCCATGCACGATATGTCGGTAACGAAGTCCGACCGAGATCGCTCTTCCTGGACGAAATGGGGAGATGCGTCGCCTCGATAAAACAGTGATCTTCAGCATCATGAAGATCATCGTGAGGAAAAATATGAATTTAAAGTTACTCAATTCAATCCATCCTCTCATTGAAGAGGCCTGGTTTAATGGCTTTGAACCGGTGATACAGGATCACCGCGTAATCGTGAAGGATGCACTGCCGACATCGGATGAGGATCCCTTCGAGAGAGAAAAATCAAGACTGGATCTGGAAGAAAGGATGCGATCAAGAGAAGCCGATGTTACTGACTATCTCAAGTCGCTTGATGAGATTGTCGTCAAAATTGACAGTAAAATCCTGGACTGCCAGGTCTGGATTGTCGGCAGTAAAAAACGCTTATCCGAGATTCCTCCCCAAGAAGTTGCTTATTTACCGCAGGAAGTGTTCCGGATCAAAAAGGCGAACTGGAGCGATGAGGCCTTGCGAAAGATCCATCGGATCAAAAAAATATTCGGCGGCACCATCCTCGATATCGAGAGGAAGCTGGCCGGATAAAAAGCAAGTTCAGTCCATAACAAAACAAAAAAAATGCAAGAGATCAATTTGCTCTAAGGCCCTGGGATTCCCCGGGGCCTTTTTTATTTCCCTGAACAGATTTCCCCCAAACAACATATTTCCAATAAAGGAGCGTGCAAATGGAAGACTCAAGATTTCCAAAATTTGATGGCGGCCTTGATCACGACCGGGAAGAGTGCCAGCGAGAGCATCACAGGATTGAAAAAGCTTTCAAAGAAGCGGAACGCCTTTCACCCGATGATTACTACAAACGCTTACAGGAAATTCATCATGGGATGCTTTAGATCCCACACCTTCCCGATCATCCTTCCCTCAGCAATAAGGAGTTAAACTATGCCGGAATTTAAAACTTATCTACAAGCGGGTTATCCTGCGCTGTATGTACAGACCTTAGAACCCTCCCGCGCAATCGAAACCCTTTCGCCGCAGGTCATTGAAGCGCAAGGCATTCCCTTCGTCTGGGACCTTCAGAACGGCGTTGTGGATCAATCAAACGGAGAAAAAATACCGAATCAGGCCGATCCGAACGCGGCCTTACAAAGCTTGTCCGATTTTCCAGAAAATGCCGTTCTCTTTGCCTGGAACTTTCAGCACTTCCTGGACTCCATTGAGATCATCCAGGCGATCCAGAACGGTCTCGATGCCTGGAAATCAAGAGGACAATGTCTAGTTGTCCTGGCATCGGAACTCAAACTTCCTGTCGAGTTGGAACGGGTCTTTACCTTGATTGAATTTGAGCTTCCAGGACGAGAAGCCTTGAAGACGATCCTTAAAGACATCGCGGCCTCGGCTTCACTCCCGATGCCTGAAGAGATCGAGCATATCCTCAATGCCGCGAAAGGACTCACCACCTTTGAAGCCGAAAACGCCTTCGCACTTTCGGCACTCGATGCCAAACCCTTTGCCATCAACACCATTGCATCACAAAAAGCACAGATGGTAAAGAAAAACGCCTCCATCGATATCCTTGAGTCCAACGACCGTTTTAAGGATCTCGGTGGACTGGAGCAACTCAAGTCCTTTTCATTACAAATCGCTCCGTCACCCCTTGCAAGAGGACTGCTTCTACTCGGTGTGCCGGGATGCGGCAAGAGCCACTTCGCAAAGGCCCTTGGGGGAGAGATGAATGTGCCAACACTCTCGCTCGATTTCGGGCGGCTCTTCGGATCACTTGTCGGGCAATCGGAAGCGCGTATTCGCCAAGCCCTCGCCGTTGCCGATGCGATGGCACCCTGTGTCTTGATGATTGACGAGATAGACAAAGGTTTATCGGGAGCAGGTTCATCTCACCAATCCGATGGCGGTGTCGGCTCAAGGATCTTCGGCACATTTCTAAGTTGGCTGAACGATCACACAAGCCAGGTCTTCGTCGTGGCCACCACGAATAATATCTCCCAACTTCCGGCTGAATTCTTGCGGGCAGAAAGATGGGACGGCATCTTCTTTGTCGATCTCCCGACGAAAGAAGAAAGAGAGGCGATCTTAAAGATTCACGCGAAAACGTATGACCTCACGCTTTCCGATCTTCCGGATATGTCGGCATGGTCCGGGGCGGAGATCAAGTCACTCTGCCGGATCACAGCGATGACCAGCACAACCCTGAAAGAGGCCGCGAAATATGTCGTGCCCCTGTCGAGGAGCATGGGAGAAAAGTTAAAGACCTTACGGGACTGGGCGAAAAGTCGGACGATTCCGGCATCCATATCGGTAATGCCGGAGCGGATGCGCAAGATTGCCGCAAGGATTAGGGAGAATTAATCGGATCTTTTTCAAAAGAGAAAACAGGAGAAACAGCATGTCACATATCACAAAGATTGAGATTGAGGTTACAGATCTTACGGCCCTCAAAGCGGCCTGCAAACGCCTAAACCTTCAATTTATTGAAAACCAACTTACATATCAATGGTATGGGAAACGTATCGGGAATGAGCCGCTTCCTGAAGGGATCATCTTGGAGAATCTTGGAAAGTGCGATCACGCGATCAAGGTACCGCGAGCGTCTTACGAGATCGGGATTCTCAAGGAGAATAATCGCTACCGCCTTCTCTGGGACAGTTGGAAGTCGGGTGGTTTAGAGCAGGTCATCGGGAAAGGAGCCGGTCTGCTGAAGCAGGCCTACGGCATTGAAAAGACCAAGTCGGAAGCCCGTCGCAAGGGCTACTCCCTCTACGAAACAAGCCATAAAAGTGGGGCAATCACCCTGAAGGTCTCACTCGGAGGAGGTGTCGTATGAAGCAGATCCAGATCACGATTGATGCCGATGGAGATGTAGAGATCAAGGCGGAAGGCTTTTCCGGAAAGACCTGCAAAACGGCCACTGCTTTTATCGAAAAAGCACTCGGATCAATAGCAGGCCGAACATTGACCAGCGCCTACTATCAAAACAAGACCGAGAACCAGCTTCAACAAAAACAGGATTGATGAACCGAATCATTACAAATCGATCCAATTCAAAAACAAAAAATTCGATCCAAAACATGGAGAAATGAACATGAAACTATTTGAAAATGGCTGCCTTGTGCAGTTGAGTGTCAGCATCTGGGGTGGAAAGATTAAACTTCCCTCCACCCTACTTCAGGTTGATGCCGATCCCTCGCTCATCCGGGCAACGAAATATCTGGTCGACCGGAGCTGTCTCAAGCCGGTCGAAGAAGTCCGGCATCAGGCCCGAACCTTTCTTTACAACAAGACGCTTCCCTTTCCGATACCGGGCGTCCTGTTTATTCCCAAGTCACTTCTGACTGAGGTGGACGAAACCTTTCAGGGCTATCAAAAGGTCTTTGGAAATAAGGTCACAGAGTTTGCCGGGAATTACGATCTCTTCATGAACAAAGCTAAACTCCGCTTAAACGGGCTTTTCAACCGAAATGACTATCCGAGCGATATCCTAGCTAAGTTTTCCTTTGCCTGGCGTTTCCTGGTGATTGATGCCCCAGGAAAAAATGGAGTCTTAACACCCGAAATCTACAACCGTGAAAAAGAGAACTTTCAACAAACGATCAGAGAATTTCAGGAAATGGCGGTCACAACTCTGCGGGTCCGCTTCGCAGAACTGGTGGATCACATGGTCGACCGGCTCTCAGGAGAGAAGAAGATCTTCCGTGACTCTATGGTCGACAACATTAGAAATTTCTTGAGCGACTTCGAAAAGCTGAATATCAGTGACGATGCCGAACTGGCAGTGCAGGTGGAACGTTGCCGGGCCATCCTCTCTGGCGTTGATCCGAATGCCCTTCGCTCCGATCTTGGCATCCGCAAGGAGATCTCAAAAAACATCGCTTCTGTCCAAGATACCCTCGACGGCATGATGATCGACCGGCCTAAAAGAAAGATCCGATTAGTTCCCTCCCTGGAGAAATCACATGAAGATCGCCTTTCTGCCTGAGGGCAAGGCCTTCACGATCTACACGGAGGTGTTTGATCTGAGTGATCTCGGAACGCTTTCGCACCGCCGGGCCTCACACGTCGAACCGACTAAAAAAGGCGTATGGCAGGCCGACCTTTCCCCTGTAGGCGGACCGCTCCTTGGCCCGTACACGAAACGCTCTGAAGCCCTTGCAGCAGAAAGAATCTGGCTGGAAGCGCATCTCATGGAGGTCTGGGTCAAGAATCAGATCCAGCGATTTTAGGCTAGAAAACCAAAAAAAACGAAGACACCATAAAAAGTAAGAAGGGGGGAGATAGATCTGAATCTATTTCCCCCTTTTTATTATAGGAGCATCATATGAGCAATAAGCATACAAAAAAACATCTGCACGTTGATGTCAATTTCTCCGGGCTTTTAAAGAATTTTGGAGAAGTTTTTTCAGGCGAGAAGATCTGGATTCGGGAACTGCTTCAAAACGCCAGAAGAGCCGGGGCATCCAAGATCAAGTTAACGACCGATCCTTCTGATCTGCATTATTTGCAAATTTCAGATGACGGTTGCGGCATCCCGGACTTCCAGACCTTGTTAACCCTGGGCGATTCAGGGTGGGAACAAGAGACAATTGAAAAAGAGAACCCTTTTGGATTGGGATGCTATGCCACACTTTATGCAGCCACAGAGGTCGAGATCCGGTCAAATCGTCAACACCTTACAATCGAGACAGAAAAGCTGCTGAAAGGAGAGCCTGTCCAGTCGGAACCGGACCAAACACGAACCGGAACCACGATTATCATCAGGCTCAAAGAAGCGCTCATCACTTCAAACGATTCGGAAAAGGACGGTGTCCGCGTCCTTATTGAAAAAATCATTTGCGGATTTCCAGTGCCTGTTTTCCTGAACGGTATTGAACTGCAACGGCCTTATGCATTGGACGTCTGGCAGGGACTGCGTTTCGATCTGAGCGGAGGGGTGGCGCTTGTCGAATTAGATCCCAAACCTCCTATCGCCTACAAAGAAGGGAAAACTTTTCTCCAGGGTTTCAATATTTCAGAGCAAGCAAGTCGGGTCTATCCCTGGCCGAACTTTGACCGGACAGGGATGCGGGTACACATGCATCTCCATCCGGATCAATGGCGAGTCCGAGTTCCGGACCGGAACACATTGTACAACTCTAAAGAGACATCGAAAAAAATCGAGGTACTTCAATCAAATCTCAGAAATGCCGCCGTGGTCCATATTGTCTCACAAGGAGAGGGCGCAAAACATTTCGATACCCTCCTTGCCTGGCACTGTTACGAGCCGATCCGGTCAATCCCTATTCCGGGAGACCGTTGGCATTGTCTAAACGATCCGCCTTATCTGCTGCATTACGAGGATGAAGAGATCGATGACAGTTTTAACCACCTGAACGAACAAGAAGCTCCGACACCTGAAAACGGAATCCGATTTATCAGAGACTGGGATGAAATCTATTTTGATGAGAAAACGATCAATCATCTCTTTGCAGCCTATCTCTTTAAAATCCCGGTGCTCAGAAGCTGGAATGACCCGGAGCACTGGTTTTCCAAAACATCGTCCGGTGAATCGTTCGACGTATTCTTCAGGAGAAGAGTGTCTGTCTCCGTCAAGAAAGAAGACCACCTTGCTGAGGGGAGTTGGTGGGGGAAAAAAGTCATTCTTTGCAAACGGTTTTACCTGGATCTGGAGGGACACGGCACAAAAGAAGTCATGGAGGATGTCTTTTTAGATGACACCTTTTGGATCATTGATCAGCCGCTCTATCACAACTATCCGATTGATCAGGTCTTTTATTTCCGGACAGATGGTGGAGACTTTGATGAATCCTATTACGAAAATGTAATGGAAAGCTTTCGGGCCTCTCTTGCCTTTCTAAAAGGAGATTTGTGCGAACTCATCGCAAGCGCGATCCTCAATTATACTGAGGCACTCAATGGTCATCGTTTCTCAGTGAGCGCTGAGAATGGAAAGATCGACGTCTCGCGCGTTTCCTGAGTTCATCAACTTAAGCGCACTTGAATCAAAAAGGCCCTCTTCGGAGCAATCCGTCGAGGGCCGCTTTTTATCCAAGTCATATGAAATGAAAGGAGCTTATGGGACAAAATAATCCAAATCAGCTCGACTTGTTTTCGTTTTTTGAAGACCAACCGATAAACAATACTCCTCTCGACTTATTCCTTCATGAAAAGGATTCTCCAGAGGAAACGGAAGCAACATTCAATTTCCTCTCCTATCCGGTCTATCCCTCATCATGGCTGACTTCGTTTTCAGGGACGGAAGATCGGGCCGAACAATATATCGACAGCGTCGGTGACCTCTTCGCATTCCGATCCCGACTAAACAAGCTGATTGCAGAGACACGAGGTCATCCAAGCCCTTCTTTGGCGGGAAAGTGGCGGGAAATCGCTGCGCTACAGCAATCCCTTTACTGCCGCTATTCAGGGGAAGGCGGACTTCCGGTCAGCAGCAATCTGGTACAGGCCCAGCTCTCATTTATCCGGGATAACCAAACACCCGCAGAGCAGAGGCAACTCCTCTTCGCGGGACTCCACGCCTATCTTGAAGGCGACTTCCCCTTCTCCGTGAGGCCGCTCGCAGAATCTTTAATGTCTCAGCTCAAGGAGCTGTCCTCCGGTGAAATCAGCGCGACGCGCATGGAAAGGTTTCTTCAGATGCTTTCCGAAATCGATGAAGAAACAAAGAGAGACCCCCAGTCATCCGCAAAACGATCACTCAGCTCGGATGAGGGGAACGGGGCCTATTACTCTCCTGAGATCTTTCAACACCTGCTTCGTCTCATCCCGATGACCGCAATCTCCGGGCAGGAGATTAACATCCTGGAACCGAATGTCGGAAAAGGGAGTCTGATCCGTCCCCTCATCCATCGGCCCGGCTTCCTGATCTTCACAAATGACCTCAATCCGATCTCGGCAGAAGTGACGGAACTGACGACAAAAGTCGATCCTGCTGCGATAGCAACTGCCTGTGAAGAAGGCAGGGTGATCACTGCGGCAAGTAACTGCGCCGTATTCAAACATCACGCCTTTGATTTGCATCAGGCACTTCCGGATCATCAATTCGATCTGCTCATTGCCAATCCGCCCTATATTTTCGACCAGGCGAAGAAGGCGCAAAAAAGAGAATTCAAGCGACTCGGTTTAACAGGTACATCGCAAGGAATCTCTCTGACCGCTTTTACACGAAAGATCCTGCCTTTGAAGCTGAGGGAAGGGGGGATTTCGTTCCTCATTACGTCTTCAAGATCGAGGAATTTCAAGAGAGTGAGACATGCCGGAGGTCTGGTCAGTCATCCGGTGATGATCCTGGCGATCTCAGGACAGCCCTTTTCTTTCAATGACGCTGCGCTGATGCCGATCTCCATGCCGGCCTATGTCTTTGACGGGGAAAAAATCTCAGAGAAAAGCCAGGTCAAAGCAGAATGTTTCATCTCGATCAATGTGCTGATTTCTGGCAGGGTCGCAAATGGAAAGGAATCTCCCTTTTCAGACTGCGACATCCTTCATCTCAAAGTCGCAGATCTTCCTGCTTTTGTCAGTCATTGTCTCAATGCAGATCAATGGGACACCTTGGATCGTCAGATCTTGGGGCCGTCGATGCAGATGCTCCAATCCGCCAATCTGCTCCGAATCTTCCTACAACACCAGGAGGCGATCAAAGCTGTTATCGAATCAGAAATCCAGGTGGCCAGGCGGCGATACGACGCGACCGGCGCGGATCGCTACCAAAAACTTCTAAAGGAGATCCAGGCAAAGCGCTTTCACCAGATTGCATCCTTTGAAAAGCTCTCCGGCTGGATCGCTGCACTTGAGAAGCGATGGAAGATCCCCCTTCAGCCGTCTGTCGGGGTCTCTCTGAGGAAAAACCTCTTGATAAAATACTTCATGAATCATCGACTCAAGAGAAGTCAAACTTCCGAACCGGGGAACACTTTTAAAAAGGTGTTCCGGTCAATCCTGGCGACCTCCAATCGTTTCCATTCCCGGTTTTATCTCCTCTCGGCGATCCACCCGATCCGGGCGAATGCGGCCTTGACCCGAATCGTCGGTCCATACAACGGCGTCTGTTTTACGACGGATCACCCGGTCTTAGGCCACATTCCCTATCCGTTTTCACTCTATATGCTCAATGAGAGAGAAATCTGCGGTGTTCTGGAAACCTTTCCAGAGATCGAACAGAAACAGGTTTGTCAGCAACTACAGCGTAGATCCTCCGATCTCAACAAGAATATCCCGATGTTTAACCAAATCAGTCTGGAAGCCGAAGGCCTGATGAAGTCTTACATCGGAGAGGGATGGTTTAGTTCCCTGCTCGCAGGGGATCTTCCAGGAAAAGAGAAGGCAGCCCAATTGCTCCTTTCTGAAAATCCCATCTGTACCGCAATCGCACAACTTATGCTGTCCATCCTTCAGCAGGATGCGGGCGAAATAACAAAAATCAATCAAGGGATGGAAGGGCTTGATCTTCTGGAAAAGCAGAAGAAGTACCTGCATTACCTGCAACATTTTAACGAGACAACTGTCACGCCGCTTAAGACCCGGAATCTTTTGGAGAAGACGGATGCACTCTCAAAAGATTTCCGAAAGGGAATGGAGATTCTAAAAGGACCTGCCAGACCGGTTAGGAAGATCCGGAGTCTCCAACTTGTTTCCTAAAAGGCGGGATAGAAGGCTCTCACGACGCATGAGTGTCTAGAAGCTAGGAGACATAGAAGCAAAGAAAAATAAAAAACAGAAACAACTTTAGAAGGCCCTCTTCGGACACATCTGTTGAGGGCCTTCCTGTTTTCAAATCGAGGATTAAGGAGAACGACATGGATGTGAAATTTATTTATGAACTGACAGGGCAGTCGGGTGCCAACCTATACGGGGCGCTTGAAGAACATCACTTCAATGAAATATTCGCCCGAGAAAGCAAGTACTACTTCGAGGAATCAGAGGTCGGAAAGGCATCCCGAAGCTCTTTTATAGACTGGCTTGAGAAAGACCTCTCAGCCCTAACCTGGCGTGAGATGAAAGAACACGTCGAATGCGACGACCTTGCAACATGGTTATTACAGAATCCCATCCCCGACCGGGAAGAGGCACTCAGAGAAAAGTACGCGGAAGAAGAGACAAGATTCCAGTTCGAGACATTTACCAAGGGGAAAAACGGGGTCTCTGTCCCGCTCTATCTGGATCATATTGATCCGGATGATGATGCGGAAATCGCCCTCTTTTTCAAGCTGATTACCTTTCCAAGCAGAAATGACAACGGCCGATACATGGAGCACAAAAACGAGCGGCAGATCCCGGCAGAGATTGCCAATAAAATCTCCGAATTGATGGATGAAGCAAACCGCCTGACAAAAACAACGAACCGGTATGTCGGTTCACCTCCCCCGAAAGACGACCTGGAGCGGGCCGCCGATGAAAAAATTAACAGCCTCTATAACGAGGCTTCGAGACTAGAAAAGGAGGCGGTACTTTCCTTAATCCGGATTAAAGGCTTTGCATGTGAAATCTGCGGAGGTCGCCCGAAATATCCAAATCCGATCCCGAAAACGGAGCTATTGATCTGCCCCTCATGCACGCATCCCATCTGCCCGAATTGTGCAAATTGTTACGGCAAAGACCCGACAACACTTGATGAGGCTTCCACCTTTCTCGCCTCCTGCGATGACGTAGCGGGGAGGGCCTACTGCGGTCAATGCGGCGACTGGGGAACCGAATTCATGCTCCGGTTTTTACGTCTGAAAAATTGCCCCATTCCGGATGCCTACCGGAACCACAAACAAGCACCAAGGTACGCGGACTATGTCACGACAAGAACCGTGGCAGGTCTGGCGGAAATCAATCAGATTGCCGCTGCCGTACAGAAGGCCTTCATGCAGGGAACATCCGGCATTATCAAGGTCCAACATCCAACAGGAGAAATCTGGGGCATCCCTGAAAGACATCCCGACGGCTGGAAGGTGACCATCTGCTATCCGGAAGAACGATGAGCGGCCCTCATTAGATGACGGCAGACAAAATAATCGAATCAATATTGAGGACAACATGGAACAGACAAGCGAAATAAAACAAACAGAAAAGATGGAAATCAGAGATATCCCGGTCAATCAAATCTATGACCATCCGAAGGAACCGAGGACTTACATCAATCCCGAATCTCTTCTGGAATTGAAAAACAATATCGGGAAGATCGGCTTAATCCACCCGATCACCGTAACGCAAAGGCCTGAAGGAGGGTATTACCGTCTTGCGGGAAGCAGACGGCTTCTCGCAAGTAAAGCCTTAGGCTTCGAGACCATCCCCGCCCGTGTACGGACTGATTTGGACTCTGAGCAGATTGCGGCGATTCTACTATCCGAAAACCTTCAGAGAGTCGATCTTTCACCGGTCGAAGAGGCGGAAACCTTTGAGCGGCTTCTTGCAAGCCGATCCATTGAAGATCTCTCCGCCTACCTGAATCGGAGCGCGGCTTATATCCGGCGCCGACTTCAACTGTCACGGCTGGAATCATTGGTTCGCGACAAGTTGTTAAGCGGTACTATCAGCCTGACTGTCGCTGAACAGCTCGCTTGCCTTCCACCGGAGCGACAAAACTCAATTCTCACAACGGTGGAAGAACAGCAATTAAACGGCATTCAGCTGTCAAACCTCCTGACCTTGCAAAACAACAGAAACCTCCAGACCGCGTTCTTTGAAACCGCTGACTGTCTGAACTGTTCACACAACAGCGCGGGTCAACCTGAACTCTTTGCCCGGGAGACCTCCGGACTGGGGCGTTGTCTTGACGATGCGTGCTGGCGAGAAAAGGAAGGGGAAAAGGCGAAATCCCTGATCAAGAGGATTGAAGAGATGGGACCCAGAGCCGTAATGACGGAGAACTTGAAAGTTGCGATCAAGGACTTGCCTGCTGACATCAATCCGACTCAGTCCGTCATACACAACAAAGCGGAGTTAGGGGAAAGCAACTTGTCTGACTGCCAGAGCTGCCAATTCCTGGTGGTCTTCATTTCCAACATGGGTCATCTGCTCAAACAGAACATCTGTACAAAGCAGGCCTGTTATCAGGAACGCGCCGCCGCCTTTCGGGCGGAGAATGCTGAAAAAGAGACTTCTGTTTCTTCGAATGGACGTCAGGAAACGCTTGATTCCCAAAGGACACCAGATGCTTCCTCAAGAAAGACAGGGAAGAGTAATAGTGGTGATCCGGAAAAAATGAGCACCGCAAATGTCCCACAGCGGGTCAAGGAGTACAAGAGGAAACAATATGATGACTATCTAATGAAAGCGTTTACCGGGACGCATGAAAATGCGCTCCGGCTTGCCATGATCGCGATGGCAAATGCTGCATGGCTCAGGGATTTCTCATCTGATTCGTTAATGAAAAAATTGGACAGCGCTGCGACTAACCAAGGTAATTCCCTCGAAATCCGCCTACTGGCAGGAACAAGGCCTCAGAACATTGAGGCTCTTTTTCCTCTCGCTGGCCGTATGGCGACCCGGGTGATTCCGAAGCTCAGTCTTGAGACAGTCGAACAGATGCTCTTTGTCGATCTGAAGAAACATCCCGAGGACCTTTTCTCTCTGGACAAGGCCTATCTTGAACTTTTGACCAAAAGAGAGATTGAGGCCACGGCCAAGGAAATTGACCTCGACAACTCACCCAAGCACAAGGGCTTGTCGATCAAAAAACTGGCAAACCAGCCCAAAAAGAAGCTGATCGAAGGGGTATTGAATTGCGTCATTTCTGGAACGAAGCTCCCGAAATGGCTTCATCCGGAAACACTCAGCCTTTCTTAAGGCCCTCCCGTCATTTTGTTCCACCACAATAACAATGGAGATCACAAATGTTCGACTTTAACAAAATTGCATCACTCATCCCCCCGCAAGGCAAGATCTCATTCACAATCACAGCAGGCCGAAACGCCCATCTGGTCGTTCTGGTCCAGCCGATCTACCCGGCGATTGACACATTGAAGGGACAGAAAAAAGAGGACTACCAACAAGCCCGCGTGCCAATGGTCCTGGAAGGGACGCCGGAAGAATTAAACAATGACTTTATGCGGATGTTGGAAGAAACCGGCACAACCGAAGGAATGTTGCAACGCGCCTTTCTTGCCAAACAAGAGGCGATCAAAAAGGCGATATCAACAACAGAAAAGACGCCCGATCGAACAAAAGATAAACCAAATGCGAAGGAAGAAACCGAAACAAAACCGGAGTCAAAAGACTTCAGTCTCTTTCAATAAGCATTCACTTGTCAGGAGGAAAAATGGAAAAACGACTGATTGAACGAATCTTTGAATACAGCGGTATGCGTCTGAACGATCCGGATCCAACGATGAATCCAGAGGACGTTAAACACTTCTACACCGCCGTTTATCCGGAATTGTCGCAGGCGGTCATGGAAGAGCCTGTCCGGAGGGGGGACACTCTGGTCTACGCAATCAAACGGGCAGTGGGAACAAAGGGGGGCGAGCAATCGCCTCCCATCACCGTGCAAGCGCTGGCGGATATGGCGGCGAAAGAGACAAACAGCCAAGCCGATATTAAGCGTAACAAAAAAGGAGGAAGCGGATGTCCACACAGACTGCTGACACAACTATTCGGCGGACAAAATCAAAACGGGCAGACAGGAGAGGTCGTTCTGCCAAGCGAGAGACTTCCACTTCTGCATTGATCGCGCTCCCCGTATTAGAAGGGATTCCTTCCAGGCTTGACCATGTGAACGTCGGCATCGACAACGGCAAACTTGCTCAGATCGGTCTCTGGATTTCTCAAATCATAAAAGATGAGGAGATTGTGCCCCCCGGTCCCTGGGCTTCCAATACCGATCCGGACCGGATCAAGGCGGCGCTTGTTTCATGGATCGAAAGTCTCCTCTCAAAATTGGAATCCAAGATGGTGGGAGTATCCGGCGGCACTCTAACGCTTGAGAAGCTCGGGGATGCCGGTGAGCCAAATGGCATCTGCCTGATGATCCATCATCCGTATGATGTCGATGTCATCTTCTGCGACATTCTGCCGAAGATCGGGGAGTCGGATAAAAGCTTGGAGGGCGTAGTCATCGCAGCCCTCAAGATGCTCTGCTGGTTCAGAAATACCTATACCTACGACGATTGTTTTGAACAATACCAGGATTGGAGTGAAGAACAAATAAACGATGCCGGTCTGGAAGCCGATGAAAGAGCAGCGATCAAAAACGAACTGAATTGGATTGAGAATCACATTCCAAAAGACTACCGCTTCCTTCTCCGGATGAAAGAACGACCGCGCTTTCCTGCGTTTCCTGGATGCCCTCCGGCATCCGCATGGACACATCCATGGTGGCACTGGGCGAGAGCGGTTTTCGATACCAGCCTGACTTGGGAAAACCCGATGCCTTATTTCCCGGCTTACGACCTCCTCCCGGATGCCTGCCTTCTCGATCCGGGTTATCTTACGCCCCTTCTCTGGTCTCCAAGAGATCCTTTAACCGAGTATTTCTCTGAAATGCTGGACTCAGAATATCAAGGGGGAAGCGAGCCCTTCTCAATCCTGCCGTTCAACAATGCGGAACAGGTGGGCGAAAGTGTTCGTCTGCTGAAGCGGTCTTCCGAATGGTTCGATCTCTTTTATGAGGGTGCCCGTCTTACTAATCCGCCCCAAGCAGAAAAGAAGGAGGGAGAATAAATATGATGGTGGAGACACTTGAATTAAAAACGGCGCTCCTATGCTACGCCGATTCAGATACCTATGGCGGCGCCGTCCATTACTGGCAGATTCATCCGGTGAGGACCGATGCCAAAGGGGTTCCCCAACTGGAAGCTGGACGATCCGTTTCTAAAAGAGCGCTTGAGGAACTATGCAAGTGCGTTCTTCCCTCACTGATCTTCCGCCTCGGGTGGGTTGATCTCTCTCTTCTGGCCTACGGTTCCGGAGACAATGGCCCGTTGATCTTCTTTCGCCCTTCCGTGCGAAGACCGATCTATTTCGGGCTTAGAACGGGATTAACGAGCGGCATTGTTCTGTGGCCATCCATGGTCATGCTTGCAGAACCTTCAAAACTTTTGATCTATGTTGTAAAAGGCGACAAACGCCCCGACCTTGATACGACTCTACTATGCCCCCCTTTCCTGAATGTCTATCAAGATCATAGCGTCTGCACCGGACAGACGAAGATGCCCGCAGGCTGTCGGCCTTGCGATATTACAGCTTGGGCGGAAAGCTTTTACAACAGCGCATTCACGCATCCCAACGTCGATGATCGGGATTTCTTGATCAAGGGCACGCTTGAGCAATTCTGGCAGGCCCTGCTCTCGGGAAAAAGAAAACGCTTTCCCTATCACTTGATCAAACCTGCCGGAAAGACCTTGCGTCAGCTTTTGATCGAAAGGAATCTTTATGAACCGAAAAGACATCCTGCTTCAAAACCACCTTCCGACCCTCATGGTTCCGCAGTTTGAATCGTTACCGGAACTTCAAAAAAACCGCTCCCGCTTACTGATAGCAGACGACGGCCTGTGGATCGAGGCGAAAACGGCATGGGGTGTATTGATCAAAAGGATCTTTGAGAGTCCGCGTCCGCTTCCCTATGGATCCGTCGAGGAAAAGACAGCACTTTTGAGTGGTGCTATTCCGATCCGATTTCTGGAACGATTTGTGGCGCAGGCGAATGAATCGGGACAAGAGGGGCTTGAAACGGCCGCATGGATTATCTGGAGTGCTGATGAAGGCTGGCAATATCTGGAACTTGACCTTCTTGTGCAAAACGTGGGCTCTGTGATGTTTCGATGGCCGGAGCTTGCCCCGGAAACTTCCCTCGTCCTGGACATGCACAGCCATGGCCGGGGACCTGCCTTCTTTTCCGAAACGGATAATCGATCAGATCAGGGGACAGCTCACTTCTCTCTGGTAATAGGGAATTGTGCAAAGGGCCGTGCCTTGGCCGAACTCGACACGGCGATCCGCCTCTGTCTGTCCGGGTTTTTCTTTGAGGATTCTGAGAACATCAGTCTCTGGAAGTCTTCTGGTAAGGAGATGACATGCGGCATTATCTCAGATCCTTGACCGGTACAAGACCGACCCTTATCCATCTGGTCGGTTGCGGCGGGACCGGAAGCCACCTCGCGACCCGACTTGTTCAACTCAATACGACGCTTCTGGCTTTGGGCCATCCGGGTCTCCATGTCGTGATGTACGACCCTGATCTCGTCAGCGCAGCCAATGTCGGCAGGCAGATGTTTTATGAACCGGATATCGGCTTGCCGAAAGTGTCGGTCTTGGTCACTCGAATCAATCAATGCACCGGTTTCGATTGGGAAGGACATCCGGTCGCCTACCCGGTCAGCTATTCGAGTTCTCCTAAACTCGTGATTACTGCGGTGGATACCGCAAGGTCAAGAGTCATGATCGGCCGCGCACTTCGGCGAACTTACCATCATCCGTATTGGATGGATTGCGGGAATATGCAACGTCAGGGACAGGTCGTCTTCGGGTCCACTGGTAAAACACAACAACCTACAACACCCGGAGTCAAGACGATCAATCGGCTTCCGACCGTTCTTGATCTCTATCCGGAGTTGGCTGAGGGAGAAGACGACGACCAGGGGCCTTCCTGTTCTCTGGCTGAGGCCATCGAACAACAGGATCTCTTTATCAATCCCCTGGTTGCCATAGAGGCCGCCGAGATGCTCTGGAAGGCCTTGCGTTACGGCTACCTCGAATATTCGGCGGCTTACATCAGCCTTGAACCGAGGAGTACAACCGTATTGGCGATTGATCCAAAGGCTTGGAGACGCTTCGGATACGGAGTCAGAAAACCAAGGAAGAAAACGCCTGAGAAAAAGAAAGCGGCGTAACAGAAGACAAAGCAGAATGAAGTGTTTTGAAGGCCCGACTTCCCCGAGATGGAAAGTCGGGCCTTTCTATTTTAAATCCAAATCAAGATAGGAGATGCGATGAACGAACTTTTATCAAAGACCTTACAAACAAGGCTGGATCAGCTTCGTGATTTCCATCAGAGGATTACATCCTTTTCCCATTCCCCTGAGATTGTGGCAGCAGAGATTGAAGACGAGATCGGACAATTGCGGCCGATTGATCCGATTCAAACCATTCATATTCCGGAAGTTCCAGTGACCAAGCTCTCATTTCCGAAGAAAGAGAGCAGAAGAAATCCTCCGGTGATCAGGGTTGCAGAGCATGACGACGGATTGTTCCTGCTGCCATATGCCCGGAAGTTCAGAGAAGTATTTATGGACCGCTTCGAAAAAAGGATCACGCCCTTGAAGCATTTGATGGGGAGACTGCGGGAGCTGGAATGCTGCTATCACCAGGAGGAAGAGGTGGCACACATTGATACCACAGAAGAGGAAGGAAAAAAAGAAAAGGAGAATCCTTTTCTATGTGATTATCGATTCTTTAAATGCCTCTATACGACCATCCCGGACAACACTAAGTTGGGGAGAATTCTCACTGAGATCGGATTGATCATTGCTGAGTGCGAGATAGAGAACGGCAGGATCGTCGATCACTTGTCCGTTTTGAAAAATCGAGGCAGCACAGGCCTCGAATTAGGAGAAGCCTTGGCGCAATATCAGGAACTTGCCGATTTATGCGACAACATGTTCGTCTCTTCAATTGCCTCCTGGGCTTCTTTATCGACCTTTGTCTCCATACAGGCCAAAAGCCTTGAGAAGGAGATGTTGAGTGAATCAGGCTCTGGCTCGGAGATTCACTTGGAGTGCTTTGTTACATTCCAGAGTTTTATCAAGGAGATCTCCTTTGGTTTCGCTGGATCTCCGACCGCGATGCAGGAGAAGGCACTTTTTTACGCCTATCTGGGCCTGCAATCCTTTCTCTCAAAAAGACGGCATCCGAAAGATTTTTTCAGATTAAACAACTTTGCCCAGGTCGGTGCAGGAAAGACCTATACGACGCCGATCTTCCTGAAGATGTTTACTGAAATCATCGCAAAGGCGGAATCGGAACGCGGGAAGATCGTTCCCGGGATCATCACCCTGTACCTGACGGAGGCCAACCTGGTTGAGAATGTGATCAAGTCGATGATTGAGATCGGGGTTCCGGAAGAGAAGCTGCATCATGTCCGGATAAAAAACCTCTCTTCCCTAAAACTCCAGGATGGCGATTGTGTTGTCTTGAGTCGGCATGAGGTCGGATTAAAGAAAAAACAGGACATTATCCAATCCTTGGAGATTCTTGTTCGCAGGGGATTTCACTTCATGATCGTCGCAGACGAATCTTCTTTCATGAAAAATGGAGAGAGCGGCATCTCTTCTGCGATGGAAACCCTCTATGGCTATCTGAAAAAGAAGAGAGTCCTTCGGGTCGACTACAGACTGTCGGCCACCCCGGTGAATAACGATACCGGTGATTTTCTTTACCTGCTGTCGACCAATCAAATCAATGTCGGTGCATTTCTCTACGCCTATCCCAAAATTGCCCATCATATGCAGTCGGTGTTGAGCGCATTTCAAGACCGCATTTACGACAGAAACAGCCTGACATTACATCGGCTGTTGAACCTCTTAAGAACCAGCAGTTCACGGACTGGCGTGCTGATCGATTTCAATCTTCTTGAAACCTCAAAAGACGGATCGAGCAGGGTCGACGATGCGGATAAAAACCCGACGGAAAAAGCAATGCATGAGCTGATCTATACCGACTGTGCCGGCGCTGTCTTGGCCTGTTATTACCACGCGGCTTTTAATGCCGGTCTTTTTCCGATTACCCCCTGGCTGGGTCAAAACCGAGACGGCAAAGAAATTCAGGCGACCTTAGTCGATATCATGGCAAAACTGGGAGTTGGTCATACACGGATCATCCAGCCGATAGAAGAGCCGGTTCGTCCCCTCATCGGCTTGGAGAAACCCCTGGTTCATCCCGGATCGAGGGATCTGGACACCTTAATTCCTTGTCTGCTTTTGCTCAAATCCATGACTTCGGCTTTGACTTATGATCGCGCATTGAATGCCGAAGAAGAGGTCCATTTCCAGATGAACGCCAAGCAACTCCAGCCGAACCTGCTTGAGGCAGTGACCAACCTGGAGGTCTTGGAGAAGATCCGACAATTCCTGAACCTGACGATGTTCGTCAACATGGTCAGGAAAGTGCGTTCCTATAACCGGACCTGGTGGGTAGTGAAAAAAGAGGTGGAAGGCGAATGCAGAAAACTCCGTATGGAATTTCTCGCCACTTACGCTTTCATGCATGGCGTGCCACTGATCCCGAAGCAAGAGGAGGTGACACGGAAGGTACACAAGGGATTTCAGATTGTGGAAGAGACAGAGTCCCATGCCTATCTGGCGGCGCGACTGGATCAGAAAGCGGCCTTGATCGGTATACTGGAGGAACTATCCGAAGGAGAGATCCTCGGCAATCGTCTGATTGAGGAACTGGCTCAGTTTTTTGCGCCGGTGCGTTATTTCGAGTTGCTGAATTTGTTGGAGAATCGATCACAAGACCATCTGCGCGGCAGGATAGAACAAGAGGAGGAAGAGATTGAGAAAAAACGGGCCATGATCCTGGAAACCCTGGGCGTGGCATTGGGTCTCAGGCAAGGCAAGCAGACCTTTAATGAGCTTGTTGAACACTTCAAAAATGATCTGAATAAAATCGGGACGGAAGAAGATGAACTGATCCACTTCCGGCCCTCTATCCTGGCAAAATACCCTATCTTTCTCAGTGAGACTTTGGCGATCCTGCAAGATGAAGCGAAAGGCCGGATCGGACTGGAGGCGCAACGTTTTAATGAAGTCATCCATGATATCGGTTCCGAGCATGTCGATCTGGCGCAGGCCTTGGCTGAGTACGGGATTATCTTCAAGGCGTCCGAGTCCTTGAACTTTCCTCTGGTCCTCCGGTTTGCGGACCGGATTCTACATCGGCTGGCCGTGTTATTGGCGGAAGGTGGGATCAATCTGAAGATAGAAAAGGGGGATCTCGATCGGATTCGCTTGCTCATTTCAAGATGCGCTGGCTTCGAAAATTATGCGCGCCGGATGTCGAAGCTCACGAGATCTCATCAAGTCCAACTTCTCATCTCTTGCCGGTATCGCTTCTCGCAACAAAGTTTGCTTTCTGCCACAAAGGCAGAATTTTCCGTGACGGGCAAAACGGAGAAGTCGGAACGGTATCGCTTGCTGGAGTCCTTTGATCGCTTGGGTGAAAACATGGGACGGACCCTGGTCGCCACCACAAAATCGATCTTGAAAGGCTTCAACTTGTTTTATACCCAGTACGGATTTATGAGCGAAGGGCTAGACAATGCTGAGGTACGAATGCAGATGGCGGGACGCCTTCGCCCGCTCTTTCCGCAGCATTACAAAGAGATCGCAGCAATGGAAGAGGTCTTGAACAAAACTCAGCCGGATGCTCCTGTGCTACGGCATTTGAGTCGGCTTGGGGAGAACGTGAAGATCTTCGATATTATCTCGCCTCAGATGATATCGGGCTTCCCGGATATCCAAAACGGGAAGGCATACATGCTCAACACCTTTCTCTTTTCTCAGACACATCAACGCGCATTCCCGGGACTCTTTACCGATCGGGAAGTCTTCCATTTTGTTGATACGAGGCCGATATTCAATGCCAAGACCGTCGAAGGTTTTTGTAAAAAGGCGATTGAGGAGGCCGTGGTGCAATATTCAATTTGGCTTAAGGACGCAAAGGAGGTTTCGGTCTCTTTACTCATTGAGTCTTTGGAGCGGGAGATTGAAGATGTTGCAGAAAAGAATATGAAGCTATCGAGTTATTTTGACATGCTTGTTGCTGAATAAAAAAATGAGAGACCCCTTTACGAATTTGGGGGTCTCTTTTTTTTTGCCTTTTTTCTGGATTTCCGGGGACAGAAAAAAGGGGGTTCATCCAAAAAATCAATAATTTTGCCACTATTCAGACAATTAAAAAAAATGTTTTATTGGAGGAAACTCGAATTACTTTCTCCCCTTAGCAAGGAAAGCATGGGAGGTTGTTTTTGGAGATTCTTATGGAAGACAAATTGATATACCGGATTGACTAAACTGGATTACTTAATCCTTGATTGGTCAATGTACTTCGTAGATTATGAACGAAAATAAGCAATGAGTTGTATTCAAGCCATGCGACGTTTACACATTATTAAGTTCGTCTTTTTGGGAATATTTGAATAGAGGCTGTTTTTCAAAATGACCACCATCGTTGAGACACTTTGCGGCATCGTCAATCGCGTCACCTACCACAACCCTGAGAATGCCTGGTCCGTCCTTCGGGTCAATCCCTTCGACCGACCTGAGCAGCAGGAGACCGTCACCGTCCATCAGACGAAAGTCTTTGCCGGGGCGACGATGGAATTTAAGGGCGCTTGGACTTTTAACCCGAAATTCGGTCGCCAATTCAAAGCGACCGAAGCCATTGAGAAGAAACCCGCTACGACCGCCTCAATAGAAAAATATCTCGGATCCGGCTTGATCAAAGGTGTCGGCCCGAAGACCGCAAAAAAGATCGTCAAACATTTCGCCAAAGATACCCTTGAGATCTTTGAACATGAGATTGACCGCCTCACAGAAGTCCCCGGAATCGCTCAAAAGAAATTAAGCATGATTGTGAAGGCCTGGCGGGAGCACCGGGCCATCCTCGAAGTCATGATGTTCCTCCAGAGCCACGGCATCAGTACCCTCTTTGCCGTCAAAATCTATAAAAAGTACGGGGACAAAGCCATCCAAAATGTCACGGAAGACCCCTACCGTTTATCTACCGACATCTACGGCATCGGCTTCTTCTCAGCTGATAAGATCGCCCTAAGCATCGGTCTTGCCGGAGACAGCATTCAACGGATCAATGCCGCCATCCGGCATGTCCTTTCTGCCAGTCGGGAGCAGGGTCATTGTTACCTCACTGAAAACCAGATCCAAACCCAGGTCAAAGAACTCATCGAAATCGATCTCGGCGCACAGCTCACGGAATATCTTGAAGCGATGCTGAAAGAGGGGCAGCTCCGGGTCCGAGACCTGGATCAAGAGGGGAAAGAGTGCCGTTGTTATTACTCAAAAAGCCTCTACTACGATGAAACAAGCGTCGCGCAAAAGCTCCAGCAAATGACAGGAGCTATCCCAGGCGATCAAGACCGGATTTCCAACTGGATTGTCCGCTACTGCAAAAACAACTCGATCTCATTGAGTGATGAACAGGCCGAAGCGGTCGAGGGTGTCGTCTCATACCAATTTTCAATCCTGACCGGAGGCCCCGGTTGCGGGAAGACCACCACGACAAAAGTCATCGTCAGACTACTCGAAGCAATGGGAAAAGATGTCCTTCTTGCCGCACCGACCGGACGGGCGGCCCAGAGGATGCACGAAGTCATTGGGCGGGAGGCCAAGACGATCCATCGGATGCTTGAATGGAGAGGCGGAGAGTTCCAGAAGAACGACACCTCTCCCTTAAAGGCTGACTTCCTCATTGTCGACGAATGCTCCATGCTCGACATCAGCCTCAGCGCCGCACTTCTAAAGGCCGTGCCACAACATTGCCAAGTTCTTTTCATCGGGGATGCCGACCAGCTTCCGTCCGTCGGGGCCGGAAATGTTCTGAACGACATCATCGCGTCAAAATCCGTCCCCTGTTTTCGACTTACAAAAGTTTTTCGTCAGGCCCAGGAATCTGCCATCATCCAATACGCCCACCAGATCAACACCGGAAAGATCCCACCGATAGAATCCCCCTTCAAACGTCCTTCTATCTGGCACGACAAACAAGATTGCCTCTTCATTGATTCGGACGAAGCGACTCAGGATCAGATCAAATTCATCGGTCGAGTCAAACGGCTTTTTGATTGGAAAACAGCGGAACTCGAAGCCATCGCCTCATGCAAAGAAAGTCCCTTCGCCTTCAGGACGGAAGAAGAGATTTCGTCCGCCTACGAAGAAGAATTTGTCATTCCCCCGAAATACGAACATGTCGACCTGGAAAAACTCAACAAGACTGAAAGCGGAGTTGAAGCCTTAAAGACCCTCATAAAAAAGATCCACCCCTGGTCATCACTCCATTACCGACTCACAGCCGTCGACATCGTCACAAAGCTCTACCTGGAATGGATCCCGAAATATCACGGCAATACAACAGAAATCCAGATCTTATCTCCAATGACGAGAGGGAGTCTCGGAACCGCAAATCTGAACAGCATCATCCAGGAAAAAGCCAATCCCCCCGCTGGAGGGAAACATCAACTCAAGGTCGGAGAAAAGATTTTCAGAGAAGGAGACCGAGTCATTCACCGAAGAAATAACTACGACCTGAATGTCTTTAACGGTGACATCGGAAAGATCAAAAATATCGACAATGAAAATCTTACCTGCATTGTCTCCTTCTACCCGGATGAAAGGGAAGTGGAATACAAAAAAGAAGACATCATGGAACTCGACCTCGCCTACGCCATCACTATCCACAAATCACAAGGAAGTGAGTTCAAAACTGTCATCATTCCCGTCCTCACACAGCATTTCAAGATGCTCTACAGAAAACTCATCTACACAGGCCTAACCCGAGCCAAAACCCTCGCGGTCTTCGTCGGGACCCGTCGAGCACTTTCAATGGCGATTCGCCATCAGGAAGCGAATGAGAGGCAAACTGCCTTAGAGGAGTTATTGAGGTGAGGTAATTGGGCCGGATATAAGGGGGGTGAAAAAGTCCGATATAGCATGAAAATTCCGCCTAAACAAGCGGAGGGGAATTATCGCTTTCATCTACTAAGCGACAAGTTTACGTATGGAATATTTTGAGAAATACGGAATGAAAGCAGGTCTGCTGTCGATTACATCGAAAAGTTCAATAACAGCAATGTGATAAAGAGATGCCAACATATATCACCCCATTCCACTCGGAACTAAATTGCGTTTAGGTGTAGTAGCGCACTATTTTTCTTAGAATGATATTGTCTTATTAATAAGACAGGAAGAAATACTTATTTAGTGTCCTCAATAAGCGAGTGGGTCCACTCCTCAGATTCTTCGAGGCGCTCCTCATAGGCTCTAATGGCAGGGCTAGTACCTAAATTGCCACTTTCTAGTGATTGAAGGTTCCTGCGTCTAAAGCTAACAACAATGGTTTTAATTATTCCGGAAATGACTTTATTTGTGATATTATTGCAGTTATCAAAATAGATTAGGTTACTTCGTGGCGTATTTTTTCGCAGGGTTTTGCCTGACTTAGCATCGAAAACAATGACCTTTTCAATATTGGCATCCACACAATAATTAATAACATTTATAAGAGCAGATTTAGTTTTTTTTGATCCCTCTGAATTCATTGTAAGGACACAAACCGAAGGAACTTCACTAATGTCGAGGGCCTGGGGACGAAATTCATGTGCCTGAAAGTAGTTAATGTGTCCGTGGAATGCTCCTTTTACTTCTTTATGGATTATAGGAGTGAGTCTGTCTGTTTTAGTTTCAATTCCATCAGTGACCCAAACAACTGGGGCCACTCTCACTCTAAATGATTGAAAAGCCTCAACTGGTGTTCTATTAAGAAACTGCGCCCAGATGTTTCCGGGATTTCCTAATTTATTTAAAATTGGATCGATGGTATTCATTAAATTCTGTATGTCAGCTCCATGTGCTCTCCATGATAGTTTAAGTTCTTCTAACTGAAGCTTTCCTTGTTGTTGCTCTAGGGCAAGATAATTTTCATTTTGTTGCGGTGACAATCTTGTTCCTGAGCATTCTTTTTGAACTCCTAATTCGAGGCGGGCAGACTCACTACTTATACTGGCGGCCTTGAGTAAAGCCTTTTTATCAGCGATTGATTTCGCCTCTGGATAAAGACGATAAAGAATATCATTTGTCGCTAGAAAGCTAAGGGAGTCAATAGCACTTATTGTTTTATTCGTAGTCTGATGGTGTGAAAGAGCGGAAAGCGAATCCAAATACTGTTCTTCAAGCAATTGCTTTACTCGTGGAAGCATCTCAGTTTTTAGGGCATATTGTTTGTGTTGTCCTCCAGGGCTATTAGTTTTTTTTGTTCCTACCTCCAAGAATAGATCCCTATTACCCTTTAAAAATCTATAAACAGTAGATTCACCAACGTTTGCAAAACTAACGAGAGACTTTACGTTAAAGTTTCTCAGCGCATAGATGGCACCAAGAATTTTATATTGTTCGTTTATTTTCACAAAGACGCACCCTTGTTTAAAAATAGAATTATGGCAATAGACAAGTAACTAAGCCCTTTCAGTTTACGCTGCAAGAACCCTTTTAAAATCTACCACGCTCTATCAATACGTCAAGGTTATCTAGTAGACTTATATTCATAACACAGGAGAATCGCCCTGTATTATGGTGCAGTCTCTAAATCTGACCAGATAATGTTTGTACTCACATGTATATATGCAACAAGCTATTTCTGAGTTACAATTAATACAATCATTATTCGTTTGTCAAATGAATAATGATTGTATTAATTTTTGTGAATGTCAATACTCTTAAGTCGATGAAAAAAAGTAATAATATCTTTTGTTTCCTGGTAATTTTTGAAAATTTCATAAACATTTGAATTATAATAGGATGGAAGCGGTTGGTCCCATGATTCTGGTAGTTGATTGTCGCACATTGTCACAAGGCTTCTTCGATCTTCTCTAGAAAATTCCCCAATATTGAAATCAAATGAAAACCCAAAAAAATAAGAGAGAGCTTCGTCATCAGAATCAGAAATTTGTTTAAAATAATTAAATGTTTTCTTTGCAGCACGAATTCCAAGAGCGATCTGTATAGCAAATTTTGATGAGTTTTTGTTGAGATAGTCAGAACGCGACATATGAAATTTTTGCCCCATTTTTTTGTAATCATTCATGAATTCTTTTAGAGAATTGGGCCAGTGGGATTTTTTTGAATTGTTTAAAATGGTAAATGCACAAAAATCCATCCATCCTTCATCAAATGGATCGTTGGGTTCAGTGCAGTATTCTGAACCATTGTTGAGTAGAATTGCACTGTAAGCATGAGCAATGCATTCGTGTAGTAATACGTATGGCACAGCAAAAAAACAATTCCTGGAAAATTGCTTATTATTGAAAATAAGCTTTATTTTGCTTCTATGATCTCCATATTTAGTTGCCCCTCCAATAAAGCATTCAATCGGAATATCATGTGGTTTATATCTACAAAAATAAGTACTAAACACCAACCCTGGTAGATTATCTGGAAAGTCATTTGAGTGCTTTTGGTATAATTCTTTAGCCCAAATATTAGCTGTATTAAAAATGTCTAGAAAATACTGCATACAGGCCCCATCATTAGCAACTTTCCAATGATCGTCCTCGCTACCCATACAAATACTATTTGGATGGCACTCGCTACAACGAATTTTTTTTGTAGATTCTGTATAGTCATCAATTAATTGATTCAATTTTTTATTGCGGTTAAGGCTATAGATATAATTTGTAGTAGGTGTAATACCATCGACGAAATCACTTAAAAAGGTACTTAATGGGATAGAATCGCTTTCAGCATTAAGTTGTAGATTTGATGCACTATGTATCAAATCCTCAATTGCTACTAACGACTCCCCCCCATTTTTCTCCAATAATACATCTAAATGGTACTTTTGTAGTGCTTTATAATATAAAACATGAGCAATCAGAAACTTACGAAAGTCAAGGCTTACGTGTTCTTCTTCCATAATTTAGTCCATATAAAAAAAATCTTTAGGAGGAGTTATTTATCAAGAGGTTTTAAGGAGTCCACACCAAACCTTTGAACAAGGCGGGGTAAAATAATTTTTACCCATATATCCTTTGCAACAATTCCAGCACATATCAATATTATTTCAGTAACACCAGGTGCAAGCCCAGCTCCATCTCGCTTTATTTCGAAGAGGGCACCCGGGGACATCTTTAATAACTCTATTGAATTAGCCTCATCTTGATTTAGTATTTTTTTTGTCGAGCTACTTGAACATGTATCACTCCATATTTCGCTGATAGCATTTCGCAGTACATCAATCGTAAGGTCAGAAGATGAATATCGAATTGTTTGTTTCATAACGTCTATCTCCTCAAAAAAAGATAATTCAATCTCTTTGATTCCGCGTGGCCTTACCGCGGGGATCATTTAATAAAACAATATCATCATAGAAATATTATATTCCTAAGTGAGATCCCCCCTTATTCCAAAAAAGAGAAACACCTATTACTCTTGGAATGAAAGTAAAGAGGAAGGGGTCAAGTCTGCCGTTGACTTTTATAGGGCATGTTACTACGAAGTTAGAAAGAGACAAGTCCCTCTCCCCCCGATTCTCATAGGTTGATTTCTGGTTAAAGCTACACCTTTCAGAAATACTTTTCAATTCACGCTTACTGTCAATATCTAACGAATGCGGATTAAAACCTTGTGTGGCTGGAATTTACGAAAAACTCAACCTTTCAGGAAGGAAGAAACGATGGAATCGTTCCTCTTCCTCACCGAGTCTTATGTACCATTTCTCCCATCTCTAACAAGCGACTAAAGTTCAGGAAGTGTCTTAACCCACCAAAATGGAACCTTTTTGACATGGTGGCGGTTAGTTATTGTAGGTCTGCTATCGGCCAATAGCGGACATTGATAACGGTTTATCTTCTCGAAAACTCCTTATTCATGCGCCCCTATAATAACTAATTAATGGTGGATGATCCTTATCATCTCGCGTCATATATCTTTCTTTTACATCTAAAGTGTCCGGGGGAGTTTTATAAGTTTGATCTACTATGACGACCTGCCAATCTCTAAGCTCCCCCTCCATCAAGGTATACAGATACTGATAAAAAGCCTCAAAAATTTCAGGATTAACATCTGTTGCAATATTTTTCATACTGGAGTCTATGATAAGTAATCTGGGAACAGGTAAGTCTCTTTGAGCAGCAGTTAAATGCAAAGCCAGCGCAAAACTTATTTTGAAAAGAACCTTTTTACCCCCGCTACCCAGATCATAAAAAGAGTATGCTGCACTTTCTCTACCGGCATCTAATATCTTAACTGCCCAAGTTTTCCGGTTGATTTCTACTTTATCCCTCTCAGTTACTCCCGGAAAGTTGATAGCCAGAAGTACAGATAAGAAATTTTCCTCCAAGCGCTTAATGTTTGCGTCTCCCTCAGACAACTTCCCTTCTTCTATAGATATTTTTCTTCTTATTTCATCAATTTGTGAACTTAAGGCACTAGCCTCTTCCCATATGCGCTCTATTTCGGTTGGCATCGCTTGAACTCTGGTTAAAAGCTTCACTCTTTCCCTAACAGCACCAGATTGTGATTCATATTTCCTTATTCTCTTGATGTATTCCGACTCTGTACTTTTCTGAAGATGTAAAGTTTTATTTTCTAGCTCTGATCGGTCTTCAGTAAATTCCCTTTCTTTACGCTGCTGCGTATCAAGAGACTTTTTCATTTTAGTTACTGATCTTTTCAGGTCATCAATTCTATCATTCAGGTCTTTATCAATGACCTCTATATCGAAGCTAGAAAGAGAACTATTTTCAGAAACAGATTCTTTGCATAGATAACATTCGTCTTCATTTTCTACCTTGTGCCCAACTTTTTTTCCACATGATGGACAAGAATGAAATTGAGCACCCTTCAAAAGTTCGCTTGCTGCATTGGTTCTAGCAGCTTTAAATTTCATGCTTACAAACTCTGCAATTAACGATTCTTGCTCATGAATTCTTTCATTTAATTCGGAAATGGACTCAGAGATAGAAGATATTCGACCCGATAGTTCAGCAATTCGTAACCTATTTTCCTCATCAACTGAAACGCCTGAAATCCCCTCTGATTGAAGTTTCTCTATAGAGTTATCCAGTCTCTCTTGTTCATTCAACGCTTCATTTATCTGGGTTTTTAATCCTTCCTCAGAACTGAAACCAAATTTTTGTAAGAAGGCCGCTATTTGATTTGCAGCTTCTCTTTTTACTCTCTGTTCTTGTCTTAAATTAGACAACCAGGCTTCTAGCTCATTTAATTTTTCATTCCATAAACCAGAAAAGAATCTCAAAACATTTTTACTTTTTTCTGCCCTAATAGGTTGTTCCAACTTAAAAAAACTTGAATCAAGGTCATCTTGATCTAAGTAAACAAATCTAAACATGTCTCTAAAACTCAAACGCTCGAGTTCAGATTCTGGGTCATTAGCCCTTTTTCTAACCTTAATAATAGGTTGTCCTAATGACTTAACCATAAAATCACTAAAATTGAATATATCCGGTTCAATAACTGGATCATTTTTAGCCTGAAGAGGGAGTGTCGCCCTGCCAAACTGCTCCTCTCCCTCCCACGTTACATCAATAAGCGTTGCAACCCCTGGGTTTCTTTCAACAAGAATCTTGGTATCTCCGACTGAAAACTCTAATTCCAAAGAAACAAGCTCTTCTCTTAAGGCTGTTGTATAAACAAGGCCTCCACCTAAACAATAATTTACAAGCTCAGGTATGGATGATTTCCCAGCAGCCATTTCACCATGAAAAAAGCTTAGATCAGGCGAAAAAGGAACAATCTCTTCACCTTGACGACATAGTAATTTTAGCTGTTTTAATTCAAGCTTCATTGTATTGATCCAACTTTAATATTTTCGTTGTATTCGAGAGAAACAATCTCTGGAAAAATTTCGTATATAAACTCCATAATCTTAGTGGCACCGATGTCCAAATGACGTTTTAAAATCTTCGATCTCTCGGCAAGCTTCCCAAACTCCTCCATTTGCCCTAAATCTTGGGCCATAATCTTGCCAGCTTCTGTAATATCAATTTGTATTGTGCGGCCATGAACTCTTAATGACGCCAGAGCTTTAGCAGCAAGGATGTTTAGAAACCTTCTGTACCTATGATCCCATGGACCGAAACGGTACCTAACCATTTGAGCCTCAACAGCTAATCTTTCGTAGTCTTCGACCTCAACACTCTTCATTGATCCACCTCGTGCTTCTATGGCTTTTTCAAAGTACGTTGGATACCGTAGCAGAAAATCTAATTTAGCTAATTTGGTAATACCGACAATAGATGGACCATCTTCTCTAGCAAAAGAATGAAGCAATATAAGTATTCTTGCTAAATGTATGTGTTCATCGTTATCGAGCGATGTCACGATTTCTACAAGATTAGGTCTTTTCATCGCTAGCCCCATCTACATCAAATTTGTTGGACCACCACGCGTGACACTCTTGTGTTAATATTGCTGCTGCCCCCATTAAATGCTCTTCAGAGCATCCATAAATACGTTCAGGACCACTCTCTCGTTTAGTCTTAAGTTTTTCGAATAAAATACCATACATGTCAGATGCATAAGCAGTATCGTCCTGTGCTGCCTCTACTTGAGCCTCCGTACACTCAAACTTCACTTGCGACATCACATCTCCATATAATTCATTTGCTCTTGTTGCTCCGTATCTTCCGACCCAGAGGAAGTACATGTAATAAAATCCTTGTCTCAAAGTTTTGAGCTGATCTATGCGCGGACCCTCCAAATCACCGGCTATTAGCTTTTTTACCATAATCCCAAGATCTTCAGGGATTTCCTCTGGAGCTAATAAGCCAGCAAATTTAATCGGTTCAATGTTTGTTGCTTTTTGAACACTATTATCAAGAATGCCCTGAACTTTGCTTGCAGTGAGCCTTTTTCCCTCTAAAATATGTTCAGATAATTTTTCTTCTAAGTTTATTCCTGGTTCATATAGATCAAGAACACTTCCCTCCCTTTTCAGAGTAGAAGCTTCAGTGCTCATTTGCTCTAAACCTCTAGCGGCTTCTACGCAAACTTTAAGAGGCAAATTATCAAAGGAGGGAAGTTTTGATACTGCACCCTGAATGTCTGAAGATAAAACTCTTAAAGAATCTTTACGAGCAACTAGATTTGTATTTAGGAGAGTAAATACGACAAGGTTCAAATCTTGTCTAGTTTCATCCGCTAATGATTGCACCCACATTCGAACTGGATTATCTTTTCTCAGGCCTTTTATTTTGCCTCTACTTTTTAGGCTTTCTAGGAGCCAGCATATATTGCTTTTATTGTCGCTACCTTTCCAAAATTGAAAGTTTGTAACAATTTCAAAAAATTCAAACTGTTCAGGAAAAATCACATTCAATTGTATGAAACGCTTTAAGGATTTTATTATAGCGTCATCAGTGGCTTTAAATGGAGATTGATCAGGACTCCTAGTCTTGACCTGAACAGCAACAAATTTCCCGGAGGATCGTTTCAAAAGAATATCGTCATAATTTTCACATATAACCTCTACAATATCGCTATCTTCAGAGATTATTTTGACTGCTAATAAAGCTGCATAACAATACTGATATCGAAAACGTGAGCCAGTGTCGTCGCCTGTATCACTAGAATCCAAGGATTGATCTGGAAGATGTACTTCCTTAGTGGTCGGCTCATTTTCTGACATGCGCAAAATTAAAAAAACTCTATTTTTGTTAACTATTCAACCAAAAAAACTAAAAAGATAAGACCTATTAATGTCCGCTTTGGGTCGTTACCAGACATGAGTATTCTCATTACGGGCAGAGTTCAAGATATTTCCACCAGATACCTAAACACCGTCCGTTCTGTACACCTAGAGCGCTGGCGATTTCTTTTTTTTTCAATCCCTGAGATTTTAATTCTCTAGCACGTTCTGGCTTTGCCTTGGTTGTGCCTTTTTTCCTGCCCTTGTAAGTTCCCTTTGATTTAGCAACGGCAATTCCTGCGGCTTGTCGCTCCTTGGAGTGCTGCAATTCTATTTCAGCTATTGCAAAGAGGACACCAGCGACAAGATGTCCCACCGTGCCAGAAAGATCAATCTGTTGCGTTACAGAAACAACACGAACGCCAGACTCGCACCATTGGCAAATTACATTGATACCATCGCGCATGGAACGGGCTATTCTATCCAGCTTCCAGACAACAACCGTTTTTACTGTTCCTGAAAATATCGCTTCTAAAAACGTATTGAATCCTGAGCGATTGAGATTTGCGCCTGTTTCTTTGTCCTCAAACCATTGAACCTTTTTGGGGTCGTGTCCGTGAGCCTCGCTATTTCCGCTCTCTGGCTATCGGATTTCTGGCTGTGTGTTGAAACACGAATGTAAACGCCTATATTCATGACGGTTAGACTGCACCCTAAATTTTAGTTTGTCAGCAGATGTTTTTGATAGAAATATGTGGGGGGGCACGAAAAAACATCATCCACCCTATTTGTCAGTGAATATAGGATAGAAATCCAATTGAATGATAAAACTCTCGTTCCCCTTTCCCTAAGTAATAAAAATACTGTTCCACCCATCTCTCACGGAAAACGTTCGTTTTTCGAGAGAAATGCAATACCTCAACAGATAACAAGTAATCTATTTCACTCTTGATCTCACAGGCTCTTATTTATACTTTGATCAAACACTGGTCGACCGTCCTTACCCTCGGAATACCACACCCGTTCCTCCCCATTATGAATGGCTGTTGCAGCTACAGAAATATGAAACGGTGCATACTTTTCCATGTCCTCGTGTTTTCCTAAATCGAAGACATCCGAGATCTCTATGTCAAAGCTCAGTAATTTCATGTTTCATCCGTAAAGGCCATTCCTTCAGGACCATCGTTGATGTATCTGATCGTCCGACGATTCAAACTAAAACCAAGCAATATTATGCGGTTGGGTTGGAAGACGATTTTGACCTAAGCCGCTGACGCAGCTGTCGAAAAACCCAATTCACCATCACTTTTCTTAAACAATATCGAACACAGGATAGGTTCAAAAAAGATACTTCTTTATGGAACATTATGCAAACGGAACATCCCACAGGGAGCCTACAAAAAAGTCTGCCCCATGCTCATCCAGAACATCATTTACGTTGTGTTTTTTTACAAGAAAATGTAAACATTAAACCGCTTTTTCAGCTTGGCATCATCTATTTTTGTCAGAACATCCCATCTTTCGACATCTGTTCCCTTACAAATGCCGGAATGGGGTTTTAATGTGGAGTGATCCCGATCCTTGTATCCAATAAAATAATCGACAGTATTCAGGGTGCAGGGAGGTACAATGCAGACCTTACCGCCGGATCTCTGAAAATCCACGAAAGCCGGATCATTGCTGATCTTCTCCTTCGGCAAACCGGGGAGCGGGAATGGATGCACGCCATCCAAACGGAGAACGTCCTACAGACCAGAAGTCCTGCAACGGCCAAGCGCCTCGCCAGACTCCTGAAAAACCGCCTATCACTGATGACTCCGGATCTGTGGCGCTTTATTCGAAATGGCTCAATGTCACTAGCCACGCAGGCCTGTCTTGCTGCCGCCGTAAAACACAGTGCCTTACTTGGAGACTTTCTAGATTCCGTGCTTCGGGAACAATACCGGCTGTTTGCACCCGACCTTTCAGTAAGATTGTGGGAAGGTTATATTTCAGATTGCCAAAACCGTGATCCGAAAATGTCTGAGTGGAGCGAATCGACCATTGCTCGCCTGCGGTCCTCTGTCTTCCAGATCCTGGCCCAGGGTGGCTACATTTCAAATACCCGAACGCGCAAACTCCAGACCGTCCACATTTCCGAAGAAATCACACAACACCTTCTCAAGCAGGACGAACATTATATCCTGCGTTGTATCCAGGTCAGCCCGTGAGCGCCCTCCTCACCGAAAGACTGAATCAGATCCTCCCAGCGGCGAACTCAATATTAGGAGACACATTCAGTTTTTTGTGGAACACAATCCAAAAAACAAACTAAAGCTTTGTTAGCAAGGACAATTATTTAAGTCTGATAATAGAATTACTCTCTCCCCATCGGTTTGCAGGACAAGAAATATTCTGTCGTCAGGAGGCCAAGATAAAAGATTCAATTCTTTGACTTCTTTTCAATTTTTGTAGAATATACGGGTACAAGCTAATCTGAAAAAATCGGGTGTTTCGCTTAGCGAATCCAGCACCCCGCTCAAAGGAGCGTTAGGCCATTAATGGAACCAATAGAAGAGTCAGTTGATGCCTATCTTTGCCCGTTTTGCAGAGCTGAAAATAACTGCATGGCTTATAGTAAAGAGCCTTGTTGGTGTTTTGAAATAACGATTCCTACGGCACTACAGGAGTTAATTCCAGAAAGCTCTAAAGGAAAATCTTGTATCTGTCTCGCCTGCATCAACGCTTATCAGGAAAGCCCTGAAAATTTTGCCTTGGACAAAAATCTCTCGACAAACAAGTAGATTTCCCTCGGGTTTGTATTTTTTCACCCCGTTCTTAAATTATCTCATCTCGCTTCTTCTGCGTTACAGCCATTACACATTCACCCCAAGTCTGGGACATGAGAATGGATGACTTAATCTAGTGGACTACCCCAAATTCCGCCAACTCGTCGGGGCCTTGCGCTTTGGCAAGCAGCTTCCTGATGCCGTTTATCTCCACAAAAGTTTGATCTCTGAAGCCTCTCCCGAACTTGCAATATTTACAAAAAATATTGCTGAAACGATGGAGGTTAGCGATGGTTCATGGAATATCGTCAAATATTTTCGGCGGTGTTTCAAAATGACCCTGCTCAACTATCCTGACTTTGATCATTATGCCTATCCTGGACTGCATCAGAGTTTTACCCTTAATTTAAGCAAGCTCTCCTTACGAAAAGCAGACTACTCAAGCTCTGAGAATCCGCCGATACTGCATAGAAAAGAAACATTTGTCAGCAAAACCCATCCTTTATACGCCTTGTTTGAATCGATTACTCAGGAGGGGGAAGCGACGGGCCTCTATGACAAACCTCGTTCAATCGGATTTAAAAAACCCTGGGAACGGCTCATCAATAGTAAGGGATGTTTTCTCGACAAAGAGGGACGGCTCCACAAAAAGGAAGATAAAACCCGTAATGCCGATATCGATCTCCCGGATTCGGGTATCGACCGTCACAAAACAGCGATTGACCGAAACAAACTCTCTTCACCGATGCAGGTGCTTGCGCGCCATGGGTACCTGGAGGGAGAGCATTCGATTCTCGACTATGGTTGTGGGAAAGGGGATGACATTCGAGAACTTGAGGCGCACGGTGTCGATGTATCCGGTTGGGACCCTGTGCATCATTCCGATGGCAAATTATTAAAATCCGATATTGTAAATCTGGGCTATGTTGTCAACGTGATCGAGGCGATTGATGAGCGCACTGAAACATTGCGCCGGGCATATACCTATTCAAACAAACTACTGATTGTTTCCGTGATGATCGCCGGAGAAAGTGTCATTCGGCAGTTTACACCGTATAAAGACGGGGTCATTACGTCGAGAAACACCTTCCAACGCTATTACACACAAGGCGAGATCAAAGCCTACATTGAAGCATCATTGGCGGAAAATGCTGTTGCGGTGGGGCAAGGAACCTTCATCGTCTTCAAAGATAAATTAGAAGAACAACACTTCCTGCTCGAAAGACAACACATCCGCCGCAACTGGGCACAGCTCACCGAACGAGAAGCGAGGACACAAACACAACAGATCACAAAGGGATTGATCGATCAACACAAGGAACTCTTCACCCATTTTTGGGAGACGGCACTCGATCTTGGACGGATTCCCGCTAATAGTGAGTTTGAATTCTCTGATCAGATGCGTCGTATTGCGGGTTCTCATAAAAAGGCCTTTGATGCGTTGGAAGATTATTTCGGCCACGATGTTTTCGATCAAGCGGGCCAGGCTCGCCGAGATGACCTGCTCGTCTATTTTGCCCTGGGTCAATTTGGACGACGCAAACCCTACAGACAAATGCCGGAAACCTTAAAAAGAGATGTAAAGTTTTTCTTCAATAACTACAACGACGCCACAAAAGAAGCAATGCAAGTTCTTTTTAGTGTGGGAAGACCAAAGGTCATTGAAACACAGGCGATACAAGTCTATGAAAAAGACCCTATCGGTGAGTTTAAGCCAGGGCACTCATGGGTGATTCCGAAAAAACACCTACAAAATCTTGATCCCGTACTTCGTGTCTATGTGGGCTGTGCCTATCAACTCTATGGCGATCTGGATGGCATTGATCTGATCAAGATCCACTTCACATCTGGAAAAGTTTCGCTCATGCGCTATGACGATTTCTCGAAGGATGTGCCACTTCTGATGCAGCGGATCAAAATTAAGCTTCGGACATTGGAAGTGGATTTCTTTGATTATGGCGGGGAATTTGAGCCACCGCCACTTGGGAACAAAACCTCGTTTTAACTTTCACGCGAGAAAAGTCTAAGAAATTAGGGCTTCAAAAGGAGAAATAGTGTTCCCTTATATCTGAAAACCCTGAAAAAGCCGACCTGAAAATGTGAAATTACACTTTCCAACAGCATGCTCATGTACCCCCACTACCCGTAGTACTATGTTTATTTCAGCTCTTCAATAATTATTTATCTTGGCGGATTCAAGGTCGAAGTGCAACATAGCTAAAATGTTTATAAAAGTCGAAAGACTCAGGCATGAATTTTTCGACAGGGCATCTGAAGTTCAAGGTTTTTCTTGGCCTGGTGTTTAGCTCCCATGCGATTCAAGACATGTGCAAAGCCCTTCTGAGCATCTAAAGCACCTGCACTGTCCATTTTTACGAGGGTGACGAATAGGCTGGTGCGCTCCACCAGCGTGCCAACCGAAGAGGCGTTCTTTGCCCCTTTAATCAAGTCACCTTCCCAGTGACCGGGAACAAGACGGTCCTCTATCTCGGCAGGTCGCTCATGGATACTGACCATGTTGGGAATCTTCCCCCGACGATCATTGCCACGAGCGCGGGGCCTTCGACTCTTACGAGACTGACGCAAACAGGCAATCAGATCTTTCCGCAAGACGCCCCGAGGCATGGCATAAATCGCTGTGTAGATGGTCTCATGGCTCACTTGAAGTCCCTTGTCATCGGGGTAGATACGCTTGAGCATACCCGCTATTTGTTCCGGAGACTTAAATTCTCGCAACAGTGTGTCAACCGAGTTCCAAAGAACACTCCCTTCAATCAAGCGTTTTGGTTTTCTGCCCTTGATAGACCTTTCCTTCGCCTGTTGATGAGCGATAACTGCCCGGTAACCTCCTGCTATTGGAGGTCGCCCTCTTTGACGGGACTGCTTCTTTTTCCAACCGTTACGCTTCAACTCCCGGATGATCGTACTTGTGGGCCTTTCCAGGCTTCTGCCTATCTCGCTCATTGAACACTTCCTCTCAAGACTCAACTGGATCAATGTCCGATCTTCACAACTCAAATGACTGTATCTTTTTCCCATGGCAACACTTTACCTCCGTAAAGCGTTGCACTTCTATTTTGAGTCCGCCCTTTTAATCTTATCGAGTATGGAGTCAATATAACCATCAGAAACGAATGCTGTTTGAATATACTGTTTCTTGCCTGCGAACTTAGCTATCATATGTCCGTACCCTAAAAGTTTTTCAGCCCCTGGCTCATCAAGAATGATGGCGGAGTTCTTTTCGCTGTCAACACGTAAGGCGAATTTCGCTCCTAAATTAGCTCGCAAGATAGGCACAACAACGGAATTATCTGGACGTTGAGTGCTGACTATCAAATGTATACCAGCAGCTCGAGCTTTGCCAGAAAGGCTTTGAACTGCATTACTAGCATCCCTCTTAAATTCGTCATCAAGCATCCAGTCGGCAAATTCATCAAAAATGAGAACGATTCTAGGGATTTTAGTTTGAACTTTTTTATTGTACTTATTGAGTTCATTGACCCCACTTTCCGCAAAGAGCAGAAAACGTCTATCCATTTCAACGACTAAATCATTAAGCTTTCTAATTGCTATTTTTTTTCCCGTTACTATCCCTTCGGGATCTAAGTATGGAATGCCCTTATATCGTGTAAACTCAACTTGTTTTGGGTCTACCAAAATCAATAGTAATTCATCAACTGTATTTGTGCACATTAAATCGACAATAAAAACATTCAATAGAACACTCTTACCACTTTTTGTCATGCCTCCAATGAGTGCATGAGGATCTTCACTATCGAGGTTATAGTAGACTACTTGGTTATTTTGCTCATTACGGCCAAGCAGGATTTTTGTATTACCTGCCCCATCACTTATCTCTCTGTCTTCTAAGCAGTCCTCATATGAAATAATTTGTCGCTCTTTCCTTTCAAATATTAGGTCGTAAGCTCCAGGAACAACCTCCACGCGTAATAACCTCAATTTTTCAACAGCAAGAAAATCATTTATCATTTTATAGAAAATATTCTCATTCCAACCGAGCTCTGGCTCCAGTGATATTCTGACTGCGTTGGGAGTGAATAAATAGCTCCGTATCTTTGCTCGATACTTGTGGTACATAACTACTTTTTTCACTGCGAGACTTATAGCCTCACCTTCAGACTTTTCTTCTTCCATTTTTTGTAACGAAACAATTTTTGCATTAACATCAACAAATTGTTTATCACTCTTTTTCACAGAGATACTAACAATGTCCGTTTGGACTGTATTTGTACTCTCAATTGAATTTAGACCTATGTTTTTTTTCGGGGTTTCTTCAATGTAAGTCGTAGATGACACTGCCTCTTTTTGTTGGGGAGATTGCAACTCAAATGTAGGTAATGATAAACAAGACATTGATGAGTCGAATAGCGGTATTTTTTCAAGCATTGTAACTATAGATTTGGAACCAATAATATATTGCTCTACATCTTCCCTATTTGCCGAAGGTTGATAATCTTCTTCATGGTCATAAACAAACACAAATGACATGCCACGGACAATAAATCGTATCGTTTTATCACGTCGAATAGCATTTCTAATATCTTCAGATGTCAAATTACCGACAAAGCTTTTATGGTGGTTTTCAACTATTAAATCAGATATTTTTGCTCGCCAATAATCCTTATCAGCGTAGGCATTGTCATCAAACACTTTTTTGATTTGAAAAAATGAGTTTTTCGTTTGTTGCAAAGATTTTTTAGCTAGATTTCCTCGATTAGTTTCATTACAAAATTTTGCTTCTACAACATCGATATATATGTTTGAAAGGTTTCCCTCATGGAACACCGGAGTAATAAAAAGAATATCCGCTAACACATTGTTTTGCGGGACCAACAGTTTCTCTTCGGAGCTTATGCTAGACAAAAACCAATCGGCATAATCGTCAATGAATATCAGAATATTTTCATGAGGGGAGCATCCTTCCAAAATGGTTTTTGTAAGGACAAGACCTAGCATCTCATTAGCAAAGCAGCCACGACCAATAGCTTTTAACAGTATGTCTCCTGATAGTTCATTAGCGGATTTGATAATATTATCAACAGCTATTTTGATAATACTGGCATCTACACCAAAGTCTTGAAACTTTTTAACTAAATGGTTTTTTAGTAGTATGGGATTTGATTTTGATGAGATTACAAGATTACGATCGATATGACGGGCTTTGCGATATTTAATAACGTTGGCCCCAAACTCTTCTAATATTTTTTTATCCAATAGAGCATCAAGATTGACCACCCAGTCTGTTCGCTTGTGGATGGCTTCGAGATCTGCCTGTAAACGCTTGTTATTGCGATCAACCTTAAGTGTAGGGATTTTATCTTTATAGTCATCACGGTGTGTACTCATTGTTAGATAGAGCAAATTATAAAATGCGCTGGTCAAATCACTTTTCGCAGGAGATACGAGATATTTCCCAACATTGCTTTCTTGCTCGCTCATATACTTACGCTTTGACCACATAGTAGGATGAAAATCAAAAAGTGGATAAGATTCTTCAAGCAGTTGCTTTCTAAATTCCAGCGTTGCTTTTGAAGAGACAAAATCATTTAGAAATGCGATGTTTATTTGATCATTGACATTGTCGAGTTGTTTAAAACTTTGATCAAAGGCATTGAGACGAATATTTGATAAGAAAGAGACCTCGTTGTACTCAAGCGCCTCTTCAGCCCCTTGCGCGTTCTGACTAATTAAGAATGCGCGGTACATCTTTCTAATATGCGATGCATCTACATCATTGAGGTAAATTTCAAAGTTATTCTCTTTGGATGTAAAATCAAGAGACATTAACTTCTTCATAAATTTTACAGGGAGCTCATAATTATTGACTGCGTGTAGTAAGATTTTTAGGCTGCTTTGCTTGTGGCTATTGAGATCCAAATAATTCTCAATCACCTTACTTAAAATAATACTTTGTGATGATGAGTCCGTACTCTGACCACTATCAAGAAACCTTTGTACAGGTTCCAATATGGTGTAGTCATCACACGCTTCAGAAATATGCAAAAGGCTTCGCTCACTGCCTTCAGCCTCAAAAAGTCTAAATATCTCTGGGTAATACGGTGTATTGCAACTTTGCTCTAGATCATTAAAAAATAGATCTTCTTTAATTCTTGCCAGATCGGGAGTTACTATGTACGCATCCATAAACTCAAATACATGTTTGAGCTTAACGAAAAATGAAATGAGACGCATTGGATGATACGATGGAATAATAACGGTATCTTCTTGGCCTACCCGCACTGTTATGAGCGATAAGAATGGCTCAATCACTTCAGCCTTAAAAGTGTCATTATCACTATTGTTGTAAAGAAATTGACAGAGATTTACATATATTTGACTTAGCTTTTCAACGCCATCAAAGTCAAAGCCAGATTTTTCTACATTTTTTTGAATGTCTAATTGTCCAAGCAACCAAGAATATTGTTTTAGATATTCAGAAAATAGTGTTTGAAAGTCTGTGTAATCATCGGGATCTAAAATTGCCTTTGCGGACGCTTTGATCTCATTGCTAGAAAACCCTCGCTCATTCTTTTTTTGAAAAAGCCGGTGCCCGGATATTTTTCCTCGACTTTCAAGGGATGAAAAGTCATGTAATGAAAGAGGCTTTTTCTCGCCTTTTTCCGAGCTACTTGCCCGGTATACAATACTGGAATGCAGTCTCTTGTTTTTCAAATGATATTGAACAACTTCCGCATCTTCTTTATAACCATTTAATACGGTATTTGGATTATAGTTCCAGATCAATTTTCGTTTTGCAATCCTTTTACCAGAGGAGTTTTTAGCATAAACAATGAAATGTAGCTCATTAGCAGATTTTGATAAACTGCCTTTACGAAACTTTTTATCATCTGGAGATAGTTTTTCTTTTTTTAATCGCTCATCGATATCTACAATAAATTTTAGATCAAACACAATTTTATTAGATATTCGATTAAGAACAGAGTAACGCTTGTGAAGATAGTTAATGGGATGTTTTGAGTAATTTCGGACGATTGCAGCGGTCTGAGTGTGCTTGAGCGTCACTTCGATAGAATCGATATATGTAACATCAGATTTTAATTTTTTTATGGTATCAAGGAGAGCGATAATAAAGTTATCAGATTTCGTTTGGGAGGGATATAAAAACTTGTCCCACTTATTGCGCAGAGCCTTATTGTTTTCAATGAGGGGTTTATGATCTTTATAAATGGGTTCTAGTGTATCTCGCAAGCCTGTACGTTCGCTGGGTTTAAGGTCGTCATATTGCAGCAAACTATTTTTCTCGTAATCTGCCAGTTCAATATCGGATAATTCAAGTAATTCAACGGTTTCTGCGCCAAGCTTTTTTGAGGTATCGGAGCGGGTTTTTTCAAATAATCGGTATACGTGATCTTTTTGCCAATCTAGCGTACTAAACTGCTCCCTAAGTTGGACAATTTCTCTGTAGTCAGCGTGAATAAACTGCTTTAGAAGCTTTTGCTTTTGAGGGTCTAGTAAATCAAACTCTGTTATATTTTCTTTGAACTTTTCGTTTAAGGCTTCTTCGTCCAGCGTTTTGTTACCAACTCTTTTGAACAATGCAACAGCTATTGCCTTGTAAGACTGTGCGATCTTTTTGATATTTTTGATGGAATCATTTTTTTTAAGCGATTCGAAGCATTTGCGGCATCTAAAAGAGTTTAAGGCATTGATAGAAAGCCCCATAGCATCTTCAATTGGATTGCCATTATTTAAATGGCTCAAAACAGCCTGTATAAACTGCTCCATTTGAAAAGGGTCAATTTCATCTACTTCTTTTAAGAACACTCGGCATACCTTGCGAAGTTTTTCCTTACTTTCATTATCCAAAAGTCGATTTTTAATAGAGGCGACAACAGATTCGAAATCCCGCGCTATATCGTCTGGAGTGAGCGTATTGATATCGTTTAGCGTATCAATCGTCTCATTGGTAATGAATACTAAATAGGTGATCGTATCAAGATCAATATCTGTATGTTGGACGTTTTCATTACGATATTGTGCCATCACTTCATGAGTGGCATACACAATATTTGTAGTCTTCAGATCAATAGGAAATTTTCTATCAATAACGAGGAGGATATTTAGGTGTGGATGAGTGAGGAAGTAATTAATTATCTCACCAATGACCTCTTGTGGATAATTGGTAAGAATGAACTTTCCACTGGTCCCTTCAGTTGAAGATATTTGCGCTTCTTTGATAATGTTTTCTACGAGGTAACTAGCAATAAAATTCATGTCTTCTATTTTCTTCCATAGCGATTCAAAACATACGCATAGCCATCAGATTTACTCTCAAGCAAGCCTAATGCACGCAGTCGCTCAAATAGCCTAGACTCATTCTTCTTATAATCGTTATCTGAATATGACTCAATCAATAGGGATGAATGTTTATTGGAAATAATGAAGCCATATCTTTCATAAAGGATGTCAACAAATTCATGAAAAGGCTTACGTTCAGGCACGTTGATGAGCACTAGAGTTTTCAACCATTCATCACTTGCAAGGTAACGATAGCTATTGGTTTTTTTTACACTTGCAAGTCCTGCCCCCTTTAACAGAACCCTATGAATAGGCTGAAGTTCGTTTTTAGCCTTTGCATAGATTGCCGCCCAGGCCTCTTTTTCGAGTTGCTGAAGATCAATGTCATCTGTTTGATCATTATCATCATTAGCATAGTTAAGCTCATTTCTAAGCTTTAGAAGTAGAACGTCTTTGTCAACAATGCCTCTCAAATCATAAAAGTAGTTTTTTAGGGTTTCCTTTAGTGCTTTGAGGGGGAGTTCTTCATTGATTTTATAAATTTGCCGAGAAGATCTTCTAACATGATCGCTTCGTGGAGCTAAAAGCTCAACGGGATATACTACCTTATGATTTTCACCTTTGACGAAACTTGTTTTAATAATTTGAGAAGAAACGGTTAAAATAAAATGAATCATATAGTAAGCGGAAATTGATGCAAAATGATGAAATAAGTCGTTGTTTGGAATATTGGATTCAAACAAAGCGATCAAATCATCGACTAGTTGATCATACACTTCATGAGAATCGATTCTTAAGAAACCTATTCTCGTCGGATCTTTTGTGGGTTCAGATGTACCTCTGAATACAGAAACTAATTCGTTCCAGCGTTTGTTTTGAGATGGATTTTGAAAAACATCGAGCATAAGTATTTTGAGTTTATCAACATTTTTCCCTCGAGCAACCATTAGATAAAGGACTTCGCCGCCTCTTGAAAAAAATTGACGCCCCACCGTGAATGATTCGTTACGATTATCTAAAGCGATTAAGAGCGTCTTAAAAGAAAACGGAAAAATAAATTTACTCGTCCAGTTTCTTGAGGTGCTGACACCTAACGACGCTTTTCGCAGCAGCGATACAGATAAAAAAAATATCTTAATTGAATCAAAACGCTTTTTTAGATAACGATAGTCGAAAGGCGTTTCTAGTTTTTTTTGCAACGTTGATATAATACTGTCCCACTTTTTTTCTTCGTCGTCATGAGACTTATAGATACCTTCTAATTCAGGGAAATTATATAGAATGCTTCGTAGTTGAATATCTTTGCGGTACTTCACTGTTGTGAGTTTTTTATCAAACAGCCTGCCATCACTAGCATGACTGGCACAAACATTCAAAAACTCCAGAACAAGGAGTTCTTTATCCTGATTAGCTATAATTCGGTGGAACCAGATAAGTTCCTGTAAGAAGGGGTCTTGAAAAAATTTGTAGTGTGTTTGTAATATCTCAGCTTTCTCGAACATTGCCATTCTCTATTTGAAACTCATTAAAATTCAGTGTTCCTTCCGTGTCATTTAGAGAAAAAAGATTAAATGACCCATCCAACTCTTCCGTTTGCAAAATGTAATTCACGATTTGTGACTTGAATGTTAGTACACGTTCGTAGTATTCGACAGAAAAACTCGTGGGCAAAATCCCTTCAGCAATTCGACGCAAAAATTCAAACATATGTAAATCAAGTTCAAGTGTGGCAATGCGTTGACCTGAAAACTCGATCTCTAGATTAACTTTGCAATATTCGCTATCAAATCCCTCTGTAAGGGTTAAGTGAATGCCTTGATTGAGATGTTTTTGATTAAACTCAATACGAGCAATAACCTCAGATGAGAGCCTAGACATGGTACTGGTGAGAGATGATCCAATGTAGAGTCTGTCACTACCCTCCTTACTAACTAGCTCACCAAGAAAAATACGGTTGAGCCCTAGTGCAAGATGTTTAACAACTCGTTTTGAGATGTTTTGTTTGTTCTTCAACGGAGTGATGACATCGATATAAAACTCTCTTGCATGCTCATAGGTCATTAAGTCATTAGCGTTAATAGGTTTGTAATTCCAAACAACATTTTCATCAAAATTGAAAAACAGGTGCCTGCGCAAAAAAACTAAATATTTTTTAATTTGAGTGCTATCACCCTTTTCAAGGTAACCATCTTTTGCATTATTAAATGCGTTGAAATCAAGAAATGGATTTGATAGTTGTTTGGTGTGAAGCTCTTGGGCTTGAATATCCCCATACAAAATAAAGTTATCAATATTGTTAGTTGTTTCATACCCTATACGAAGTTCTAACAACTCTTTAAACGGACTTTTTTCTTGCTTGCTTCGTGAAAGATTGTCTCCGAAGATATTGTTATAAAAAGAAGCTTCCATCCTGTCTATGGGGCCGCAATAATATTCTATGGCTTCCTGACAACCGGTAAACACCCTTTTTTTACCTTGGTTGCCAAGTATCATATTGGCGATAAGCATGAATAATTTTCGAAGGGTGATGTGATTGTAATTCAGATCACAACTTCGAATAATGCTGAGTAGTTGCTTTTGAATGTACTCTTTTTTTAACAGTGCGATGTTAGTATGTATGGGGCAAAACGTTGCTGGATTTATCAAACTTGGGCAATCAGACTCATAGAGGTCAGATGCGTCAAGAATAGCTTTGAGAAGAAGCTCGAAGTTTTTAGCTGATGAGGTCTGACTGAGATCAAGGAGAATCAAATTGTCTTCTAATTTATGTGTATCACCAATATGGTTTTCAATAAGTTTTAGGAGCTTATCGAAATGTTTAGTATGCTCTGTTTCTAATGCATTACGAAGAGTGTCTGTTAAGATGCCATCATTCGCTGCGATAATGTAAAGTTGATTAGAGTTTTCATAGATTGATTCATACAGGCCTTCTAAGGTCTCCAGCTTATCTTGACTCGTTATTTCAGTAAAGTCCTTAATGAAATGTATTTGATAATCACCATAGTTTATTTTAGGTATATAGGTATTGCCCCAGTTTGTTTGCTCTCCTTCTATTTTTTCATAGGTCTTGCGCAAAAGGTAGGTTTTTCCATCGCCTGCCGAGCCGGAGAGGATGATAGATCTTGGCTGCTTTATGAAACATTCATAGAGCTTAGAAAAAAGCCCATTGTCAATATTAATTTCGTCGACGCATAAACGTTTAGCATATTTGGAAACGTGTTCGTCATAGGACGCTTTGTTTTGGGAGGTTGGAGCATATGCCGCTAAGAGTTTAAAAAATGCAGAGTCCATGGCTATCCAATATGTTCTTGAGTTCCTATTAACACGGAAATGAACTACCTCCCAGCACGCAATGGGGTATCAAAAGCGAAGCGGAATTTTTACGCTCCGGGGAGCGGGGTATTGAACCTCAGCTACGAAAAAATAGAGCAGAAATCTAAGTCCAAGTGGTTACCTTTACTAAGCCTGCACCGGTCTAGATAATTGACGAGTTAATAATTCTTGCATGCAAGTCCCTTCCTTCAAGTTGAGGGAAGTCTGATGTGAAATGTGAGAAGGTTTCAGTAATGGTGAGTCTATCTCTTGTGTGTAATCTAAATACAACACAAAATTTCATAGTCGCTAAAGACTACATATCAAACATGCCTGATCTTCAGGGTCATCATCTAACTCACTTTTAAGCACATCCTGCCATTTCCGTACTTCTTTTTTCTTTGAAAGAGTGGGAACGTCCTCTTTCTGTTCGGCTCGATCCACAATTTCATCAAGCGTCCCCGACTGATGCCAGGTATAGCCCTGCCCGCATTCTTTGACCTCTGTTTTAGACCAATCAAATTTCTTTTGCGAGACTTCACGCTCAATTCGTTTTGCTTCTTCAAAACGCTCGGGATGTCTCCTCTTCAAACCCAGCCATTCGTCTTGCCGCTGAAAGAAGCAGAAATAGCATCCTGAGCGGCTCCGCCATTCGTAATATTTGGGAATACCGATGGTGTTTTCCAGTGTTTGAAAAACATCCTCTCTGACAATGCCATCTTCAACAAAAGGAAATAGCGCTTTGATAGTCGGTTTTTTACTGATGTATCCTTCCCTATTTTCGTCTGCACGAATACCGATATAGCTAATGACAGGATCATCGCCGACAAACTTTTCAAAGGGTTTGATTTTCATCGTTAATGTACACCAACGCTGGCGAGGGGAAGGTAGGTAGTTATCGTGCATTTTCAGCCAATGCTCAAAAGGTTTTCCGCTGCTCAAGCGTGTAATCTCTTTTCCTAAATAAGCTTCGAGTTTATCGAGAATTTCATAAACCTCCTCAAGCTCCGCGCCGGTGTCGCAGAAAAAATACTCCATTTTTTCTGAAATTTCCGGATGGTGATCTCTGATATAGATGGCGAGAGCCGTGCTGTCTTTACCGCCGGAAAGTCCGAGTACATGACGTGTGTTTTTATCCTCACTGAGTGCGAGTTCGTGCCACTTCATTCGGGTTACCTCAATTGATATTGCGCAGCCTTCGGCCTTCTTTGACTGTTTCGATATTTTTACTGGTATTTTCGTGAGACTCAGCTAAGACTTCATCGACGACTTCCGCGAGGGCGGCAAGTTCTAAGTCATGATCACCGAGTGTCTTGAGGCGTTCCCTGATTTCAGATTTTATGGTGGAAATCGTATCGTGACGCTTTTTATCCACGGCAACGATTTCATCGTAATCAGGAGCACCCTTCTTTATACTCCGAAGTAGATAAATTTCAAAGTCATTATTGGGTTTGTGATCTAGAGAATCGTAATGGATGCGGAGTTTTTCGAGGTCATTCAATTTCCGGGTATATTCTGATAAACGGTATTCCGCAGTATCCCGGTCAGTGTCAGTCCATTTTTCCAAGGACTTATGCCCAAGAAACATCAGGATGTTGTTGAACCACTGTGCATCGCTTCCGGACTTGTTGATCAGGCGTAGAATAAAGGCGCGTTGCCCGTCTCGATCAATCGTGTAGCTGTCTAACCCTGCGCAGCGCCCATAGAGAGTGAGCCGTAATTCTGAAACCGTGCTTTCTTTATCCAATGCAAAGGCCTGCGCTAGCAGAGTCCGCATTTCTTCCTGCAATCCGGTTAAACAGTATTTTAATTCCCGGAGGGCTTCGGTCAATCGATTAGAAAGTGACTTAACTTCCTCACCGTCCTGACGCGCTTTTTTCAGGTCAATCCCTAAAGCACTTGGAATATCTTCCATTAAAAGCTGTACGGGGGATAAGGCCAATTTAAAGGCATCTCGAACAGCTTGGGCTTCTTTTGAAAGTCCCCGTTTCGTCGTTTTTGTATATTCCGGCAACTCGCCGATAAATGTAGCAATGGGCCGCGCGATAGATAAAAGAGAACGGCCTTTCTCATCACCGAACAAGGTCTTGGAATATTCCTGAAAAATCGAGTGGTTCAAACCGCTGATTCGAAAGCGTTGCAGAGTAAATTCGTCGGGGCGTTTTATAAATCGTTCGACTTGTTCTTCGGTAAGATAAGGGGAGTAGCGTCGATTTTCGTAAACCGCTAACTCTTCTTGATTAGCTATCATGGCAGTGAGGTAAAGAACGGGTAAGACTCCCGCCTTTACGCCATAGGGCGGGGCAAGCAATTCGTGATTCAGTTCAATAAGGGACTGAGGTTTTTGCTCTGTCCCGTCGAGAAATGCCTCAATGCGTTGCCAGACATGGCGCAGGTTGCACGGGTCTGATTCTGATTGAATGGTAAAACTCTGAAATTGCCACGTTCCATCTTTCCCCTGCACATGCAGTCGGGTTTCTCTCAAGACCGCACGATAGAGGGCCTTTTCCGCCGGAAACTTTTTAAAATCAAGATCTTCCTTAGCTTCGTTATTTAACATGGCGATGACCAATTTATTCCGTGCTGCATTTGCCTGAGCCGAAGGTTTATCTCGATTGATCAATTCATTTTTGATAATGGGTGTCGCGTAATAGATCTCATCTAAAACCCGTGAAAATTCTTTTTGCAATGCCCTTTTACTTGTAATCATGAGACGGCTCGACTTCCAATACCAATGAGACCGTGTCGGTTCGCCGGTTAAACGTGCAAGCAATTCATCTTTTTTTGCTTGAGTTGCGGCAAATCGGTCTTTGAATCCGCGCTGTGCAACCGGATCGGAATTGAGCGCTTGAGAATTTTTCAGCACCTCTTCCAAGGCCAGGACTTCTCCCACTGTTTCACGGAGTTGTTCGCCATTGTCACAGAGCGCGACAATATCAAGATCAGAGAAATGGTCACGGACGGATTCATGAAAGCACTGCTCATCCTCTTTATTCTCAGACAGGAAAAAAATGAGCCGTGCCTGATCATCCCGTTCCGAAAGCTGTCGGTATGAATCGGCATCGGCAAATATCGGGGTAAAATATCGTAAAGCCCCTTTTTCGATGGTATGGCGGCGGGCCACAATCGGCAAAAGAGGGTGTCGGCTGTTCAATTTTTCTGCAAGAGAAAATCGACCGAGCTTACTTCGTTCTTCCTCGACGTGTGTATCAAGTTCAAAATCACTTCCCTGCCAAACCCGATACTCGGCGCTGAACTTACGATATTGAATCAGAGATTTTCGATCCAGCGCTTTGAGTATTTCCGAAACGGCCTTTTTTGTGGGTAGACAGAGTTCAACAATTTCTTTCGATGCCTTGAAATTCCCCTGAGCACCAACAATATTTAACAAGCCCACCGCTTTTAGTAGTTGCCCTTCATGATCTGGAGCATCTCCGAGGCGTTCTATTGCTGTAACGACTTCTGCCCACCGGCGGCGTGTTGCGTGATCGGAGAGCATGGCGGGCTGACTGAGAATAAAGTACTCATAGATCTCCCAAGGGAGAATCCAGTCCCCGACTTTCGTGCATCGCTGCAATGCGTCTTGGAAACCGTTTGTTTCCCGGCTGCCAAGATAACTAAAGAGGGTTCTCTCATTCTGCGCCACTTTTTGGCAGAGAATGGGAAGCAGTAGCACCGTGACCGGATGCAAGGGATAGCAGCGGAGAAACAAATTCGCAGCAGTGTCTTCATCCATTGTTCCGGGGATCGCCTTCGCTTTGCCAAAAATACGGGCTGTTTTTTTTGCGTATTTTTCGATTTTTTCTGTTTCATGCGTACTAAACCGATGTTCGATGGCACTTGCGACGACCCGCAAGACCTGTTCAGTCGCTTCAAGAAAGGGGATGCTTTCAAAGCGCCCCTGCACCTTGGCCCATTCGTTTTTAAGGATTTCACCCAAGCCACGTGCATATTGCTCGAAGGCCTGATGCATCATAACAACGAGGGAGAACGGTGCGGTGTGGGAGCTAAGCGCATGTTCGGCAAGATCTTGCAGCAAAAAGATATTATGACTGTCGGAGTGACGTGCCTCATATTCAAGAAATTTCCCCAATTCATCAATCACAATCAGCAAGCCCGCATAGCCGATATGTGCGATGGCATCTTGGAGTTCAGTGACGCATACAAGCACTTCAGTCGTGGAAGGTTCTTCCTGTTTATTTACGAGTTCATCTAATTTCGCAAGAATTTTGTGACGCCGTCCTCTGCGATGCGAGAAAATTTCTTTTGCCTTTTCGTTGAGACTTTTAACTATTCGGCGGCCCAGCGATTCGGGACTTCCGGTGAGTAAGACCGTACAGTAACCTTCCGATTTTTTCGTTAATTTGATGAGTTGTTTTGCTAGGACTGGGTCACTTTTCTTTAGAATATTGTGTGCTGTTTTTGTACTTTCCAAGTCTGGGTGTTGGAGCAGATGAGCGAGGAAGAGTGCAAAGGAGGACTTCCCCGAGCCATAAGGTCCGACTAATGACCAGGCACGGGGACTTTCCTTGGCCTTGAGGGATTCTTGTATGACGCCAAAAGTCCGCAAGGCACGCGAGGTTGGAATATAGGATTCAATGACAGGCAGCGAATCGGCATCACGGATGAGATTAATAGACCGTGTGTAGTGGGTATTGACCCGAACCTTATCGATTAGGCTCATGCTGCTTCTGCCTCGCATTGTTCAATATAATGGGCTTCCAAAAAATGTGTAGGGTCAACCTCCTCAAGTAGGTAAAGTTGATGGATGCCTGCCGTCTCTCGGATTTCAAAAATACCCGGAAGGAGATGAATCATTTTTTCGAGCTTTGTAATCAGTCCATTTTCGGTCAGGCGGAACACGGCTCCGGGTGAGGGGTAAGTGTTCTTTGCATACATCAGATCTTGGATTGGAAGTTCTCGGACATCCATAACACGAAACAACTCTGCTACTGCAAAACCAAAGATTCCGGTAGGCAGTGCTTCGCGTTCTGCCGGAGGCGAAAAATAAGTCCGTCCGCCCTCAGCTTGGGAAATCAGGTTCAGTAGAGAAAGGGGAGAATCAAGGGCCTCTTCAATCGGGGTGCGGGTATTGCCCCTCGAACGCGCATACATGCGCAAGACGATGGATGCGTCCTGTTTGACCGTGCTTGCCGAAAACTTGGATTTAATTTTCTGTTTGGCAAATTCAAAGAGTGAAGTCGCCACTTCTCCCGCCGTGAATTCGGCCTTGTGAAAATAATTAAAAAACCAGTACCAACTCGTTGCCTGTTCCGGATTTGTTGCGATCAGCCAATGAATCAACCAGATCGTCCCTTCGTCCTCCAAATAAGGGTCGAAGCCCTTATTTCCAAAAATCTTTCCCCCCAGTTCGGTTGGTTTTAGCCCTTCTGGAGCCGCCTCAATTAAACGCGCGGCAAGAAGCCAATACCGGATGGCGTTGACCATATTTTTCCCGACGCCAAGCGTAACCGTGGCATTGTCGGATGAAAACACCTTTGAATCATGCCCCAAGGCTTGATAGCCTTTCGTTAGCCAGCTATACCGCAGCGCGAACGTTTCATGCCGTCCAAATGCAGCTTTATTAGGGTTGAATTTCATGGCTTAAGATCTCTTGCTCAATTCTTGCGATTTGAACATAGGCAAAGAGGGCTGCCTTTCTGCTAAAAGCTGATTGACATGGCTCAAGAACCACTGCTTCAAGTTAAGTTCTTTGACACCAAGTGCCTCGTAAAGTTCTTGCTTTAATTCAGGATCGATCTCGATAACGATTCGACCGCTATTTCCTTTAGCCATCTTAAAGATACTCGCAGTTTTAATGTCATGTATTATTCTTTCATGTCACATAACATTAATGGAGTCATGAAAAGAGGTCAAGAAAAATCAGTGTTTTGATAAATTAAGGGTTCTCGTCTTTGTTACAAATTGTCCTTCAACGCAGGTGCTGGTTTGAACTTAATTGACTTTGAAGCCTTGATATCAATCGCCTCCCCCGTCCTAGGATTTCGACCCTTTCGGGCGGACCGATTTGTTACGGTAAATGTTCCGAAGCCCGGATAACTGAACCGACCGGTTTTCTTAATCGTTTCCCCAATTGTCGTAAAAGCGCCTGAGACAATTGATTCAATCGACTTGTCATTGAGAGCATCATTAGAAACTGATTTCGAAATTTCCTCGATAAGTTTACTTTTTGTCATGGAATGTCCCCTTGTTATTTGTCGGTTTGATGGGCAGAGTCCGATAGTATTAAATCAATATGGCATTGTCAAAACAGACGAAAATCTATAAAACAAGAGTGACATTAGATCTAGAAGAGCGAACAGGATTTTATGGGCTATCCCCCTCATACGCGCAAAGATTTATTCAAGATAATATCCAGTTTCCTCTTAGGGCCTGATCCAAAAAAGCGGTTCATCAAGTTTGTCGTCCTTGTTGCTATTGGTGGAGTGACCGGCTACCTGAGTTTTCGGCGCGGTTTTCACCTGACTCCTGAAACTTTTAAGCACTTTGTCCTATCCCTGGGGGTCTTCGGCTCGATCCTCTATACTGCTATCTTTATCATTCGCCCCATATTTCTGATTCCCTCAATTGCCCTTTTTATTGCAGGAGGCTTAGCCTTCGGCCCAATCTGGGGGCCGGTTTATGCTTCGGTCGGGGCGGCCCTGGGCGGGACGGTCGGCTTTTGGATTGCCCGGCTTATGGGACATGAATATGTCATGAGTAGACTCAAATTCGGCGCAGGGGAGATTGATAGTTATCGTTTCAGTTTCTCCGTTGTTTTCCTTTTGAGCCTCCTCCCTATTATGCCGGTCACGGTCATCAATTACGGAGCAGGGCTTTCTCATATGCAGTTCAAGAACTATCTTGCTGCACATTTCCTTGGCCTCACCCCGAGGGCGTTTGCCTTTGGTTTTCTTGGAAATACCCTATTAGAGCCCGGATCACGACGGTTCTATATCGGTCTCTTGATCCTGCTCCTAATTGGTTTCGGCTCGGCCTACGGCCGGATGCGCCTCAGGAAAAAGAGGCGGAATTTCATTTGTCTCTGATCGTTCCTCTTTTTATCTCACGACACAGAAACGAGACAAAGAACCGGCAATAATTTAGTACATGTAGAAACTGAAGAAATATTGCTATAGCTAGAAATGATGGCTATATTGAAATTTGTTTCCCTAGGGGATTATCGAAGTCAAAAAAGGAATAAAACCCTAAGTGACGGATAGAGAAATAAGATGACCTCGAAAAAAGAACTGTCTGAAAGGGATATTTGTACAAAATACATCACACCTGCTTTGGAAAAAGCAGGGTGGAACCTTCAAACACAGATTCGAGAAGAAGTTTCTTTCACTGACGGTCGAATCTATGTGAAGGGAAATCTCTCAAGTCGGGGAAAACGAAAAAGGGCAGATTACATCTTGTACTACAAGGCCAATATTCCCATCGCCATTATCGAAGCAAAAGACAACAAGCACACAGTACGGGCAGGCATCCAGCAGGGTTTAGGCTATGCAGAAATCCTTGATATTCCTTCTGTCTATAGCAGTAATGGCGATGGTTTCTTTGAGCACGATAGAACGCGCACAGAGGGGCAGATAGAAAAAGAACTCACTCTTGATCAATTCCCTACACCGGACGAGCTATGGCAACGCTATAAAAAATACAAAGGCATTGCCACACAAGAACAGGAAAGAATCTCTTCACAGGCGTATTTTTTTGACGGCTCCGGCAGATCGCCGCGCTACTACCAGCAAATCGCCATCAATCGAAGCGTTGAAGCCATTGCCAAGGGACAAAACCGCATTTTACTGACAATGGCAACAGGTACGGGGAAAACCTACACCGCATTTCAGATTATTCACCGGCTTTGGAAAAGCGGCACAAAAAAGCGGATTCTTTTTCTTGCGGATCGAAACGCATTGATTGACCAAACCAAGCGAGGCGATTTTCGTCATTTTAAAGACAAGATGACGGTGATCAAAAAGAAGCAAATTGACAAATCCTACGAGATATATCTCGCGCTTTATCAAGGCTTGACCAATTATGATGAAGACAAAGACGCTTATCGAGAATTCAGCCGGAATTTTTTTGACTTGATCGTGATTGATGAATGTCACCGTGGCAGTGCCGCAGAAGATAGCGCATGGCGGGAAATCTTGAGCTACTTCAAAACGGCCACCCATATCGGCTTAACCGCCACACCCAAAGAAACGGAGACCATTTCCAGCACCGAATATTTTGGCGACCCCATCTATACCTATTCGCTCAAGCAAGGCATCAATGACGGCTTTCTTGCGCCTTACAAGGTGCTTCGTGTTGGCTTGAATGTTGATCTTGAAGGCTGGCGACCCGAACAGGGTAAAACGGACAAACAAGGCGCGTTGGTTGAAGACCGTATTTATAACCGAAAAGATTTTGATAAGAATCTGGTGATTGATGAGCGAACAGAAACCGTTGCGAGAAAAGTCACCGAATACCTGAAAAAGACCCACCGCTTTGATAAGACAATCATTTTCTGTGTTGATATTGATCATGCCCAGAGAATGCGTGCTGCCATTGCCAACGCAAACAGCGACTTGATGGCAGAGAACAGTAAATTTGTCATGCAAATCACGGGGGATAATGACGAGGGAAAGCGGGAGATAGACAACTTCATCAACCCCGAAGAAAAATACCCTGTTATTGCGACCACCTCAAAATTGATGACCACGGGTATAGATGCTCAAACCTGTAAATTGATTGTGCTGGATAGCAATATCGGTTCTATGACCGAATTCAAACAAATTATCGGGCGCGGAACGCGCATCAATGAAGAATTTGGCAAGACCTTCTTCACCATTATGGATTTTAGGAATGTGACCGATCTTTTTGCAGACCCGGACTTTGACGGCGATCCGGTCAAAGTCAAAGTGATGGATGAAGATGACGAATTCGATTCGCCGGAAAACGAAATGGATGATGAACCGATTACCGAAGAAGACGGCGAAGAAGTAATTTTTGAGCCGCCTCAAACACCCCCGCCCATCATTGACGGCGGTGGCATCGATACCGAACCCAGAGAAAAATACTATGTGAACGGGGTGAATGTGGCGGTGCTCAATGAGCGGTTTCAATACATGGATGGCAACGGCAAGCTGATCACGGGCAGTCTCAAAGACTACACCCGCCAGCAAGTTTTGGAACAGTATCAATCACTGGATGATTTTCTAAATCGCTGGAATAATGCCGACAAGAAAAAAGTAATTATTGAGGAATTAACTGAACAAGGTATTGTGCTTGAAAATTTTGTGGAGGCCATCAATAAGGAGATGGACATCTTCGATCTTATTTGTCACGCGGCTTTTGACCGGCCTCCGCTTACTCGCGCCGAGCGTGCGAAAGCCGTCAAGAAGCGCGATTACTTTACAAAGTATGGCGAACAAGCCCGCAAGGTGCTCGAAGCTCTTCTGGATAAATATGCCGATGAAGGCATTGAGAACATCGAGGAGATGAAGGTGTTACAGCTCAAACCCATCAATGAATTTGGCTCCCCGCTGGAAATTATCAAACTCTTTGGCGGCAAGGTGCAATACCAGAAAGCGATTACGGAACTCGAACATGAAATTTACAAGGTAGGATAAATGGCAAATATCAGCGGCATCATCAAAAGAATTCGTAACATCATGCGGGAAGACACTGGCATCAACGGGGACGCACAGCGCATCGAACAACTCGGATGGATGCTCTTTCTTAAAATATTCAGCGACAAAGACAAAGAACTGGAAGTGATACAGGAAGGCTATCTCTCTCCCATCCCTGCTGAACTGCACTGGGACGAGTGGGCAGGGGATGACGAAGGGATGACAGGGGATGAACTGCTACGCTTTGTTGATCAAAAATTATTCCCCACCCTGAGTAATCTCGATTTATCCACGGGGAACAAACGCGCCTTGATGGTGCATGAAGTTTTTGACGGCAATCACAACTATATGAAGTCCGGTACGACGCTTCGGCAGGTGATCAACAAGCTCAACGAGATCGACTTCAACAACAGCGAAGACAAACACATTTTCGGGGACATCTACGAAACCATTTTAAAAGAATTACAAAGCGCGGGTAAAAGTGGCGAATTTTACACACCCAGAGCCATCGTGCAGTTGCTCACGGATTTAACTGACCCCAAGTTAGGGGAAAAGATTCTTGACCCATCTTGCGGGACAGGGGGCTTTTTAACCGCCACCATTGAGCACTTGAAAGAGAAATGCCTTACTTTGGAAGACCGTAAACGTCTGCAAGATAACGTGAGGGGCTGGGAATACAAACCCTTGCCCTACCTTCTGGCAACGACCAACTTGGTCTTGCATGATATTGAAGTGCCGGACATTCGTTTTGATGATTCACTCAGCCGCCCTTTAATCGAATACCGACGAAAAGACCGTGTTGATGCCATCCTCGCTAATCCGCCATTTGGTGGTGTGGTGTCCAACAACAACGAAAATAATTTCCCGCAAAACTACCGCACCAAGGAATCGGCAGACCTGTTTTTAATCCTGATGATTCACCTGCTCAAAGACGGTGGCCGCGCCGCAATTGTTCTGCCCGATGGCTCACTCACGGGAGACGGCGTAAAACAGCGCATTCGTCAAAAGCTGCTGGAAGATTGTAATTTGCACACGATTATTCGTCTTCCTAACTCGGTTTTCCAGCCCTACGCCTCTGTTGCAACCAATCTTTTGTTTTTTACCAAGGGCAAGCCGACAAAAAATATCTGGTACTACCAACACCTTTTGCCAGAAAACCAGAAAGCCTATTCCAAAACGAAGCCTATTCAATTAGCCGAATTTGACACGCTGAAACAATGGTGGAAGAAGCGCGAAGCCAATGAACAGGCGTGGCAGGTGGACATTAAGACCATCATCGAAAGCGGCTACAACCTCGACATTAAAAACCCGCACCAGCCCGAAGAAGAAAAGCAATACAGTAGCGCGGAACTGCTGGATTTATTGCATCAGTCTTTTGGAAAAAGTGATGACCTTCTGGTGCAGCTTCGGAAGGAATTGGCGTAGTGGTAGAAAGTAAACCTATATTAATCGGGAAATTTTTACATCGCATTAAACGACCTGTGAATTTGTTGAAAGAAAAGAAATACAAACTGGTTACAGTCAAAATGAACCATAAAGGGGTTTTACTACGGGAAGAAAAACTTGGTTCACAAATAAAATCCAAGATGTATGAAGTGAAAGAAAATGACTTCATACTTTCAGGAATTGACGCCCGGAATGGTGCTTTTGGAATTGTACCGAAAGAACTCGATGGTGCTGTTGTTACCAATGATTTTTGGTATTTTGAAATTGATGACAATATTGTAGATAAACATTTCTTTCTTGAGCTAACAGCTACACGCTGGTTTGATGAGATATGCAGAACAGGGAGTGATGGGACAACACAAAGAATTAGACTACAAAAAAATAAATTCTTTGACCAAGAGGTAAATCTACCCAATATTAAAGAACAAGGTAATTTTATTTTATGGTTTAAGCGATATAAGCAAAAAAATAACGATTTAACGACCGAACTCACCCATCAAAAAGACCTGCTGAAAAAACTACGCCAAAGCATTTTACAGGAAGCCATTGAAGGCAAACTCACTGCTGACTGGCGCAAACAAAACCCCGATGTCGAACCTGCCAGTGAATTATTAAAACTCATTCAGGCAGAAAAAGAACAACTGATTAAAGACAAAAAAATCAAAAAACAAACACCACTGTCACCCATTAGTGAGGAAGAAAAATCGTTTGAATTGCCGGAGGGGTGGACCTGGTGTCGAATTGGTGTTTTGCTGAATAAATTTTCGACTGGTCCATTTGGAACCATGCTACACAAATCAGATTATGTCCCTAATGGAATCCCGCTTGTAAATCCAGCCAACATAGTAAATGGCGTTATTGTTCCAAATGGAAAAATGATGATAGACAAGAAAACAAGGGAAAGACTTTCAAAGTATGTCTTAAAAGCTGGTGAATTCGTCATTGCGAGAAGGGGTAACTTGTCAAAATGTGCAATAGTTAGCAAACAAGAAGAAGGTTGGCTTTGTGGTACAGGCTCATTCTTCATTCAAGCGTCAGAATTTATTTCAAAAGATTTCTTTGTAAAAGTCTACAGATCATCCTTTTTTCAAAAACAACTAGCAGATACTTCCGTTGGTCAAACAATGGCAAATCTAAATCAGAGAATATTAAATGGGGGGCTTTTTCCTCTTCCCCCACTTCCTGAACAAAAAACCATCGTCACCAAAGTCGAAAAACTGCTGGCCCTCTGCGATCAACTGGAACAGCAAATCACAACCGCTCAAACACACAGTGAACAACTGATGCAAGCGGTCTTAAAAGAGGCTTTCCAGAGGGGTGATACCGTTGAAACCATGTGATACAGAACAAGGAAAATCCCTTCTTTTTTTATGGATATTCTCTTAATTAAATAATGGAAAATATTGATAGCAATTTCATAGAAAGTCTTTTATTTGAGGAGGAAGATTCCAGTTTAGATTTTAAAAGAGAACAGTACGAATTTGAAGGTAAAAATGACCATATAAAAAGTGAGTTATTAAAAGATATTCTTGCATTTTCAAATAGTTGGGCAAGAACAGATAGATATATATTGATAGGTGTTGAAGAAATAAAAGGTGGGAAAAGCATTGTTCATGAAATCAAGACAGACTTGGATGATGCCACGCTACAACAATTCGTTAATAGTAAAACATATCGACCAATCAATTTTAGTTATAAAGCATATAATTTCGACGATAAAAAAATCGGAATTATAACTATTCCTATTCAGGAAAGGCCAAATTTCCTGAATAGGAATTATGGAAAACTAACTAAGGATACTGTTTATATCCGCCGCGGTTCCTCAACCGCAGAAGCCCGGCCAGATGAAGTTTCTCAAATGAAAAGCAGTGGCATAAATTTGGTAGAAAAAATTGAACCTTATTTAGAAGTTTATTTCAGGGATTCCAAAAATAACAATAATACATCTCTAACGGTTCACCAGATAGAACCCCTTAACAGAGGAGAAATACTAGAGAGTCTAAAAAGCATTCAAATATCCTTGGATATTGTTGAAGTAGTTAGAAGTAAAAAAGAAGAACTAAATGAAATCACAGAACAGCTACCAGATGGAACCGTTTTTCATCCATATGCGGCCGATTATTTTTTTGACTATGTGAAGAGGCTTACGGATTCTATTAGTCTGTTAGAGGATAATTTTGATGAATTTGAAAGAAAATATCATTTAGAAACAAGAGCCATCGAGCTTGCTAAACCATTGGATAATCAAAAAAAATATAAGATTCCAACATATCTAACATTAAATATTTTCAATTCGGGACACTGTCCCGCAGAAAATATGATCATTTACATCAATTCTGACCCAAAAATAAAATTTCTGGAATATGAAAAACTTCGTGAAATAACTATTCCATTTAGTAATAAAATTCCTGACAGGATATGTAAAATAATTGATAGGGCGAAACTCGATACTAGTAGTATCAGGGGGTATAGGCCCCCTGTGATAAAGCGGCCTCGCCTAAATATCCCAAGATCCCCTAGTTGGTTCACACATAGCCAAAGCGTCAAAGTTCTTGCTGAGCGTCACTTATTAACAATTAATATTGATGATAAGTTAATGCATAATCATAACTATGAAATAAAAGAGCATAGGATATACTTGTGTCCTTTTTTGAAAAAAGGGGAAACAGCAACTTTAGAATATGAATGTCATGCAGATAACCTACCAGAACCAACAAAAGGGACATTGCTTGTAAAAGGGGTCTGAATCTGAGACAAAATTTGTAATATTGTATCAATGATCTTCTCTCTCTAATTGATGACACAAGAGGCATTGTCAAACCCTCCGATTCCCTCTAAAAATCAAGTCGATTTTCTTCCCATCCGCTCGGTACCAGGCATTATACAAACCGAGATGGTTATCAATGTTCTGTATCGTGTTAAAGAGAAAATAAGGCACAAGCTTTGTCATCGGCCGACTTTCGATCACAGCACGTTGTAGCTTCGCCATCCGATCGGATGTATGCGCGACGATCAGGAAGCCCACCGGCTCCTTGCTACCCACCGGGGCCAGTACCTTTTTAATCTGCAAAAAGACAATCAATTTCTGGATGAACTCCGGCATATGCGTCGTTCCCGCATCGACTTCTACGATGTAACTGAAAAAGGAGCCATTGCGAAGCTGTACGGAAAAACGTAAATCCGGTATCCGCTTCATCCTCGCCTTCTGCACCAATTTGGACAAATCCTGATGATCGTAAAGCCTCACCACCTGATAGCGCGTTGGATCCCCGTCATAGATTTTGCGGACCAGTCGCGTCACAATCACCTCATGAAAAATGGTCCTCACATCCAAGCGGACATGCCGAATCCGATCTGCTGGCATCAGTCTTTCACCCCCCAAAAGATTGATGCCAGCTTCAGCCAAAAAATAAACGGGGCGATGATCACTCACCCTTCCCTGCATCCGTTTCGGACGTAAACAGGCAATAAATTTTTCATCAAGGAGTTTCTTCATTCTGCGAAGCAACACCTTCCGAATAACCTGCTTTCCCCTTCCGACAAAAAAGCGGACATGAAGGTCGTCCTCAAAGGCCGGGCCATAAGCGAGATATTTAAAGATCTCAATGTCCCGGTCGGTCAGATGCACACCCTTAAGCATGGTCTGTGCTCCCGCCTGGCTCCGAAGTTTCGGACAGATCTTCAATATCCCGATTGATCTGCGCGAGATCATTCAATTTCGAAGCAGAGAAAACAGCGTCCACCTTCTTGATCAATGCCGTCGCCTTATTCGGATCGTTTCGGATGCGCTTGATCAGCATCGTATGGCCTTCCGCTAAGCGGGAGACATGCCAGAGCAGTCCCGCTTTAGACAGCGCCTTCGCCTGACAGATAAGGCGGGTATAGGCCTTTAATAACAGCCGATTCGTTTGGACAAGCTCCCGGTTTTTCCGGACCTCCGACTTGAGTTTTATTTTGAGCGCAGTGTGTTTTTCCGTTTGAGCAGAAGAAGCAACTCCCTTATTCCCCGTGGATTGCTCGGCAATATTCGCCTTATTTACATCCGTGATCGTCTTTCTAAGTCGTGCCCCGTATTGCTCAATCGTCTTCAGAATATAAGCCTGCGGCAAAGCACAGGCCTCGGATAAAACGACAAGCATCTCCTTTTTTTCGACCTCATCGGGAAAACAATGCCATAGGGTACCGACATCTTGTAATACCTTATCCCGGTGCAAGGGATTCTTCATATCGTTCTGATTCCACATCGCACCGACTATCCAGGGACCGGCCTTAACCGGGACATCAATGACAGCCCGGAGAACCTCCGGCCCTTTTTTACAGATCACTTCATCCGGATCCTTGATGATCCGCGTTTCATCCTCCGGATCACAGGCCCCGATCTGCGCCACATAGAGAGAGAACTTGGGACCCTCTTTCAGTAAAATCCGAATCGCCCGATCCGTCCCCTCCGTACCGGCGTGATCGCTGTCAAACAAAAGGATCAAACGCTCAAAACGTGTGCGCTCCAAGGCCGGAATGAACACCTCCTTTAAAGCACTCCCACCCAGGGCAACGACGTTATGAATGCCATGCGACCGCAACTGAAGACAATCGACAATTCCTTCCACGATCACGAGTGTCCGGTCATCCGGAACACGGCGCTTGGCATAAAAGAGGTTGTAGGGCGATTGAGCCTGAAAATGCGCACTCTTTTTATATTTCGGATAGCGGTCTTTTTCGGCAAGGGGAATGCTTGCAAGCGCATTCCTTGTCATCGCGCAAACGAAGCCCTCAATCTTTCCATCAAGACCACGCCAGCCGAACAAAATGCGATAGCGCCCCCCGAAATCCCTGGTCAGAATCCCGGAGTCTTTGATTTCATCGTAGGCATAACCCTTTTTTTTCAGATTTGAGATCAGGTCTGACCGGCTTCTCAGATAACCGACATCATGTGCTTTCAAGACTTGTCCGGATAATTTCCTCTCATCAACCAGGTAGTCCCAAAAAGACTTTGCCTCCGGCAGGCTCCAGTCGGCCTTGGTCTGCCTCATGATCTCTTCCCGTATTCCCGGTTTTGAGCGAACGGAAGCATGGGGGAGTAATACCCCCACCTCTACTGCAAGGGTTTCCAAAGCGGAACGGAGATCGTATCCTTTAAGCCTAGCGAGAAAGGAAAACACATCCCCGCCAGTTGACTCACCCGGACACTGGAAACAGTTGAAGAGCTGCTTGTCGATCGTAATAGAAAAGCAGTGATGCCCCTTGCAAAAGGGGCACTCCGGTAACTGGCGATGGTTTCCCCTGCCTGTCACAGCCATTCCGGTGAACTTCTCGATAACTGCGACAATGTCGACCCGGCGCTTGACCTCTTCGAAGGGATTGATGGTTTTCACAAATGAATTCCCTGCCTTTGACGGTCACCGTAAACCGTCAACTGAGAACAATCTTTTTAAAACACTACTGCCTACTGCCACCCCAGGATCTCTCCATCATCAGGTGTCGGGACAGAAGGTGGGCGGCCCTCCGGTCCACCCGGAGGCAGCTCAGGCAGATCGAAATCTTTATATGAAGGGGCGACCAGGGGTTCATCGACAGGCCGATAGGCCCGTGCAGGCAGACCGATCCTTTTTTTGATCCATCGGGTCTTAAATGAAGAGATCTGCTTGACCTTAAAACCCCGCATCCCTCCAGAGAAAATCAGGGCTTGATCAAGCGGCAGGTTCTGAATCATATCGGGGGTCTCAAGAGCGGTCTCGATATGTCCGATGGAGGTCATTGAACCTCGTTTCATTGATCGTGAAACCCGCTTGTCTTTGATCAGGGTTTTTCCAAGCTGATCGCTTAATACCTTGCATGTCGCAAGATCGCAGCCCTGCAAATAAATATTTGTCTTGGTATTGATCGCAATCGATGCCGCCTCGTGCCGTTCATAGCGGTAGAGCTGCTCTTCCGATTGCAGTCCGGTCAAGATACCGACCCGTGCAGAACGGGCCGTGTTTGCAAAATCAGCCAGATCGGGCAGATGCAGGGCATAAAACTCATCCAGGTAGAAAAAGACGGATGCACCGTCTTTTTCTGTCCGGACCGGTTTCTCATAAACCTTGTTCATCAGGGTACGGAGTAGAATGGATGCGGCCAAACGCGCCTTCGGGTTGCTGTGAGGACTGGCAATAATCAGGAGGGTCGGTTCACGGAAGAGGAGATCAATGTCGAGGTCCGGTCGGGAGAAGGCAGCTCTGATCTCCGGTTCCCCAAAAAGGTCAAGGTGATTTAAGACCCCGCTGAGAATATCATGCAGACGGTTCTTGTAATTGAAGAGTTCTGTAAAATCCCCCTGAAGAGAGGGATTGCCGCAGTAGGTCACCGCCGCCTGCAAGGATGGCAGACCCCTCAAGAGGAGTTGGTAAACCATCGGCAGACAAACCTGGCTCCGTTTTTTATATCCCTGGACCAGCTGACAGACGAGGGTAAAGAGCCGCCGCTCCTGCACATCAAACCAGATCGAATTGTCATTCCCATTGGTATTCTGTTTTCCAAAAACGGTCATCTCAAGCCGTGACAACAGGCCTTCGCTTGCCGATGCGAGGGGTTCAAAACCGATACAATGGGGATGAAAAGGATCAAATAGGATCACCTTCTTCCCCTGTGCCTGCCATGCGCCCGCAATCGTTTCGTATGCTTCCGGGGATTTCACATCCAGCAGGATAGAAGAGCAATCCCCTGAGGCATCTTCAATCAGTTGCGGAAAGATAAAACCAGTCGTCTTTCCCGTACCGGCACGCCCCATCATCCGGATATGTTCAAAGCGGTCTTTTTCAGGCAGGGACAAGGGCACGGAAAAGAGAAAGCGCCTTGTCCCCAGGAGATAACGGTTCTTCTCCGGGGGAAGCAAGACATGCTCATATAACTGCCAAAACAGGAACACCGCAGCGCTCAATGTCCCTCCAAGCGCCATGACAAGCTGACCCTGATCCGAAAAAAAAGACCCTCCAGCGAAGTAAGCTCCCAAGCCAAGGGCCGTGCTGATGCAGACCGTAAGGACTAGAAGAAATGCAAAAAGCGAGAGCGGGAAGCGTGCCCAGTTTCCGAGATGTTTCAGCAACTCGAAAGTCCCCGCATAACGGCCCGATCCCCGTCGACCTGAGCGTGTCGCGCCGACAACAATGATAAAAACAAGAAGAATGCCGATAAAAATAAAGAACACCTGATCTGATATAAGGCCGCTATTCCTGATCGATTCGATTTGATCCATTTTCACTCTCCACGATTATTGATACTGAGAAGAAACGGCAGCCTTTTCCAAAGCGGGATGAAAAGGTCTTGCCTCTCCTCCCTCCCGGATCAATTCACTCATCCCTTCAGCTACCCTGATTTCGATGCCGCAACCTTCATAAGCCTCTGAGTGCTTGCTCAAATAAGTCAGACCGGCATGTCGTTTACCCAGTCCCATCAGGATGTCTTCGGGAAGAGGATCGACTTCGTCCATATGAAAATAGAGAGGCAGAGGACAAGCTCCTGGAGGGAAAGACAGAATTTGATGTGCGATGGAAAGGAAGGCAAGCCGCAATAGTCGCCGCGATTCCGGAAGCTCCGGAGAGAGATAGACTATCAGGACGCTTGGCTGGTGATAATAGATCGGTGCATAGATCGTCGGTCTCGAAAAGACTGCCTCAGTCCGAAAATTCTGAAAGAAAGAGAGTTGTGAATAGATCTCACGTAGGATCTCCGCCTGATCGTTTGGACTAACCTGATTCATCCTGTCCAGGAGCGCCAGATGCAGAAGGCCTTCCTGGAAATAGAGCCATTCTTTCAGGCAATTCAGTCCCAGACCCACTTGCCGATAGAGATCCGGCAGGCTTCTGTCCTTGCAGGGATCGTTACTCGCAATCTCAAAAAGCCCCTCCAGTATCTGTCTTGCCGAATGATGCTTTCCACTCTCGCCCTCAGACCCGAAGAAAAAATCGGCCAGCCATTTGGGGGTCGACAGATCTGAATGGAAGAGCGGATTGAGTGAGAGCGAATCGGGATGATCCGGATCCAAACGCAGCAGGACCTTTCTGTTACCGGTCAGGGCTCCGATCTTTTTCGCCGTGTCCGGGTTATGGGTAAAAATAATAGAAGAACAAGGCTGCTCCATCTCCTTCCCTACAAGATGGAGCCAGAACTGCCGGGTGACTTCTGCCCGGGAAGGGGTGATTAAAATATGTCCTAATCGTTCCTCTAAAGAGAGATATTGTCCAAGAAGATTTCTCTTCCCGATATAAATGCGTTTATTTTTCATTGTATTGCCTCCAAATAGTTCCCTTAATCATACAGCCGATCCTCAGCCGAAAATCGTCACGTTTTCGGCATAAGAGGGGGGGCATTTTGCCGAAAATGACCTGATTTTTGGCTGAGGATCGGTGTTATCGTTTACACAATCGATCAGGGGAGCAAACAAGATGGTGTTCAGATTTTTTAATTTCAGACGGAAGGCAAAACAGTGGGTATGGCTCCTCAGCACGCTCTGCTTCGTTCAGCAAAGCGTTGCGGCTGAGATTGTCATGGAAGCGTATCAATACAGCTCAGAGTCACCGATCCACTTTTCAGAAGGTGAGTCCTTTGTCATCTGTGACTGTCCAGAGTCGCCGGATCTGGCACGCGCCTTAGTGACACCGCCCTTGGCCTTGAAGGCATCCGCTCTGCAAAAAGCACCAAGCAAAACAACACCAGTAAAGGGAGTAAAAATGAAATCAAAACCGGCCAGATTCACCATTCCTTTTGGTTTTGACGCAGATCGGCTCTCTACGGAGGCGATAAAAAAACTGAACAAGGTCATCAAGAAAATAGAGGCGATGCCGGGCAATATTAGGATCGCCGTCCTTGGCTACACCTGTGACATCGGACCGGAAGGCTATAACAAGCAACTTTCGTTGAGGCGGGCCGAAACGGTCGCACGTCGGCTCAAGGCGCAGGGTCTGCGCAGGGTGGACATAGAGGGGAAGGGAAGTTGTTGCCCGATCTCTAAAAAAAGAGGGCTCAACCGGCGGGTGGAGATTCGGGTGGAAATCATAGAACCAGAAGGAGCGCAATCATGAAATTAGAACGGCTTATTTTAATCACCGGCATCCTTTTCACTTTCACACTGCAATTAGCCCATGCCCATGAAGAACCTGCGGAAGCCGCAATAATCATTCGAGATCAACTTCCTAATACAAAAATTGACCGCATCTCAGAAACGGGGATGGACGGCATTTATGAGCTGACCGTGAATGACGGGATCTTTTATTACCACCCGGAATCAAAAATCCTCTTTCTCGGTGAACTCTGGAACAGTCAAAAGATCAACCTGACCCAGGAAAGAAAAAACGAACTCATTACCGCCAGGCTTCAAGACCTGCCTCTCGACATTGCGATCAAGATTGGAAACGGGCCTAACACCGTCATAGAGGTGGTGGATCCGGACTGCCCCTTTTGCCGAAAAACCCATAAGTATTTTTCGGAAAGAGACGACCTGACCCGCTACGTCTTTCTTTTCCCGATTCTAAAACTCCATCCACATGCTGAAAAAAAGGCGAGGCATATCCTCTGCGCTAAAGACAGACAGAAGGCCTATGAGGATGCACTGACTGGCAAGTTTGATAATGAGCTGCCAGTGCCATGCGAGGAGGAAGGTGTGACGATTCTCCTCAATCAACACAAACAAGTTGGGAAAAGACTCAATGTCCGGGGGACTCCCGCACTTTGGATCAACAACCAATTTGTGAATGGGGCCGATTTTAAAAGGATCGCCGCTCTATTGGGCGATGGCTCATAAAACGGGCCTCGTGCAGAAAGAAGATCAATCGCATAAAGGAGAAAACATGCAAAGTTTCAGAAAAATATATTCCAAGCGCTTCAACGCAAGGAATCTATCCATGCCGATCATGGTGATGCTGCTCGTCATGAGCCTGAGCTCACTGGCATGGGCGATCGCAGTCCCGGCTGCCGGTTCGTTTGCCTATGACGCCTATGACATCGGGGTGACTCAGATCCTCAATGGCCCCATTGGATTTGTCCTGGGCGTCTTAGCAATCGGTTTTGGTGCCTGGGCTGCAATCCGGTCAGAGATCATGCTGGCGATTAGCGCAGTGCTCGGGGGAGCCATTCTTCTCCAAGCCGATACCGTCGTCGCTAGTCTCGGTGCGATCATTTAACAATCACCCTCAACCCCGCTCCCCCCTGCCCTGAATGCTTGCTTGCCCAGGGCAGGGGCAGGAGAAAGTAGAGAGTAGAGAGGATAAGAGAAGGTCATCATGAAAAAAGCACGCTTCCCCTTATATATCTCAAGACCCTTTCAGATCTTATGGTTTGAAATCGACGAAATCATCATCGGCGTCATCTTTTATCTGCTCACCAATATCATCAGCATCTGGTTTTTCCCCTTCATTGTTGCCGGGCCCTACTGCTTTAAATCCATCAAAAGTTCCCGGCCAAGAGGCTTTATCAAACACCTCTTTTATATGTGTGGATTCGCCCGATTTAAAGGCTACCCAATCTATTTTGAAAAAGATTTTCAGGAATAGGACGCGCTGATGAATCCCAAAGGATACATGAACATGACCTCAGCCATGTGGGCAGAAAACAAATTATTGAAATTTGTCGTTGTGGTGATCGGGGTCATGAGTTTTTGGAATGCCATTCAGATCCAAAGATCCTTTGATTCCCAAAAAACCATCCTCATTCCACCGGTCATGCCCACACCCCTTGAAATCAGTGGAAGCCATGCCTCTGAGAGTACCCTGGATGCCTATGGACGCTATGTCGTTTCGCTCATGGGAACCTTCACGCCTTCTACGGCAAGATCTCAATTCGACGCCTTGCTGACCTTCTACACCCCGGAGTCTTTCGATGAAGCCAAAACACAGCTTTATGATCTCGCTGACCGAATCGAAGTGTCCCTGGTCTCAAATACCTTCTTTGTCCAAAAGGTCATTTCAACACCCAACTTGCTCAAGGTCTACGGGCTCAACAAACAATTTTCCGAGGCCACCACCCTTGGGGATGAAAAAAGGGTTTATCTCATTCACTACAAAATTATTAACGGCCGTTTTTCTCTCACCCAGGTGAGACAAGAACTCGCCGATGATGGAGGACGGTCCTAATGCAGAAAATTCAAATAGTCATCTTGTTACTTCTTTTCATCTTTCCAGCTAAGGGATTTTCTGCGGAGCCACAGCTTCTTATCCAAAGGGGTACTCGGGTTCTGCCGGAAATAGCGACGAAAGTAGAACTCAGCAATTCAGACGTCAACCGGATCATTTGCCCCACACCCATCACGGATATCGTCCACTCACAAGAAAAGGGCATTAAGATCCACTACACGAAAAAAGATGCCTATCTCAAATTTGAGATCATCAAGATAGATGAAAAGCTGCACTATTCCCAGATTCCATCAGAACTCTTTATCACGTGCGGAGAGAGCGTTTACCATATCATTGCAGTTCCTAAGAAAATCCCATCCCAAATCATTCATCTCGCAAGCGGTACGACACAAACCATTAAAAAAAACCAGGCCTATCTTAGAGGCCTGCCCTATGAAGAAAAAGTTCTCAAGCTGATCAAAGCTGTCTATACCAATGACATCCCTGACAGCTTTACCATCCACACCGCAAACAAAGCCATAAACCTCTACCGCAACCTCAAGGTTACCCATATTCGAACGATCAAAGTTGAGGGTGAAGGTTTTCTCATTAAGGAATATGTTCTGAAACCCAAAGATGTTACTGGCGCCATCGCATTAAAAGAAGGGGATTTTCTACGCAGTGAATTTACTCTGCGCCCGGTCGCCCTGAGCATCGACATCCTGTCGCTGAAACCGGGTCACACCGCACGCATGATTATCATCGAACGCCAAGGAGGTCAATTTCATGGCTAATCCAAACGACTTTTGGAAAAACTTAAGTCCCGCACGGAAGCAACGCTTTCTCTTGGTCTCTATTCTTTTCCTCATTATTGGCGCAGCCACCGCAGCCTATACATTCAAGGATAAAGTCTCTCCTATTATTGATCCCCGAAGCACGCAAAAAGAGATCAGACTCGACCCGGGCGTTTTAGAAAAAACCATGGTCTCCGAAGCACAACAAACGGCGCGAGAACAAAACAACAAAATTGAGAAACTAAAAAAAGAAATTGAAGCCATTAGAGGCGTCACCATTGACCTGGAACCAGCTAAAAAGGGAAAAAGCATCCCCATCCCACCCGACAATGCACTCACGTTGCCGCCCCCACCTCTCCCCGTAATCACAAAAGCACCTGCCCCAGTTTCTATCATCCACACAGAAGAAAGCATCGGTGCAATCACTGTCGCCTCCAATCCCTTTCTTGATGAACTGCTTGCAAGCCCAGCCGATAAAAAAAAAGAAACAAACAGCATCTACCTTCCCCCTTCTTTTATGGAAGCGACCCTCTTAACTGGCCTTGATGCTGAAACCGTTGAGTCAGCCGACGGAGAACCCGAACCGGTTCTCCTTAGAATCAAAGACCTCGCGGTTCTCCCCAACAGGATCAAAGCAAACCTGAAAGGCTGTTTTGTCATCGCACATGGTTACGGGAAACTCTCAAAAGAAGCCGTCATGCTGCGTTTGGTCACGCTCTCATGTCTTGCCAAAAACGGGGAGTCCGTCATTGACCAAGCCATCAAAGGATGGATCGCAGGCAGTACCAGCAAAAACGGGGTTAAAGGAAAAGTGGTGCATAAAGTGGGCGAATCCATTGCCTATGCCGCCATCGCGGGCCTATTTGGCGGCGCGGGAGACGCCCTTTCATCCTCGGCAAGATCTACAAGCAACAGTCCGCTGGGAAGCACTCAAATCATCGACACCAATAATCTTGGAAGAGCTGCTCTGGGTGGTGGACTCTCAGGTGGGAGTAAAGAGATTCAAAAGCTCTACCTCGAACTCGCCCGTCAAGCAACCCCAGTGATTGAAATGCTGCCAGGTCAGACAGTCACCGTCATTATCTCCGAAGGCGTCAACCTGGAGATCAAAGAAACTTGTAAAGGAGAAGATCAATGCGAAATCTAACCATCGTTGTCATGCTTTTATTGCTTTCAGCTTGCAAACATTTCACCCCTTATGAAGCCGATTTTTCCTGCCCTGAAACATTCGGAGGGAAATGTATTTCGACAACCACAGCCTACGAAGAATCAATCAATGGCGATCCTCAGGATCCTCTTAACGAGACATCGAAAGCATCCGATACATCGGAATCTTCTGAATCCTCAAACGAGAGCGATAAAGACATTGCAGATGCGATTGAAAAAGCGGCCGAACCTGACTCTACTGAGGTCACTTATTTCAATGCCCTTGTAAAAAAAATGACGAGTATTTTAAAGGAGCCCAAAACACCCATGATCAAACCTCCAAAAGTCATTCGTGTCCTCGTACTGCCCTACGAAGGCTCAGGCTCAGAACTCTATATGCCTCGGTACATCTACCTCATTGTCGACAAGGCTCAATGGGTGCTTGAGAACCAACTCACTGGGAAAAAGCGACATCTCCGATCTCAACAACCGTTTCCAAGAGACTTAAAGGACTGAACAATGGGTGTACTCGATTTCTTTAATATCTTTGGATCCAAGGGTGGAATGACTACCGGCGATCTAAAGAAAATGACCGAGCGAAGTAAGTTCTCTGATTTTCTGCCTTGGTTGGCACACGATCCAGAAAGTGACCTTTACATTAATTCAGACAACACTCAGGGATTTATTTGGGAGTGCAGCCCACTGGCATTTGCCGGAGAAAAGACACAAAACATATTAAAAAATCTGATTCAATATCCCATGCCGGAAGGGACTATCCTTCAATTCACGCTTTATGCGGATGACAATATCGATCCCTTTTTAGACGCTTTTGAAGCACTCAAGACAAGAGACCTGCCCATCGTCAGAAAAACAACTCAAGGTTTCTGTGACTTCCTGAAAAATGGAACCAAGGGCCTACAGAGCCTTTCAAATATCCCCGTCCGAAACTTCAGATTATTTGTCAGTATTAAATTCCCTGTGAACATCAAAGGCTTCTCTAAAACGGATCTGGAAGACACAAAAAAAATCGTTGAAGAAACCCTCCGTGGTGCCGGTCTCTACCCAAGGCCTTGGAAAGCAGAGGCGTTGATCGATTGCATGTGGCGCCTATTCAACCAGCAGAAAACGCATGAGCATTTTCACTATGACGATGGTATTCCGATCAGCAAACAAATCATCTCCGCAGAAACACCCATCTCACATCAGTCCAATCATTTAAAAATAGGAGACACCTTCTTTAAATGCGCCACCCCTAAAATCTTCCCGAAGCAGGTTGACCTCATGATGAGCAATGAACTTTTCGGGGGATGCTGGGGCGGGGGGTCTGATGGAGATCAGATTAAAACCCCCTTCCTCTACACCATGAATGTCATTTTCAGTAACCAAAAAGCCGCGCTCCACAAGAAATGCAACCTCATTCTATTGCAGCAAGGCTTCGGCAGTTTAGCCAGCACCCTGGCACGCAAACAAAATGAATTTCAATGGGCGACAGACGAACTCGAAAAGGGGACGCAATTCCTGCAGATTATCCCCATCCTTTGGGTTTGGCATAAAAGCGAACAAAGCACGACGGATGCCATTACGCGAATCAAGCGCATCTGGGAATCACACGAATTCGTCATGCAGGAAGATCGCGGGATTCTGCCCATCCTCTTCCTGAGCAGCCTGCCTTTCGGCCTTTACACCCAAGGGAATAATCTTGCTTTGCTTGAACGAGATTTCATTGCTCAAACCGACGCCATTACATCGATTGTTCCCGTCCAATCGGATTTTGCGGGCGGCGGAAAGCCCGTCATCGTCTTTTGCGGGCGAAAGGGCCAGGTCTGCGGCATCGATATCTTCGACAAACATGCCAACAACCATAACTACTTTGTCTGTGCCACCAGCGGCGGCGGAAAATCGTTCTTTGTTAATTCGCTCGTATACAACTACTTCGCAAGCGGATCCATCATTCGGATTATCGACATCGGCGGTTCATATAAAAAACTGGCCAAGATGTTTAACGGCGTCTACCTCGATTTTGATAAATCCTCTCAAGTCTGCCTCAACCCTTTCAGCAATATCCGTGACTTTAAAGAAGATGTCTCTGTCGTTGCCGCCATTATCCTGCAAATGATCTATTCCGCGACCGGCTCCGTGCCACCGGAAAAAGCAGAAACCATTATGACCTTGATCAAAGCGGCAGCAACATGGGCCTACGAAGAAATGCCAGAAAAACAGAACCACATTGACCTTGTTTACGAATTCCTAAAAACCTTCCCACAACATGCAACAAACGAAAACATCAACCTTGAGGCATTAAAAGAATTGGCATTTGAAATGGCCTACAACCTGAGCGAATTTACAAGTGAGGGGAATTACGGCCGTTGGGTCAACGGAAAATCAACCTTAGATATCTCCAATGATGAATTTGTTGTGCTTGAGCTTGAAAATCTCAAACCCCAAAAAGAACTCTTTAAAGTCATCACTCTTCAGATTGTCAATGCCGTCACCTTGGATCTCTATCTTTCCGATAAAAGCAGAAGACGATTGATCAATTTTGACGAAGCCTGGCAATTCTTAGGTGAAGGCGGGGAAATGATGGCCTTGGAACAAGTCATTAATGGCGGATATCGACGTGCCAGAAAATACGGAGGCAGCTTCGGCATTATCACACAATCCCCACTTGATCTGAAAAATTTCGGCAGTATCGGAGATGTCATCAATTCTAACTCGGCCTTTAAATTTTTCCTGCAATCCCCTGATTTCGAAAAAGCCCAACAAGAAAAACTCATCGATTTCGACCCCTTTTCCCTCGAACTCCTGAAAAGCACGGAAAGCAAGAAGCCCTATTACTCTGAAATATTTATGGAGACACCCTTTGGACGCGGCGTTGGCCGTCTCGTCGTGGATCCCTATTCCTACTACGTCTATACCTCGGATGGGGCAGAAGTCGCAGAAATCGAATCACATGTTTCATCAGGAATGCCGTATGAAGAAGCACTGGCCAAAATGGTCCAGAAATATCGGAGTTAGGGTCATTCTCTTGTTTGTATTGATGTCGGTCACGCGGCCCTCATTACTGCTTGCGACAAGCCATGATTTGTCATCACAAGCAGGAACAAACCTCGGGAATTGGGTGCTAGACCGGATGGGATCAACCCAAGGCATTCAAGACCGAAGCGCCAATCCTTTAACCAATAACAGCACACAACTTAAATCACTGGACGATGCAACATCCTTTGATGCACAGCTGACATGTCCCTCCTCAAGCGCGTTCTTAAACGTCACGACCGGCGTGACTGCAATCAATAAGGATTTAGACCCCATAGTGATCGCGATTGACACAGACCTGGATGGTACAGCTGACTACACCTATAGTCCTCCCTCTCCTGTCTCTGGTGTCTGTGCCAACGGTGTTATTTCCTGCGATCCGGGCACATGGAATTCATGCAATTACTATCAATGGCAAACCAGTGCCGCAATCAATGTCACACTGAGTGCCACTTCTATGACCGCCCTTGGCGGTTGTTACTGTGTCAACGCCAGTTGCGGAAGTCCTTCCGCGACAATGCTGTCTAAAATACTGCAAGATTTAGGCAGCGGCGTTGCCGCTTCCATCCAATCCGTTGATCCAAAATATGCGATTTCAAATGTCAGTGTTTCAGGGTTTTCCATCGACTATTACGGACAAAATACGGCGGCTTGTTCCAGTATCCCCTCATCCAGCGGCCCAACAAACCCGGACCAATATTATGGAAATCCAAGTGCGATCACGACGGATACGACGACTGAAATCACAAGCCAATCAGGAGATCCGGACAGCTATTACAACCTCATGTCATCTTCTTTAGCATCCAGTGCAGCTGCTTCGGCCTACCCGACTTGCAAGGTCGACCGCGTGATCTCAGTCACAACAACGACCGATACAGTGACCAACTCCGGTGCCGGAACAATGTGCACCGACCATTTTGTCTATGTCCGAGTCTTTGAAGCGGATCCACTCACCTTTCATCTCCAAGTGCTTGATACCGGACCCGGAGAATTAGGTGAACCCCATAAAAATTGTGGCGGAGGAGGAAGCGGCGGCGGAGTCGGTGACTGGCATACGCTAGAAATTATCACCCTCCCCGCAGCCCCAACGTCTTTTTGGGCGACAATCAATGCAAGCGGAGGGGGATGCGGGACAACACCGACATCAACGGTTTCTACCGTCAATACACCCCTCAACGTCATCACTTGCAGTGCTGGAGGTGCGCAATTCCCAAGCTACACCTATTCCTACTTCTTTAATTACACATTAGATACCATCAATGAGGTAATCAACGACGGCTGCACCGGCCTGGAGGCCGACCCAACCTGCCAACTCAAAGATGAAACGGTCGATGGTGTCATTACCTACGCCAATTACAATCCAACAGGGCTTACACCTTTAAACTCCTGCCGAGACTTTGCCGGGGGGTTGGGAAACTACACTGAATGTAGAGACTGGTGGGAACAAGACCGAACCTACCGCTGTGAGACAGGCGCAACTTATGACTTCAGTGATGCACAAACACGCGCGGAAGCCATTACAGGCAGCGTCAGTAGTTCACCCACCTCGCTCTATTATGAAGATCTTCGAAAAGACGAGGGAGGCGCTTGGGTTTCTGATAACAGTACATTTACACTCCCTTCCGCAACGCCCACCGGCACCTGCGATATGTCTTGCAGGACGAGCAAACCGACTAGCGACACCGACGCAACGCTCAGTGGAAATACCTCGGAATTTCGGTTGTCGACGAACAGTATCGACACCTTCTACAAAACCTGTCCGATTGTTGGCGGTACACCGACATGCCCACTGGATATCGGCGAAACTTTAGTCAGCGATTGCGCCTGTCAGGACGACTTTGCTGAGGCCGCCTCTATGATGGAAGTCTTAAAAACAGCCGGAGAAGAGATGAGCTGTAATGGAGTCACCGACCCAAGTACAGGTCTTTGCACTGGAACAATCGAAATCTTTGGAGGAAAAGGAGCGAGTTGCCGACCATCGGGTGCAGACACTACTTTCTTTAACTGCTGCAGTAACACCTCTTCCTCAATACTGGACTTCTTAAAATTCTGTGACGCGTCAGAACAAGAACTGAACGACGCCAGGGACAACGGACAAACCGTCCTCATTGGTAGTCAATGTATTTCCAGTATCGATCTCGGGTTCACAACGATCTGCATACAAGACGAAGAAGTCTATTGCCAATTCAGTGGAAAACTCGGTCGAATTATCCATGAGCAGGGACGACCTCAACTCAATACCTTCGGAACAACCGGAGATTGGGGAACCGTTGCCGACCCCAAATGCGGTGGGTTTACGCCGGAAGATTTTGCCATGCTCGATTTTAGTCAAATCGACCTCTCGGACTACTTCGGAGATATTTCAACTGAGAATCAAAGCCAGATGGAAACCAACATGGGAGATGAGATCAATAATTTTTACAACGATCTCAGATAAGGCGAAGTCATGACCAAAAGAAACGATAAAATATTCCTTAACTCAATCTTCATCTTTGTCCTGCCCCTAGTTGTATGTCTGATTGCGCCAAGCTCCCTTTTTGCGATTGAATTAGGATCATTCGGCACAACTTATTCCATCATTGAACCCGATGCATTGACTGAAATTGAAAAACGAGCGGGAGAGGTCGATTGGGGATCGATTTTCAACAAAGAGCATGTCGAAAAAACAGTTAAATCCTATCGGCCATCCGACCTTCAAAAACTGCCTCGTGCTGTAGAAACCAACACCTTTACAGTCAACATGGCCTACACCCTGGACATGGATATTCCTGATGGAAAAGGGGGCATCCTCTATCCAAGGGGCTACAGTTTTAATCCACTCAACCATGTTTTTCTTCCGACAATCCTCATCGTCCTAAATGGTAACGACGCCGAACAGGTCACATGGTTTAAATCTTCCGATTTTGCGAAAGACACAAAAGTCACACTCCTTCTGACCGAAGGCCCTTATTACGAACTGACCGAACAAATGGATCGGCCTGTTTTCTTCGCAGATCAAAAGCTGATCAAACGCCTCAAGCTCAAAGCGGTTCCATCCATCGTCATGCAGAAAAAAACGCTTATGGAGGTTCAAGAAATTGCAGTCCGATAAGAAGATAAAAATTATCCTTTTGGCTGTCGTATTTTTTCTGGTATTGATTGCCAATAAAGACAAGGCCCATGCGCTGGGTTATGGCACACCCCTCAACCCCGTTACCGACATCTGTTGGCATTGCATCTTTCCCATAAGAGTGGGCGGGGTCACGGTGATCCCCGGCGCCGTCATGGATGCGCCCGATGCCGCCGTCACCCCTCTTTGTGTTTGCCCTGCGCCCCCTCCAATCTTTTTGCGTCCCGGCGTCCCCGTTGCTTTTTGGGAGCCTGCCCGTTTTGTCGAAACGGTCAAAGACCCTTTTTACTTCCCTAGTCTGGGTCTCCAACTCACAAACCCCAGCCTGGGTTTTTTGGCCGGGACACACTCAGAACAATCCAGTGGAGCCAATATTGATACCTCTACGTTCGCACAAGCGCACTACTTCATCTTTCCGGCATGGACCTTAATGGAACTCCTTATCGATTTCATCTGTGTCGAAACAAGTGGTTTTGATCTTGCCTACCTCACAGAAGTTGATCCTCTTTGGAATAACGACATGCTGGCCTTCATCATCAATCCTGAAGCCTTGCTCTTTGCAAATCCCGCTGCACAAATGGCCTGTATTGCGGACAGCATTTCCGCAAACATCGGGTTGTCTCTCAGTGTGCTCTATTGGTGTATGGGGTCATGGGGATCGGCCTATCCCCTGACTGGCCACATCAATGATGATGCCTATGTCCAAGCCAATGCCGCCGTTGCCGCCCGAATGCTCTACAAATTATCACGAGAACTCCTTGTCTGCGACACGGGACTCAATCTCTGTAGCTGTGTGCCCACACCGATATGGGTCAAGCACAATTATCGGATGCACATCGCAAAACCGGTTCGGGACTTTACCTGCCATCCCATCGGACGTTCCGGCATGATATGGGCTCAAATCAAAAATCCACCCTTTTCAGCAGGCCCCAACTCAAGTGACAATTTTTTATGGATGATTTTCAGGAAAAGGGCATGTTGTGCTTTTTAAACTTATTGAGAAGAGGAATATAATGCGGCGCTTCAATAAAAGAATCACATGGCTCATTCTTATCATTCTCGTTCTCATCCTTATCCTGCTTTTGCCCGGAATTCAAGCCAAGACCTCAACTATGGCACAGACACATGAGGTCTGGATCAATATTCCGACACCCTGTCATGTAGTTGAGAAGGTCAAAAATAATAAGATCTTCCTCCGTAAAGCCACAGAACAATGTGTTCAGATGGTCAGTCGAACAAAAGTCAGCCTCAAAAGGTCCATTAAATCCGTCAAAATCTATGTTGGGAAAAAGCTGTGGCAAGAACAGTCCATCCAAGGGATCAATCTTGATGATGTCCGTAATCTCCTGAAAAACAGTGAGACCATCCAAAAAACCACCAAAAGACCGGAAAGCCTAATCGATCCGAAAGTTCAAAAAAGGGCAGACGATCTCAATCACCTTTTCCGTTCAGAGGAGTATCAAAAGAAACTCACAGAGGAAACAAATCGGCTCAAACGAGAGGTCTTCAATTTACACACAGACGAAGGCGCTCAGACAGACCCGGAGAATGTCGGCAAACAAAAGATCCTGGCATCTTCAGAAAGACTCTATCTCTTCATCTCTTCTTCCATGCCACTTAAAACCATTCGCAACTATGCCGCAGACTTTGAACGACTCGGCGATCCCAATATTTCAATGGTCCTGCGCGGCTTCATAGGCGGCATGAAAAAGGCGGGACCGACCCTTGAGTTCGTATCCAATGTCATCGTCAAAGACCCGGAATGCCGGACAAAAGAAGTGCAATGCCCCGCCCGAAAAATCAATATCCTGGTCGATCCCTTACTCTTTCAAAAATACAAAATTAAACGCGTACCTGCACTGGTCTATGTCCCCACATACAAGACCGATGATCCAGATGGCAGTGAAGGACTAAAAGAAGCACCCCTGCATTACACACTCTACGGAGACGCTTCCTTGAGATATCTTATCGAAGAACTTGAGCGGACAACAAAAAAGAGTTCACTTCAAAATCTCGTTCGGGCGTTCACAAAACAATAGAGGCACATTATGGATCAAAAACAACTCGAATCGAGACCCGAAACAACACCCAAAACAACACCCAAAACAACACAACAGGATGAACCAAAACCGACAAAGTTCGCTTGGTTTAAAACCCTTTTTATCTCAGCCTTTGTCTCAATTTTAGTCTCAGGAGCGTCCTTCTATATCTACGATATTTATTACGCACCCAAATTCCTCACCGTTGATTTCAAAGGATATGTAGAACAACAGCGAAAGCTATTTCTTGCCAAAAAAATCGATGAGACAGACTTGAAGAAAAACCTGAAAATATTCCAGGAGAAAATCAAAGCCGTTCCTGAAAATACAATCGTTTTAATTAAAGAGGCCGTAGTGAGCGATGAAGAAACGATCGAAAATTAAGTTCCTGAATTTTATTACATTCATTGCCATCATGTTTCTGGCAGGGAACCTCATTCCGAAACGCATCAGCGTCACGATTACACCTTCGTTAAAAAACCGGATCTATCTCTTAGACCGATACCCGACAAAAGAAAGCATCAAAGCGAACAGTTATGTCCTCTTCACCTTAGAGTCCGAACTCATAAAGGACGCCAAAACCCACAACGTCATCAAAAAAGTGGCTTGCACGGAAGGGGATGACTTAACTGTTCGCGGGCTGTCCTATTACTGCGAGGGGCAATACATGGGTCTCGCCAAGGAATATACCCTTGAGGGAATAGAACTCGACCATTTTGTATATGAAGGCATTATCCCCGAGGGAAAGATCTTCCTCTTTTCCAATCATATTGATAGTTACGACTCACGATATTATGGATTTCTGGAGAAAAAAGATGTACTGGCGATTGCTCATCCCATGCTTTAGTTTCCTGGTTTTTTCTTCCGGCCTGTATGCAGCGGAAACAGAAAACCCGATCTCCTCGCCCTCTGATTCTAAAATCGGATGGTGGTGGTATGAAGTAAAACCTCCGGAAGAAACAGACCCGGAGAAAGAAGAGAAAAAACTGCCCTCTTTATCCGATTACTCCTTTGAACGGCTCTGGAATATGCATCCGGATCAATTTCAGGGGGTCTTAACCTCAATCCATAAAAAGGCCGTGATGACCCTCAAAGAAGAGGATGTCCGTGACTATCTTGTGATTCAAGACATCGCCCGGAGAAAAGCACACGCTTATACCAACGTCAACACCATGGTCGTTCAAAAATACCCCAAACTCTCTCTTGAAAGAGATTTCCCGACTGCACTCCCCGGACGGAATGCAAAGGTCAAACAACAGATGATAGAGGTTCGTACAAAAATCGAGCAATCAACAAGAGACTTTGCGCTCATCTATTTTTACTCTCCGTCCTGTCATTTTTGTGCCGAACAAAACAAGATTTTACAACTCTTTCAAGCCAAGCACCCGTGGAATGTGAAACCCATCAATATCACACAGAACCCAAAGCTTGCGGAAAAACTCCAGGTTCATGCCGTTCCCTATCTCCTTCTTCTTTCAAGAAAATCAAAAGAGACGATGCCCATTGCTGCTGGCGTGATCTCTTTAGCAGAACTCGAAAAACGTCTCCATCGTGGCATACGCCTATTAAATAAAGAGACCAACGCGGAGTCCTACTCCATGTATGAATTTCAACGAGGTGGGGGCTTTGATGCAACCGCACCATTAAATATCAGCAACAGGCCAAATAATTAAAGGGGGGTCATAAAATGAAAACTTTTATCTGGACAATATTTATTCTTTTCCTCATGCAAACACCCGTTCATGCCCAATGGGTTGATGATTGGCTCACGCAAAAAACAGTCACCAATCCCGGATCATTTGAGGGGCAAAAAAGGCACTACTTAAACGGCGGGAGTTTTAACGCGCGATGGAGAAATAGTAATGACTTTCTGATTTCAGCCAATCCACCGAGGATCAAAGCAGGTTGTGGCGGGATCGACATGTTTGCCGGCGCCCTCTCCTTCATGAATGTTGAGCACTTAGTCTCTAAATTAGAAGCGATGGTCGCAACCGCACCCGCTGTTGCTTTTGATCTTGCCTTCAATGTGCTTTGTGAGCCTTGTGCAAAATCCATCAAATCCTTTGAAGCCATTACAGACTCGCTCAACAGCCTTCAATTTGATGACTGTCAGGCCTCCAAAGTCCTTGTCGCCAAATCTTTTCAAGCCATGGGTTCTGACAACGGGAAAATCAGAGCCATGGCGGAAAGTGACTTCTCACTCACATCCGGGGCTCAGGATCTCCGTAAAGATCTCACCAATATCTGGGCTGCCGATAATAACCAGCCGACAGCAAGTGACTCCGCTCAAATTGCCGGCTGCCCGACAGACATCAAAGACATTTTCGCCACACCGGGGGTCACGGTCCTCGAAGCCATTGCGATTAAAAAAGGATATCCAGCGGGCTACATTGCCCTTGCTCGCGGATTTACAGGGGACATTGAAATCAGCTCAGAAACCTCTGCAAACGGAACGGTTCAGATCATCCCAAGATTCATCCCACCCTGCGAACAAAATAAAGACGATACCATTGATAATTTCTTTAGTGGACAGGCCTATCAGCGACCTTCAGACGGCGGGACCTGCACGCTGACCACAGATACCAATGCCAACTTGATCATGTGGTCATCCACTCAACTTCAAAACATCGCGACAAAAATGGAGACTGCAACGCCCTTAATCGCTACGGAAGAAAACTTTATCAACTCGCTACCGCTCCCCATCTACTCGACATTAAAGTTCGCTGTTGTTACGGATCAAACCGCCACGACGATTGCGACTTTATCGGAACTCACCGCACGCGCCTACGCCTTCAATATGATGTCGGATATGTATCACATGACCACAAAGAATATTTATGCAGCGCAAGCTATCGTCTCCAAACAAGCACAATCTCCCGGAACCGATTGCCAAATGGATCTCTTCGAACCGGCCATTCAAGCCACTGGAGAACTCACGCATTCCATCCATGCCTCGCTCCGTCGCTTACAAAGCTCTTATGCCTCTATGACGGGGGAGATTAACGCCATCATGGAAGTGGCACAGCGCTTCGATCAATTTAATGCCGCAGCGATGGAATCGCTTTCTCAGTCTTTCAGTCCTTCACTGGTCAACATGGCAATCGGGGGAAGTTAATCAAGGTGAAGCTAAAATACGCGATTTTCCTGGCACTCCTATTTCTACTTATTCCCGTGTCTTCAGTCTTTGCACTGGACATGGAATATTATACCTATAATGGTTTCGGTCCGATTGTCAGCGCTTTCACAAAACTTGCGCTGATATTCAGCGACGCGACCTATCATGCCTTCTTTTTCGCCGTCATTGTCCTTGGCATCCTCTTTGGATCGGCCGCTGCCTACTTCACTGCAAAAAACGGGAGACCGTCGCCGCTTGGATGGGTACTGCCAACCTTAACCGGTGTCATCTTCTACTTCGCTTTAATTGTGCCAACAGGCACATTAAATATTTACGACCCTGTAAAAAACCAATTTCAAGCTGTTGCGGGTGTTCCTGATGGCGTCATATTGGTTGTAGGATATTTAAATCTGATCGAAAGGGGACTGACTGAAATTGTTGCGACAGCAGGAGATCCGGTGGGCTATCAATCCCAGGCTGGAGGCATTGGTTTTGATATGCTGCTCAACGTCCACTCAAAAGGGATCCTTCTTCAAGACCAATATCTCCATCAATCCCTTAGAAAGTACATCGAGGATTGTGTCTTCTTTGAACTCAATCGGCCCGGCACAACGCTCACCATCAACCAACTTTCAAATAACCCGGACTTCACCCCGCTTTTTGACCTTGCCGCAAATCCGGCGATTTTTACCGTTTTCTACAATGACGCAACACCCCAAGGTGTGACACAAACCTGCACTTTGGCAAATACCAACATCAAAACAGCCATTGCCCCGGCGACTCAATTCGAAAATACAACCCGCTCTCGATGCGCAGAGGCAGGATTCGATCCAAGTGTTCCGGTCGAATACACGAGATGTCAAAGCATGTTTTCAGAT
>JAJDBU010000035.1 GCA_029261195.1 Nitrospirota bacterium | reverse complement strand
ATTTTAGGCTGTTGAACCTGCTCATGAAGACGGTTTCTCAGCTTATAGGACAAAAGATGCCGCTTATGAGCTTCCGAGTGACATGAGTGAAGGATCAGATCAGAAAAACGTGAGAAATTTTTCTCACGAAATCGCTGTGCTCCTTCTGAGGGGTAAGCGGGCCTGACTTTTTTCAGCAAGCCCTATTTAGATATATTGGGGTTTAAAAATAGAATTGATGAGTGAGGTGGACCCCAAGTGTGACACAGAGAATAGTTTTTTATAAGTGAAATCCCGAGTCAAAGTCATGCTTCCTTTGTAAGTCCCGATGGCAGGTCATAGTAAACCTGATCGGGAGTCATTCTGTCCAGACTGTCATGTCGTCTGTCTTGATTATAGAACGATAAGCAAATACCAATACCCTCTTTTGCCTGTGCGACTGTATCATAAGCCTTGAGATAAACTTCCTCGTATTTCAGGCTACGCCAGAGCCGCTCAATAAAGACGTTATCTATCCAACGCCCCTTTCCATCCATGCTGATCTGAATGCCCTTGTCTTTAAGAATGCCAGTAAAATCATCGCTGGTAAATTGGCAGCCCTGGTCACTGTTGAAAATATCCGCTTTGCCATGTTGAGCAAGGGCTTGCTCCAATGCTTCAAGGCAAGGTTCTGTATCCAAACTGTTGGACAATCGCCAGGAAAGAACTTTCCGGGAATACCAGTCCATAATGGCCACTAGATACAAAAAGCCCTTACGCATGGGGAGTAGAGTAAGAAGCAGGGCGTAGTCGGACTATTTCCCTGCTTCTCCTCTCCGAAGCATACGTGCGCCAAGCGCATACGGCTCTCCATTCAAGCATGGCTCATCGCCATTGCAACATCACGGTAGCGTGAGGTGACGGTATTCCTTTCATTTTCCCGATGAATATACGGATTGATTTCAGGATTCCGCCACCGGAATTGGCATTTTCGACTGGTCACTAATCGTCGTAGCGCCACTCCACAAAGATTGCCTTTTCCGCTCTTTCCAAACAAAAGCCATGTAAGGGCCTTGCCATTGGGAGTGTGGCGAACCCATCGACGTACCAATTTCTTAATCGCGGTACGGTACTTTCGTGCCAGCCAGTGCGCGAGCTTCCAGAAGATGATGCGATCCAGCTTCCCGTACATGACCGCCGTATAGTCCGTGAATTGGTAAAAGTTCGCCCAAGCCGCCAATTTACGGTTCAGACTTTCGACCTGTTCAATCTTGTTCTCGCTATAATTGCCAGACAGTTCTTTGACCAGTTTGTGCGCAAAGTTTCGGAACTTATCCCTGGGTATCGTCGTGATCGGGCGCATCGTGCCCTTAGACCCCCGTTTACGAATGATGCGGTGTCCCAGAAAGGTGAACCCGTCGTTGACGTGGGTCATATGGGTTTTATCCATATCAAACTCCATAACTCCCTTGTCTACCCCGTCTATACCCGGTGTATGGGCACCGCGAGATGCCAGTGTCACTCGGGCAGCCTCTTGCAACCAGGACCGATTCGCAATCATCCTAAGAAGACGGTCGAACTTGCGTCCTTTGTCCTCCGAGGACCATGTTGCTAATTTGCTCTGCATTTCGCTGATGATCAAAGGTCTTCACCTCATCTTAAGGTCAGTTAGTCTTTGAGCAAATCCTTGAACTGTTCCCCTTCGCCATGTAGCAGGCTTTCCCTGTCTCAGACTACTACGGGAACTCCGCCAGTCTATCGACCTTCGGGGTCGCATTCCCTTAACATCTCGATAGACCTTCCCCAGTCCACATGCCGGACTTGAAACGTGTTGGTGAGCTTGCCGATCGCAGTCTTTACCCTTGCTTGCCGCAAGTTGCTACAGACGCCACGGTCTTAGTTACGTTCTCCCCGTGGCACCCTGCCTATTGACTTACATTTCCAATAGACATTTGTGGAACAGATGCCTACCTGTTATCTGTCCCAGTCCGTAGTCCACCTATTAAGCCGTGTAGGTGGAGGCGACATTTCAGCCCACAGACGCGGATGAATCGGTTCGTGTTCCGGGGGGCTTCCAATACTAAAGCCTAGGAGCGCATCTTGGCTTAACGACTTCGCCTCACGCCCCATTTCCCACGGGCTCCGTCACCCCATCAATGCACGATGGGTCACCGCCGCTTCGGCTCACGCCTTTCCGCAACGAAAGGCGGACATTTGTTTTGCTGCCTCCTTGCGCAAATTCAAATGTATTCCAAACATGCTCATGTCTCAGCACCGTCCTTCCAGACGGTTCCAAGAGATGGGCGCGCTGTACGTGATGTCAGTGCACCACACCTGACTCACTTTGCTAATCTCTAAATCCCTCAACAAATAGGGGTAAATCTTGTGGCTTAGGTTCCGACGTGTGGTCTTGGCCCCTGGATAGAGTGCACGTATTCCCATTAATCTCATCAATCGCTGTACGCGTTTCCGATTGATTTGAAGACCATAATCATCCCATAGATCATCACGCAAGCGCCTGGACTCCTTGAAGGGATGGCGTAGGTGGAGTACATCTATCTTTCCCATCAATTCAAGCTCAGCATCATTCACCAGGCTTGGAAACCGATAGGCAGATGATCGACAGAGATCAAGTGCCTTACATTGTCGACTGATGGAGAGCTGTTGGATTTTGATCTTTATGTTTTGCAGAGATAGCCCTGTGGATGTTTTTCTTTCATAGAATTACCGAGTTTTCTGCAAATCTTTGGCGCTCAAAGTCCAATTCTGATTTCCGCTACCGGAGGAAGCTTCCCCACAGCTCATAAGGGCCTTCCGCACTAAGCGGGTAGAAACGCAACCTCCAAACCTCCGGCCCTTAAGCAATCGTTAACCATTCCAGCTTACCCTGCCATTTTCTTTCGAGTTCCTCGCGTATCGGGCGGCTTTCGTTGTCTCCCAGTTCCGGATGCTGTTCTACGCAAGAAAAGGCTTCCGCTCTGGCGGTTTCCAGCATTAAGGCATCACGGACGAGGTTGGCGATTTTCAGCAGTGGAAGCCCAGATTGTTTGGTGCCGAAAAATTCTCCGGGGCCACGAATGGCGAGGTCTTCTTCCGCAATTTTAAAGCCATCGGCACTTTGAACCATGGCCTGAAGACGCCGTTTACCCTCTTTTGAAACCGCATACTCCGCAATCATCAAGCAGGAACTTTGCTCCCGTCCCCGCCCCACACGGCCTCGAAGTTGATGGAGTTGAGAAAGCCCGTAGCGTTCGGCATGCTCAATGACCATCACCGTTGCATTGGGAATGTCGATCCCGACTTCGACGACGGTAGTTGCGACGAGCAGGTCTATCTCTGCCGCTTTGAACTGTCGCATAATCATCTCTTTTTCATCTCGCTTGAGTCGCCCGTGCAGCAGGCCAATTTTACGATTAGGAAAGACCTCGGATTTAAAATGCTCAAAGACTTCAATGGCTGCCTTCAGGTCAAGCTTTTCCGATTCTTCGACCAGAGGACAAACCACGAAGGCCTGCCGCCCCTTTGCCAGTTCCTTTTCGACGCGCCGATAAACCCGGTCTCTCTGCTTTACGTAATAGAGCTTCGTTTCGATAGGCGAGCGACCGGGGGGAAGTTCATCCACGACGGAAATGTTCAGATCACCATAAAGTGTCATGGCGAGTGTGCGGGGAATAGGCGTGGCGGTCATGATCAAAAGATCGGCCTGCTTGCCCTTGGTGACGAGCTTTGCCCGTTGCAGTACCCCGAACTTGTGCTGTTCGTCTACGACGACGAGGCCGAGTTTTTTGAACTGTACCCCCTTTTCAATCAGGGCATGTGTCCCGATGACTAGGTCGGACTGACCAGATGAGATCTGTTCCAGTACCGCATCTTTGTCACGTTTTTTCATATCGCTTGTGAGCAGAGCGGTTGATTTTCCTAATTGTTCGAGGTAGGGCTTGAGAGAAAGATAGTGCTGATCGGCAAGGATTTCTGTGGGTGCCATGATCGCCCCCTGATAACCGTTCGCAATGGCAATCAAGAGACTCATGAGGGCGATGAGGGTTTTACCCGAGCCGACATCGCCCTGGATCAACCGGTGCATCGGGTGTGCAGAGGCCAGGTCTTTTTTGATTTCGCCCAGCACCCTCTCCTGCGCCCCGGTTAGATGGAAGGGGATGAGTTTCCTTAAGGGGGCAAGGTGGGATTCTGAAACATCGAAGCGGATGCCCTGCTCTTTTTTTGTCATACCTTGTTGCCGTAAAGCCAGGCCGATCTCTAACAAGAAGAGTTCGTCAAAGGCCAGTCGGCGATGGGCTGAGCTGGTCCCTCCATTCAATCGCTCAAGATCGCTTCCCTCTGGAGGAAAATGGATTTCATGAATGGCCTCGGACAAAGAACAGAGGCGATATTTTTGAAGCATGGTCGTGGGCATGATCTCCGGGATGTTTGCCCCGTATCGATCAAGCGCTTGTTTGATGAGGGTTCGGATTTGTTTGGCGGTGATCCCTTTCGTTTCATGGTAGACCGGAACAATTCGGCCCACATGAAGCTGGACTTCGTTTTGATCGACCTTTTCATATTGCGGGTTTTCCATGTCGAGCGAATAAGCGCCGTATAAGTTTTTCTTGACTCGACCGCTCAGCATCACCGTTTCGCCCTTTTTAAAGAGGGTCTTCAGGAAGGGCTGGTTAAACCATTTGGCGTGGAGCAAGCCTGTGGAATCGGAAATAGCAAGGTCTACGATCTTCATGCGTTTTCGGGAGGTCTCTGTGAGTGAAACCGCCATCACCTCTCCGACGACGGTTTCAATTTCTCCGGGACGGACTTCTGCAATCCTTTTCAAGTGCGAGCGGTCTTCGTATCGAAAGGGGATGAAGTAGAGCAGGTCTGCCAGGGTCTGAATGTCCAGCTTGCCCAGCAGGAAGGCGCGGTTAGGCCCGACTCCTTTGACATATTGTATCGCTGTTTGCCAGGGGAAAGGGGTGTTCAGCAAGGTCGGACCTCATTTTAGCCTGAGATAAGATTTGAAAATAACGACAAATAAGCTTGCCATTAATGGAGCGGCATGTTAGCATTCCCGCTGTTTTGAATCAATTTTGAATTAATTTTAAGGATAAATGATGGCCAGAGTCTGTGATATATGTGCAAAGCGGCGTCAGTCGGGAAACCGCGTCAGCCACGCCAAAAATCGAACCAAGCGTGTTTTTCATCCGAACCTTCAGAACGTCCGCGCACTGATTGGAAAAACGATCAAACGGCTTCGCGTCTGCACCCGGTGTATCCGGTCAGGCAAGGTTGTTAAATCCGTTTGACTTAACAAGATACCCTACAACACTGCTAGACTTCTTCAGGGGCGAATTTTCTTTTTCGCCCCTTTTTTTTGTCTTACCCAATATGACCACAAGAGGAGGGTGATGAGGCCATTGATGATTAGATATAATCCATCCGGACAAAAACATACGCTCGTTTTACTTTTCACCGTCATCCTGTTCTTTTCAATGTACGATGGAATGGTCTTTGGTGGCGAGCCAATGCAACTATTGAGTTCAGAAACCGGGGTAGGGGGTTTGCCTAAAGGCTGGGAGCCACTGACTTTTCGCAAGGTGGAGCAGCACACGAAGTACCAACTTGTAGATGAAGAGGGACGGGTCGTGATCAAGGCTACGAGCGTGGCCTCCGCCTCCGGACTCATTCGACCGCTTGATCTTGATCCTACAATCTACCAAAGCATTTCCTGGTGCTGGAAGGTCGATGACATTATCACAAAAGGGGATGTCACAAAAAAAAGCGGGGACGATTACGCCGCGAGGATTTATGTGACCTTTCGTTTCGACCCGGAAAAGGCCTCCTTTTGGGAGTCGGCGAAATTTAAAACCTACAAGGCGCTCTATGGAGAATTCCCTCCGAAGGGGGCTTTAAACTATGTCTGGGCCAACCGTCTCCCGAAAGGAGAGTCCGCCGACAATGCCTATACCGATCGCGCCCAGATGCTTGCAGTCGAAAGCGGAACGGAGCAAGTGGGAAAATGGCGTTGCGAGGAGAGAAACCTATATGAGGATTACCGAAAATTGTTCGGTGAAGAACCGACAAATATCTCCGGAATCGCCGTCATGACCGACACGGACAATACCGGAGAGACGGCAAGTGCGTCGTACGCGGATCTGGTACTCAAATAGATCTTTTTTTCTCCGGCGCAGGCCGAATAAATCCAACTAAGCTTTTATTCTCAAAACTGCGCCGATCGTAATCGGATGGCCGGCGGCATATTCACGCGGTGTCATTTTTCGTTTTCCATCGACTTGCAGGCAGTCAATCACGAGAGAGCCCTTGCCTGTCGCAACTTCAAGGCCCTGCTTTGAAAGGTCCAGGATTTCTCCGGGGACTCCAGACGGACTCTCTCCGGTTCCGGGCTTCACTGAAATAATTTTCCAGCGTGTATTGCCGTAGTAAGTCGTCAGGCCCGGCCAGGGGAAAAGCCCTCGCCAACGGTTATAAATTACCTCGGCATCTTCCTCCCAAGAGACCTTTCCCGCCTCCTTTTTCAAGAGAGGTGCGGCGCTTGCTTCTGCGTCGTTCTGGGGCAGAGCCTTAAGTGAGCCTTCCTTAAGTCTCTGTAAGGTCTCAATCAGCAGTTCTGCGCCGACATCGGCCAGTCTGAGCGTAAGACTTTCTGCGGTTTCGTGCGGGGCGATTGGAACGGCCTTTTTTAAGAGGATGGGTCCGGTGTCCATTCCGGCATCCATTTGCATTGTCGTCACGCCGGTTTCGCGTTCTCCCCGGATGATGGCCCATTGGATCGGCCCTGCTCCCCGATATTTCGGCAGCAGGGAGCTGTGGACATTGATACAGCCCTGCTTCGGAATGTCCAGCACATCAGCAGGAAGGATTTGTCCGAAGGCGACAACGATAATGAGATCCGGCGCCAATTGCCTCAAGGCTTCAATCAATTCCGGAGATTTTCTCAATCGTTCCGGTTGAAAAACGGGAAGGTCCATTGTTGCCGCAGCCATTTTGATCGGTGGAGGGCTTAAGGCGCCTTTACGTCCTTTTGGGCGATCCGGCTGTGTTACGACGGCAATCAGTTCTTCGGTTTTGGCAAGGGCCTCGAAAGAAGGCAGAGCAAATTCGGGAGTGCCCATGAAGATAATACGAAGTTTTTTGTCGGACTTTTTTGTAGGGGGCATTGCGGAGCGCTTTCTTATTTCGAAGTGGCTTTTCTCTTCTGTTTTTTGAACTTCCGGATAAACATGCCTCGTTTGAGACTGCTGATTCGACTGAGCATCAAGACCCCGTTCAGGTGATCAATCTCATGTTGGATGAGTCTTGCGCACAAGCCTTCTCTCTCGATTCGGAGCTCCTTGCCCTCGCGATCAAGGCCTTTAACCTGGATGCGGTAGGCGCGTTTGACCTTTTCAAAATAACCGGGGATTGAGAGGCAGCCTTCATCCTCAACCTTTGAGCCTTCCATCTCAATGATTTCGGGATTGATCAGGACAACGGGACCCTTTTCCTTTTGTGCAACCTCCTCCGAGGGACTGAGGTCATAGATGAAGAAGGCGCGTAAATCGCCCACCTGTGGCGCAGCTAAACCCAAACCGTCCGAGGCATAGAGCGTCCCCATCATGCGATCAATCTGTTGTTGCAGATCGCCGTCAATTTCTGTAACCGACAAGGATGGCTCAGAAAGACGTGTTTCCGGATATTTTAATATCTCTAACAAGGGCATCAGGACTCCATTTGGGTTTCGGCGAGTATACCCTGTCCGCTGTTTTCTACTCAAGATCCTGGCGCAAGTCTCTCAATCAAGCTCAGCATTGAGTGACTTTGTGCAATCACTTGGGCGCTTTGCTCAATTTGCTTTTCCCCATTGCCACTCGGTTTAAAATATGGAAGCGGACCGACGACGGGAACGGTGCACCGTTCCGAAAGGATCATGCTATTGGTCTCTTCGGAAGGTTCTGGCCTGGATGAGCTGCGATTGAGGACCACGCCCAGAAAGGTGAGGCCGAGGCTTTGTCCGTAGCGCAGACTGAGTAAGGTGTGATTAAGCGTGCCCAGTCCGCTTCGTGCCACTAGCAAGACCGGTAGTTTCAAAAGCCGGATCAGGTCAATCAAGGCCTCTTCGGCTGTCAGCGGCACGATCAAACCACCCATGCCTTCAACAATCATGAAACGATGTTTCTCGGCCAATCCTTGGTACTTTTCCGCAATTTTTTTTAAATCAAGCGCTTCTACATTCTCCTGAATCGTGAGGGCATAGGGTGACAGAGGCGTCTCAAAGCGGTAGGGGCTAATCAGGTCAATCGGGTCTTCGGAACGCGCTGCCGCCTTGAGATAGCTGCCATCTGAGGGAATGAGTCGGCCTTTTTCGTTGTGGCAACCGCTTTCTATCGGCTTCATTACGCCGCAGTCGATGCCTTTTTCCACGAGATGTCTGGCGATTGCGCCGGCCACCATTGTTTTTCCAACACCTGTATCTGTCGCAGTAATAAAAATGCCTTTTGCTGCCGCTGCATGCGCCATCATGAAATCCTGCTATCCAGATTAAATGTTTGTCCTGAAACATGCTTCATTTCAGAAAGGTGGTGAATGAATTCGGCAACCTCTTCGCATGTCGAGTGGCGGCCCAGCACATTCCCTGAAATGATCTCTTCTGACTGTGCCGGTTCTAGTCCTTCTGTCATCGGGCTTTGAAGAAAACCCGGACAGACGGCATTCACCTGAATGCCTGTACTCCCCCACTCTCTGGCTGTACTTTGCGTCAGAGCAATCAAAGCCCGTTTTGCGGCCGTGTAGGACGACTGACCGATGCGGCCAGTGAATGCGGCTTGGGAGGAAATATTAATGATATGTCCTCTTCCCTTAAGCTGCATCATGGCGCCGGCTTCACGCATACAGTAGAACGGTCCCGAAAGATTTACCGCAATGACTTCGTCCCAATCAGACACCTTTGTCATTTGTAACAGGCGGTCGTTTCGCATCCCGGCATTATTGATGAGTAGATCGACGCTGTCCCAGCTCTCCCTTATTTCACGAAACATATTTTTCACCTCGGACGGATCTTTGAGGTCGGCAGAGTAGAGGGCTGTTTCGCAATGATTACCACGAAGGGTTTCAACTACATATTTTCCGTGAGCTTGATTCCGGTAAGTATGCACTGCGATGCGACAGGCATACTTTGAAAAAAATTTGCAAAGGGCCTGTCCTAAACCACCGGTCGCGCCTGTAATGAGAATTGTCCGCATCTATATGATCTGCAGCCGATGTCCAATTGTAGATAATTCCTCAAGTAGCCGGTCAATCTGTGGCTTTGTATGATTCGCCATGAGGGTGATTCGGAGTCGGGCGCTGCCTGCAGGGACGGTTGGAGGACGAATGGCGGACACATAGATGCCATTTTCAAGTAGTGCTTTGGAAAAGGCCATCGCTGTTTTGCTGTCGCCGATTAGGATCGGGAGAATCGGCGTCTCACTTTCCAGTGTGTCAAATCCGAGTTGCCGAAGCCCCTTGCTTAAATAGCGTTGGTTTTCCCAAAGCCGCTTTCGTAAAGCAGGTTCCTCTTCAATGACTTCGAGTGCGGCAAGCGCCGTTGCCAAAATGCTCGGCGGCAGAGCAGTGGTGTAGATAAAAGGCCGTGATTTGTTGATGAGTGTGTCGATCAGGCAGCTGTTCCCGGCGATAAAACCGCCAAAACCACCCAGGGCTTTGCTGAGGGTACCCATCTGAATCAGGTGTTTGCTTGAGATCTGAAAGTGGTCTGCGGTGCCGCCACCATGCATTCCGAGAACACCGGTTGCATGGGCGTCATCCAGATAGACAGTTGCATCATAGACTTCCGCCAAATTGAGTAAAGCGGGAAGCGGGGCGATATCTCCATCCATGCTGAAAATGCCATCGCTCAGAATCAAGGCCTTTTGTCCGGTTTTTCGGGAGGCCAGCAGTTTTTGAAGCTGACACATATCCTTGTGGCGGTAGACGCGAAAAGTGGCGCCGGAAAGACGGCAGGCATCAATCAGACTGGCATGATTCAGGCGGTCGGCCAGAATTAGATCCCCCTTCCCCGCAAGAATTCCGATGGCTCCGATATTGGCGGTATATCCCGAATTAAAGACGAGGGCCGATTCGGTCCCTTTCAAGTCGGCCAGTTTTTCTTCAACCTGTCTGAAAAGTGCGAGATTGCCGGAGATCAGGCGGGATGCTCCTGTGCCAACCCCCCAGGTTTCAATGGCTGCCGCCGCCGCTTTTTTAAGCTTCGGATGATTTGCCAGGCCGAGGTAGTTGTTGGAGCAAAAGAGCAGAACTTCCTTCCCCTCAAGCATGACCGTCGTTGACTGTGAGGACTCAATGGAAAGGAGGGATCGAAAGAGCTGGGCTTCTCGAAGTCGTTTGAGTTCTTTCTCCTCTTTATTCATGACTTAATCAGAGAATTCCTAGGCGGCTTGTTTGAGCTGATATAAGTGTTTCTGAAATCCAATAAACACCTTCCGTATTTCGGAGGCACTGCCCAGCTTTTTCACGGCATCCCCAATGGAATGATATTTTAATTCCAGTAAGTCTGAGAGTTTTTCTTGATCCAGTTCACGGACGCCTTGAGTCACATAGTGATCCAGAACGAAGCCGAGAAATTCTTGTTGTTTTTCAGAATAATGAAGAAATATATCTTCCTTGTGGCAGGCTACCCGCTCTTTTCGGGTGATGGTCGGAAGAGCAAAAGCGACATAAGCCAGCACATCAAAGAGGTCGCTTTTTTCGGCATTAATCATGATTTTCGCTTCGGCCAATTGGGCCTTGCCGTAGCCCTTCTCTTCCAATCCGGTGAGTAAAGCCTTTCGGGTATCGGGCTTGCTCCACAGGGTGCGCAATTCACTTTCATCTTTAAATAGCTCTGGCAGTTCACCAAAGAGGGCCTCAATAAATTGGGCGGCGGATACGGGCTTGCCGTCCGGGCTCCAAAATGTCGTTGCTGTCATGCTTTGGATGCTGCGTTCCTTGCCATCCGCCAGCTTGACTTTCACCGTGCTGCGCTTCGTACAGATGCAGGGGTTCTCTCCGCATTTGGGACAGGGCTTGTGCGGTTCTTTTTCGCAAACACAGGGGCCTTCTCCACACACAGCACAGGTTTCGGGTTGCGTTACTTCGCAAATACAGGGGGAGTTGTCGCAGCGATCACAGGGTTCCGGTTCTAAGGGTTCACCGTCCCACTCCGGGTCGTTGAAATGTTCGTAGGCTTTCACAAAATCGTAGATCGTAAAATAGTCTTTGCCGTCGTACAGGCGGGTGCCTCGACCGACAATTTGTTTGAACTCAATCATTGTATTCACAGGACGCATTAATACGATATTGCGGATATTACGTGCATTAACACCCGTTGAAAGTTTTTGCGAAGTAGTCAGAATGGTAGGGATGGTTTTTTCATTATCCTGAAACACTCGTAACCAGCGTTCGCCTTCTTTGCCATCATTCGCGGTGACGCGCACACAGTAATTCGGATCGCTGCCAGACTTGTGTTGGTTGATGAGATCCCTCACCGCGAGCGCATGTGGCTGATTTGCACAGAAGACTAGGGTTTTCTGGTTCCGGTCAATCATCTCCATAAAAAGTTTGACGCGATAGGCCTCACGTTCAGGAATCTCAATCACACGGTTAAAATCGTCTTCCTCATAGCGCTTGCCTTCCTCAATCTCGCCTTCAATCACTTGATCGTCAGATGTATAAACATAGTCATCCAATGTCGTTGCGATCTGCTTGACTTTGAAGGGGCTCAGATAACCATCGGTAATGCCTTCTTTGAGGGAGTAAATATAGACCGGCTCACCAAAGTAGGCGTAGGTGTCTATATTGCCTTGTCGCTTGGGCGTTGCGGTTAAGCCGAGTTGGACCGCGGGCGAGAAGTGCTCCATGATATCCCGCCAATTGCTCTCATCATTCGCCCCACCGCGATGGCACTCGTCAATGACGATGAAGTCAAAGAAGTCGGGAGGGTAGTCTCCAAAGCTGGGAACGGGATTTCCATGCACGTCGCTGCCCGACATAAAGGTCTGAAAAATAGTGAAGAAGATGCTGCCGTTCTTGGGTGCGCGGCCTTTCTTACGAATGATCTGAGGGTCGATGCGTATGAGTGCGTCATCGGGAAAGGCGCTGAATTCGTTGAAGGCCTGATCGGCCAGGATGTTACGGTCGGCCAAAAACAGGATGCGGGGCCTCCTGCTTGGCTTCTGTCCTTCTTCAAGTCCTCTCCGCCAGTCAGTCAGGTTCCATCGGCTGTGAAAAAGTTTCCAGGCGATCTGGAAGGCGATGGCTGTTTTTCCTGTGCCTGTCGCCAGGGTCAGTAAGATTCGGTCCTTGCCTTGATCGATGGCATCCAGGGTATTGGTAATTGCATTGTGCTGATAGTAGCGGGCCTGCCAAGTGCCACTCTTATCTTCAAAAGGCACAGCAGAAAAGCGGTCTTGCCAGGCTCTTGTTGCCGGGTCTTTTTTTGAGAATGTTCCTTCCCACAGTTCATCGGGGGAGGGATAGCCACTGACATCACCCTCTTCTCCTGTTTCCATATCCACACGATAAATGCCTAAGCCGTTGGTGGCGTAGGCAAAGCGGGTTTGTAATTTGGTCGCGTAGCGTTTGGCCTGAGCAAGCCCCTCAGTAACAGGAAGACGGACTCTTTTGGCTTCGATGACGGCCAGCTTCTGACCCCGATAAATCAGCACATAATCGGCAATGTCGGGTTTGCTTCGTTTGCCGCCTCCAAGCAGCCGACCGGGTGCAATCACTTCACGTCGGATACGGCTGCCGTCCACCTTTCCCCAGCCTGCTGAGGCAAGGGCGGGGTCGATCAGTTCAGCGCGGGTTTCGGCTTCGTTCAAGTCAGGATTCATTCGGCATTCCCCTGTGCCAGCATATTCATGATGAGTCGAATCATCGTCTCTTTGTTTTTAGGATCGGACTCTGCGAGCAGTAGTGTCAGCGCTGCCAGGCCCATGTCGTTAATCACCGGCGCTCCCTGTCGATTCAGTAGCCGGGAATTACGATTGAGAAAATCGACAAAGAGAAAGGCTGCGCTACGTTTATTGCCATCGGAGAAGGGGTGGTTTTTGATCACGAAATAAAGGAGATGAGCTGCCTTGGATTCAATGCTGGGATAGGCGGGTTCGCCAAAAACAGACTGATTGAGATTGCCAAGCAGAGCGGCCAGTCCCTCTTCGCGTTCCTGTGCAAATAGTGCAGTCGCTTCCCCACGGGCGATGAGTTCGTCCTTCAATCGTGCCAGCGCAGTACGAGCCTCATCGACCGTCTGTAAAACGCCTCCCGCTTGCGCGTGCGGCTCACTCAGCAATCCCTCATCGTAGCGTTGTAGCAATAGAAAGGTCTGGGCGTAACGGGTGACAATATCAAGCAGTCCGCGTCCTGTCTCGGCGAGCAAGTCCGGGCTTTGTGCCGCTTTTTGTACAAGCCTTAATGCGGCCTCCAACTCGCTGGCATTCGATTCAAATCGTTGTTGAGAGAGTGTCCAGCCTCGGGTTAAATGTTCCCGTAAGATACGGGTCGCCCACTGGCGGAAGCGGGTTCCTTTCACGGACTTGACTCGATAGCCTACCGAAATAATGATATCGAGGTTGTAATGCTTCACCTCATAGGTTTTTCCATCTCCGGCAGTATGTGCAAAATTTGCACATACTGAAACCGCTTCAAGCTCTCCCTCCTTGAAAATATTGCGCAGGTGCTTTGTGATCACAGAGCGTTCACGACCGAAGAGTTCGCTCATTTGTTCCTGACGAAGCCACACGGTATCGCGTACTGAATCCAAGCGCACCTCAACGGCCTGCCCCTCTTTCTGATAGATAATAATTTCGTTGTTCATTATCCCTTTTCCATTGTCAATTGACCCGTAAATGCCTTTTGCAGGATGGACTGTTTGAGTTCAGCGAGGGCGGTGATTTTTTGTTTGTAGATGGATTCGAGGCGTTGAACTTTTTCTTTCAACATCACCAACTGACTCACGATTTGGGTTTGTTCCAAAAGTGAAGGCACACTAATTTCGAGATTTTTTGTATCAGGAACCCTCATATGCTGAACCGTCGACCCAGAAGCTAATTTTTTTATCTGACGCTGAATATCGGATGACTGAAAGGCGTAAAGAAGGAATTTATTGTTGAGCACTTTTGGATCAGCTCTATACGATACAATCCGTTGTCCCAGGAATACTAAATCATCAGTAAGTAGCATTCCCACTTCCCCAAGGGGTGCTTCACGGGTTAACAAGACATCACCATGTCTAGGAACCTGACGCCTAGTCCATGCATGATATGTCTCCTCTGAAACGTATTTGACAACATCTAGATTAACACGTCCATACCGAATATTTGTGGTTCGAATCATCTGGAATAGCGTAGGTCTTTCGACCTTTGGCGCAGTTTTGTTAATACAGTCAACTATTGACTGACATACTTCTTCAACTTTAAATTTTCTACACCCTTCGCCCTTCTGAGTGAAGATATTGTTGAGATAGCTTTCAAACAACTCACGGGCGTTGGCAATGTTCTTCTCGGCATTGGCGACCGCTTGGCTGATGCCCGCAAAGGCCTCATCCAGAATCGCGACAATCCGTTTTTGTTCGGGGAGAGATGGGAGCGGAATTTGGAGCGATTTCACAAACGGCAACTTAACCCCTTTGACCGTTGCTCCAGTTCCTTCTTCTTCGATAAAATGAGCTATACTTTTAAGCCACCAGAACAAGTAACGCACTGAAAGCACAGCTGAACTTTTTGGCACAATCCCACGCAGATCCTGGTTAATCGCCGTATCTTGATTGACAATGCACACCTTTCCAAGTCCAACACGGGTAGCTATAACGACATTTCCTGCCTTTATGATATTTGTGGAGCTTTTTTTAACCGCATCTTCAGTAATCTTAAACTCTGTCTGAGTTATTACATCTTTTCTCATATCTCTGACAGTAGCCCAAGGAATATATCCCTTGTAAAAATCATCATTTTTTTTTGAGGGTGTTCCACCTCCAATCAGATTACAAACATCTCCCAATGCACTAATGTTAAAACCAATCAGCAATGGATTCATAGCATCCCCCGAATCCCATCCAAGACCTTCGCACTCTCCACATCCAGCGCCGAAATCTCTGCGAGAATCTCTCGTGGTTCGCGTAGCGGTGCTTCTTCGGCTTTGTTGGGATTTTTTACCGAGAGATCAAAGCTGTTTTTATCAATCTCCTCCCCGTCAACTATCCACGACTTTTCAGTATCCGCATAGCTGGCTTGCAGCGAGACAAACTCTTTCAGGTCATCATCATTCAGCGGATTGGTCTTGCCCATGTTTCTGCCGGGATCAAGCTGGTAATACCAGATCTTTCTTGTCGGTGCGCCTTTTTCAAAAAATAGCACTACGGTCTTCACTCCTGCACCGAGGAAAGTGCCTCCGGGGCAGTCCAGCACGGTGTAAAGATTACAGCTTTCCAACAAGTCCTGACGCAGCGCTTTTGAAGCATTATCAGAGTTTGAAAGAAAAGTATTCTTGATGACCACGGCTGCCCTGCCGCCTGCCTTCAAATATTTGATGAAGTGTTGCAGGAAGAGAAAGGCGGTCTCTCCTGTTTTAATGGGGAAGTTCTGTTGAATCTCCTTGCGCTCCTTCCCGCCAAAAGGGGGATTGGCGAGAATGATGTCATAGCGATCTTTCTCCTGAACCTCGGCCAGATTCTCCGCCAATGTGTTGGTGTGTAGTACATTGGGTGCTGAAACCCCGTGCAAGATGAGGTTCATAATCGCAATCACATAAGCGAGGCTCTTTTTCTCTTTGCCGTAGAAGGTGGCTGTTTGCAAGGTGTGGAGTTGCGTCGTACTCAGTTCCGAGTCTTTGCCGTGGCGCAGATAATCGTGAGACTCGCAGAGAAAACCGGCAGAGCCACAGGCCCCGTCGTAAATGCTTTCACCAATAGTGGGTTTAGTGACTTGGATCATGGCGCGAATGAGTGGGCGGGGTGTGTAATATTCGCCGCCGTTTCGCCCTGCGTTGCCCATGTTTTTGATTTTACTTTCGTAAAGGTGGGAAAGCTCGTGTTTCTCTTTTTGTGAGCGGAAGTGAAGCTGATCCAATAGTTCGAGCGCATCACGCAGGGAATAGCCGCTTTGGAACTTGTTTTTTATTTCGCTGAAAATTTCCCCGATTTTGTATTCAATGGTATCGGATGAAGACGCCCGCTGCTTGAAGCCTTTCAGGTAGGGAAACAGGGTGTCGTTGACATAGTCGATAAGATCGTCACCCGTTAAGGCGGCATCGTGATCAAAACGACCGTCGGATTTTTTAGGTGCAGCCCAACGAGACCAGTGGTGGGTTTTGTCGATAATGAAGGCGTAAGGCTTGCCGACAAGCTCCGCCGCAATGGCCCGCTCCTCTTCCAAATCATCCAGATATTTAAGGAAGAGCATCCAGGAGGTCTGCTCGGTGTAGTCCAGCTCTGTGGTACAACCCGCCTCTTTCCGGAGTACGTCGTCGATATTTTTGAAGGTTTGCTCAAACATGAAGGTCCTTGTGAATTTCAGGGTGTTCTAAATGGCGACTTTAAGCGTTTTCGGATGTTAGCGAATCAGGTCAAAAAAGACAATTTAATCTTAGACGGTCTGGCTGTGCTAACCTCAAAAACGCGTTGAAAATTTGCTAGACCTACTTTATGATGCTGCCGCTATGCGTGGACGACTGATTACATTTGAAGGAGGAGAAGGGAGTGGAAAATCAACCCACCTCGCCATGCTTGCAGACAATCTGGAAGCAAAAGGCCACTCTCTTGTGCGAACCCGTGAACCGGGTGGCACCCAACTTGCCGATCGTATCCGCACACTCCTTTTAGAGGAATCGGACTGCGATCATATTATTGATGCAAAGGCGGAACTTTTTCTCATGCTTGCAAGCCGTGCCCAGCATGTCAGAGAAATCATCCTTCCGGCTTTGGACGCAGGTCAGATCGTTCTTTGTGATCGATTTACCGATGCGAGCATCGCTTATCAGGGAGAAGGCAGAGGGCTCCCGAAAGACACGATTCTTGAAATGTCTCTCTTTGCCTCACAGGGTATCATGCCGGATCTCACTTTTTTGCTCGACATTCCAATTGCAGAGGGTTTGGCCCGCGTCGCCCACCGGGGCAAGTCAAATCGACTGGACAAAGAAGCATTTGGCTTCCATGAGGCGGTGCAGCGTGGCTATGCCGCACTGGTCCGTGAAAATCCAAAACGGATTTTTTTGATTGATGGAACTCAGTCAAAAGAGCAGGTCGCGTCTGACATACGAGAGGGGTTCGATGCCTTTTTTTCGTGACATCATTGGACAGAACCGCAGCATCGGCATCCTGCAATCCTTCCTGAGGAATGACGCTGTACCACCATCCCTGTTGTTTTCCGGGGAAAAAGGCATCGGAAAAAGACAGGTCGCAGAAATTTTTGCAGAGGCGGTGCTGTGCCAGGGAAGTAAAGCGCCATCGCAAACTGCAGCAAAACCCGGCGTTCTGATAGAACCCTGCAATACCTGCCTCGCCTGCCGAAAACTGAAAGACCTTAACCACCCGGGTCTCTCGATCATTGAGCCGGATGGAAAGACGATTAAGATTGATCAAATTCGTCAGATGCAGTCTAAAATTGTCATCAAGCCTTTTGACGGACCCAAAACAATTGTCTTGATTGATCAGGCAGACAGGATGAATGAGGCTGCCGCCAACAGCCTGTTGAAAACACTTGAAGAACCGCCGCCCTACGCCATTTTGATCCTGATCGCTTCGAGAGCGTCGTCACTACCGCCAACACTCCTGTCTCGTTGTCAGCTGGTTCCCTTCCATCCTTTGTCACTTTCTCAGGTGATTTCAATTCTGATTGAAAAAAAGGGCTGGGCGATGTCAGAAGCACGCCTTGTGGCAGCGCTTGCCAATGGGAACTTGTCAGAGGCATTTTCACTGGAAGTTGAAACCGCTCGGGAGATGGACGAGGCGCGTTATCAATTGATATCGAGTGGTGATCTCTTTTCGACAGCCGAAAAGTTTTCCAAAAACATTGAAATCTTTGAAGCAGCGCTGGTGTATCTTTTTACCTGGTTTCGAGATGTGCTTGTCATTAAATCTTTTTCCGGCACTGCCCAGGCGGATCCCTCAAACCTGGTTTATTCATGGCGATATAAAGCCTTGAAAGGCTGGGCGGATTCGATGCGTTCTGATGAGATCTCAAGTTTTCTAGCCGACTTACAGGCCGTTCGGAGGGCGCAGATCCGAAATGTCAATCGCAGGCTTTCCCTTGAAACCCTCTTGCTGAAGCTTCACACGAAACGCAAGGCCTCGTCCTGAGGTCTCATCTGATCTGATTTTTCCAGAGTCAGGCATCCAAAGAGTCATCATCTGTGATTTTCCACTGTTAAACCCGCAAAAAAATACATAGATTGTGGTTTCAGTACAGAATGAAAAGACCTCTTCGTCGTATTCTTAAGGTATAATAAAAGAGGTCTGTTTTTCATAGGCGGCACAAAATCAGGGTTGAATAGCAACTCGGCCCTTTTATGCACTATTTAAGTACCATTCGACAGTGAAAACATATCACTCGAGGGAAAGAAAACACTACCATGAGACCATCCTCATCGGAGAAAAAAAGGGCATGAGAGAGGAGCATACATTGAATAAGGCGAGCCACAACTTATGAAAAATAACTCTAGCATCGCTTACAAGTGGGTACTGGCCCTCGTCGTCCTGGTGCCGACCCTGCTCATTGCCTACAAACTTTTTGTGCTGGAATATCCGATTTCGGCTCTGGCGCCTGTTGTCAGTTACCGCGTCAATATCAGTATGCAGGTCGATGGGCATGGCGAAGACATCCATGTCGCTACCTATCTTCCCACGAGTAATGACCGTCAACTGATCACGGACGAGCAAAATGCCTCAGAGGCCTTTGCTATGACGCTTCAGGCAGACGGGCTTAACCGCGTGGCGCACTGGAATGCAGAGCAACTCTCGGAACGCAAGAATATTGTTTACACCTTCTCGGTTCAGGGAGAACGGCTTCGATATGAGATTCCGGAAAAAATGGCGATCCCACGCCGATACCCTAAATCATTAAACCCCTTTCTGAGCGCCACAGAAGGCATTCAGGTTCATGATCCGCTGATCTCAAAAAAACTGGATGTTCTATTGCCCGAAAAAAACAGAACGATATTGGAATCCCTTAAAGTGATTCACCATTATCTTCAGGAGGAACTGGCCAACAAGGATTTCTCGGGCTACACCGATGCGCTGACGGCCTTGAAACTGGAAGAAGCCAGTTGTAACGGTAAGAGTCGTCTTTTCGTGGCGATGGCGCGAAAACTCAATATGCCCGCCCGTTTGATCGGCGGGCTTATTCTGAAACAGGGCTCAAAGCGGGTCACCCACCAATGGGTCGAGGTCTATGTGAATGGGCATTGGGTCCCCTTCGATACTATCAATAATCACTTCGCCGAACTGCCCGAAAACTATATCAAGTTCTATACGGGGGATTTGGTGATGTTTAAACATACCTCCAATATCAACTTTCAATATCTCTATAAAATGACGCGACGTTTGGTCCCGCAGCAGGAGAGCCTTTCGGACAGTCGCGGGGCTATCTTTGATGCCGGCAACCTCTACGCTCTTTTTGAACGGATTGGCATTTCCCAGAACCTGCTGAAAATCATCCTGATGCTGCCCTTCGGTGTCTTGGTCATGGCCATCCTCCGGAATGTGATCGGACTGGAAACCTTCGGGACCTTTCTACCCGCCCTCATTGCCGCCGCCGCCCGGGAGACCGGGTTTTGGTGGGGGACCCTCGGGTTTTCTGTGATCATCATTATCATAGCCATCTTAAGCGCCGGGCTGGACCGTTTGAAGCTGCTTCACACCCCAAAGCTTGCGATCATGCTCACCGCCGTGATTCTGCTGATGATGACGATTGCGGCGGCCAGTGTGGCCGCGGGCTTCTTTGAACTGGCGCATATCACCCTGTTTCCGATTGCCATTCTAACCATTACGGCGGAACGTCTGGTCATCATTCAAACAGAACAGGGCACGGGCCCGGCATTTAAAATTCTGTTCACAACCTTACTGGCCGTCTCCCTCTGTTATGCCGCCATGGCAACGACCATTCTTCAAAGCTTCGTCCTGGTCTTTCCCGAATCCCTCCTGATTGTCATTGCCCTGGATCTCTGGATCGGAAGATGGATTGGTATCCGGGCCCTTGAATACTTCCGTTTTAAAGATCTCATCCAGAGACCTCAGCCGGGAACCGTTGGATAGATGAATATACTTAAAAAATACTTCAAGTCCATTACCCAATCCACTGGAAAAACCAGGCGGATACTGGGAATCAATGAGCGGAACCTTCATTACATTTATCCGCATAACCCCCGAAGGTATTTCCCTATGGCGGATGACAAACTTAAGACAAAGGAGGTTCTCAAAAATTCGGGTGTGCCGACTCCGAAGACCTATCAATCATACCGTTATTTTTTTGAGCTTCAGAACCTGGAGCAGGACCTCGCGCCTTATGATGATTTTGTGATCAAACCCTCACGCGGCGCAGGTGGTAACGGCATTATTGTGGTGGTGGGGCGCAAGGGCAATCAGTGGATCGGGCCGGGCGGCAAGACCCATGATATCGCCTCTTTTAGAAAACACTTTTCCGATATCATTTTCGGCGTCTTCTGCCATGACCTACATGACACGGCCGTTGTTGAAGAAAGACTCATTCAGCACCCCGACGTCATCAACTTAAGTCCTCTGGGGCTCGCCGATGTCCGGGTCATTCTGTTCCAAAATGAACCGGCGCTCGCCATGATTAGGATTGCCACGGAGGCATCGGACGGAAAGGCCAACCTCCACCAGGGCGGCATCGGTATCGGGATTGATCTTGAGACGGGCCGCACCAATTACGCCGTACTGGATGGGCAACAGATCACGCAGCACCCCGACAGCGGAGATTCCCTGATTGACGTTGCCATCCCGTATTGGACGGAAATCCTCCGCATCAGCCGCCTGGCCGCAGAGGCCGTCCCCTTAAAATATCTCGGTGTCGATATTGCCGTGACCGAACGCGGACCGGTGTTACTTGAAATCAATGTGCGTCCCGGACTCGCCATACAAAATGCCAACCAACGAGGGCTCAAAAAAATATTAGAGGATGGGCCTTCGCTTCGGAGTCTGATGTCATGATGACCTTTATCCGGGAAAGTTTTTTGTCCATTCTGATGGCCCCGCTTATTGTGGTTCTGCTTATCGCCGTGGTGCATTTTCGCTCCAATTTTGAGGCCGATAAAGTCCGTGTAATCGTGATTCGGGAATCTGCCATAGAAGATAATCTTTCCGAAACCGACTCAGATGATGAGGGCTTTGAAATCGGACCTGCTTTCTCGAAAGAAGAGGGTCCAGGGGCTCAAATTGATCCCGAACATGCAAAGGCTTATCAAAAGGTGGATGAAGGCAATCTGGAAGAGGCCAAAAAAATTCTTGAAGACCTTCTGGCGAAGAAAGCCACTTCCCGAGTTTTAAATGATCTCGCTGTTTTAAAGATCCTGTCGGAAGAAAAAGATGATGCCCTGGCACTGCTCAATCGAGCGCTTCAAACCGAACCTGTTTATGCCAAGGCCTATTTTAATAAGGGGGTCATTCTTTCAGAAAAATCCCTTTATGCTGAAGCTGCCGAGCAATACGAATCTGCCACGCGGGCTTTGCCCTTCCATTTTGAATCGCACTACAATCTGGGCATCACCTACAAGCGCTTGGGCGAGTTGAAAAAGGCTCTGGCTGTTTTTGAGACCACATCCAAACTGGGAGCGATGGGACGAAAGTCAAAAGTCCTCCATAATGCGGGACTGATTGCCCGCGATATGGGCGCTCTGAAAAAGGCAAGACGCTACTTTGAACGCGCTATTTCCCTGAAACCCGCCTATCTGAAACCGCGTTTTGGCCTAGCCTCTCTTGAGCCCAAGACGCCGGAGGGTCTCTCACGCGCGCTGGCGGAATATGAAAAAATCATCAAACTAGATGAGAATTATGCTCCGACCTATGTCCATCTGGGTCTGCTGCATTCCTCCCATAATAATCAACGTTTGGCCGAAGAGGCCTATCGCAAGGCCATTGATCTTCAACCCGAATATTTAAAGGCCCGCTACAACTTGGGCCTCATGCTTCTGGATCAAAAGATGAGTCGGGAAGCGGAGGCTCAGTTCATGGAAATCCTCAACCGGAACCCGGAACATGCCGAAAGCCACTTCAATCTGGGCAGGATTGCCGTTGCTTCAAATCATTATGAAACAGCAATAGAGCAATATGAAAAGGCCATTGAATTAAAGGACAACCGATACCCCGCGGCCTCGTACAATTTAGGTCTCGTCTTCGCTGCACGAGGCGAAAATGCTGCGGCGACCTCTGCCTACCAAAGCGCATTGCAAGGGCAACGCCAGTGGCCGGAAGCTCATTATAATCTCGGCCTAAGCTATCTTCGAGAGGAGAATTTTGAACAAGCGGAAGTCGCCTTTTTAAAAGCCATTGAGCAAAAACCGGCTTATGAACAAGCGATGTACAATCTTGGGATTCTGTTCTCGCGCAAGAACCAAAATGATCAAGCCATCCATTACCTCAAACAGGCCGTGACCATCAATGCCGATTACAATGCGGCCCGACTGAATCTGGCTGTGCGCTATGCCCAACAAGAGGATTATCAAAATGCCATCATCGAATACAAAGAATTGTTGAAGCGAGATGAGACCTATGCGCCGGGCTGGTTTAACCTAGCCCTCGCTTATCGTAAAACAGAGCAAGGGGAGCAGGCTGAGGAGTCCTTTAGAACAGTGCTGAAGCTTGACCCTGAAAACACGCGGGCACTCAAACTCCTCGGGCGAACCCTTGCGCAATCAAACAAAATAGATGAAGCCATAGAGGTCCTCGAAAAAGGGGTGACGGCGGATGCCGCCGACGTAAAGTTGCGCCTCGAATTGGCCCTTGCCTATCTCAAAGGAAAGCAAAGGGAAGAGGCTGAGGATGCCTTTAAAACAATACTCAAGCTGGATCCTGAAGACACTCAGGCAATCAGGCTTTTAGGAAGAACACTCGCGAGACTCAAAAGAACAGATGAGGCAATCGTGGTGCTCAAAAGAGGCTTGAGCGTAGAGGCCAAAGATGTAAAGTTGCATCTAGAGTTGGGGCGTGTTTACCGAAGGTCGAAGCAGTTTGAGAAGGCCAGGGAAACCCTGGAAAAGGCTCAGGGCCTTTTCCCCGATAACAAAAGAATCATCAGAGAACTGAAAAAACTACCCAAACAGACCCATTAGGAGACCATCATGAACAACATCCATAAACCATCCGCAATCTTTCTTTTTTTACTATTCGGCTTCCTGAGCATATTATTGGGCTTTGGACAGACAAGCGCTCTTGCGAAAGCATACTCCATTGAGGTCGAAACCGGTTTGGGTTACGATGACAATATTTTTCGGTCTTCGGATACAAGTTATCTTGATCCATTTGCGCCGAAAGAACTGGATGGGACAACTGGAACAACGGTTCCGAAAGTCCAATCGGGCCTGTTCGTCCCGTATAAACTCAAGGCCGAAAGTAAAATAAAATTAAGCAGATTTCCATGGCTCAAAAAAGTGAAGCTCAATAAGTGGACCAGCAAGTTCAAACTCACTGGGCGAAAGTATCTGGATTCCGACTTTGAGAATGCTGATGACTATAAAGTCAGTTTAAAAACCGGCCTAGAATTTCTGTTGAAAAAGCTTAAAAAGAAAAAATATACGTTTTACATTGGCCCTATCGCAGAGCAAAAAAATAAAACTTATTATGACCGGGATACCGGCAAAGAAAAATTGACTAACAGTGGGGAGCAGGATGGTGTACCGCTTGGTCTGCCTATTGGGGAGAGATATAACTACCTCTTTTATGGTCTGGAGACTGAGTTAAGCATCCGAACGACCCTGCTCGAATACGCGATCACCGCAGAAACCCGAACTTACGACTACAAATCCACGGCCTTCGATCAATTCGACCATCAGCGCTATCGCATTGGTGCTGAGGTAAGTGTCCAGATCATCCGCCCGACAAAACTGACAATTGGCTACGATTATTTTATACGCGATTACGATGTATGGATCGCCAGGAGAAAAGTCGATGGAAAAAAGGTTGCTATCCCGAGAGTTGATCAAGTCACACCTAACCCGACACGGGAATACACCTTTCATGAACTCGACGTTTCCTTGAAAAATCGCTTGAGTCCTCTTTGGGCCGTCTACCTTGATTACAATTACCAGACCCGAACTGACGAATTCCAGGGATACTCGAATTTCACCCGAAACGTTTATAAGCTTCGCGCAATCTACAATGACAAGCAACAACGACGGTTAAAGGTGAGTGTCGCCTACTGGACAAGAAAGCACCCGAACACTTTCGCGTTTGATAATAAAAACTTCCCGAAAACAAAATATGATGCCCTTGAGTTCAAACTTTCAGGGGAAATGCCTTTATATCGGCAATGGGTGCTTTGGGGAGAGATTGATTCGATTCAGCAGGACACGACCGATCCCCGCTATGAATATGACCGAAACCAAGGCATCGTCGGCGTGAAGATTGAATTTTGATCTTCTGACATCCCTTATGCCAACAGCGGGACAAAAGGGTAGTGGAAAAGAAAGGCCGAATCCTCTATCGTATTATATAGTGCTTTCGCCGGACATCAGCTGAAGCAGGTGGTGTCCGGCGGTTTTTTTTGATCTTGGTTTTGGCATCGACATTATGGAAGAGGAGGAACGGGTCTTGTCTGCCGAGACAAGACCTGAAGAAGGGCCTGTCGATTCGAGTCTGAGACCATCGACGCTTGATGAATATGTCGGGCAGTCGAAGGTGAAAGAAAATCTCAGCATCTATATTGATGCGGCAAAAAAACGGGGCGAGGTGCTGGACCATGTTATTTTTTATGGTCCTCCCGGCCTCGGCAAGACCACCCTCGCCAATATTATCGCTCGTGAGATGGGGGTGAATATTAAGGCGACTTCCGGACCGGCAGTGGAACGTCCCGGAGACCTCGTCGCCATCTTGAGCAACCTTCAAGAGGGCGATGTCTTTTTTATTGATGAAATCCACCGGCTTCATCCGACGGTTGAGGAAATTCTTTACCCGGCGATGGAGGATTATCAGATCGACATTATTATTGGCCAAGGGCCTTCGGCGCGGACTTTGAAGCTGAATCTCCCAAGTTTTACCCTGGTTGGTGCGACGACTCGCGCCGGTCTCCTCACCTCACCGCTTCGGGACCGCTTTGGCGTCATCAGCCGCCTTTCGTTTTATACTCCGGAGGAGCTTCAACAGATTGTCCTCCGCTCCGCCAAAATCTTCAATGTACAAGTGACTGCTGAGGCAGCCCTGGAAATCGCCCGGCGCACGCGCGGCACACCCAGAATTGCCAACCGGGTACTACGTCGAGTTCGAGATTATGCCGAGGTCAAAGCGGACGGGGTCATTAGCCAAGAGGTTGCGCAGGAAGCGCTGACTCAAATGGAGATCGATTCTGCGGGCTTTGACGCCTTGGATCGTAAGTTGCTCCTGCTCATCATTAACAATTTTGGTGGTGGTCCGGTCGGGGTCGAAACTCTGGCGACAGCCGTTGGGGAAGAAAAAGAGGCTCTGGAAGATGTTTATGAGCCCTACCTGATTCAAGAAGGCTTTCTGGATCGGACACCCCGAGGCCGTATGGCAACTGAAGCCGCCTATCGCCATTTTGGTCTGAAAAAAAATGGCGCCGGTCAAGGCACTCTCTATCAGGAAGGCGGTCGATAGATGTTTACGGTCGGAATTATTACGATTAGTGACAAGGGCGCTGCCGGGCTTCGGGAGGATGGCAGTGGTCGCCTGCTTCATGAACTGGTTGCCAGTTTTCCTGCAAAGGTGGGAGCCTATGAAATTATCCCTGACGAGAAAGAAGCCATTCGCAAGGCTTTGCTCGCTTTTGCAGATGATGTAAAGGTCGATTTGATTTTAACGACGGGTGGAACCGGTATTTCACCACGTGACCTCACCCCGGGTGTCACTGCGGATGTGATTGATACGCTGATACCCGGAATTGGAGAAATCATGCGCGTCGAAGGATATCGTCTCAATCCTCGTGCCGTGATCTCTCGTGGCATTGCCGGTTTGAGAGGACAGACCTTGATCGTTAATTTTCCGGGTAGCACAAGGGCTGTTCGTGAAAATTTTGAGATTCTTTTTCCTGTCCTGCCCCATGCCATTGAAAAGATGCAGGGTTTAGGAGGGGATTGCGGCTGACTGAATTGTGCCTGACTGAAGGCCGTTCCTCTGAAATGTATCATGGATATCTCGAAAACATTTACCCCTCCGGATTGTGCGACCTGTGGTTTCAGGTCGTCCGGCCCGTTTTGCAGTCTGCTGAGTGAAACGGGCATTGAGCTTTTGATGGCCTATAAAAAAGGCCAGCGCTATGAAAGAGGGCAAGCCCTTTTTTATGAAGGAAATTCCTGTGATGCGCATTACCTGCTCTGCTCAGGTAGTCTTAAGCTGGTGCAATCTTCTCAGACGGGCCAACAGCAGATTCTGGAGGTCTGTTCACCCGGAAACTGGGTCGATAAGGGGGGAGGGTTTTCATCAAACCGGCATGCTGTATCTGCTGTGGCGCTTGAGCGCTCAGAGCTGAGCTTATTTTCCCGTGAAGATTTTTCGGTCATCTTGAAATCAGATCCGAGTTTGAGCCGGGCGCTTATTTCTGTCTTGAGTAGAGAAGTCGAAAAAGGGCGCGAGCGTAGCAGTCAACTCCTCTTTAAGAGTGCGCTTGAGCGCTTGGCACAAACCCTTCTTGATTTAGCCCGTCATCACGGTATCAGTGAGGATGGTGTCAGGGTGATTAAAATTGCCTTAAAACGAGAAGAACTGGCAGAGATGGTCGGAGTGACGCAAGAGACCGTTGTTCGCCTCCTGACTTTCCTCAGAAAAGAGCAGATTATCCGTTTAAACGGTCGAGATATCTGTATCTTGGACGAGGCTCGTTTGTCCCGCATCAAGAAATAAGAACTGTCCTTCCCTAAAACACTTTTTGGTATATTATCTGGCCCCTCAACTCAAAAACTTGTCTCCACTGTTTAACAGGGGTGTCTAGCGATTATGTCTATCTGTTTAGACGATTAGACATGTATGCTCTGTGGTGTCCTGCTTTTTCCGCTGATTTATGTTTAAAACATGCTGAATTTATTAGGGTTTTCCTCTTTGTATTTTTTGGCACGTTGATTGCTTTTATCCGCCTCATCTCCATAGAGATTTGGAGCACCCGTTAATGTTTATCAGGCCTTTGGTTTGATAGAAAGGTGTTTCAGCGAAGAAAGAGGAAATAGAGACTTATGGAGAAGCACCTGGACAAAAATAGAGCAGCACAATTCAGAAACCAGGCAACAAAGGGAGGGATAATGGAGAAAACAGGAAGATACATTTTAAGGGGGCTTGCAGCTCTCTTAATGGTCTTCTCGGCACAGGGCTTGGCCTTAGCTGCCGGTGGTAATGACCACGATCATTCGAAAAATTCGGATGCCGTCATGGTTGCTTCCGCCGACTGGAAGGCAAAGTTAAAAGCCCAGATCCGTCGTGAAGAGACAAAAGAAGGCCAGACTGGACGTGCGGCGAAAGTCGATGCGGCAATGGACACCTTGATGAGCGAGATCAAGGGACATGCCGAGAAGTCGGGAAATACCGGCCCGTTCGCTGATTTAAGCGCCATGCAGCAGATGGACCGAAGCTGGTTCTTAGGCCCGACAGGGGCCGGAGAATCTGTGACGGCTGGCGGCCGCTGCCCGGCCGGAGCGCCGGTCAAAGCGCTTGACGTGACTGCGATCAATGTGGAAGTCACATTGAACCAGTGGTTGGATTTTCACCCGGGATACATGTATGCCATCACTAAAGATATCCCGGCCATTCGTGAAGAAGAGCGTCTGAACAAGGAGGCCCGTTCGGCTCCCGGTTTTAATCCTGGCGCAGTCAGCCTCGGTCATCAGACCGATCTGATTACACCCTTGGTTCTTCGTGGAAACCAGGGTGACTGTATGGTCGTTACCTTCCGTAACGAAGTTGAGGAAGAAGATGCAGGTCTTCACATCCATGGCTCCCAGATGGTGATTCAGGGTACCGGTCAGCCGGCCACCTCGGTTAATCCGGATGCGAATGTGAATCCAGGAAAAAGCCAGGTTTTTGAATGGTACATCCAGCCGGATGCTCAGGAAGGCGCAAGATCCTTTCACAGCCATGCCGGTCGTGAACCGGGCAGCTTGGGCCTCATCGGCTCATTCATTGTCGAACCGATGGGTGCCTTATATCTGAACCCGATCACGGGTGAAGAAGCCCAGAGCGGCTGGGCGATGATGATCGCCTATGATGACAAAATCAATCCGGTTTCCAAGGACTTCCGAGAGTTTGTCCTTGTCTATCACGAAGTCGGCGATGAGTCCTTCCGTCCGCTGAACCGGGATGGAGAGATGATTCCTCAGCGTGATCCGAACACCGATGCCTATCGTCCCTCTGCACGGGCCATGAACTTCCGTTCAGAGCCTTTCGGCATCAACAACCTTGCCATGCAGGAGAAGTATTTCCACATGGAAGATGAGTCGATGGCCTACAGCTCCTACACCTTCGGAGATGTGCCGACGACGATTCCGCGTTCCTACATGGGTGATCCTGCCAAGTTCCGCCTGGTTCACGGCGGCGGCGAGGTCTTCCACAGTCATCACCCCCACGGTGGATCCATCCGTTGGTTGCGTTCACCGAAGGCCGACGGCAAGGGCGAAGAGCTCCTGACCGCAGCCTGGGACAACCCGGTGAAGTTTCCCGTCATCCGGACCGTTTCTGACCGTGTTGACGTCGAAGTGATCGCCCCTTCTGAAGTGCTTGACCTTCAGACCGAGTGCGGATCAGGTCTCTGTCAGCAGTTGGCTGGAGACTTTCTCTTCCACTGCCATGTGGCGCATCACTATGTGGCTGGCATGTGGGGATACTGGCGGGTGTATAACACCATCCAGTCGGGGAACTATCCATTTGTCAGCACCGATGCCATGGTGCCGCTTCAGGAGTTGCCGGATCGTAAAGGCCGGATGGAGCCAGGCGTGACCTCTGACAAACTGGTCGGCAAAACCATGGACTGGTTTGACAAGAAATGGAACATCACAAAAGACAAATCAGACTGGTCGAAGCCAATTCCTGATATCTCCATCAAAGACTGGGTCACCATGATGGTGCCTCCGATGGGCGAACCGGGTCATACCTCTGACGAAAAAGGCCAGATTTTGGCCTATGACGCCAGTGTCTGGGATTGGACCTGGGACGGCTTGACTGCTATGGGTGAAAAGGAAGATACGGGACAGTTCCCGAGTCCGAAGTACGTTTCTCCCATGCCGGGCAAACGTCCGCCGATCCTGTTTGAAAAAAAGACAGGAAAGATTTCCTGGCCGCACTTCAAACCTCATTTCGGCAAACGTGTGCCTTTTGCACGCCATCACGGCGGCGCGCCGTGGTTAGAGCCGATTCACATGGACAAAAATCACGGTATGCCCTCTACCGATCCAGGTAGTGTCGGTGCACCGGGAGAAGAGACCACCTCACCGGCTCGCCCGGGAGAGCAGGGTCGTTGGAGCCTTTGTCCAGAGGGTGCCGGTCGTAAACAATACACCATCCACTTTATTCAAACCCCGATCACCATGAATGACGCGATCGGTGGAGAGAGCAGAGTGGTCGATCCGGACGGAACCATTTATGTCCTGCATGAAGACGTTGCTAAAGTTCGGGCGAATCCCGATCTAGCCCGTCCTCTTGTTTACCGTTTGAATGTGTATGACTGCCTCGACGTCATCTTGAAGAGTGAGTGGGTGGATAACAACCCGACCAACTTCCAGATGTCCAAGATCAACATTCATCCTCATTTCATCCAGTTCGACAACCAGGCCTCAGACGGCGTGATCAGCGGATTCTCCTATGATCAGTCGATGCGCCCTTTCACCATGCTGGGCAAGGAAGAGAAACGTGGTCTTCCTGCACCGATGAACGCGCTTCAAACCGAAGACACTACGGTCGGCGCTATCCAGATTAAGCTCAAGATGGGTAAAGGCGCTGTGCCTTTCCATGTGAATACCGACATTATGCTCGGTATGCATCAGGTGGAAACTTCTGAGGTCCGTTGGATCCGAAAGATCGAACACGATGCCGCAAGCGGTGTGGATACCCTGACTTTCAGTGAGCCTCTGAAACATGCTCACAAGACAGGTGAAATCATCTCCACCGAATGGGTGCGTTATCGTCTCTGGGCGGATGCCGATGTCGGGACCGTTTTCTGGCATGACCATGCCCTGGGTGGTACCACCTGGCCGCATGGTGCGGTGGGTGCCATGATTGTTGAGCCGATCGGTTCAACCTATCATGACCCGATTACGGGTGACGAAATCCGCTCGGGTCCTATTGCGGATATTCATAGCAATGAGCCTGTCGGTTACGGTCAGAGTGGTAGTTTCCGTGAAATCGCCCAGTTCCTGCATGATACTGTGCCCTATACTGCCCAGGTTGTCACAGACGGGAATCCTCCGGGACAGACCAAACGGGCTGCAATTGATGCCGGTCAGGTGCTGTTTTTCCAGATGCCTTATGATCTCGACTATGTTGCGGTCAAGCATCTGAATGGTGGTACGCACACCACGGGCGGCGGTTTCTTCTTCAAGGCGGAATCCATTGCGAAACGTCTGAAGAACAACCCCGATCCATCCCTTGTCTTCTCATCGAAGGCGCACGGGAAAGATCCAGGCACGCCATTGGTTCGTGCCTATCTTGGCGACACCGTCGTCTTCCGGATGCTACATGTGATGATGAACGAATCCCACACATGGGCTCTGGCGGGACACCCCTTCCGGACGGAACGCTATGCCGGCGATGCTGAGTATAAAAACAAGTATCATATCGGCATTGCAGAGCGCTATGACTTCGTCGTAACGGCAGGTAGCGCGCAGAAAATGGCGGGTGACTACCTTCATTATGACGGTCGTCCTTCCCATTTGGGTGAAGGTAGCTGGGGGATTCTCCGTGTTCTTGATGAAGAAGCTTCTGACCTTAAGAAGCTTCCAGGTCATAGCGTGATTCCGAAGTCTGCGAAGAACGTCTGTCCGGCTGATGCGGCGGTCAAGCGCTTCAACGTCGTGGCGACCGACCATGCCATGAAGTACAATCCGAATGCACCGGATGTCATTGAGGTGGATTTTGATCGTAAACTTCAGGTCTCGAACCCGGAAGGTAAGATCTTCATGCTGGAAGGTGACATGTCCAAGGTGGCTTCGGGCGCTTTGCCTCACCCGCTGACCCTGCGTGTCAATGTCGGAGATTGTATCAAGGTTAACCTCCGGAACAACCTGAAAGATCATCGTGCTTCCTTTGCAGCCGATGGGCTCGCCTTTGATCCGAACGATTCCCAGGGCATGAACGTCGGAAACAACAAAGGTGATCAGACTGTTGCCCCGGGCAAGAGCAAAACCTACACCTTCTACGCACCGCCGGAATTTGGCGAGATGTCAACGGTTGTGTGGGATTGGGGTAACTTCATGAACAGCACTCGGGATGGACTCTTCGGTGGTATCATCGTGGGACCGCGTGGCGCGAAATATCGCGACCCGGTCACCGGAGCAGATATCTCCATGGGGAATGCCTGGGCAGCTGACGTGATCCTCGACCGTAGCTCTCCTCTGAGTGCGGGAAAGTCGGACTATCGTGATTTTGCCCTCTATTTCCAGGATGAGGACAACATCATCGGAACGGCCTTCATGCCTTACATCCAGCAGATCGCTGGTTTGGCCGGAGTAAACTACCGGATCGAGCCTTGGATGTATCGTGAGGAGAACGGTTGCGAACTCGGTACCATGTTCCAGCCTTGTGTCGCGGGCGGCGGTGACCCTGTCACACCGACGATCATGGCCCACGCGGGTGATCCGGTTCGGATCCATGTCTTCGGCGCCTTCAACGAGCAGAACCAGGTGTTCTCGCTCGAAGGGCACGAATGGCCGATTGATATCAACATGAGTGGTGCAGACATGTTCTCCTCTGAGGAGTTCGGGTCGGCTGAACATATTGATGTCAAGGTGAGTTCTGCGGGTGGTCCAACATCCCTGCCGGGCATCTACCTCTGGCAGAACCATAGACTGCCTTATGCGGCTGCGGGTCAGTGGGGCTACTTTAAAGTCCTTCCGGCCGGTAACCAGTCCATCCTTCCGCTGAATTCCGGCGGTGGTGCCGGCAGCAGAACAGCAGATGTCCCGGAAACAGGGACACCTGAGGTATTGTCGGGGCTTGAAGAAGCGCCCGGACCTGTCTCGATGCTTGAGAAATAATCAAGATGTGAGATAGTCAATGAAATCGGGGCAGGGGAAGAGTCATTTTCCCTGCCCCGACTTTTTTTAAGGGGGGAAGAAGAGGCGTGAAAAAGATATTTCAGCTCGGCGGTATAGTGCTGGTTAGTTTGCTTGTCGGTATAGGCGGTCATCCTATGGCCAATGCTTACGAAGAGATCGACGTAAGTAATGGCGGTACGATTAGCGGTAGAATCAGTATGGAAGGACCCAGCCCGGAGCCACGGGTTTTTGTTTTGATTCAGTATCCCTTTGGTCCATTTTGTAAAAAAATATCGGACGGGCAGGGAAATGTCCGTCTGAAAGAATTTATCGTCGGCAAGGACGGCAATCGAGGGATTTGGGAGGCCGTCGTCTCGATTCAAAAAATCGAAAAAGGGAAACCCTACAATCCGACTGTGGCTGAATTTGTCGCAACCGATTGCATGTTTCACCCGGCCGATGTTGCAGACGAAGAGCAGTTTTCAATTGATGAAGAAGGGCAACTCCACCACGAACATCCCAATGTAGCCATCATCCATAACAACCAACGGATGAACATGATCAACCGGGACCCGGTGGTTCACAATATCCAGGTGTATCAGAACGAAAAGGGCAATATTATCCTGAACACCCCTCTGCCCATTTCGACTGAACCTCGCGGCGGAGTGCTTCACTTTACGAGAGGTCGCCGGATTTCTCAGATGATCTGCGGTATGCATGAATTCATGCAGAGCTGGGGATTTGCGGTGAATAACCCTTATTATGCAAAAACGGCGAAGGACGGCAGCTACACAATCGACGGCATCCCGCCTGGAACCTATGAAGTCAGCATCTGGCACCCTCACTTCAAGATCTTTGAGAAAACCGTTACGGTGAAGGCGAAGAGCACGTCCCGGCTGAACTTTGCATTTGACGGGAATGAGGTAAGGCGACCGACCTACGAATCACAGGACCGCTTCCGCTTGGATACGGCTACGCCGGAAGATCATAAACTTCATGAAGGAGAAGAGCGGATTATTATCGACTAAGATGACTAGATTTTGGGCGGTGCCGCATTAACCCCCCTTGTTGGTCGGTCGGCCAACTTTTATGCGGTATCGCCCTGTATCAGCTGTTCTGAAAAGGGGTACTGTGTTACAGGTATTTGTGACTTGGTTTCATGTGATTGCCGCAATGTTTTGGATTGGTGGCACACTGTTTTTTTCGATTGTACTGATTCCCTCATTGTCCGGCTCAGAACTCCCTGAGAAGCAAAAACTTGAGCTGATCAGTCGGATCGGAAAGCGGTTCAGGTTTTGTGGCTGGCATTCTTTAGGGGCGCTTGTGCTGACTGGTGCGCTTCGCCTTTATATGAACGGTATACCCTTAAGCAGCTATGGCACAAGCTTGTTTTTCAAGCTGTTTTTAGTTGTTGTTGTTGTGTTGCTGACTTTGATTCACGATTTTATCTTGGGACCGAAGTCCATTGCGCTCAGTAGGCAGAGGCAAGGACCGCACGCTTTGCAAAAGACGGTTCGCTGGGTCGCCCGTCTGAATCTTGTTTTGGGCTTGTTGGTTGTTCTGGCAGCGGTCTTCCTTGTCCACGGATATTAGGCGGTTTTCAGGGTTTTATTTACAATAAAAACTTTCCTGATTGGGATCATCTGAATGAATGAGAAGGCTCAGATAAGGCATGACATAAGCACTCAGAATGACCCGATACTCCTCTTAAAGGATGAGCACCACATGACTCTGCTTCACTTGGAAATGTTAGAGCGGAGTTTGCAATACCTCGAAAGTTTGCCCTGGAATGTTGAGAATGAGCGAAGTGAAAGGGAGCAGCTTCGTTTGCGAGAAGGGGTTACTGCGCTTGAGGAGGATATCAGACGACATTTCGCAAAAGAGGAGGAAGCGCTGTTTCCGGTTCTTTCAGAATATATCGGTAGCGAACATGGTCCGATCGAAGTGATGTTGAATGAGCATGAAACGATTCGACGTGTTTTTCGAGGCTGGAAAACATTGGTGTCTGAATTGCGTGAACATTCCGGAACGCACAGAGAGCTGAGCTTGAGAGGGGTGACCGCATCCGGTTATGAAGCGATACATCTGCTTCGTGTCCATATAAGTAAAGAAAATCAAATTCTGTTTGAAATTTGTGATGCCTCCCTTTCTCCTGAAGAAAAGAAACAGGTCGCTGAAAAGATCAAAGCGATGTAAAAAATGAACCCGAAATCATTCCTGTTTTCATTATTCTAAACTATCTAAGACTTCCGGTTTCTTTTCAGTATTTCCGTGGGAGTTGTCAACGGAATCTCCGAGACTATCCGACGTGCCGGCTGGCATTGTGATTTTTTCAACCTTGTTTCTCAACTCCGGCGGAATAGCCAAAAAATTCTCTGTAAAAACAATAGTGCCCTTATGATCCAGGTACTTGTAAAAGTCGGAGGCATTGACTGGGGTTTTCAAGGCCGCAAGGAGGCATATCGTGAGGATGAAAGTAGTTCTTTGGAGAAAGGGAAAGAAAGCCGTCATAGTACTTTAATTGGAATTATTATTAAAAAGCTTAACTTCACGAGCGATGCCCGATATCAATGGTACTGTTTCCACTGGTTTAAACTCAGTTATTTTCCGGAAGGTTTAGATCGAATACAGACGTGATCTAGTGAGGGAGGCGTTCCTGACATATGCTATAATGGTTCAGTTCAACTTAAATTGCAAGGAGACGCTGAGTGATGCCGAAGCGGATTTTGGAGGAATTCAAGGTCGAATGGTTTCAGCTCTTGGATGAGTGCGGCACGCTTGATTCGTCTCTTCTTTCCCCTTTGCTCTCTCCTTCCGAATCAATTACCAAAAAAGAAATTCAGGGCTTTTATGAGTCGATGGTTCTGATTCGAAGCTTTGATGAAAAAGCCCTGAAACTCCAGCGCATGGGGCGGCTAGGCACCTATGCCTCGATTTGTGGACAGGAGGCGATACAGGTCGGTTGTGCCGCAGCATTGAGGTCTTCTGACTGGTTCTTTCCCGCCTTTCGTGAAAGCGGTTTGTCTATCCTGCGAGGCCTTCCGATGAAAACGCTCTACCAGTATTGGTCGGGTGATGAACGAGGCAGTGTCGTGCCCGAAGCACACAATGATTTTCCCATTGCAATTCCCGTCGGCACCCACATTCCCCATGCTGTCGGTGCGGCCTGGGCTGCCTTGTATAAAAAAGATAAGATTGCCGTGCTGGCGACTTTCGGTGATGGCGCCACCTCTAAGGGCGACTTTCACGAGGGCCTCAACTTCGCCGGAGTTTTCAGTTTGCCGGTGGTCTTTCTTTGCCAAAATAATCAGTGGGCCATTTCCATTCCGGTCTCCCGTCAGACCGCTGCAAGTACGATTGCTCAAAAGGCGATTGCCTACGGTTTCCCCGGCATCCAGGTCGATGGAAACGATGTCATCGCTGTTTACCTTGTCGTCAAGCAGGCCCTAGAACGCGCCAGGCGAGGAGAGGGGCCGACCTTTATCGAATGTCTGACTTACCGGCTCAATGACCATACGACCGCAGACGATGCCTCCCGTTATCGCTCAGAAGAAGAAGTGACGCTGTGGCAGGAAAAAGACCCAATGCGCCGTTTGCGTCGTTATTTGGAAAAGACCTATGACTGGTCCACATCTCATGAGGAAGCGCTTCAACAGGAAGTCAATGCACGTATTTCGACAGCGGTAGAGGAGTACGAATCTGTCGGGCCGGATGACCCCCTGCAAATGTTTGACAGCCTTTTTGAAACCCTCCCGAAGGACTTACTTGAGCAGAGGGCGGAATTGAAGCGACGCATCGAAAAAGAACAGGAAGGGGCAAGGCATTGAGCAAACTTAATCTTGTCCAAGCCGTCAATCAGGCTCTTTTTCACGAGATGGACCTGAACCCGAACATGGTGATTATCGGGGAGGATGTGGGCCAAGACGGAGGGGTTTTCCGGGCCACCGACGGTCTGATCCACAAGTTTGGGGAGTCCCGGGTGGTCGATACCCCTCTTTCCGAATCGGCAATTATCGGAACGGCGATTGGCATGGCGGCTTATGGCTTAAACCCGGTAGCCGAAATTCAGTTTATGGGTTTTCTTTACGGGGCGATGGAGCAGTTGGTTTGCCATGCCGCCAGGCTACGGACACGAAGCCGGGGTCGCTATACCTGTCCTCTCGTGGTTCGTGCTCCCTATGGGGGTGGTATCCATGCTCCGGAACTTCACTCCGAAAGTACGGAGGCCTTTTTTGTTCATACACCTGGATTGAAAGTCGTCGTGCCCTCGACACCGGCTGAAGCCAAAGGACTCTTGCTGTCTTCCCTTAGAGATCCCGATCCCGTCATCTTTCTGGAACCCTCTAAGATCTATCGCGCAATCAAGGAGGAAGTGCCGGACGAGGAAGTCCTCATTCCCTTAGGTCAAGCCCGATTGGTGGCTGAAGGGGATCAAGCGACGCTGATTACCTGGGGGGCCATGCTTCATCCGACCTTGCGTGCGGCGACAATCATGTCCGAGCAGGGCGTATATACCGATATCATTGATCTGAGAACCCTTTCTCCCTTGGATAGCGACACGATCATGAAATCGGTTGAAAAGACCGGTCGTGCCGTCATTATTCATGAGGCGGCCTTAACCTGTGGAGTCGGGGCCGAGATCGCGGCTCAAATTTCGGAGAAAGCTCTGTTGTCGCTTGTGTCCCCAATTGTTCGAGTGGCGGGATTTGACACGGGAGTTCCCTTGCCGAAACTGGAACGGTATTATTTTCCCGGCTGTGATCAAATCATTGAGGCGATTCAAAAGGTGCTGAGCTTCTAAAAGATGAAAAAAATCTTTACATTTCCGGATGTTGGGGAGGGTATCGCCGAAGGCGAGATCGTGGCATGGCTCGTCCGCGTAGGAGATTTTGTCAAGGAAGATCAGCCTGTGATTGAAGTTGAAACCGATAAAGCGGTGGTGAGTCTACCCTCACCCTATTCTGGAAAGGTCGTTTCACTGAAAGGTGAAACGGGCCAAATTATTGAGGTCGGTACAGAATTGTTCACAATTGAGACTACAGAAGAGACCGAGTCAAAAAGCGAATCGACAGCAGAAAAAAAACCGGGAAAAAAGAAAGATGCCGGGTCGGTTGTCGGGGTTTTGAAGGAGTCGGAGGAGGAATTTGTACTGCCGATTCATTCGACGATTAAGAAAACGGCTCCTGCTGTCACCGACAAAGAAGCATCTCATGCCCGGATTCGTGCCATTCCCTCTGTTCGGGCACGGGCAAAGGCCCTCGGGCTTGATCTGCTTTCCCTGGTGGGTAGCGGTCCCGAAGGGCGCATTCTGCGAGAGGATGTTGAGCAGGCCGCGACCCGAAAGGCCGATGCGGGCCCCAGTGAAATCAGAACGCACGGGCCGGTGGAACGCATTCCCTTCAGGGGTGTTCGTCGGAGCGGGGCTAAGCGAGTTTCCGAGTCTTCAGCTAAAGTCGCTGCGGTGACCTTTGTTGATGATGCCGATATCACAAAGCTCGAGAAGGTACGATTAAATAAAAAAGATCTGGCGGAGGAGAAAGGTTTTAATCTCACCTACCTTCCCTTCATCATTAAGTCACTTGTCGCAGGTTTAAAGGCCTTTCCTTTCCTGAATGCCACGCTTGACGAAGCAAAGGAAGAGATCATTCTGAAAAAGTATTACAATCTTGGTATTGCCGTCGATACCCCGAATGGACTGATGGTCTTTGTAATTAAGCATGCCGATCAAAAATCAATCCTGGATCTGGCTCAGGAAATCGCGATGCTGACCGAAAAGGCTTTTTCCCGAAAAATCGCACTTTCCGAATTAAAAGGCGGGACTTTTACGCTGAGCAACTATGGTGTCATCGGTGGCATTTACGGCACGCCGATCATCAACTATCCGGAAGTCGGTATTCTGGGACTCGGAAAAATAGAAGATCGCCCTGTCGTTCGCTCGGGAGAAATTGTCATCAGAAAGATCCTGCCTCTCTCACTGACCTTTGATCACCGCGTGATCTATGGTTCGGAAGCCGCTCGTTTTATGAATACTGTTATTCAGCATCTTGAAGACCCTGATTTGATGCTGGTCGAAGGGAAGTAGATCTGTGAGAGAGATTCCCCCTTGTCCTAAGCGATTGACAGGGTAATACAGTGACGACACCCGGTACGCTTCAAGAAACCAAGGAAATCTCAACTCAGCAATTGGAGGGAGACGCGGAAACTCCCTGGGAGGTGATCCTCTTCAATGATGGAGTGCATAGTTGCGATGAAGTTGTTTTTCAAATTCAGAAAGCAACCGGGGCCGGACTTCCGCTTGCAACCCAAGTGATGATGAAGGTTCATCTTGAGGGTCTTGCCATCTGTTATTGCGGCCCACGAAAAAAATGTGAACGCGTCGCCACAATTCTGCGTGAGATTAGTTTGATTGTTGAAGTGTTGCGAGGGAATTAGAAAGAGGCTGCAGTTGTCAGCAAATCTTTCACCCTATAAAAATCACTTGGAACACAGAAGTCCATACAACAAGTCCTTGATGCACTAAGCAAATTCCTTAACATTCTTATCACCAATAAGCTGACTCCCCAGTTTTTCAATTCAATGCACATCAATTATTTGCAGGTCTAAGCTGCGCCCAGCTCTTCTTTAAAATCCTCCATCTTGCGGCAAGGCGGATCTTCTCGCTTATAACTAACTGTGTGCTGTGGTTCCACGTTGAATCACGGTTCTGACGGTATTCCGAGATATCCGAAGCCCTCTTGATCTTTGTTTGATTCTCTTCTCCTCCACAAAAAAATAGCAGACTACCCTTGCAGATGTCTCCATGTCAATGGCATTGTAAAAATGAACCAGTGTGGCAGAGCAAAGGTGAGCCACCTGGGTTAGAGATCTTTACTTAATCATTTTCCTCTTTTACCTGTTACTTCTCTTTGTTTTTTCTTTTGCTGCTTTGTTTGAGCCTGTAG
>JAJDBU010000034.1 GCA_029261195.1 Nitrospirota bacterium | reverse complement strand
GTGTTTTTTGAGAATTTGCATTTGACCCAATATTCTCTTTTACTTTTATGCTTTTAGTGGTTCTGATATTTCTTTGATGAATTTGTCTTGATGCCCTTAATTCATCTTTTTAATACTATTTTATAGTGCTTAGTTTCCTATAGTCTTTTGTTGAATTTTTTTCAACATTTTTAATTTATTTTTTGAATATTCTTTCCTTATGTTTCTATGCTCTTCATCCATTCTTAAAACACAACGTTGAACTAACCCGCGAGCCAACGACGCTGCCCCGTAAGGGCCGCAAAGTGGAATCGAGTCGGGTTGAGTGACTTGTTGTGTTTTTCTTAATTTACTTTATTTTTGGTGTTTTCTTAAAGCCCCTTTTCATGTTTTTATTTTTAATGTTTCTGCCATTTTTTTTCTTGAATTTGTTTTAGTGCACTTCTTCAATCTTTTAAATATTGTGTTCTGTTTTCTTGTTGTTTTTTTTATCTGTTTGTTTTTATGCACTTAATTCAGGTTTTGATTGTTATTTTTCATCTCTTGATTCAATACCCTTCTTCAAGAACTTAATCTCTGAAATACACAACGTAAAGCTAACCCGCCGCCCAACGACGCAAACCGAAGGCCGCAAAGTATTCAGCGGTCGGGTTGAGCGCCTGGTTGGGCATTACCTTCTGCAGTTTCAGAGACGGTCAACATTATTTCAAGTGCGCCGAAAGACCTTATCTTTAGTTTCTCTAACTCCTGCATAAGATGTCTGCGCACTTTTTCTTCCTTATTATCTTCAACAAACTGGTAAACTTCCATTACCCACTGAAAGATTTTTAATAAGAGATCCGGTGCTTTCCCTCCTATTTCCCGCCCCAGGAAAATCTGGTCCCCCACAATATATTCTTCCTCCAATGATCTAACATATTCAACTAGGTCATTACTTTTCTCAACGGAAGCTGAAAGTGACTTTATTATGCTGTCATCTAATTGATCGAACTTTTTGTCTGTCCTCAAGTCAAGAATTACTCTTTTTATCCAAGCATTAAAGCCTGCGCGTGCTTCTTTATAATGAAATCTTCCTAATCCAAACTTAAATTTGTCATGTTTGTACGACATTATGAGCGTCTCCCCGGCAGATTCAATCCTCATTTTTTCTCGGGAGACTATCTGGTAAGCAGTTGAAAGAGTTGAAAAGGCTTCCGACGATGCTAACAAGGATTCAAACGGGACCACACTGATTCTACCTTCATCTGTCGAGAGACTTTCCGGTGACTCTTGCGCTAACACGGTGCTACAACCACTAAACCCTATGAAAAAAGAACATAGGAGAATTAAAGGTTTTCGTATAAATCTTTTTACCCCCTGTTTCATCATTCCTCCTTTATGTGAAAATATGTGCAAAATTTTTTCTGAGTTGAAAGCGACTTTTGGATAAGTAATCATTGCTTCTCATTCTCCGAGAAGCCCAACGGCGAGCTAACCCGCGAGCCAACGACGTTGCCCCGTAAGGGCCGCAAAGTGGAATCGAGTCGGGTTGAGTGACTTGTTGTGTTTTTTGAGAATTTGCATTTGACCCAATATTCTCTTTTACTTTTATGCTTTTAGTGGTTCTGATATTTCTTTGATGAATTTGTCTTGATGCCCTTAATTCATCTTTTTAATACTATTTTATAGGGCTTAGTTTCCTATAGTCTTTTGTTGAATTTTTTTCAACATTTTTAATTTATTTTTGAATATTCTTTCCTCATGTTTCTATGCTCTTCATCCATTCTTAAAACACAACAGTATATTAGATAGAATGTGGCATATTGAATATGCAAACATGCGCCAATATGTAATAGGCAACATTCTGCCTAGCATGCTAGAATGCAATTCTAAAATCTTTGAAAGAGACACTTGACAAGTCCTTATAGTCTGAGAATCTGATTTTGTCAATAAAAAACCCTCCCGAAACGAAAGACTTCTGGTTGAATTACCGTACATCTGTTTTGAGGCAAGGCATCTCAGAGGCTAAGGCCGAATGGTATGTCACCTGGGCAGAAAATTTTGCAAAATTTCAAAAGGGTGTTCCGCTTAGAGCCCGGACGGTGAAACAGATAAAAGATTTTCTCAGTAATCTTGAAAGTCAGTCGGGTTTTGAGGCCTGGCAAGTCGATCAGGTGAAAAAGGCGCTCCGCCTCCTTTATGTCGATTTTTTGAAGGTTCCGTGGGCAACAAGGAAAACCCCTCAAGTGAACAAATCGAAAGAGCAGTTTATATTTTCCAAGGTTCAAAACTCAGATGTTCTGCTAAAAAACGAATTCCGTGACACTCCTGTCTCTAAAGAAGTCGTCCTTAGGTATGCAGATATCATAAAGCGGCTTCGAACAGAGATACGTTCCCGCCATTATTCCATTCGCACAGAGCAAGCCTATGAAGATTGGGTTCGCCGTTTTGTGACATTTCACTATTTAAAATCTCCTCGGGACCTTGGCGCTAATGCGGTAAAAGAGTATTTGGAATATCTGGCAGAAATTCGGAAAATTTCGGCTAGTACGCAAAATCAAGCCCTGAACGCACTTGTTTTTCTTTATGACCAGGTTCTAATGGAACCATTGGGTTCTATCGGAGATTTTGCTCGTGCAAAACGCCCGAAACGACTTCCCGTGGTTCTGACCCGAAAAGAAGTCAATCATTTACTCGAACAGGTGACTGGAATCTACGGATTGATGGCGGGCCTGCTTTATGGAGGGGGTTTGCGCTTGATGGAATGTGTTCGGCTCAGAATAAAAGATGTCGATTTTGGGCAGAGTCAGATTATCGTTCGGGACGGGAAGGGGAAAAAAGATAGAATTACAATCCTCCCTGATCGCTACAAACAAGCACTCGCAAGCCATCTACTCCAAGTTAAAGGAATTTACGAGAAAGACCGGAAAGAAGGTTTGGCCGCAGTCTATATCTGGCCATCGCTTGAAAGGAAGTATCCTCATGCCGCACGAGAATGGATCTGGCAATATGTCTTTCCATCAAACAAGTTGTCTGTTGATCCCCGGAGTAGAACTGTTCGACGCCATCATATCCACGAAAATGGGCTGCAAAAAGCCATTAAGTCCGCTGCAAGGGAAAATGGACTCACGAAACAGATGACTTCACATGCGCTCCGTCATTCTTTTGCTACCCATTTACTGGAAAGCGGCTACGATATTCGAACAGTTCAGGAATTACTTGGACATGCAGATGTTTCAACGACCATGATCTACACTCATGTCTTAAACAAACCGGGCTTGGCCGTAAAAAGTCCTGCTGATGAATCACGACTTTCCGAACAGCCTGCGTAACAGAAAAATCGACCAAGGCTATTTGGAAAAATCATAAAAATGCTGTCAAAGGCCTTTTGAGGCAGAGTCGTGTGCCCTACTCCCTACCCGCTCCCAACACATAGGCCCATCGTTTCTTTGACTATTTACAAGCGATAGTGGAGTGCCAGACTCTATGATCAAGGCATAACCCGATTTTCACAAAAGTCTTCACAATTCTTTGCTAACGACTGAAGATCGCTCCAAAACCGAAATGGAATCGCAGGGAATGATCATCATTGTATCCACTCCCATATGGCCATAGACGATGGTAGTCATTTTCCAGGATGGGGTAGGTCCGTATTGCCTGAGCAATCTGTCTTGCTTTGCTTCCCTGCACGACACCGACAACTGTGATTCGTCTGCCACTTTTATAAATTTCCGGGTCGAGGAATGTTGTATGCCTAAGGAAAAACCGACCCAGTGATTTATCAGTAAACCTAGGAACACGCCCTGAATCGAGCGGTTTTTGGAGAATCTCTATTTCTGAACCATCCTGGTAAACGTGCGTTTCAATAATCTCTCCACCCACTAAGATTCTTTTTCCAATATGCGGTTCCGGATTTTGAATGATCATTTCAAAGGACAGGCTTTTGTCTATTTTTGCTTCGAATTCATCGGGGATAATTTTGGGGCCACATGAAGTGAGCAAAAAAAGGATTAAGCAGAACCCAGGTCGTAAATTGATGAGCGCTCGTTGATTAAACATGTTCGCACTCCAGGCGAATGAATTGGGGCTTTGTGTCTCCATTTCTAAATCACTCATTTCAATCAGGCACGAAGACCCATTTCTTATGGTTCCTATTTTATAAAAAAAGTGGGCGCCTTACTCGCCTAAGATGCCCACTCCATTCTCAATCAAGTGGTATACGATCTTTGTTTTCTACAAGCCAGGCCTTGAAATCCTGTAAGGACGGATTCAGGCGACGTGTGCCTTCAACATCACGCACATCACAAAAAACCTTCTGAAAATCACGCTTGAATTGGAACATATTGCCAAGGTCTTCGGCACCCGGAAATCCGAAACTGCGGAAGACCTCTGGGGGCACATCATTATAAGCGACTTCCTTGCCCAACGCATTGCTCAGCGCCGCGGCCATTTCGTCACCCCTTAAATGTTCTCCAGCAATTCCGACCGTTCTTCCGATAAAGGCATCCCCCTGCTTAAAAATACCAAAAGCACACTTTCCGATGTCTTCCGCTGCGATGCCCGGAAGCTTCTTATCTCCCATAGGGTAGGTAATCGCAAGTTTTCCGTCTGCTCCCTTCTTAGGCCCCATCCCGAAATAGATCAAATTCTCCCAGTAAAATGATGCCAGCAGGAAGGTCGTCGGGACACCAAGGTCAGTAAAAAGGTGATTCCCTTCTCCCTTGGCATCAAAGTGAGGGACCTTGTATTTTTCCATGAGGGTCGGCATGCGGTCATCACTCAAGGGGACCCACTGACGTGTGTCTTCCAGTGTCGACCAAATGACGTGTTTTAGGCCTGCCTCTTTTGCCGCGCGGGCCAAGTTACCGATCTCATCAAGCTCTTTTTTTGGCGAGAAATGGTCCCAAAAGAAGGTGACGCAAAAAGCCGCATCGGCCCCTTCAAACGCTCGCTTCAGACTCTCAAAGTCATCGACATCTGCGGTAACCATTTCTGCACCTAAGGCTGCCAGGGCTTTGGCTTTGTCGGAGTTAACATCTCTTGTCAAGGCACGAGCAGTAAACCCACTATTCGGATCCTTCATAATGGCACGAACCAGTCCGCCACCCTGCGCACCTGTTGCTCCGACAACACTTATGATTTTTTTCTCAGACATAAACCCTCCTTTTGCGATGACTTGCTTCTATGTGAAATCAATTGATCCTACTGTTTTCTTCTACAAAGCTACTATTTGCCATCACGATATTGACTGGATAAGAAACAGACTACAAGAACCCCCTTATTCAGGGTTTTTCTATTGTGGTAACAGGGTGAATTTGAACGGGGTCTCAGGCTGAGGTCGATATATTTTCATTATATGTCCGGCCAGTTGTTCATTCAAGACATTATGATAGGGCGATTTTTACAAATGTAAACTCGAACTTTTCTGATTAAGCTAAAGACGAAAAAAATGGTCTAGCAAGGGCTTCAGCTGGTCTGATGGCTGTACCCCCTGTCAACTCGCTGAACTCTGTTTCATTCTCTCGGATCAGCGTAGGAAAACCCCCAACACCAGGAACACATCGGATCGGCAAAATACCAAAGGAGGGGTTTATTCACCTCAGTTCATCTCCTTATCTCACTATTATAGTGAGGCGGAAGAGTGCCTCGCCATCCGGAAAGGCGGCCATTTCCCTATCCCTTTTCCTTAAGCAGTACATTATCAATCAGACGAACCGGCCCGAGTTGAACTGCAACAAGCAGCACACCCTCTTTTTCTAGGCGGTCGAGGGCTTCGAGGCTTGAAGGGTCACAGAGCGCAACATATTCGACTGTCATACGCTGGATAGATTTCAGAGTTTCTGTGACTGCTTGTAAAATGGTCACGGCGTTTCGTTCGCCATGCCGAACCTGCTTTTCCGCCTGTCGGAGGGCCTGATGCAGAATAGGGGCGACGGCTCGTTCATCTGCGGACAAACGTCGGTTTCGGGAACTCATCGCTAAACCGTCTTTTTCACGCATAATGGGAAGCGCCCGTACATTCGTTTCAAAATGAAGATCGGTAATCATGCGACGGATGACACAGACCTGCTGGTAATCCTTCTGTCCAAGATAGAGCCGGTCGGGGCGGACAATCTGCAAAAGTTTGGCGACAATCGTCGCCACGCCCTGAAAATGACCCGGTCGGGATGCTCCCTCCCAGCAGCGACTGATTTCCCCCAATTCTATAGTCGTCTGAAATCCATCCGGATAAAGCGCTGCCTCAGTGGGCGTCCAGAGCAGGTCCACCCCGACGGAGGCAGCCTTTTTTCGGTCCTTGGAAAGGGTGCGCGGATAGGACGTCAGATCTTCCTTCTGTCCGAATTGAAGAGGATTCACAAAGAGGGAGACGACGACAAAATCGCACTCAGCAGCAGCCTTTCTCATTAAAGAAAGATGGCCTTCGTGAAAGGCTCCCATTGTGGGCACAAATCCAATCCTTCCGGTTTTTTTAGCTTCCTTCCTGATCTTCACGACTGATTGAATTTTTGAGACCTGCTTCATGTTAAATGCCAACCCGCTTCAAAGCGTTTTTCTACCGACTTGAATTGATCAGCCTGAAAACGATTTAGAAGCGCTTCAATGGAGCAGGCCTCTTTTGGGTGAATGAACTGGGGCGCAATTTCGGCCAGAGGAATGAGGACAAAAAGGCGACGGGCCACCTCAGGATGAGGCAAAGTCAAATTGGAAGAAGTCAAAACCTGGGCGTTGTAAAAAAGCAGATCAAGATCAATCGTTCGTGGGCCTTTTGAAATCTGAATATTTTTTGCAAGAGCCATTTCGATTTTTTGGCATCGAGAGAGAAGGGCTTCGGGTGAAAGGCTGGTTTCAAGGGAGATGACGGCGTTGTAAAAGTGATCCTGCTCTAAATAATCAACCGGCTCTGTTTCGTAAAGGGAGGAAAGTAAACTCAGTCGGATCTCCGCGTCGCCGCGAAGCGCGGCGACCGCCCTTTTGCAAAAGCTCAGGCGGTCACCGATATTTGATCCAATGCTGATGTACGAGAGGTTTGTTCTTGAATCTTTTTCCGCGAACTGTAAATTGTGAACCGGCAACTGTTTTTAGCCCCGAATGCCTGCCTTTTCCATTCGATCGATTGCCTCTGCCAGTCGGTCTGTTGAAACGCAGAGGGTCATCCGAAAATAGCCTTCTCCAGCCGCGCCGAAGCCGTTACCCGGCGTAGTGACAATAGCGCATTCCTTGAGCAGCTTTGCTGTCATTTCAGAAGAGGAAATACCTGCAGGGTTCGGAATCCAGACATAGAAAGCGGCCTTCGGTGGCTCGACTTTAAAGCCCAAGCTTTGCAGACCCGATACGAGCACGTCTCTCCGTTCCTGATAAATGTGACGAATGGCAGCCAGCGGGGCATCCTCCAATTCAAGGGCGGTGATCCCTGCTTCCTGGATGGCCTGGAAAATGCCGGAGTCGATATTGGTTTTCACCTGCCCCAGCGCCCCGATGACATTGCTGTTTCCAACGGCAAAGCCGATTCTCCAGCCCGTCATGTTGTAGGTTTTAGACAGCGAATGCAGTTCGATGCCGACCTCTTTTGCCCCATCGACCTCCATGAAGCCGACCGGTGGGTTTCCGTCATAATAGATCTCGGAATAGGCGGCATCGTGACAAATCACAATATTGTGCCGGTGTGCGAAGGCAACGAGCTTGTCGTAAAAGGCCCGGTCAGCAACCGCTGCGGTCGGATTGCCGGGATAATTTAAAAAGAAGAGTTTTGCTTCGTCGGCGACTTCTGGCGGGATGGCATCCAGGTCGGGCAGAAAGCCGTTTTCGATTTTCAAAGGCACAAAGACCGATTTTCCACCGGCAAAGAGGGTTCCTGCTTCGTAAACCGGGTAACCGGGGTCGGTCATCAGAGCCGTGTCGCCCGGATTGATCAGAGCCATCGGAAGATGGGCCACCCCTTCTTTCGATCCGATGAGGGAGAGGACTTCTGTCTTCGGATCAAGTGTCGCGTTGAAGCGGCGTTTATACCAATCAGCCACGGCCTGACGAAAGCTCAGCATGCCGACATAACTCGGATATTGATGGTTTGCGGGATTATTTGCAGCTTTTTGCAGGGATTCGATAATGGGAGCAGGGGTCGGCAGGTCCGGGTCGCCGACACCTAAGTTGATGATGTCTGCTCCGCCCGCAATCGCCTCCTGCTTCATTTGATCAATCGCCGCAAAGAGATAGGGCGGTAGGCCCTTGATTCGGTCTGCCAATTCCACTTGTAATTTTCCCACGCTTGCTCCTCTTTTATTTGTGAACCAATCGACTGATCTTATTTTAGATTCAGTACATCCATCATGTCATACAGCCCGGGTTTTTGATTAGCGACCCAGCGTGCTGCCATGAGCGCCCCTCGGGCAAAATTGTTCCGGTTGTGAGCCTTATGAGTGAGTTCGATACGTTCGCCGGGTCCTGCGAAGGTCATGGTATGCTCTCCGACGACATCGCCCCCTCGCAAACTTTGCAGCCCGATCTCTCCCGGTTCGCGTGCGCCGATGTTGCCCTGCCGCGCAAAGCGTCCGACTTTCTGAAGCGATGTGCCTCTGGATGAAGCCAGTACCTCTCCCATGCGGATCGCGGTACCACTTGGGGCATCTTTTTTCTGGCGGTGGTGGATCTCCATAATCTCGACATCATAAGCGGGGCCTAAGGCTTTGCCCGCCTCGGCAATGAGTTTGAACAATACATTAACGCCGACGCTCATATTGGGGGAGAGCACGATAGGAATTTTTTTTGCCGCTGCCGTAATCTGTTTGAGTTCCGTAGCGCTGAAACCCGTTGTTCCAATGACGATGGGTTTCTTTTTGGCCGCAGCCTCCTGAACCATCTGAAGCGTGCCCTGGACATAAGTGAAATCAATAATGACATCACCACTTGCGAGCGATTTTTTTAGAAAGCTTGTGACCGGAATGCCCCAAGACCCAATCCCGATCAGCTCTCCGGCATCCTTCTCGATCGCCGGATGCCCTTTTTTTTCCAGGGCGACGCCTAGTTCGAGATCATCTTCCTGATAAAGATTTTCTAAAATAGCGCGCCCCATACGACCCGCAGATCCGGAGATTATCAACTTCATTCTTCTGTCTACTCCTTCTTTGACGTCATTCCGGTAATATCTTAACCGGAATCTACACCGTTCAAGCACTGGATTCCCGTTAGAAGCATACGGGAATGACGAAATGGCTATTTAACCGCCGTAAAAAACTTTTTCTCCGAGGTCTTTTAGGGTCAAAGTCGCATCATCTACTCTGCCTTCAATAGGGCTTTTAAGTCCTGCATCGACGACTTCGCCGATGAAAATGGAATGGTCCCCCTTTTCAACGGTTTCGACCAGTTTGCACTCTACATAGGCCGGGGCATTCTCCATAATCGGGGCGCCGGTGCTGCCGTTTCGGAAAGACTCGCCATTGATCTTTCCGTCTTCTTTTGCACTGGCTTTAAAAAAGGCATAGGCCGCCGGCACCTGGTCTTTCCCTAGGATGTTGAGGGCAAAAGATCCTGCTTCTTTAATCACGCTGTGCGCCCCGGAATCGGTCTTGACGCCGACGACGATCAGGGGCGGTGCAAAGGCCGTTTGTGTGACCCAGTTGACCGTTGCCGCTGCGACCTCTCCTGCCTTTGTTTCTCCCGTCAGAACATAGAGACCGTAGGGAATCATGCGAAGGGCGCTCTTTTTTGCTTGTGGGTCCATTTTAATACTCCTTCTTAGGTTTGGTTTATGTCGAGAGAAGACCGTAGTCACTCAGGGTAGTTCTCAAGCGGGTAAGATAAGCATCGGAAAGCCCGCAGAGCGGGAGCCGAACTTCATCACTGCATCTTCCCATGAGGGCCAAGGCGGCCTTGACCGGAATGGGATTGGTTTCCAGAAAAAGCACTTGATGAAGAGGGTAGAGCTTTTCATTGATGCGCCTTGCTTCGGTGAAATCGCCGGAAAGCGCTGCTGCCGTCATCTCTGCCATATCGGACGGGGCGATGTTTGCCGTTACCGAAATGACCCCCTTTCCACCCAGGGCCATCAAGGGCAGGGTCAGGACATCATCACCTGAGATCACGCAGAGCCGGTCTCCGCAAAGGTGGATCAAGTGGCCCATCTGCTGGATGGACCCGCTACCTTCCTTCATGCCGACGACATTTTCATGCTCCAGTAAGCGGGCAACGGTTTCGGGCAACATATTGACCCCGGTTCGTCCCGGAATGTTGTAGAGGATCTGGGGAAGATCAACCCCTTCCGCGATGGCCTTAAAATGCCGATACAAGCCTTCCTGTGTCGGTTTGTTGTAATAAGGGGTGATCAGAAGGGCTGCGGTCGCCCCAGCGGTCTTGGCATGTTGCGTCAGAGCAATGGCTTCTTCAGTGCTATTGGAGCCGGTTCCGGCAATGACCGGGATTTTCCCATCGACAACTTTAACGGTCAATTCGATAACCCGTCTATGCTCGTCATGTGAGAGGGTGGCCGACTCGCCGGTCGTCCCACAGGGAACAATGGCAGAAGTCCCGTTTTCGAGATGAAATTCGACCAAGGCTTCCAATGCCTTTTCATCAATCGCCCCGTCTTTCATCGGAGTGACAATCGCAACCATAGAACCCTGAAACATCTAATTAAACCTTTCGTTTGATAAATTCGTCCGTAGGGGCGGACCTGTGTGTCCGCCCAATCTGATTTAAATTCCGCCCAATCTGATTTAAATTCGGGCAGACACGCAGGTCTGCCCCTACAAAAGCGCCTCTTTTTCGATCTCGCCCTTGTAAATAATTCGGGCGTCTCCCTCCAGGGAAATCTCCTTGAAGGCATCGCCTTCCCGTTTAAAATCAACGGTCAACATGATTCCGCTCCGTGTTCGCAGGGAAACCGGCGCTTTGATTTTTCCGAGGGCCGCAGCTACGAGCGCCGCAGCGATTGAGCCGGTACCGCAGGCGAGGGTCTCATTTTCAACACCCCGCTCGTAAGTCCGGATGTTCATCTGCTGCGCGCCGGAGAGGGTGACAAAATTGACATTCGTGCCTTCCGGAGCAAAAGAGGCGTGATAGCGTGTCTGGCGTCCAAGACTGACCACATCCACCTTTTCGACATCATCCACAAAATAGATGACATGAGGGACGCCGGTGTTGACCGAATGGCTTGTTTCATGACCGCGACCGATCTCAATGGCTACATTCAACTTAAGATTTTTAGGATCGGGAAGCTGGACTTTGACTCGCTTTCCACCGGGAAGCACCTCTGCCTGGACAATACCGACCTGAGTTTCAAAACTGTGTTTCGGAGGAGCAATGTTGTTTTCAACCGCAAAGCGGGCAGCGCAACGGCTGCCGTTGGCGCACATTTCAGCCTCTCCGCCGTCGGCGTTGAAAAAGTGCCATCCGTAATCCGCAATCTCAGAGGTTTTGATCAGAATGACGCCGTCCGCACCCACAGACATGCCTCGCCGACAGACCTTTGAGACGAAGAGGCGCATATCCTCTTTCGAGGGCAGGGGCCTCCGATAATCAATGATGATGAAATCATTTCCGCTCCCGCTCAACTTCCAGAAAGGGATAGGCGCCTTTTGCTTCACAACTGTTCTCCATGATTAATACGATGACTTTCGATGAGGCTCAGGAGCGACTGAATTTCTTCTTTGGTAAGGTGTGCGTCGGCCATGACCCTCTGTAGATGTTCGTTGACGTAATTCAAGTCCTGATTTGCTACTGAGCCATCTTTCGCAAGGGCGTAAAAATGGCTCAGTTTTTGGCGGATCACCTTACTCTCTTCCAGAGTAGTCGCCTCCGATAGCAAGGGAGTGAAGCCCCGCTCAATCACCAAGTGTTCAACGAGGAAAATGCCGACCTCCCGTTGGTAGACAGCACAAATAGAAAGAAAAAGGACAACGATGCCACTTAAAAAAATCAGAATCGGGAAAAAAAGTTTCCCTCCTTTTTTCCCTCTCCGCCGTTTGGGAAAAGGCCGTTCTTTTCGGGAGGCATAGGGCCTTGGCGCGGCCTGAACTGTTTCGCTCGCATCCATCATCGTTGTGCCTATGAATCGTCCGACAGATAGGCAGGGATTATTTCACCCCTCATCAGGTCATCTATCGTTTCACGTTTCCGAATTATATCGTAGCGGTCCCTGCAAACCAGGACCTCCGGTGGTCGAGTCCGGCTGTTGTAATTGGAGGACATGGTGAAGGCATAGGCCCCGGCACTCATAACGGCGAGCAGTTCGTCGGGGACCATCTGCGCGAGTTCCCGGTTTTGCGCCAGAAAATCACCTGATTCACAGATCGGGCCGACGACATCGACAAGTTCTGTTGCACGATCATTGGCAACGACTGGCCGGATGTCGTGATAGGCCTCGTAGAGACTGGGGCGAATCAAGTCGTTCATTCCGGCATCCACCACGACAAAGTTTTTGGCTTCGCCTTTTTTTGTATAAATAACACGGGTAACGAGAATGCCCGCGTTCCCAGCAAGGGAACGCCCCGGTTCTAAAATGATATGGCAGCCGCTCTTTTTTAAGAGGGGCATCAAGGCATCGGCCAAATCTTTCGGCAAGGGAGGGGCTTCTGCGTCATAGGTAATACCAAGTCCGCCGCCAATGTCCCAATATCGGATATCCTGGCCTTCTGCGCGCAGGCCTTCAATAAGTTCCAGGACAAGACTTAAGGCGTCAACAAAGGGTTTGACCTTTGTCAGTTGGGAGCCGATATGGCTGTGGATCCCGACGACTTCGATATGTTCCAGACGACGTGCCAGCTTGTACTGCTCTACGGCCTTTCCGATTTCAATGCCGAATTTACTCTTTTTTAAACCGGTTGAGATATAGGGGTGTGTCTCTGGATTGACGTCCGGGTTGACACGAAGGGCAACCGGAGCGGTCACTTGCATCTCCTTTGCAACCTCATCCAGGGCGATCAGTTCCTGAGAGGATTCGATGTTAAACATCAAAATTCCGGCACGCAACCCTTCTCTCAGTTCATCTTTAGTCTTTCCGACACCGGCAAAAACCATCTTCTTCGGATCGATTCCGGCGGCAAGCCCACGACTCAGTTCACCGCCGGAAACAATGTCTGCCCCTCCGCCTTCTCGCCCGAAGAGCCGAAGTACGGCAATATTGGAATTGGCCTTGACTGCAAAGGCAATCAGATGAGGCACTTCGGCAAAGGCTTCTTTATAGGCCGTAATATGTCTTAAAAGTGTGGCATGACTGTAGACAAAAAGGGGTGTACCCAAGGCATCGGCAAGTGCCTCGACAGAAACATCTTCGCAGTAGAGTTTTCCTTCTTTATAGTGGAAATTGTGCATGATTCTCCTTAAGCTGAACTTTTCCCGTTATTGTTTCTTCCGGCGGAACAGGATTTCCTTTTCTACCACAAGCACTAAGAGATAGGAAAGCGAAAAGGGCAACAAGCAGGGGCAGGCTAAGCCCTGTTCCTACAGAGATCGTTTTCATGGCTTTAATCGTTTTTTGATTTTTCGGATTTCTGCTCGGATCGATTTTGTAGAAGTCCCGCCGATGCCGCTCTTTTTATCTATCGCTCCCTGCAAGCTGAGTCGTTCAAAAAGATCTGTCTTAAAAAGTGGGCAAAAAGTCTGGAAGGTTTTGAGTGGCCAGGTTTCAAAGGGTGATTTTTCTTCAATGGCACGATAGACAATTTTTCCGACGACTTTGTGTGCTTGACGAAAAGGTAGGCCTTTCGTCACGAGATAGTCAGCCAGGTCGGTCGCCAGAAGCAGGCCGTCATTTGCCGCAGTCATCATCCTGTATTTTTGGAAAATGACCTCGTCCGTGAGCCGTTTCATGATCCGGAGTGCGCCGCGAATGGTATGCATCGTATCGAAGAGCGGTTCTTTGTCTTCCTGAAGGTCACGGTTGTAAGAGAGCGGCAAGCCCTTCATTACCGTCAACAGGGTCATGAGACTGCCATAAACACGACCGGTTTTTCCGCGAATCAATTCCAAGAGGTCCGGGTTTTTTTTCTGAGGCATCATGCTGCTGCCGGTGGAGAGGCTGTCGGGGAGACTGATATAGGAGAACTCAGTGGAGGCCCAAAGGATCCAGTCTTCCGACCAACGGGAAAGGTGCATCATCAGCATGGAGGCGGCGGATAAAAACTCGATCACGGCATCCCGATCGCAGACCGTGTCGAGGCTGTTTGCGGTGACGCCGGAAAAGCCTAAGGCTTTCGCGTTGGCCTTCCGGTCAAGGCCGAAGCTGTTCCCGGCGAGTGCGCCTGCCCCAAGTGGCAGTTGATCCAAGCGTTTCAGGCTGTCTGAAAAACGGCCCTTATCTCGTTCCAGCATTTCAAAATAGGCAAGCAGGTGGTGGGCCAAGGAGACGGGCTGAGCCTGTTGCAGATGGGTGTAACCGGGTAAAAAAGTAGTAATTTCCGCCTCTGCCCGCGTCACAAGGCTTGATTGCAGTGCGGAAATCAGATCGATGGCCTTGGCTGTTTCGGCACGCAGATAAAGTCTTAAGTCGAGTGCAACCTGATCGTTTCGGCTGCGGCCGGTATGGAGCTTTCCGCCCACTTCGCCGACTTTTTCAACAAGGCGCCGCTCAATGTGCATGTGGATGTCTTCGTCAAGAGTCGACTGGCTTGCAATATCACTCAGGCTTTCCTTGTGCATCTCCTCTTCAATCTCTTTTAAACCGGCAATAATGGTTTTTTCTTCAGAGGCAGTCAGGAGTTCTGCGCGGGCCAGGCCTTGGGTGTGTGCGATGCTCCCCTGGATGTCATAAGGGAAAAGCTCTCGATCAAAGGTAAAAGAGGTCGTAAAAACAGCGGCATCCGGATCAGCCGCTTCTGTAAAACGCCCTTCCCAGGCTGTGCTTTCCCATTGGCTCTTGTTATGTTGTTTTTTATTTGGCATGTGTTTAAACGGCGAGAACGAGCCTTAAACCTTCATTTAATGTCTGAAATTGCTTCTGTGTGAGTTTTCCGATTTTTTCAAAACAATATTGCTTATCCAATGTGAGTAGTTGGGAAACATTCACGACCGATTCCCTAGACAGACAGGAGGATTTTTTCTTAAGAACGAAATTTCCCGGCGCTTCTGCAAGACGGAGGTTTGATGTAACAACCGCCGCAATCAACGTAGCAATATGGCTTTGATTGAATTCATCCGAGGACACAACCACAACGGGCCGACGATAACCCGGTTCGGAAGCCCTCGGACTTGCCAGAGATGCCCACCAGATTTCTCCTTTTTTCATTTACCAGTCTTCTTTGGGAATGGCCTGATATTGGATCTCTTGAAACACTTCATCAAAGGTTGAAGGCTCACTTTCATAGACCCTGTTGAGTTGTTCTGTAATATTGCATACGTCAGAATGCTCCAAGTACTCTGAAACCGCCTTTGCATATAATTCGCTTCGAGAGACGCCCAAACGCTGAGCGAGTAGATCAGCCGCCTCAAAAATGGGCGTTGGAATCGATATCGCTGTCTTCATATCAATAATGGTAATACCATGGTCATACCCACGTCAAGTTCGATTCATTCCCGACGATTTTCATCTACCATCTTTTTTCAAAGCCGATAACTTCAAGCGCAAGGCATTCAAACGGATAAAACCTTCGGCTTCTTTTTGAACATAAACCGTGTCTTTTTCAAAGGTGGAAATTTCCGGACGATAGAGAGACTGCGGAGCCTTCCGGCCCGTCACCGTGACATTGCCTTTGTACAGTTTAAGTCGCGCTGTTCCGGTGACGCCTTTTTGCGCCTCGTCCATCAAGGCTTGCAGCATCTCACGCTCGGGAGAAAACCAGTAACCGTTGTAAAGCATTGAGGCGTATTGCGGAATCAGGCTGTCACGCAGGTGAAGCACTTCCCGATCGAGTGTGATCGATTCAACGGCACGGTGTGCGGCGTGTAATATGGTACCGCCCGGCGTTTCGTAGATCCCGCGAGACTTCATACCCACATAACGGTTTTCCACGAGGTCCACCCGACCAATCCCGTGCCTACCACCGATTTCATTGAGTTTTTCGATCAAGGCAGCGGGGGAATAGGTCTTTCCATCAATGGAGACAGGGTTGCCTGCTTTATATTCGATTTCAATTGTGAGGGCCTCATCGGGGGCGGCCTCGGGTGAAACGGTTGTGGCAAACATGGACTCCAGGGGGGCCGTCCAGGGATCTTCGAGGATGCCGCCTTCATAACTCACGTGCAGTAGATTCCGGTCGATGCTGTAAGGCTTGTCCGCCGTGGCTTCGACCGGAATATTGTGTTCGGCGGTGTAGGCAATCAAGTCGGAGCGGGATTGAAATTGCCAATCACGCCAGGGCGCGATGATTTTGATCTGAGGATCAATGGCGAGATAGGCCAGCTCAAAGCGGACTTGATCATTGCCTTTGCCTGTTGCGCCATGAGAAACGGCATCGGCCCCTTCTTCCCTGGCAATCTCCATCTGACGTTTTGCAATCAGCGGGCGGGCAATGGCCGTGCCCAGAAGATAGACATCCTCGTAAACCGCATTGGCGCGTAACATAGGGAAAATGTAGTCTGCGGCGAAGATCTCTTTAAGATCGCTGATGTAGACTTTGGATGCCCCTGTTTTTTTCGCCTTTTCCGTCAAGGGAGAAAGCTCTTCCCCCTGTCCCAAGTCGGCGCAGTAGGCGATGACCTCGCAGCCATAGGTTTCTTTCAACCAGCAAATAATGACTGAAGTGTCGAGTCCGCCCGAATAGGCAAGTACGACTTTTTTGATGTGTTGATTTGTCATGGTTTGAGGCAAAGCTCCAATATGGCCTGCTGCATCGGAAGCCGGTTGGCCGCCTGTTCAAAGATGATGGCATTCGGCCCCTCCATCACCGCATCCGTAATTTCTTCTTCCCGGTGGGCCGGAAGGCAGTGCATCACGAGACAGTCGGGCCGGGCCTTTGCAAGCAGGGCATCGTTAATTTGATAGGACCGCAATACCTTGAGCAGGGCATCCCGATCCTGATCTTCTCCCATAGACACCCAGACATCGGTATAGAGGATGTCTGCGCCTTCGGCGGCTTTTTCCGGGTCATGCTCAATGACAACCTCACTCCCCCACTTTACTGCATCAAGCTTTGCTTGTCGGACAATGCCTGCATCGGGAAGGCGGGATGGCGGCGCTGCGATGGTGACATTCATTCCGACTTTCGCGCATCCCTCAAGGAGAGAATTAGCCATATTGTTGCCGTCGCCGATATAAACCAGCTTTAGTCCCTGCAACTTGCCCCGCTCTTCCTGAATACTGAGCAGGTCTGACAGCACCTGGCAGGGGTGATGGAGGTCGGTTAAGCCGTTGATGATGGGGATGCTCGCATATTTCGCCCAGAGTTCCAGTTTTTTCTGTTCATAAGTCCGGATGACCAGGGCATCAATATAGCGAGACAAGACGCGGGCGCTGTCGGTAATGGTTTCCCCTCGTTTGATTTGAATATCCTCAGAGGAAAGGAAGATCGGAAGTCCGCCCAGCCGCCAGACAGCAACCTCAAAAGAAACCCGGGTACGTGTCGAGGACTTTTCAAAAAGAAGGCCGACCGATTTTCCTGCAAGAGGACGGTCGGCATTTCCTTTTTTGTAGCTTGCCGCCCGTTTGATCAGTCCTTCAAGGTCCTCATAGGAAAGGGCGCTGAGGTCAAGCAGGTCACGCTTCGACATGGCTTTGCTCCATTAAAATATCGGACAAAACTGCTAGCATCCGGTCAATCTCCGAACGGGTAATTGTCAGCGGCGGAATCAGTCTAAGGGTTTCTTCAGAGGTTCGATTGAACAAAATACCGCGCTCCTGCCCGATTTTTATCACGTCCAAACTGTCCATTCCAAGATCAATCGCAATCATCAAGCCTCGCCCACGAATACGCTTGATCAAGGGAGTCTTTGCCTTCAATTCACTCAGTTTTGAGAGCAGATAGGCCGATTGCTGCCGGACATTCTCCAAAAGGGCGTTACTTTTTGTCAGTCGATCCAGCACCTCAATACCCGCAGCGCAGGCAAGGGGGTTTCCACCAAAGGTTGAGGCGTGGCTGCCCGGCTGAAAACAGGAAGCGACCGTATCCGTAGCAAGCATCGCCCCGATGGGAACGCCGCCACCGAGTCCTTTTGCCAAGGTCATAATATCGGGCGTGATGCCTGAGGCTTCATAGGCGAAGAGGTCACCGGTACGACCGATGCCGGTCTGCACTTCGTCGAAAATGAGCAGGATGCCGTGCCGGTCACAGATCTCGCGAACTGAGGAAAGATAGGATAAGTCCGGAATGCGAACCCCGCCTTCTCCCTGGATCGGTTCCAATAGAATTGCGGCGGTCCGGGCTGTAATTGCCTTTTCAATCGCTCCGATGTTGTCGAAAGGAACCGTAAGAAAACCGGGAAGCAGGGGTTCAAAACCGTGTTGATACTTTGTCTGTCCGGTCGCAGAAAGCGCAGCCATGGTGCGACCGTGAAAGGAGCGCTCGGCGCTAATGATCTCAAAACGCTCTCCAGACATAAGTTCGTGTGCAAATTTTCGTGCAAGTTTGATCGCCGCCTCAACGGCCTCCGCGCCGCTGTTGCAAAAAAAGACCTTGTCCGCAAAAGAGCGCTCAACAAGGCGAGTGGCCAGTTCAATTTGAGGCAGGTTGTAATAGAGGTTCGAGACATGCAGCAAGGTCTCGCTCTGAGACTTCAATCGCTCAATCAATTGAATATCGCAATGCCCAAGACTGTTGACGGCGATGCCGCTCACAAAGTCGAGATAGCATTTTCCCTCAATGTCGGTGAGGACGGCGCCCTGACCCTTTACCAGCACGAGCGGGAGACGGGCATAGGTCGGCATCAGGACGGATTCACCTTGACGAATAGTGTCTTTGACTGCATTTGCCATTTGCATAAAGTCCGATTTTAAGAGGCGTCTATATAGCATAGTGCCTTCCGACTAGGCAATCCGAATCACCAGTGGAACGCTCCATATTAAATCCCAAATTAGTGTTATTATTAAAAACGTTTAAGGAAAGTCCCTCCAAACGGGACTCCGGTAACAAACACAAAGCTTTAAAGTGGTGGTTCAGCAATTGAACAACCGCATCAAAACGATTAAAAATTATGAGTCACTCGGATATAAAATGCCCCCCTCTTTTGAGGGGATTGACCTGAACACCGATTGCCTCTGTATAATTAAAATAATATTTTGCTTATATTACTTATTTATAAATAGGGCTTGCTGAAAAAAGTCAGGCCCGCTTACCCCTCAGAAGGAGCACAGCGATTTCGTGAGAAAAATTTCTCACGTTTTTCTGATCTGATCCTTCACTCATGTCACTCGGAAGCACATAAGCGGCATCTTTTGTCCTATAAGTTGAGAAACCGTCTTCATGAGCAGGTTCAACAGCCTAAAATGAATATGAAGACAAAAATAAAGCGCTCTTGTCAGCCTCTTCT
>JAJDBU010000033.1 GCA_029261195.1 Nitrospirota bacterium | reverse complement strand
CAATCGTATTATGAAGAAAGGTACAAAGAGCGGGTCATTCGCAATCTTCAAAACCGGGCAAAGCAGTTTGGTTTTCAAATGATTACGACCCCAGATGCGAACCTCTCTAACGCTTCATTAAATTCATGTTAGATGAAAGATTAGAAGATTAGATCCAAATTAGATTAGATCCAATTTGACATTTATATTTCAATCGATATAATGGCCCATCATGAGACGAATGGCTCACAAACAAGTTCTTCCGATCCTCTTCTTAGGTCTCTTCTATTTTTCAACAGCCCTGCTCGGGACATTTTGCCCCTCGGGAACTTCCGACCATGTCCATCACCAAAAACAGGGGATGTCTCACTCGCTCTCCTGTCTTCTGGCCTGTTCCAGTCTGGTTGCACGAGAAGACGCTTCACCCCTCCTTCCCTCTGCAAGTCCATTTTTCGGTATTTTGGTGCTTGCCCTTTCTTTCGTTTTTTTCAAAGTTTACACATCAAATCTTCATACCCGTGGCCCACCCCTGACACTCTCCTACTAAAATCACTTCGTTTCTATATTGAGAGAAACAAGTTCTCTTAAGTAGAAATTTCTTACAGAAATAAAAATAAATATGACCTGAATTCTGCAATAGTAGCTTGCGGGGTTCGGATAAAAGAGAAAAATGAAAAAAATAGCCCTAAGTCTTGTAATGGTCTATCTGAGCCTGTCTGGATTGATGATGGTTCAGGCTGGAGACCATGCCATGATGCACCAGAAGTCGCAGGATCATGCGACGCAGCATCGCTCCTTCGTCTGCACCTGGATGTGCGCTGCAGGAACTTCTGCGCAATCTGTGGCCCTACAGTTTAATCCCTCTCTTCGGCCATCCTTTGAAAGTTCCAATATTTGCATCAAGTCTTTCTTGACACAGCAATCAACAAACCTTCCCTTCGGCCGTGCGCCGCCTCTTTAATCTCTAAGTAATACCCTTTACCCTGATTTACAAATAACGAAAAACATCAGTCCTCCGAGTTTCCCTGTGGTCAAAAGGAAAGCTTGGCTGAAGGATTGTGCTTAAAACTTATCTTAAAGGAGTGATGATGAACAAGAAGTTGTTATGTATTAAGTGGCCGGTCTTGATCGGTCTCTGGGCGGGATTTTTATTGCCTCTGCCAACACCTCAAGTGTTCGCAAGCTGCGGATCGGGGAACTGTTTTCTGGTGACCGGCACGCAGGAAGGCATCTCATCTCCCGGTCAGATGACTTTGGATATCTCTTATCGTTATATCCCGATGGATGACTTCCAGAGCGGGAGCGGCAGCACGAGCGAGGTTTTGACACCCAAGGTCGATTTTGAAAACAGCTTAATCGAAAACGATCATCATCGGGAAGTCCGGACGATTAACGAACTTTTGCAGGTGGATATCGGCTACGGGGTAACAGAGCGTTTCACGCTACAGGTGAACATACCACTGATTAACAATCGCACACACGAACATTACGACGGGATCTCCGCCACCAACCCTACCGGCACCTTTACCCGGGAAGATGGTTCTTCAGGCATCGGGGACATTCGTCTGATCGGGCGCTATGCACCTGTGATTTCAACCCGTCATCTGGTCGTCATTGGAGGCGGACTTAAGTTCCCGACGGGGGAATACAAATTGTTTAATGCCGAGGGCGCCATCAATGAACCGACGGTACAGCCGGGAACGGGCTCTTATGATTTCCTCGTTTCTCTTTTCTATGATTACCAAATCATCCCCCATAAATTAGACACGTTTGTCTCCGGCAGCTATCAAGTCACGACCGAAAATGACCTGGACTATGAATTTGGCGATCAAACCCTGCTGAATGTTGGAATCAGCTATTTGCTTGAATCCAAGAAAAATATCAGTGTCAGTAGCCAACTCAACTTCCGGCATGCTGATCGTGATGCATTTGAAACAACAACGGGCGGGGCGGGTGTACCTTCTACGGGTTCAACATCGCTTAATTTTACGCCGGGCGTTCGTATTCAGTCCTCAGACAATCTAAGCCTCTACAGTTTTCTGCAGTTTCCTGTTTACCAATATGTGAACGAGGAAAATGTGGTTTCCCGCTACGGGCTTGTGCTGGGCGCGACTTATACCTTTTAGAAGTCGAGTCCCAATACGAAGTGCTTCCGTCTCAAGTGTATTTTTGAAAAGGAGTCAATCGATGTTTTTTAAAAATAAAATCATACAGAAAAAAACAGGGGCGATATTGTTACTCCCCTTTGCTTTTTTACTCACCCGATGCGCAAAAGATTTTGATGCACCGACTATCACACCCGCTTCGAAGGTGGCTGAAGAAGTCATCTCGGGTTTGAGTGAGCCCTCAGATGTGGTGATTGTTCCGGACTCTGCTGCGGGTGGGCCGCTTGCCCATAATGACCTGCTCGTCGCCAACTCTGAAAATAATACAATTGTACAGATCAAGAAATCGGTCGAGCCTCATACCATTGTCCTTTTTGCCAACCAAGCAAACACGACGACAGACCTCAACCAACCCACGGGGATAGCCTTTGATGCTAATAGCATTAGAGGAGATGTCTATGTCAGTAATTTTTTGGATGAAACCGGTACCACTGTTTCAGCCGGAGCCATTACGGTCTTTAACAAAGACGGCGCTCTTAACCGGGTGATTAATAATGCCTTGTTTGGAAGAGCAAGCGGGATTGTTTATGACTTTGAAAATTCCACACCGACAAGCGCAGTCTTTTTTGTCTCAAATCGCCTAAACAACACAATTGTCAAGGTCGTCTCTACCGTGGGAGGCGATGTCGTGAGTCTCTATGCCGATCTCAACTTCCTCCATCTTGGCGGAGCGAACCCGACGCAGCTCGCGGTTAGCCCCATTCACCCCCACAACCTTTATGCCGCAAATACAGGTATTCGACCGAACCTCCCGGATGGAGACGCACAAGCGCCAGTCGGGTCAACGCTTAGTATTATTCCGACGACTTCCCTCGATATCGGTGGACCGACTGTCGCTGATGTCCCGCAAAACGAGATCCGTCTGATTCTTGCCGGTGAAGTCATCGGGCCGATTTCGCTGGATTTTGACAGTACAGGCAATCTTTTTGTCGGTGCGCATAAAAAAGGAACGATTGCGATGATTGACCCTGAGATTGGTTTTGCAATCAAAAGTGTCGAGACAGGAGAAAGTGAAATTCAGGGCATGACCGCAGGGACTGGTGGCATTTACATTACGACCGAAGGTGGAAAAATCATCGAAGTGAATAAATCGCTTTTATCGGGTGAATCCGGTGGAGAGAGTGGCGGACACCACGGGTAGATATGCATTTTCTCAGCAATAATAACAGGGCCTTATTCTGGGGTATCGCCTTTTTTTCGGGCGTGGCAGGGTTGATTTACGAGGTCCTCTGGTTCCGGGAGTTTGCCCTTTTGCTCGGTAATACGGCGCAGGCCTCCGCCCTGGTATTGGCGGTGATTTTTTTCGGTCTCGCACTGGGTAATGCAATTGGCGGTCAATGGTCAAAGACAGTACTGAAGCCCTTGCGTGGATATGTTCTTTTAGAACTGCTCATGGCGCTTTGCTCGATTGTGGTGGTTTTGTTCAAAAATCAGGAAGGGGCTTTAGGGCTCCTTCCTCTTTTTCTCTTGCTGGCTGCTGTTGCCATTTTGATGGGTGCGACGCTGCCACTCTTACTGCAATCTCTCCCAGAAGTCCCGGATAAGTTAGGTCGGGAAACGCCCATTCTTTATGGCATGAATACGCTTGGCGGCATGATGGGTGCGGCCTGTGCCGGTTTGTTTTTCCCGCTTTGGCTTGGCGTGAAGGGAAGTTTTATTGCAGCAATTTCCATCAATGTGGGTTTGTCCTTTGTGTGTCTAACGATGTCCTTTTTTATGGGAGCAAAGCACGAAGAAAGTACAGAAAGGATCATTCCTGCTAGTTCACTTCAAAGCCTTCTTTCACGTCGCCTATTCATCCTTGCAGCGCTTTCCGGTATGGGCACTCTGGCATTAGAAGTCTTGTGGACCCGCATGTTCAGCCTTGTCTTACAAAACTCGGTCTATGGTTTTGCTTTGATTTTGGTTCTGATTCTTTTTGCCCTGGCTATCGCGGCGCTTGTTGTTGATGTGCTGATGAAAAGAGGTGCCGACCCGCTCCGCTTAATGCGGTCTTGTTTGCTATTCGTTGCGATTTCGATTCCGCTCGGTGCCTTGTTTTTTGTTCAAACCAGTGGTTTGCAATCTCTTTTTAAGGGGATCGGACCCATTGCATATATTTTTAAAATACTCAGCGTCATCACCGTGCTGCTTCTGCCGACGATGATTGCAGCAGGCATGATTTTACCGCTGACCTGGACCCTCCATCAGCAGAAAAATGAAACAGCCGGCATGGCCCTTGGCCGTTTCATGACATTGAATACAGTGGGTGGCGTCCTTGGTTCATTGATCGCGGGATTTTTCTTGCTCCCCCATCTGGGCCTTTGGCCTGCATTGGCGTTGGTTTCACTTTGTTATACGGCGGGGGCAATTTTTCTAACGCGCTCTCTTTCAGAAAAATCGACGCGGCGAGTGACTTTTGGATTCTCAAGCGTATTCACAACAGCCTCTTTGATTCTTCCGGCAGTCTTATTCTTTCCCTCATTTTCGACACAACACCTTAAAACGGGTGAGTCATTGCTCTACCTGGATCAGGGCGCAGAAGCTCAGGTGGCCGTCATCCAGAGACAAAACGGCACAAGAGTATTAAAAGTCAATAACACTTATAGCCTGGGTAGCACTTCGGCAGAGATCGAAGAACGACGCATGGGCCAGATTCCGCTGCTCTTGCACCCCGCACCTACAAGAGTTGCCTTTGTGGGTTTGGCGACCGGCATTACCGCAAGCGCTATTTTTGATCATCCCGTCGAAGAGGTGAAACTGATTGAACTCTTGCCTGAAGTCGTCAAGGGCGCAGCTTGGTTTGAAAAAGAAAACCGGGGCTTGCTTGCCGATCCGCGTTCAGAAGTCATCATTGCCGATGGCCGCATTGCCATCCCGCTGGGAGAGCCGCTCTTCGACCTGATTATTTCCGACCTTTTTGTGCCCTGGCACGCCGGAGCGACCTCGCTCTACAGCCTAGATTATTACAAACAAGCCGCCTTACAACTGGCTCCGGGCGGCGCGTATGCCCAATGGCTTCCGCTGTATCAGATGTCGGAGCAGGAATTTAAAATCATCGGACAGACCTTTAGCAGGGCCTTCCCCCATGTCAGTTTGTGGCGTGGAAATTTTTCCACGAAGTATCCCCTTGTCGCTTTGATCGGATCAGAACAAGCGATTTCGCTCGAACAAAGCAGACTGGCTCAACGACTGGCAGGCATTAACGATGGTTCGGCAACAAGTGATCCCTCTCTTTCAAGTGTGGATGATTTGATGTTGCTCTTCGGAGGTGAAGGGGAAAAACTGGATGCGCTTTTTGAGGGAGCAAAGGTGAACACCGACGATCATCCTTATATTGAATATCTGGCTCCACTCAGCCGAATCACAAAGAATCAATTACGAGGGAAAGATCTGGCGAAGCTCTTCATAAATATCGCAGATGAAGAACATGAATGGCAGAACTACGCACTGGCCGGTGCCCACCTGTATCAGGCCGAAGTGGCTACCGACTTGAACGATTTAGATCAGCGCATAGCCGCTTTGAACAGGGCCAATGACCTGGTGCTTAAGGGCAACCGCTTATCACAGCTTGATCGGGCACTCAGAGTCTCCGGGTTCTTAAATCATTGAAGGGATATCTTATGAATAGAATCATCAAACCGGTCGCAGGAATATTTTTGGCTTTATTCCTTTTAACAGGCATGGCGGCAAAACCACCGCTTGTGGGTGGTCCCGCACCGGATTTTCAGCTGGATCAATTGAATGGGCCTTCGACCAAGATGTCTAACTATCGAGGCAAGGTCGTGCTCTTAAATTTTTGGGCCACTTGGTGTACACCCTGCATAAAAGAGATGCCCGAAATACAGGCCGCCTATGAAAAATTAAAGGATGAAGGTTTTGTGGTTTTGGCACTTAATTTTGGTGAAGAAACAGAAAAAGCGGAAAAGCTGGTGAAAGAAATGGGCCTGACTTTTCCCATTCTGCTTGATCGAGAAGTTGAGGTTGCCGAACGGCACCGGGTTGTTTCGCTTCCCGTTACCTTCTTCATTGATCCGAACGGGGTGATTAAGGAACAGGTCTTTGGTGGAGGACTCACCTTAGATCAAATCACTGAGGCTTTTCACCGGCTTCAAAGAAAGGCAGGGTAGATATTTGTCATTGACTAAAGAGAAAGAGCAACAACCCGCACCGAATTGGGTAGCACGTTTACTCACAGAGCTGAATCGAGAAGGCTTCACCGGCAGCATCCGGATTAACTTTTTCAAAGGAAACATCTCAAAAAAGGTAGAAAAGACCTCATTTATTTCTGAAAAATAGAACATTTTATTCAATATTATATTTGGGACCACCGTAAACACGACGCCCGTAAAAAGACACCTCTGTTTTTTTACGGGCGTTTTTAATTTTGAGGCAAATTTTGGAACGAATGATAAAAAGACGTGAAATGCTGAAACTCCTCGGCTTGAGCCTGTGCAGCCTGTGCAGCCTGTCCTTGCCGGGAAATGCTCATGCCCTAGCGGCACTCATCAAACCGAAAAGTGATCTCAAGGAGACCCAGGTTTCGCGGGTGATGTTCGGGAATATACTCGTCAGCCTTACAGCCCTTTCATCGGATCAAAAGAAAGCGCGTCAGGCAATCTCTGATGCCTTTTTAGAGATGAAGCGTCTTGAACACCTTATGAGCATGTTTAGAAAGGAAAGTCAGTTATCCCGGATTAATCAGGCAGCGGGTCTCCGTCCGGTAAAGGTCGATAGGGAAATCCTTGAGGTGCTTGATCTCGGTTTGCAACTTTCTCGTGAAACAGAGGGCGCTTTTAATATGGCAATTGGTTCTGCCATGAGGCATTGGGATTTTATCGATAAAAAGCGGATTCCGACAGAGGAAGAAATCCAAGCCCTGTCACGCGCCACCCGTTTTGAAGATGTGATGCTCGATAAAGCTGGAGAGATGGTCTTTCTGAAAAAGAAAGGGATGCAGATTGATCCGGGCGGTATCGGAAAAGGCTACATCGCTGAACGTGCCAAGACCATCTTACTTGAGAGTGGCATCACATCCGGCCTGATTGCCCTTGCAGGAGATTTGGTTCTCTTCGGCACAAAAGCGGATGGTTCATCCTGGCGAGTCGGTGTGCAGCATCCCAGGCGAAAGGGCGAAATTGTGGCTTCTTTGGATCTGACAGATTGCGCGATTTCAACTTCGGGAGATTACGAACGCTTCTTTAGAAAGGATGGTGTGACTTACCATCATCTCCTTGATCCAAAGACCCTTTTCCCGGCGCGGAGATGCCAGAGTGTCAGTGTTGTGAGTGAAAAGGGAAGCTATGCCGATTCAATGGCGACCGGGGCCTTTGTGATGGGACCGGAAAAAGGGATGCAGTTTCTGAATCGTTCGGAGCATGGCGAGGGCATCATCATTGATGGCGCCGGGGAAATTACTGTTTCACCGAAGCTCGCGTCACGGATTCGTTTTCATTAAGGGTGCCGTAAAGGATGATCGGGTGAAAAAGATTTGTTTTTCATGAAACCACTTCAAAAAGGACCGTTCATTTTGATCGCGATTGGTTTTCTGTTGATATCGTCTTTTTATGGGTGTGGAGGTGACAGCAACAGTAACAGCAGTGCCGGAACCGTCAATGATAATAATGGTGGCAGCAGTAATACCGATGGCAAGAACGGCCCGACGGTCTCCTTTGCTGCGGAGATACAAGGGCCAATATTTACTGCAATCTGTATCGGATGCCATTTCACTGGAAATCTGGACAGTCTTCCGGACTTTAGCGAGGGGAAGGCCCTCCAAAACCTGGTGAATCAGGATGCAAGCTTAACAGATGGCGGAGGAAAGCGGGTTCTTCCCGGTGATTCGGTCAATAGCATCCTTTATCAGCGCATCAGTGGGATTGGCCTTCCAGCAGGTGAAGCGACGATGCCCTTCGGGGATCTCTTGTCACTTGCCGAATCTAAACCTGAGCTTGCAGCAAAGATAAAAACCTGGATTGATGAAGGTGCCCTCGATAATTAGGGCTTGAAATAAAAAGAATGAGAAAGGCCTTACAAAAAACAAAAATGACACAGCTTGCTCTACTGCTGGTCATGATTCATCTGCCTCTAACCGCCTTGATGCCGATCTAGGTGGGGGCACATGTCTTTGAACATCGCACCAATACAGATCATGCCCTGGCGCATTCGATGCTGGGCTGCCGATTGGCTTGTACCGCTTTTGTGTTCATGCCTTCAGTCTCAGGTGCCGCTGCACAAGGCTTAAGCCCCTTATTTGAAACACCATTACAGCCTTATGAAAATTTATACGAAAAAGTCGCTCTCTCCGCGCCTTCTATTCGCGGTCCGCCTCAAGACTGAAGTGCACGAAACTTTATTATTCAAGAAAATCATTTTTAGACTGAAATTTAGGAGAAAGTAAAAATGAAAGCAAAGAACAACAGTTTGAAATACAGTGCATTAATTGCCCTTTTGGCCTTTACGCTTGGAGGGTGCAGCGACGACGATACAACGGCTGCCGGAGTGGCAACAAACACTGAGCCCGCTCTATTAGAGAAACTTTTTGTCTCGATTGAAGCGCAAGGTGTGGTGAAATCGATTCATATTCATGATGAAGCCGCTACACAGACAAATGCGATAAAAGTTGCAGCACCGACAGTTGTCGAGTCTACGATCAATTTCGCAGGCAACACTGGAGCGGGACCGGGTGAAATGGTCTTCAGCGGGGGCAACGCCTATGTCCGGGTGAACAACACCAACACGGTTCAGATGTTTGACGTTGAAACAGATGGACTCACCCATAACCACGCCATCCCTGTCGGTGCCGGACCCATTCACATGTATCTGGACCATGACAAAAATGTTTGGATCATGAATGACGGGCCGAGACCGGCTGCGGGTGCAAGTTGCCCGGGTGTCGATCCGGCCTGTGCGCCTGACACCGTTTCTTTTATCGAAGCTGGAACACATGCCACACATAAGAGTATTCGCGTCGGAAGTGGGCACCACAAAATGGCCTTTGCTGCGGATAAGAATCGGGCATTTGTGTCAAACATTCATGACGGCACGCTTTCGGTCATTGATACGGATCCTTTAAGTCCGAATTATCTGACAACCCTTCTGAATGATGTGACCTTAAACGGGGATGCCGCGATGGTAACCGGCCTTAATCCGCACGGCATCGACTATGCCGGTCATAACATGAAGATCTACAGTCTGAATACAGGGGAACCGATCAATGCAATTTCGGTAATCGATCCCATCACACTGGTTAAAACCTTTATCACAAAAGGGCCGGGCGCAGACCAGGTCCCCGCTGTTGGCAGATTGCACACACGGCACGCTCCTGGTGACGCAAGCGATGGCCGTTTTGTCTACATTCTGGCGAATACAGAAGATGACAACGGAACACCGGCTGATCCTGCCGATGACACCACAACAGGCTGGGTGATTGTGATCGATACGATGAAGGCGATGCAGGGAGATCCCAATCACGGCATCATTGCCAAGACACAGATCCCTAGCATGAGACCGGCCCGTATCATCTTCGGCCCGCATGCCAAAAGACTCTATATTCCGAGTGGCGTTCCTTTCGGCGGCGGTGCCGGTACACCTGATCTTCAGATTGATCAGCTGGCCGTGATCGACATTGATCCGACATCGACTACCTTCAACCAGCTTTTGACAAAGATTACTGTCGGCAAGGCAGGTGGTCATGGTTCTATTGCGGCGCCTTCTAGTGACGGACACTTTCTCTTTGTCGGCAATTCCGGTGAAACGACCGTTTCCGTCGTTGATACCACTGCTTTATCGGTTGTCGGGACAATCGATGTCGGCGGTGCACCTTCCGGTATTGGTGTGACTTCGGTCGGCACAGCAGCTCCCGCAGCGGGTGGTGACGCAGGTGGCCACACCCATGGCTAGGCTCATCTTCGGATTGGCCTTGATGTTGTTGACCTCCACGGCTTATGCCGTGGGGGTCGGCGACCCGGCTCCGTCTTTTGATCTGCCCGCATTTTCGGAAAGAGATGAGGCGGATAATCGTGTCGAATTTCAGGGAAAGATCGTTCTGGTCAATTTCTGGGCGAGCTGGTGCAAACCCTGCAAAGAAGAACTGCCTGCCTTGGAACGTCTCTATCAAAAATATCAGGAAAGAGGTTTTGAGGTCGTCGGGATTAATATCGACAAAGAAGAGAAACATGTTGCCCGGTTTTTGTCTCGTCATCCGGTCACCTTTTCGGTCTTGCTCGATCCTGATGCTTCAGTGATTGCCGCCTACCATGCCAGGGCAATGCCGACGTCTTTTTTGATCGATCGAAAAGGCACAATCCGCTGGGTTAAATTCGGTTTTTCAAAAAGCCAGATCCCTCTTTTTGAAAATGAGATTTCAAATCTCTTGAAGGAGCCTTCTCATGCAAGCACTCGCTAGGTCGAGCCTTTTCATTCTCTTGTTTTTCACTTTACTTTCCCAGGGCTGTGTTGCCGTGCAGCCCTGGGAAAGAGAGTATCTTTCCGATCCGATTATGACGTCCGAAGGAGAGGGAGGAGAAACCGCCTTTGAAACCCATCTCTTCCGTGCTCGTTCCGGTGGGGTACTCGGTGCGGGAGGAGAGGGGGCGGGGTGCGGCTGCGAGCAATAATCAGAATTTTATTGTTATTCCCCTTCGTATTATTTCTTTTCGGTTTCCATTCATCCGTTTTTGCGCAAGCCGTCGATGATGATGTCGAGTTCAGATATCACTATTACAAGGACAACAGTGGCCTCACCGTCACCAGTCCCTCAATTGCGATTCGAAAGAATATCAGCGAACAAACCGGCATTATCCTGAAATATACCTATGAAACCTTTGAGTTCAGCCCGACGGGTTCTGCATCATCCGGCGGTAGCGGTGGTAGCGGCGGAGAGCATGATCATGGCAAGCCGAGTCAACAGAAGACGCTTTCAGCGGTCGATGCTGTCAGTGGGGCTTCAGCACTTGTGCAAGGCAGCGGCGGAGGATTTAAGGAGGTGCGGAAGGAAATGATCCTGAGCCTTCTGCACCGTCGGGAACAGACCACTTTTGGTGGCACATACGCTACGAGCGATGAAGACGACTACCGATCCCGTGCCTACGGCCTGTCGATTTCCAGAGACTTAAGACAGAAAAATACCAACCTCTATCTTGATTACAGCCATGCCAAAGATGAGGTAGACAATTTAAACAAGGCCCTCGGAGAAGAGTGGCCCCGCGACAAAGAAACCGATAGCGGCACCGTTGCCTTGACGCAGATCCTTTCTCCAACAAGTTATTTCCGGGTCGGCTATGGGATTGCCAATGTCGAGGGTTATCTGGCAAGCCCCTACCGCATTGTCAGAATCAAGGCGACCGACTTTGATGAAGTCCATCCCGACACCCGCCTGAGACAATCTTTCTATGCCTGGTATAACCGCTATTTTAAAACACGGACCTCAAGCCATATCAACGGAAGCTATTACCGGGACGATTGGGGCATCAATGCCTATTCGGCCGAGCTTAAACTCTATCAGTACCTCAGCGATCCATTAACGTTGCGCTTGCGTTACCGTCACTACAATCAAACAAAGGCTGATTTCTTTGATGTAAACCGAACACGGCCCTCAGCCATCATGAGTGCCGATCCGAAGCTGCGCGATTTTAACACCGACCTTTACGGACTTAAGTTGATCTATCACGTACTGAAACCGCCAGTCCGTTTTATTGATCGGCTCGATCTGGAGTTGGCCTACGATCGCTTGGAAGAACCCAGGGGTTTTCATGCCGACCTAGGGCAGTTTGTGTTCCGGATACTTTATTAAAAGAGAGAAGGATTATATTTAAAAAAATGGAAAAAGAACCCGCCGTATGATACTTCTGACTTTGGACTCATAATGCAAATATCTCAAGGGAGTCCAAAAAATACTTTCTCAAATGTCCATTTTTACTTGACCACCTAAAAAAATAAAAAAAAGGATCTCAAGGCAATTTGGGCTTATCTGAGTAAAGAACGATCTGACCAGATTTAATCAGAGTTTCCTAAAAGAAACAAGTTCAAATTGAAAGGGGAAATATGATAATAGAACAAGGGTTCACGAATGCTATTGTATGATATGAGATCATCTTTCCAATTCAATTGAACCGGACGAAACTCAACTTAGGCATTTTATTAGGACTCTTTTTTCTGAGTATATTGGGGGCCTGTTCCCATCCCCGTCCCTCAAATGACACACCGGTCATTCCACGCGAATCTTTTATGTTGATTGCACATCGTGGGGCTTCCGCTTATGCGCCAGAAAATACCTTGTCGGCCCTTAAAAAAGCGATGGCCTTAGGAGCGAATTTTTTGGAAATCGATGTGCACCAAAGCCTTGATCATGAGATTGTTGCCATCCACGATGATACCGTGGATCGAACCACTAACGGTATCGGACGTGTTGCCGATCTCACATTGAGTGAAATCAAGCGATTAGATGCTGGGTTTTGGTTTAATGCCACATTTTTGGACACCCGAATCCCAACCCTGCGAGAAGTGATCAACATCTTAAAACCAGGAACAAAACTGATCATTGATGTGAAAGGCGATTCAACGTCCTCTCAAGGGATCGAAAAAAGGATAGCGGCCATCATTCAGGAAAAGCAATTTGAAACACAAGTTGTCTTCAAGTCATTTAACCTAAAAACCTTGGCGCGATTTCAGGCAATCATGCCTCAAGTCCCACGGCTCTACGTTTTTGTCCGCAATACGCCAGCGCTGAATTTCACAATAGACGGTGGTCTGCATTTTGGAAATATTTATGAGAACCCGACAAAATCCACGCTGTTTCAAGCGCATCAATGGTTTTTGAATCACGTCGTTGTTAAAAAAGCGCAGGCGGAAAAGATCAAAATGATCGCATGGCAAGTCAATACAAAGAAAGAAATCCAGGCGATATTAGCGCTTGGCGTGGATGGAATCGAAACAGACTATCCAGATCGTGTGCTTCAGTTTCTTGATTAACGCAAGTCGTCAAGCTTGTATTTTCATAAGCGATCAAAAAAATACTTGCTTATTAAGTTAACTCCGAAAGTTAAAAATAAATGGATAGATGCCTCCCCTACTATAAGCAAAGGGGGTCGTTATAACCCCCTTTGAAAGAAAGAGGGGGATTTCGGAGTTAACTCAATAAGCATGAAAAAATATGCTGAGGAGTATAGATTTGAGTTGCCAAAACGCTCTCTTTCAGGAAGAAGGTACTAAAAATACTTTGTTAAATATGATGCACTCGTAAAAAGTTGGGAATGTCATTTCTTCGTCATTCCAGCGAAGGCAGGAATCCAGTATTTTCAATTAGTTACATTGTTTTTGGATTCCCGTTTTCACGGGAATGACGCCTTTTTACGAGTGCATCAAATATGCGTTGAGGAAAATTGTGAAAAGACTTTAATTATAGTGCTTTTCCTTTTCAATTTGCCTTGCAAGGAATATTTTGACGAGGCTTTGGTAGGGGACGTCACGTTTGTTTGCCATCACCTTTAAAGTATTTAGCATCTCCTCTGGTAGGCGGATAGAGATGGATTTCAATGAGGGTTTTAAGTTTGGAAATGATACTTTTTTTGCATCTGAGGTGTCGAAGTAATCAAGAGGAGAGTGCCTTGCCCAAAAATCACGCTCTTCAGTTTCATTTTTAAATTCAGGTAATTTATTGACCTTCTTTTCCATAAAATTCCCTTTCTCTCTTATTCATCATGCGAGCCGATATAATGCGAATCAACTTGCCCCTCAGGGTGAAAATAATGGTCAGTTTTTTATCCTCATCTGTGCGGCCAAAGACGGCATAACGATTTTCCGCTTGTGAATGTTTTTTGTCATCCAAGATGATGAGCGGTTCATTAAAAAAGACCTGCTCACATTCATGATTAGTAACTTTGTGTTTCAGAAAATTTTTATCTCTATTTCCATCATCCCAATCAAAAGCAATAATCCCTGGGAAATAATGTATCATAGGCTTATTGTATATTTCAGCAATATACATGTCAATGATAGCCTGTCGTGAGTGAACTTTATGTTTCTCTTTTCAAACCTCATCGCCTAAATCATAATCCTCAGCATTGATTCCCAATTGACCCGAAATTGTCGTACTATACGAAAACTGCACTCGCATTATGGATAAGCATGTCAATGGCATTGTAAAAATGAACCAGTGTGGCAGAGCAAAAGTGAGCCACCTGGGTTAGAGATCTTTACTTAATCATTTTCCTCTTTTACCTGTTACTTCTCTTTGTTTTTTCTTTTGCTGCTTTGTTTGAGCCTGTA
>JAJDBU010000032.1 GCA_029261195.1 Nitrospirota bacterium | reverse complement strand
GATTTCTTCAATGGTTTTTAATTGTGTGTCGTTCATAATGGTCTTCATCCCTCCATTATGAACAGGATCAGACTACTTCAGACTCATCTTGCGTTAGAAACAACTCCTCAGTTCAGACTCATCTTGTATTGGAAGAGGCTCCTGATGTATTTAAATGTTTTTATAGTCTATCCTAAAAAAGGAATTTCTGTTTTTTGTTAGCCATTTATACCTTAGTTCTGGAAATTTGACAAATAAAATGAATTAGACCTTAATGACGAACAAGGTCTAAATATATGCCCTATGGGCTGTGTTCGACTATTTTTTCCTTCGATCTAGCAAGTATATAATTTTACAAAAAGACTTTTCGGAGGTGCAGGGGCATGTAGTACCGTGACCCTCGGTTCTGATTTTGTTCGAAATCCGACAGTAATGCCATCCTTTCCGATCCCTTTTAAAAGCATCTCAAAAAGCCTGAAGCCTTCCACGCCGCCAAGAAATTGGGGCGCCTGGCCTTGATCAAGCTTTTTGATCAGTCCAATGCTCGATCCTGCACTGGTCTCAAGCCAGGCCTCTTCGATTTTTATGCCGATGACATCGGAGGGGTCATCACTCTGTAAGCGGCCTGCTGAAACTTTAATCAATGTCCATGTGACTGCATCCTTGAAGGGTATTTTTTCTTCCATCATTGCAAGACGCATTGAAACAAGGATTCTTTCCTTACTGATGCCGGTGAACTGTATGTAGCACTGTTTTTTTGAATTTTCTGCAGAAAGTACATCGGCTTGCCAATCGTGGAAGAGAAGGCTTTCGACGGCAAGTGCTGACTGAGAGCTGAGCTGGAAAGAAACTGCGAGAGAGATTAAAACAAGCAAAATACGCATTGGAATAAACGACCGATTCTCCCCCATCCCCATCCCCTTCCCCTTCAACGACAAAGACCTCGCCTTTTTTAGCACCGCTTACGATTATAATCAAACCTGAATGAGATAGTGGACACATCAAAAAATGCGGGCCAGAGGCCTTTAATCGCCGGATCAAAGAGAAAGCGTCTACTGTTTTCAGTGAAACAAAGCTTGCTTCTTTAAGAAAATCTGGACAATTCTTCTCAGTATTTTGTAGAGTAATTACCCTTGAAGGATGTAGAATGCCTTATCCCCGTCTGAAAAAAATTGTTCCCCGTTTCTTTTGAACTAAAGTGGCTTATGCTTCGTGTCATCTGTCTGATATCCCTGATATGCGCCTCGACCTTTATTTTACAGAAAAATGGGTTCTGTGAAACCCCTTCAGCATTTCAGAGGGAGATAAAAGAGATCCGAGAGGCGAATCAGGATTTACAGGCACAGTTAAATGAACAAAGAAAACTTATAGAACAATTACAGAAAACAAAGGACGAAGAAGAGATCAGGCGTATTACAGAAGATCTTTTGGATGAGAGGGAAGAAGAGAAAAAATTGGCCACTCTCTTTTCTGATGGCGGCCTGGAAAACATGATTTTTCATGGCTATGTGGACCTGGAATGGAAAAGCGAAGCCTTTGACAGGGCACAGGGGGGACAAAGGGGACATCACTTTTTCGACAATCACCACTTCAATCTCTGGTTCGGTTACAGAATCACCGATAATCTCATCGCAAAGTCCGAGATTGAAATAGAACATGCGGGTGAGGCCTTCGGCTTGGAATTTGCGACACTGGAGTGGAAGCCCTTTGCATCTGACCTTCTGGAGCTTGTGATGGGGATGATGCTTGTGCCATTGGGTGTAGAAAACCCGGTACATGCCTCGGTTAGGAATAAACTAATCAGCCGTCCGCTCCCCTCTATCAGTATTATACCGGGCACTTATAGCGATATCGGGATTGAAGCCAGAGGCTGGTTTCCTTCTTTTTCCGACGCGAAGATTCGCTATCATTTCTACCTCGTGAATGGCTTGGGAGATGAGGACGGAGATCAGATTTATGAACAGAATGCCTTGAAGCGAGGCCGTGATAATAATGGCAATAAGGCGGTCGGTACTCAGATTGCCGTCTTTCCTTTTCCAGATTTGGAATTGGGCGGCTCAGGCTATTTCGGGAAGTGGGACGATCGGGATAGAAATAAGACGGTCATCTGGGTATCCCATTTTATTTATCAACGCGAGCCGGTAGAAGTCAGGGCCGAGTATGTTAAGCAGGAGATAAAGGCTGCCTTGGGGGAAGGTCACGGGGATGCCATTTTGGAAGGATTTTATATGCAGGGCACTTTCAGCTTCTCCGGACCGGGAGGGGCACTCTTCAATCGATTGGAGCTTGTGACACGTTACGATTGGGTCGCGAACCCGGATGGCGTCCAGGGTTTAAAACAAGGTGAAATCCCTGGCGGTAAAAGTACGCAGCGGCTTGCAGTCGGGTTTATTTTGAGACCGATGGGACAACTACAGTTTAAAGTAGAATATCTGTACCGGGACAACAAAGCTGAGAGAGATGATCAGGGCCTGGCATTGCAAGTGGTGGCGAATTGGTGAAAAAACAGGTTGTCATCTTAGGGGGTGGCCCCTCCGGTTTAAGCGCTGCCTGGGAACTTTCAAACTTGGGTTTCAATGTCACGATTATTGAAAAAGAATCTCAAGTGGGTGGATTGTGCCGGACAATTACCTATCAGGATATTCACACACAACAGGATTTTCGTTTTGACCTGGGCGGACACCGTTTTATCTCCCGTAATAAAAACCTGATTCAGTCCATTGTTGATCTGATGGGCGATGAGCTGCTCTGCCTGGAGAGAAAAAGCGCCATACGTCTGCATGGGAAAACTTACCGCTATCCGCTCTCTTTCCGGGATATTGCCACTAAGATGAGCCCCGGCCTTTCGCTGCGGGCGATGGTCGACTATCTTAAAATTACCCTTTTCCCAGGCAGAAACAGCCAGGCGAGTCGCTCTTTTGAGAGTTGGGTGCTCCAGAGATTCGGCCGCACCCTCTACGAAATTTTTTTTGAGGGCTATACAAAAAAGGTCTGGGGCATTCATCCGAATGTGCTTTCAGCGGACTGGGCCGTTCAGAGAATTCCCGTGTTGGCCTTTCGTGACATTATTCGGGAACTCACAGGGGGAAGGAAGAGAAAACACGAAGCCTATGCAAAACAATTCTATTATCCTAAACGCGGGATCGGCCAGATATTTGAACAGATTGCCGGAGAAATCCAGCAGAATGGCACAATTATTCATTTGAATGCCAAAGCAAGAGAGGTATTCATCGAGAATCATGTGATCAAAGGGCTGAGCTTTCTTAAAGGAGGCCATCAGGAAACTATTGATTGTGATTATTTAATCAGTACCATCCCGCTCCCTGAACTGGCTTCAATGGTTGCGCCGAACAGCCGTTTCAAAGTGATGAAGGGTTCGGGTCTCAGGTTTCGTGCTGTCCGGTTTTTGAATATTCTCATTGATCAGCCGATGATCAGCCAGAATACCTGGACCTATGTGCCTGAGGAACGATTTATTATGACCCGGATTCAGGAGCCGAAACTGCGCAGCCCGGATAACGCTCCCCCCGGGAAGACCTCGCTGATGCTTGAAATCCCCTGTAATTATATGGATGCAACCTGGTGCGTGGATGATAAGACCTTGTTTGAACGCGTGATAAAAGACCTTTCTGCTTTAGGCATTCACGTCGGGCCTCATGTTATGGATTATTTTTCGACCTATGCCAGACACGGCTATCCGGTTTATCACTTGGGCTACAGAGAACAAGTCGAGGGCTTGCTACAACAGATTGCACCCTGTAAAAACCTCATTACCACGGGGCGACAGGGGCTTTTTCGCTATATCTTCATGGATCAGGCCATGCTCATGGGACGTCACGCTGCCCGGAGGATTATTGCAGGAAAACTGGACGAGACTCAGAGTGAGGAAATTGGATTGGAAAATGAACTGTTCGAGGGAGAGGTGGCAAGTCTTTAAGTGATTAGGCTCAATAAACAGGACCTATTGTTTGTCGGACTATTCACGGGCCTTGCTTTTTTTCTGCGCTTTTTTGCACTCTCAGAGGCCTTGTGGAGCGGGGATGCCATTGATTTTGCCTTGGGCCTGAGATCTTATGATCTCTCGAAATATCAACCCCACCCTCCGGGCTATCCCATCTACATGCTTTTTTCAAAACTGCTGTCCATTGCATTAGGAGATGAAATGGGTAGTTTACGACTCACGAGCGTTTTATTCGGGGCCTTCACAGTAGCTCCCTTTTTTTATCTTGCGAAACAAATATACGGAAAGCAGGCCGCAATACTGAGTGCGATGCTGTTGATTATGAATCCACTGCATTGGCTGATGAGTACAAGAGCCCTGTCCGATATCATGGGTCTCTTTTTTGTTGTGCTTTGCGTGTATTTTTTATACCGGGCCACAAACACGCGCAATCATAAAACGAAAACATTACAGGACTTACTCCGGGCCTCCTTTCTCCTAGGCATTGCGCTTGGCGTGCGGATATCCTATTTCCCGCATCTTTTTTTGTGGGGCTTTGTTCTTTTCACCTGCAGCGTTCAAGTCAAGGAAGAAGGGGACAGAATCAGGATGTTTGTTTTTCCGCTGCTCACCTTCATTGGGACGACACTGCTATGGGGCATGGGGCAGGCCATGGTTGTCGGTACCGAGTCTTTTTTTTCCGAAGTCCTCCACTTCGGGAGAGGGCATCTCATGGAGTGGGGCGGGACGGTATGGACACATCCCGATCTCCTGTCCCGCTTCAAAGAACTGATGGTACAAGATGTCATGATGCATGGATTAGGCGGAGGTTCGGATTCGCTACGGATTTTGGTGACGCTCTTAACGGCTGCAAGCGTTCTCTTTTATCTGTTCAAAGAAGGGTTTTGTTTCCGTGTGCGATTTTTAATTTGGTGGGGTCTTCCCTATCTGCTCTGGGTGTTCATGGGTCAAAACCTCAATAATCCAAGGCATATTCTGGCCCTGCTCCCCATCCTCATTCTCATGATTGCAAGAGGGGCGCTCTATATGGCGGATGCACTGGGCAATCGCCTCTTCCGGAGTCAAGCTTTCACCCTGTCCTCTATCATTACCCGGAAGCTCTGTTATGCCTGCCCTGTGATTCTAATCGTCAGTTTATCGGTCATCTCATTTAAACTGGCGCTAAACAATCGTCTGGAACGCTCTTCAATGTTTCAGTTGGTGGATTATGTAAAGAACATCTACGATCCTGCGAAGACAATTATTTTTTGCCGGGAAACACGGCGCTTGTTCGACTATTACGCGCCGCAATACATCACGGTGAGTGAAAAGGAAGTGGACATTGAGGGTGCGGTCGCTTTCCATAGCTATGGGCAGCCCGATGTGATTCTGGTGACATCGGATCTGCTTGAGCGGTGGCGGGTGGAAGATGAGGAAGGCGTGTCAAGACTTAAGCTCACTCTTGTTGACCGTTTTCAGCATAATCCCTATCTTCAGAATGCGAATCACCATCTTGTGCTCTATCGTCTTGAAGTCTAGGAGTTTGTCATGCTTTTAAAGAAAGTACTCTCTTTATTTTTGCTTGTCGTGTCTTTCTCGCCTTTTGGCGTAGAAGAGTCTTTTGGATACAGCTATGGGATGCGCGGCAAGGATACCCTGGAAGCGGTCTATGAGGATGTTGTTGCCTTGATTGAAGAAAAAAACTACGCCGAGATTAAAAAAGAAGCAGAAAAAATAGAGGTACCCTTCAAAAATTTTTACAACTATTACGGCATTAATCTGAAACCGGCCTTTCTGCAGGCCATCGAACAAGAGGACGGAAAGAAACTGATTATTACATTTGAGCAACTGGTCTATTTTGCCATCAGGGAAAAACTCTACTGGAACCGGAAAGAGGAATTGAAGAAAGCGATTGCCGCCCGAGCCAGACTTCGAGTGATCTCCCAGTATTTCGGTTTGTTAAAACAGAAAATCAAAGCGCATGACCGGGAAAATAAATCGTCGTACAGAGGAGAAATTGTGAAGCTTTTAGTGGATATGAGCGCTACCCTCGGGAGTCCGGGGGTATTTGGTTATCAAGCAAGGCCGCCGGATTTAGAGACATTTACTGCATTGGGAAAGCGCTTGGAAGAGGTCTTTGTCATTATATTTCCTCATTTTAAAGAGGGATATTCGGCCCCCATCGTGCCCCATTGATGCGGCTGATCTGACTGGATCGGTTTATCCTGATTTCATGGCCTTTCTGGTCAGACGTTTATTGAGGGCTTGCCGTGTGATGCCTAAGAGCCTTGCAGCAACGCCCTGGTTTCCGTCTGCATGTTCCATTGCTTTGGATATCAAATATTTTTCTGCTTCCTTTAGGGTGGGAAAACGTGCGGAGTCGTCCAATGAAAAAATGGCTTCATGGATTTCATCGGGTAAATCCGTCCGCGTTAATGAAGACCCGTGACCGATAATCTTTTGAAAACTCTGCATTGAAAGAATTCCGGACTGATGCTGCGCTACGGCATCAAATACCATCGTTTGAAGCTCCCGTATGTTTCCTGGAAAGGCATAGGTGGACAAAAGGATAAAGAGCTCGGGCGGGGGGGTCGGCTTTTTCTTTCCCATTGATTCGGCGGCTTGCTCCAGAAAACGATCGACGAGTAAGGGAAGGTCTTCACGGCGTTCACGCAATGGGGGCAACTGAACCTGATGGGCACGCAGTCGGTAATAGAGATCCTTACGAAAATTTCCGCTTTCTATCAAATGAGGCAGATCCTGATGCGTCGCGACAACGATCCGCACATCGCTCTGCTTCGGGATGTCTGATCCCAGGGGGTAATACCGCTCTTCCTGCAATAAACGGAGGAGTTTAATTTGTGATGATTCCTTCATGTCGCCGATTTCATCAAGAAACAGCGTCCCGCCTGAGGCTCGGGCCACCAGTCCTTCCCTGTTTTTATCCGCACCGGTAAAGGCCCCCTTCCGATGCCCATAGAGGGTATCGGCCAGCATGGCGTCGTCTAATCCGGCCACGTTGACGGCAACAAATTCACCTTTTCGTCCACTCAGTCTGTGAACTGCCTGGGCGATCAATTCCTTTCCGGCACCGGTTTCTCCACCGATCAAAACAGATTGTTTTGTTCCGGCGACGGATTCCACATATTGAAAAATGGCCCGCATGGGCTTGCTGTTTGTAATAATGGAGGAAAAAACGTTTTCGTGCGCCAGTTTTCCGGAAAGTAAAGACTGTTTAAGCAGGGATAACTCCTTGCGCAATGCGAGGAGTTCCAGGGCTCGCTTGATGCTGGAGACAAAACGGCTCTTTTCAACCGGTTTTACGAGATAATCAAATGCCCCTGACTTCATGCATTCCACTGCGATATTCAACTCGTTTAATGCCGTCATCACAATGACGGGAAGGTCAGGGTAGTCCTGGGTGATCTGAGGGAGTAATTCCGTTCCGGATATGTAGGGCATCCGCAAGTCCAGCACAATGACGGCGATTTCCTCCCTGGCCAAGAGGGGCAAGACCTTCCTGCTGTCATTCATGGTGATCACCTGCCTGATTCCGGAGGACCGGAGAATCGTACTCGAACTGAGCAAGAGCTGTGGTTCATCATCTATTAAGAGAACTGGAATCGAATTACGGTCTTTTAAGGTCACTACTGTTCTCCTTATTTTTCATTTTCAGCTGGTTTGCCCTCTGGGAGCGTAAGGGAAACTCTTGTCCCTCTGCCGATTTTGGACTGGTAATCTATGGTCCCCCGATGTTCTTTAATGATGGAATAGGAGATGGAAAGTCCCAATCCCGTCCCCCCCGAATCGAGTCGGGTGGTATAGAAAGGTTCCATGATGCGCTCAATCACTTCCTCTTTCATCCCGCAGCCCTCGTCACAGACTTTAATCAGGATCGCATTGTTTTTTTTGTCACTGGCAGTGGAGACGCTGACGCCGCAGCTTGAATCGGGAAGCGACTGAAGGGCATTAATGATGAGATTAATCATCACCTGTTCCAGCTGCTGGGCATTTCCTTTAATCTCAGGTAAGTCTTCCTCGCAACGGAGGGAAAATTTTTGGGTGGTTTTCTTAATTTGATTGCTGATGAGCTCAATCGCCGCTTTGATAATTTTGTTTACATTGATGATATTGTCCATCCCCAACTGATCCTGCCGTGCGAAACCCTTAAGATTCCCGACAATATTTTTAATGCGATGCGAACTGTCCGACATTGCTGAGGTCAAGTCCGGTAAGAGTTCCCGCATTTCTTGAAAAGGGAGCCCCCCGAGAGAGAACTCTCCTTGTGTTTGATAATATTCATTGAGAATCGGGAGCGCATCCTGCCAGGCCTCAGCAACTAGGGTGGCATTGAACATCATCACATTGTTGGGGTTATTGATTTCATGGGCGATACCGGACACCATCGTACCCAGTGATGTCATTTTGTTTGCGTGGATGAGTTGTCCCTGAATCCGTTTCGCCTCTTTTTCTATCTCCTTTCGTGCTGTGATGTCCCTGGCAATGCAGACGATGCCCTCTATTTCTCCGGTCTTGCTTTTCATCGCCGAGCCTGAAAAGAGCATGGGAACCAGCACGCCGCTGCGTGTTTTGTAAGTCAATTCATAATTGCTGACGAAACCGGCGCTTAAGGTCTGTTGAAAATCTTCACTGACAATGGTCTCGTCTTCAATAATGTCTTGCAAGGGTTTTCCCTTCAGCTCTTCTTCGCTGCATCCCAAGAGATTGACAGTGGCCTGATTAACCGTCTTGATACTCCCGTCGGGATGCACAACAATGAGGGTGTCCACCATGCTTTTAACAATATTGTCAGTGTAATCTTTCATTGTGATGAGTTCTTCACTTGAATGCTGCAAGTCCTCCGTCATTTTATTAAAAGAGTCGGCCAATTCTCCGATCTCATTCTGAGAGCGGACTTCTATTCTTTGACTCAAGTCACCTGTGGCTGTTTTCCGCAGTGAGGCGACAACCTCCATGATTGGTTTGATGACGCGTCTGGTGGAAGTATGGCTGATCAGAAAGGATAGAGAAATAATGCCTAAGAGTGCGATCAAGGAAATCTTCTCTATAAAGGCCTTGCTCTCTTCGATGACATTTTCAGATCCTAATAATCCAATTGCACCTTGAACGTTTCCCGTTTCATCTATCATGGGAATGAGCACGGTGTGGTAGATGACATCAGCAACGGCAAGACTATTCTGGGTTGTCACGTCTTTTGTTTCAATCAGTGTGCGATAGCTTGCGGCATCAATGACGGGCATGGTGTCCGTTGTGTAGAGAAAGGATTTTTTTTGAACAAAGAGGGCAATCTCAAGGCCGGTTTTATTTTTGAGATCCGTAATAAAACGTCTGCCAATGAAGATATGCTCATGGAGGATACCCATGAGATACTTGTAAAACGGCTCTGTCGCCGGTGCGTAAGCATCCACTCTAAATCCTACGTCTTTTTCAGTGCTGATTTGAACAAGGACAGGGATGCGATCCTCCTTCTTTGCCTCGATTTTGTCTAACAAATCAAGGTTCAGGTTTTCTCCAAGTGAGCCTTGAACCGTCGAAGCCACTTTGATTCCGTTGCTTTTATAAAGAGAGGCAGTCTCGACATGTGCGGCTAGCTTGAGATGCGATGCAAGTCTCTCCAGACTATCGCCGACATCTTCATTAGCTCCGAGGAGTGCTGCTACAAAATCCGCTTTGGATTGTTCTCCGATATTAAACTTAAACTGGGTAATCACTTGCTCAAGATCCGCTGCGGCAACTTTCTGCATTCTTTCGACATGGTTTTTCAATTCAGTGTGAAGGTTAGCGGTGAGGTATTGTGAAAAAATCATAAGAATCGTCAATGCCGGCAAGAGAGCGCCGAATAAAATGTAGCAAAAAATCTCTACTCTAAAGCTCTTTTTAGGATTGAATCTCATTTTCATGGCTGATCAAAATAATAATGCATGCGGGGGATGTTTTTTCTCTAGACATCGACTCACTAAATAAAAATAGGAAGATTGACTCCCTGTGTCAATCTTAAAAAGGATGCGACATCTGTTGCATCTGCTACATTGTCTACTTTTTCATAACTCATTGATTTTTTTGTTTTTATCTGTATTCGTGAATGTCTTTCCCTAAACTGTCTCACCCTTGCTGATTTTTGTTTTCTGTCGGTATTCAAATTTTTCGTTTATTTTACACGATTAAAATAAGCCTAAATTAGTTCTATTTTAAGATCTTGTGGTATTTTTTTCCTAAAAAATATTACTTTATTTTAACATGAGTTGGATATTACTTCTCTATCTGGAATAAATCATAAAAATAAAGTTGTCGATTTACGTGATTATTTTTTTGGTCTATAGCTTGCAGACTATAAATAATAATAAAACTAAATAATAGAATATAAAGGGAAATCATTAATTTGGAGGTATAGATTTTGAGAGTCTTTCATTATGCTTATGATTATTACGGAACGGGACATTTGCAGTGGACACTGAATCTTGCAAAACAAGTCGCGTTTGAATTCCCGGAGGCCACACAGCTTCTCGTGACGGGTACACCTCAGCCACATCAGACGAAATTACCTTCTAAGCTCGACATGATCAAACTTCCCGGCATAGAAAGGTCTGCCAAAGGGGGAGATGGCTTAGGGTCTTCCCCTCAGCTCCGTCCTCTGCGTGAAGTGATTATTTTAAATGCAGTAAAACGCTTCGACCCCGATATCGTTTTTATAGATGAAGACTTAATCGAAGTCCGGGGAGAGATATCCCTTGCGCTGGATTACCTTCATTTTGAACGTCCTGAAACGAAACTCATCACTGGAATAAATAATATTAGAAGTTCGGCAATGATGCCTCGACATGCCCGGATAGCTAGGGGGGCACCAGCTTCGTCTTATGCCTTGATGCCGGTATGAGTACTGAGTCTGGACCGTGTCAGTGGCACTCGTTGTATTTAGATCTCTTCTCCAGGGTTAGCAATCAGCCCCTGTAATCCTTCAAAAAAATCGTCTCATGCTGTCCTAGTAAGGCAATACTGATCTAAATATCAGTAAAATAGTTTTTTAATTAGAATAATTCGTTCTTTCTTGAAAGGCCATTGACACACTCCGGCCTGGGAAGTATAGTTGTAATATAGTTTTTGGGAAAAAAATCCCATATAATTTAACGGAGTGAAGAGGAAGCGGTTCTTGAAAATTCGCTCAATCTGGAGGAGAAAATCTTGAAAGTATTTCATTATTCTTATGATTACCATGGAGTGAGTCACTTGCGGCAGGCAATCACTCGTGCGGAACAAGTTGCAGTTGAATTTCCCGAGGCCACGCAACTACTGGTATCAGGAATGCCGCAGCCTCGTAATACGAAGTTACCTCATAAACTCGATATGATTAAACTTCCCGGGATGGATATGCCCTTTCAAGAGAGATATTCCGGTTTGCCTTCAGTGCCCACTACCTCTCTTCGAGAAGAGATCATATGGAATGCGCTAAGACATTTCGATCCTGATGTCGTTTTTATGGATGAGTCCTCAATGGAAGCACGGGGAGAGATGACTAAGGTAATGGATCGCCTTAAGCTTGAGCGTCCTGAAACAAAACTCGTCATTCGATTACACAAAATCGAGGGTAATACAACGACACTTCGTCATGTATTTCCTTCCAAAAACAGAATGGCCTCGTCTCCTGACTTAACAACATCGGAGATTCATTGCGAAGAAGGTCATGATGTCGAGACGATGCAAGGCCACAGTACTTCAAGTAGGTATTCTGCGGTTACATGACTACTGTTGTTTTATTTCTGTCATAACGAAGTATATACGCTACATTGATCGGGTATTAACCCGGAAAGCCATTGAGATGGGAAGGTGACTATGAAAATTTTGATTTATTCCCATGACTCCTATGGTCTGGGGCACATACGTAGATCCTTGTCTATCGCCACGCAGGTTGCTAATGATTTTCCCCTTGCAGAACAACTCCTTCTCACGGGATCAACGCAATCTCACTCGTATGAAATACCGGATCAGCTCGATTATATTAAGCTACCCTCCATCACTAAACGTACGGATGGTGAGTATTGTGCCGGAGCGCTTAAGGTTCCATTTGACACGGTATCAGAAATGCGTGAAAACATAATTTTTGAAACAGTTAGACATTATAAGCCTGATATTTTTTTGGTCGATAAGGCACCAAGAGGCATTGGTGGCGAAATATTGAGATCGCTTCACTATCTTAAATCTGAGTCTCCGCACACAAAGCTGGTGCTGGGTATGAGGGATATTGAGGATGATCCTCTGGATACAAAAGCAGCCTGGGAAAAAAGCGGTGTGTACGCCTTACTTGAAGAAATCTATGATACTATTTTTCTGTACGGGTCTCAGAAAATTTATGACCCGGTTCAGGAGTATGGGCTTTCAAGTCGCGTTGGAAAAAAAATAATTTCTTGTGGCTATATCGGGCGAAATATTAGAGGGCTCCATCCGAAAAATGAAATTCGAATGGGTTTGAAAATGAAAACCGAGCAGTTGGTTGTTGTAACAGCCGGTGGAGGGGGAGATGGATTCAGCACTTTAGAAACTTATCTGGGCATGATTTCCTCAATGGGTCAGGCCGGGAGATTGAACTTTGATTCATTAGTCGTGACGGGACCGATGATGTCGGAGGAAAACAGCAAAAAACTTCAGTCTTATCAGTCCGAAGACCTTCCGCTAACGTTAATTGATTTTACACCCGACATGTTAAGTTATCTTAATGCTGCTGATCTTGTTATATCAATGGGGGGCTATAATTCTTTTTGCGAAATACTCACACTGAATAAACGAGCCATCATCGTTCCTCGGACTAAACCTCGTGTTGAACAACTCATTAGGGCGGAATGTTTTTCCGCATTAGGTCTTGTCCGGATGATCCACCCTAAAGACCTAAACCCCTCACGCCTTGCCAATGAAGTGCATGCAGGGCTTGGCTCGTGGCAGCCGGTGCCTCCAAATGAAGTTGGCATCAATTTGAATGGCGCTGTAAGCGCGAGTCATGCCCTGGGAAGACTTTTCGGTGAGGCCCAAAAATTACTTCAATCAGAAAACGGAATATAGGAGCATGCGTGAATAAACCAACTCCATTTAAAGTCTGTTATTTTCTGAAACGATATCCCCGGCTTTCAGAGACTTTTGTTGTGAATGAAATGCAGGAACTTCAACGGCAAGGGATTGATGTGACGGTCGTTGCCCAAAGATCGGCTGATGAGGAGCTTATCCATCAAAAAACTGCAAAGCTGAAAGTACCGATTTATTACATGCCCCCGGTGAGATTAATTCCCAACGAAGCGTCGTCAATGAAATTTCTGGATTCCCTTAACGCAAGTCCTTGTCTGATTGGACGGGAGATCCTTTCCGGGGATTTATCGAAGGCGGATTACAGGACGCTCATCGAATCGGCCATGATCGCGCCCTTTATCCAAAAGCTCGGTATTAATCTGATACACGCCCACTTTGCGACATGGGCAACGACAGCCGCTTCAACTGTCAGCCGTATCACCGGCATTCCCTATAGTTTTACCGCCCACGCGAAAGATATCTATCATGAGAGCGTCGATAAAAGCTCATTGGCCGAAAAAATGGCTCATGCGCGGTTTGTGGTCACGGTAAGCGACTTTAACAAGCGCTACCTTGATGAATGTCTCAAGTCTGAAGAAAAAACAGGACGAGTGATTCGACTCTATAATGGGATTGATTTAGACCAATTTTGTGGATCGGAAGAAGAAAAAGAACCCGGCTTGATTGTCGGTGTCGGGCGTCTGGTTCCCAAAAAAGGGTTTGAGTACTTGATTCAGGCCTGCAATATTTTGAATAAAAAAGGAAGGGACTTTCGCTGTCTCATTATTGGGGAAGGCGAGGAAAGAAATCCCCTGGCAAAAAATATCGCCCGATATTCGTTAAAGGAGAAAGTCAAATTAATGGGAGCAAGGCCTCAGGAAGAGGTGAAGAAAATCCTCAAAAAGGCGGCTGTTTTTGCTCTGCCCTGCATTGTCGGTGATGATGGAAATAGAGATGGTCTACCGACGGTAATTCTTGAGGCGATGGCTCTAGGCGTAGCAATTGTTTCTACAAAGGTTACTGGGATTCCCGAAATGATAAGTGATCAGCAAAGTGGTTTTCTTGTCAAAGAAAAGAATCCAGATGAGTTGGCTCATGCGATTGATATCTTATTAGGGTCCGAAATGCTTAGAAATAATTTCGTGAAAGCGGCTTCTGAAAAAGTACATAGCGATTTTAATGTGATTGAAAATGTCCGGACGTTAAAAAACTATTTCCTTTCAGAAAAAACCTAAAGGCATCGAGGTCTTGGAGTAACAAAATGAAAATTCTCTATATCTGCTCTGATACAGGCATCCCGACATTGGGTAGAAAAGGGGCCTCTGTTCATGTCCGCGAACTTATTGCCGCCTTGAGCCGGATGGGTCATTCTGTCGTATTAGCGGCACAAATACTCAATAAATCACCCTGGGAATTACCGGCTGAAATAGAGGCAGAGGTCTTACACATTGAGGCAAGCCAGCACCTGATTAACACTCAACGTACTTTGGAATCCTTCAATCATGTCTTAGGGGTAAGCAATATACTCCCAAGAGAGCTACGCAAGGTACTCTATAATCAGGAGATGGTTGCTGCCCTGGTCCAAAAGTTTCAGAAAAACCCTCCTGATTTTATTTATGAACGTGCATCCCTCTATGGCATTGCCGGGGCGATGTTAGCTCGTGAACTCAATATTCCGAGGATACTTGAACTTAATGCCCCTCTTTCCATGGAAAATACAACCTATCAAAATGCAAGCGGTTTGGGAGAACTGTCCTCTCAGTCAGAGCGCTGGGGTCTGATAGAAGCCGAGCATGTGGTCACTGTTTCATCGTCATTGCGCGACTACGTTGTCGCAGAAGGTGCCGATGCGGAGCGTGTTAGTGTGATTCCAAATGGTGTTGACCCAAGGGTTTTTAAACCCGGCCCTGCCAATCAAAAGGTTCGAAGTGATTGGGGTTTAGGGGAAGGTCCGATCTTGGGTTTTGTAGGAGGATTGCGTCCGTGGCATGGCGTAAATGTTTTACCTCATCTGCTGGAGCATTTATTGAAGCAGTTTAAAAATCTTCAAATGGTGATTGTGGGCCAAGGCCCCTTACGTGAAACATTGGAACAAGATTTTAAAGAAAAGAAGCTCTCAAAAAGAGTGGTTTTTACAGGTGCATTACCCCATAAACAAGTTGTAGGGCTGATACAAGAGTTTAGTATTGCCTTGGCTCCCTATCCTCAATTAGATCACGCTTTCTATTTTTCTCCGCTTAAGCTCTTTGAATACATGGCTTGTGGGATACCCGTTGTGGCTTCGGATGTAGGCCAGATTGCTGAAGTGCTAGAAGATAATAAAACGGGCTTACTCTATCCTCCCGGTAACATTAATGCGCTCCAATCTGCTTGTGATCGTCTTCTCTCTGAGCCCACTTTACGAACAGCCATGGGAAAAGCCGCAAGCGAAAAGGTTCACAGAAATTATACCTGGGATCACAACGCAGAGCATGTCACAAATCTTGCGAAATCATTGATTTTAAACCCGGGGGACAAGCGTGACAATTGAAGTTTCTGATCGTTTTGGAGTACGCAATGACCCCAAGATGCCTGAGCTTTCTGATGCCCTTAATCCTGATGATGTACAAAGAGCATTTGATCATTGTCTAAGTTTTCAGGAATTGGAACACGGAAACACCCGTGTTCAAGCCATCCGGGTCATTCGATATAAACCTGGTCGGCGTTGTTTAATCGAATATGACCTTAGTAGTGCGGAGGAGGTAAGCAGTGAACAAGAGGCAATTACACTCATTGGGAAAATAAGGTCACGCAGTTCTGGTCAATCTGCCTACCGTCTCCTGAAATTGTTATGGGATGCCGGCTTTCAATCTAGTTGTTTTGACGGAATTTCTGTGCCGAAACCCATTGGAATTGTCCCGAATTTTCGAATGTGGATGCAACTTAAGATGCCGGGAACAGAAGCAACGCATTTGCTAACCCAAGCAGGCAGTGAATTGCTCGTCAGACAAATTGCAGAAGCCGCTCACAAGCTTCACAAAGCGGGTGTGCCAACAAAGCGTAGTCACTCAATGGCAGATGAACTCCGGATTCTACATGAACATTTACCAAAAGTTGCCATGAAATATCCAAAATGGTCATCACGCATCGACAGGGTACTTGATGCGGCGGACCGAATTGGTATGGCTGTACCGATGCCTGAGGTTGCCGGGGTTCATCGGGATTTTTACAGCGATCAGGTGATTGTGGATGAATCACGCCTCTACCTTATCGATTTTGATCTCTACTGTCAGGGTGATCCTGGACTCGACATTGGGAACTTTATCGGCCATATTATCGAACAGAGTATCCGTACATTTGGCGACCCATGTGCCTTGCAGACACTTGAGCAATCTATGGAGGAATGTTTTGTAGAATTGTCGGGTGAGAAAACTCGGATAGCGGTTCAGACCTACGCAACGCTTACATTGGTGAGGCATATCTACTTGAGTACCTTATTTCCAGAACGCTGCCCCTTTACGGAGGTATTACTGGAAGTTTGTGAACAAAGATTGGATGTGAAATCCTAATCAAGTCACTATATTTTGAATATGCGTTTCGATTCTTTTTTGAAATTCATGGAGAGAATCAATGTATAGACTTCAAACTCATATTTTCAGGCGAGAACCAGAGGGTAAGGCATGAGTAAGAGTCTCTTCCCAAAAGATCCAGTTCTTCCTCAACTTCAGATCGCATGGAATTCTGATTTGATGTTGGAAGCCTTTCGGAAACATCTTCAACCTTTCGGGGGAGCCAATTACGATATCACCAATTGCAAAGTGGAGCGATTTAGATATCGTCGAAAATTACGCTCCATCGTCTTGTATCAATTGGAGATTGTGGATAAAAAGTCCGATGTAAAGAAAAATATTTGGTTGACCGGGGTCATATACCCGGGTGAGCGTGCGAATCGCGTTTACAAGAAACTTATAGCTGTTCACCCTTGGTCAGATATCCCTGATGCATTACTGCCTTTTGAACCAATTTCATATCTTTCCGATTTGAAGATGACAGTCCAAGTCTATCCTCAAGATCGATACCTTAATAATTTACCCCTCTTAATCACAGGTCCGCCACCTCAACTTGAAAAATTCCTGCTAGACCAGTTTGGCAAAGGAAATTGGAAAATGGATCAATGCCGAGTCGAAACAGTTCGGTATCGACCTCAAGAAGGAGTGACGCTCAGATATGAAGTTGATTCCGTGGAGTCTTCGACTCAGGAGTACCAAAAAAAGTGTTTTTTTATCAAGGTCTATCGTGATGAAGGTGGCAGAAAGACCTTCGATCTACTTAAGGAGCTTTACTTACAATTTTCTTCTGGAAAAAGTGGATTTACCACAGTAAAACCACTTGCTTACTTCGAGGACCTTCGCGCATTAATTCTGGAAGGTGCAGCGGGCCAATCGCTTGAGGATATTATATTAGAAGATAATAATGCCCATGCCGCAATCTTAAAGTCTTCTGCCGCTCTAGCCGCATTTCATCAGAGAAAGGTAGATTTGTCTGCACACAGACCTCCTGAGGGAACCTTATCTCGAGCGAAGAAAGCCGGGGATTTTATCCAGTGGGCACTTCCTAATCTTCGAGGAAGTGTCGAGGAACTCATGAAGAAAATCGAGAAAGAAATGCAGGTGATTTCGACATGCCCCACCCATTTAGACATGAAGGTTGATCATATATTTTTGGGTGAGAAAGGCTTGACTTTCATTGACCTCGATAGTTTTGCCCTGAGTGATCCCGTGTTTGACGCTGCAAGTCTTTTTGTTCGGATGGAAATGCTACCTAACCTATCCTCTATCTCCCAGTCGAAGATTAAGACGATGTCGGAAATCTTTATTGAAGATTATTTTTCAAGAGTTCCTTACATCTGGAGAAAGAGATTTTCTGTTAACTACGCCTGTGCGGCGTTAAAAGTCGCTCTTTACCATGTACAGCATCAAGAAACTAAGTGGTCTGAACAGGTTCCACTGATTGTCAATAAGGCAATGGAGGGTCTATGCTTTCAAAAATAGGTGACAAAAATATTGTTTGACCTTCTGCATCAATTACCCGAATGAGCTGGAAGGAGCAACGCAAACATCAGGCCAGCTCATCATTGAATCTGGTTCCATCTTCCCCCACTGTGAAGCACCCAAAACCCCTGAATTTATGATTGATTAGAGCCTTTTACCTGAAATGAGGGAGGCAGAGTTTTTAAAGACATTAGATGAACAAGATTATATTGCAAAAATTTCATACAAGATGCTACAGGAACTGTGGAATAAGAAAATGAAAAACAAACGACATCCACTTTTTAAGGAAATAGTAGTTGAGCACTTCAGTGAGGTCAAAGGCGAGATCTTTTTCGCTATCCTCTGTATGGTCTGTTTCACGGGAGCAGAACTTCTCGCTCCATGGCCTATAAAACTTATTTTTGACTATATCCTTCTGGGAAAACCTGTTCCTGAAAATTTTGCGCTATTGGAATCTATTATCCAAAAAGGGCCCCTATTCTCTTTGGGAGTCTTATCGATTTCCATCCTTTTGATTGCGGCTTTGAGGGGGTTTTTTGCCTATTTTCAAATATTCATTACTTCAAAAGTAGGGTTTCATCTGGTTCATATTTTGAGGATAGAGCTTTTTGCTCACCTTCAACGGCTTTCACTCTCCTTTCACAACCGTTCCAAATCTGGCGAATTAATCACGAAGGTGAGCGGGGACACAAAGCTACTGAAAGATACCTTTTCCGAATCAGCCCTTACGCTTTCATCCCATTTCTTAAAGATTATTGGCATGTTTGTTGTGATGCTTTTTCTTAATTGGCAGCTTGCATTTCTTGTTCTTTTAACCTTCCCCCCTCTGATTTATCTGTTGGTTTCTTCTTATCAAAGAATCAAGAAGAGAGCAAAAAAACAAAGAAAAGAAGAGGGGAATGTGGCCTCTCGGATCAACGAACTGCTCACAATGATTCCGCTTGTGCAATCGTATGCGCGAGAAGGCTATGAACTAGGGCGTTTTGAGGAGGATTCTAAGGAAACCCTCAAAGAATCCATACATATTGTCAGATTAACTGCGAGAACAACTCGTGTCATGGAGGTCATCACCGCATTGGGAACAGTGCTTGCGATTTTTTTTGGAGCACTACAGGTAAAAAAAGGTTTATTGAGCCCTGGAGATCTTTTGATTTTCATGGCTTATCTAAAACAAATGTACGGTCCCTTAAGAAAACTTCCAAGGTTGTCTTCAAAAATATCGAAGGCGATGGCAGGTGCAGAACGCATTTCAGATCTCTTGGAAATGGAACCTGAAATTTCAGACCAAGCCAACCCGATTAGAGTAAAAGAACTGCATGGGGCCATTGTATTTAGAGATGTTTCTTTTGCCTACGATAAAAATAAACCGGTCTTAAAGAATGTTTCATTCGAGGTTTCTCCAGGTCAGCGCATCGCGCTTGTCGGGGCTTCCGGATCTGGAAAATCGACCATTGCAAAACTTCTCCTTCGTTTATATGAAGCTCAGAATGGTGAAATTTTGATTGATGGAATTAATATCAAAAAATATAAAAGAAAAAATCTCCGACGTAGAATTGGGCTCGTATTGCAAGAAGCGATTATTTTAGGAACAACGATTCGGGAAAATATCACGTACGGCAGAATAGACGCTACACAAGCAGTGATTGAAGAAGCTGCCCGAAAAGCCCACGCGGATGTTTTCATCAATGAACTTCCTGAGGGTTATGACACACTTGTGGGCGAACAAGGGGCGACCTTATCCGGAGGGCAACGACAACGGATTGGGCTTGCCCGCGCAATTATTCGACGTCCCTCAATCCTGATTCTAGATGAACCGACTTCTGCGGTAGATGCCGAATCTGCGAGATTCATTCAATCATCTATGCGAAACTTCCAAAAAGGAAAAACCTGTTTTGTCATTGTTCATCAGTTTGATGAAATGGAAAGTTATGATCAGATCATCGTTTTAAAAAATGGACAAAATATAGAGAATGGGACACATAAGGAGCTGCTTGCCGGGAAAGGCTACTATGCTGAATTATTCCGGTGTCAACATTTGAAAACAATATAGGAAATATATATGTATAGTCGTTTTATTGAAATAATCTATTTAATTATGATAATATCTATTTCGCTTCAGTTTCCACCTATCGCTAATGCGAAGGCCGGTGAGGAAAAGGGTGAATTGGAAAACATCGCGATTGAAATTGATTCTGAGGCTTCACCACCATTACGCCATGAAGTCACGACGAAGTTTTCATGGGGGGCAAAGCTGAATTTTGAGGAGCGGATTCGAGATAACCGGGATCTTGATGATGGAGAAGACGACCGTGACCTTCGTACAGGAGGGAGCCTCTCAATTGCTGCGTTGATGTTATCGGATTCAAGGGTATTCGAACCGCGGTTTGAATTTTTCGGAGAGGTTCGGATTCAACGTGAAGTTCGGTTTGACGAAGGCGAGGGTAAAACGAAAGATGAAACGGAACTGGATTTTAGAAAGGGGTATGTGACTTGGCGGGGCTTCCTTCACCCCAAGCTGCGCCTCCAAGTTGGGAGACAGCGGTTTAAGGACTTTCGGGAATGGGTTTTTGATGAAACGCTTGATGCGGTGCGTCTATTTTATGAAAATAACAGACTGGAGCTGCAATTCTCCTATAGCAGCAATATTCTTGATCCTGAGGATGCGGAAGATAGGATCAAAAACCTAATTCTGTATGGTGTTTATGATATCTGGGAAAAAGATAAGGCTGTAGCTTATCTCATCAATCGACGCGGAGACCATTCCGAAAATGATCCGACCGGCCTAAATCTAAGCTTTATCGGGGTTTCCTGGAAGGGGAAGTCGATCAAGAGACAGAAATACTGGTTGGAAGCGGCGATTGTTCGTGGTGATGAGGCGGGTAAAAATGTTAGCGGATTTGCATTCGATGTCGGTTGGACCTCCCGTTTTAAGCATCGTTTCAAACCCGCCGTCACTATTGGCTATGCCTTCGGATCGGGTGATTCCAACCCGGATGACAATCGGGACAGAAGTTTTCGTCAGACGGGTCTGCAGGATAATTCTTCAAAACTGCGTGGGGTGATCAAGGTAGAGCAATATGGAGAACTGTTTGAACCTGAACTAAGTAATTTGGTGGTCGGAACCCTTGCCTTTGGGATTCGCCCTCTGAAAAAGGCGTCCATTGACCTGATCTATCATCATTTTCAACAGGTCTGGGCACTTCAAGAGAGAGAAAATGAGCTCAGGGATGTCGGGATAAAACCAGATCCAAATGGGGAATCACGGGACTTGGGTGATGAAATTGACCTGGTTTTTGGTTGGAAAGTGACGACAGACTTAAAGGTCGAGGCTCTTGCGGCTTTTTTCCTTCCAGGGTCGGCTTTCCCCGGGGCAGACAATGCTTTTTTGGCAAAGATTAAGATACGTTACCTATTGTAATATAAGGGGCTTTATCGTAAAAATTAGTAGACGCTTGGTGCCCGTGTCTTTTGCCAGGCGAGGAAGGAGACGTAATGCAAGGTGCAACAGAAAAAAATATGAAGGGAAAGTATTCTCCCTATCTGGTTTTAAAACTGTTCATACTATCGCTTTTTCTTCTTGATTGCGGGGGAGTTGTACCCGCTCCAAAGCCCCAAGTGAGTTCAAACAGTCCATTTGATGATGTTAGTGGTGTATCTGTGAACCAGGCTGTCATTGTGAGATTCAATAAGGAAATGGATTCAGAAACCATCACACCTGGGAATTTTTTCTTGCAAAAAGCTGGAGGTCAGCAATCAGAAGCAGGGACTATAACTCATGGGCTCAAATCATCAAGCTTTAGACCGAATAAAGACCTCGAATTTTCCACACAGTATTTCGTGACAGTAAGCGCTAAGGTACAAGATTTATCAGGGCAGGCAATTTTGGGGAAGTCATGGAAATTTACGACAATTGACGATCCGGGTCTGAATACTCCACCTGATGCGGGGAGAGACAAGGTGCCTCCCCGCATTGTTTCTAAAATCCCGGATGACGGGACCGAGGGGGTTTCCTTGGATCAAGTGATTACAGTCGAATTTAGCGAAGATATCGATCCAACAACTGTTACGGATGCGGTGTTTAGTATCAACGAAGGGGCTAAAGGGATACTAGATTCTCCGTCACCTAAAGTAATTACTTTCACGCCAAATCCAAAAAAACTCAGGCCGAATAAAAACTACACCGTAGAAATTGTTGCTGGAGTGAAAGGAATTAGGGATTTATCGGGAAACTCACTCTCTACGAATCCAAATTTAAGGTGGTCTTTTGTGACAGGAGGAATAGCTCCTGATCGTCCTGATAATGATGAGAATTAAGGCCTCCTGAAACCGCCCTCTCACACTTGAACAACACTAGTGAAAATACTCTGCTAAGCCCCAAACCCGTTCTTCCTCATCCCCCTCTTTGAGCTGGCCTTCGATTGCCATCAGGTAGTATCCACCATAAAACCAGTTTTTCGATACCTCTCCCCGTGGCCAGATGAAGAGTGAACCCAATGTTTCGGTGGTGTCAATGCGCCATTGCTGAGGGACGGTGTAGAGGCCAAGCGAAGCTCTTTTTTCTTTGAGCCATGTTAAAGGGATGGGCGCTTTGAAAGAGTGAATGATTTCTTGATTTTCTATAATGAAGCCTCCCTCGGATTGGAGGCTTTCAGAAAGCGGGTACTTTTTCAGGAAGGCCTTATTGTCGGCTTTATTTTGATGCAGGTAGATTTGTCGGCCCTTTTCAGTTTTGAGATAGAAGGCTTGGTAATTTTTATAAAGATGCTCATGTCGGCTGAGGGCCGTAAATCCCTTCCAAACCATCGACTCATGAATGAGATCTCCCCAGTATTCCTTCCCGTGTACTGTGACCACTGCTTCGGCAATGCCGATGGTCCGTTTGAGTGTTTCTCCCTTGTGCGGTTGATAGAGGGGGACAACCGGACCACTTGAAATCTTGAGGGTGTAGTCACCGCCATCATAGCTCAAAATAAAGCCCGATTCGGATGTCCCTTCAACTTTGGTGTGATAAGAAGGAAAGATGTTTTCAAAGTCACTCGACTGGTAAGGGTATTTGGCGCTCCCCTCTAGAAAAGCCATCTGGTTTTTTTCGAAGACCGCGCCAAGAAATTCTCCAAAAATCCGATCCGTGTCAATGCCACGTTCAAAGGTTAGGAAGACAAGGAATAGATCATCGACATTCTTACCCCTAAAGATAAATCGATCAGAGTGCAGGACAGTTTCGCCGAAATCATCTGTTGAGTCGGTTTTTTTTGTGTTGTTTTCCGCTTCAGCGGAGGCCTTTTGGAGGAAGGTGATATTGTTGATTAGGAATAGAAAAAATAGAAAATAGCTGATAATATTCCGCTGGGGTGTCATGCCGAGCATGTTGCCAGAAGAACCCATAGGTGTCAATAAAGCGGTCATAAGAGTGGAGAACACAGATGTTTAATCAGCCGGAGCAATTTATTCAGGAAAAGCTGTCAAAGAAGGCACTCTCAGCAAATACGGTACGAGATCTGATTCTGGCGGCATTTCTGCTTGCACTGCAAAAGAATGAACTTACATTGACAGAGGAAGTACTTTCGGAAGACTGGCTGGAAGCAAAAGCCATTGAAATTCGAGAAAAGGCAAATCTCGTCTTCGCTTCGATTGAGGCCCCTTTTGAATACCCGACACGCTCGCAATTGGAAAAGGCCTCAGACTTGTTAAAAAAAGCGTTTTCTATGGAAAAACTGGCCCCTGGAATTCAGTCTGAATTTAATCAGCGCCATGAGTTAATTCTCTCGAAATTCTGCAAACCACTTTAGATTTGGCATAAAAAATCGAGGAAAATTTTCTCTAAATATTAAAGAAAAATCCATCTTGACAAACGAATTGGCTTGCAATATTATGTTCGCGCTTCATCCTCGGATGCTAAGGTATGTTTGCTTTTTTAAGCCAATGACCTTGATTGGGGGGATAAGGTCTATAAACATCAGAAGGAACAATTATTTTTTTAGTCCGTTGTAGTTGAGATAAGCCGTTAGGAGAAAAAGGAGAGCAATATGTACTCCTTTTTCTTCATAACCCCAACAAGGAGAGAGATAGATGAGCAAGTTTTTTAAAGTATTCGGTGTGACGCTTGCGATTGGTTTTTTGTCGTCAACACTGGTTTTTGCAAAGTATTCCGGAGGTCCAGTCAGCAACGGTGGCACAATTTCAGGGAAAGTTGCGTTTAATGGCACCCCGCCAGCAGACAAAGAGTTTGGTCTGGGTGGTTTTCCTCAGGCGGAGTTTTGCGGAAAAGTGAAGGCTAAAGGTGGCGTGCGTTTTCGCCCTGATGTCCGTGTCAAGGACGGTGGACTCGGCGATGTCGTCGTGTTTATTGAAGAAGTCAAAGCCGGCAAGCCTTTTAAAACAATTGAAACTAAGATCGTTGCCGAAGGCTGCGAATTTCTCGTTGCTGAAGGCCAGGGCCCTTCCCGTCAGGTTACAGTTGTGGTCAACGCCAAGAAAACAGGCGAAAAATCGGTCATCAAAGTGATGAACCTGGATGCTGATCCCAGCGACCCGAAGACAGCCGAAGGCGTGCTCCACAACCCGCATGGCTATGAGAGCAAAGGCCCTCTAAACAAAACAATCTTCAATAAACCGATTCCGAAAAAGGGCCAGGAAATCGCCCTGAAGGTCAAAAAAACCTGGTTTAAAAAAGGTAGCACCAACATGAAGATTGAGTGCGATCAGCACAACTATATGAATGTCTGGGCCGTGCCGGTCAGAAACCCTTACTACGCCGTTGTCAATGACGATGGCAGCTATTCGATCGGTGATGTCCCGGCAGGAAAATACAAGTTGAGTGCCTTTCACTCAACTTACGGTTTCAAGAGCATGGATATCGAAGTCGCCGGTGGTGGAACTGCCTCAGGTAACTTTGAATTCGCAGCAAAATAAGCCGTTTTTTTAGCGGATATTTTTTGAAAGAGGGGAGCTTATTACAGGCTCCCCTCTTTTTTTTGCCATTTTTATTCCTGTGCCTGAACAGATTAAAATTATTTAATTCGTCTGGTATTTTTTCAAGATTTCCGTCTTGACACCCTTCTTTTAAAGAGAGTATTTTAGCCCGCAATGCGTCTCCACACCTTAGGAAAAGAGCAACTCAATCGACTTTTGAGCCGGGAACGTCAGAGCAAACAACCCGACGAAAACACCCCGGCTCTCGACCTGATATTAAAAGAGGTATTAAAAAAGGCAAATCAGTTTGTTCCTTCTGAGGCCGGGTCAATTTTGTTAGATGATCCCATCAGAAAAAAAGGAGAAACGACTTTCCAGGAGCTTGTTTTTGTCGCTTGTTTTGGCACGGGATCATCCAATCTGCCGGGAATGAAGCTCGCGGTGAATTCCGGAGTCGCCGGGAGGAGCTATCTTTCTGCCCAAGCCTACTTATACAAAGATATCCATGAAGATAAGACCTTCCTTGCAAAGCGGGATCAAGTGAGTCGTTTTAAAACGAGATCAATTATTTGCGCGCCGATCATTATTGAATCCTCTGTTTGCGGTGTCATCGAAATGATCAATCGTAAAGAGAAAAACAACTTTTCTGAAAAGGAATTACACTTACTCGAAATCTTTGCAGGATACACCTCAACCTTGATTCAAAATGTCCTCTTTGCCAGAACACACCTTGAAATGTCGAAACAGGATGGACTCACAGGCCTCTTTAACGACCGCTATTTTTATGTGAAGCTCGACCAGGATATCCGGCAGGCGAAAAAAAGACGTGAACAGGATCTCATTTTGCTCTTTGCCGATCTGGACCATTTTAAAGAAGTGAATGACAATTTCGGCCACCTGTGCGGAAGCCGGGTCTTGCAGGATGTTGCCCGGATTCTGAAAGAAATTGTACCAAAGAAGGGAACGACCATCGCTCGATACGGGGGCGATGAGTTTATTATTATTTTTAACGAGGCAAGCCTCTCAGAGGCTGAACAGGTTGCCCGGGCAATTTGTACTGCGATAAAAAAATTCGAGGTATTATCGAGACCCTACCTGCCTGAAAGAGGACCGAAAGGTTTCATCGAAAAACTGACCTTCAGCATCGGCCTTTCATCGCTTCAAACCCATATCGGATATACGTATTCCCGCTCAGAAACCCGACAACTCTTAATCAAAAAAGCGGATGCCGCCATGTATTGCGCAAAAACCAACGGTAAAGACAGGGTTTGTCTCGCCACGCCGGAGGGCCTTGAGAGGGATAACGAAGTAGACGATTCGGCTTGACATCCTTCTTCTATTCTTCTTAGGATGCGTCCATCCTTTAAACTGACCCTGTGAGGTTGGAAAGGCGACAACAGAATGGTTTACACAGCGAAAACAACTCATTCAAACCTTCCCTCGGTGACAGATCAAGAGAAGGTTTTTTTTTGTTTCGAGTCTTGAAATGGAAAGAGTCATCCTCAACTCAAATGAAATCTCACGCGCTTTAACCCGTATTTCTCATGAGATTCTGGAGCGTAATAAGGGCCCGAAGGATCTTATTCTCATCGGCATTCAAACAGGCGGTGTCTATCTCGCACAACGGCTTTCATCCCAAATAGAGAAAATCGAAGGAGATCCGCTTCCCGTCGGTGCGCTGGACATCACCCTCTACCGGGATGACCTTGCTAACAGAAGCGCATATCCGACGCTTAAAAAAACAGATATTCCCTTTGATATGACGGATCATAAGGTCATCTTAGTTGACGACGTACTCTATACGGGCAGAACCATTCGGGCGGCCCTTGATTCTCTAATTGACCTCGGACGACCCAGGGAAATTCAATTGGCGGTACTGATTGATCGGGGCCATCGAGAATTGCCCATTCGAGCCGACTATGTTGGTAAAAACCTGCCCACCGCATTTGAGGAAAAGGTCAAAGTTTTTCTGGAAGAAACCGGAGAAGAAGACCGGGTTATCCTCAATAGACCCTCGAAAACACACTAGAGTCATATGCCCCTGAAACGAAAAGATATTCTCTCGATTGATGCTTTGAGCTGTGAGGAAATTGATCTGATTCTTCAAACGGCAGAGTCCTTTAAGGAAGTCTCAACGCGGGACATCAAAAAAGTACCCGCCTTGCGTGGCAAAACCATCATTAACCTTTTTTTTGAGCCCAGCACTCGTACCCGCACCTCCTTTGAACTGGCCGGAAAACGCCTCTCCGCCGATGTGATTAATATTTCTGCCGCATCAAGCAGCGCGGTAAAAAATGAAACGATTCTCGACACCGCCAGGAACATTGAAGCAATGCACTCTGATTTTATTGTTGTCCGGCACAGTGCCTCGGGCGTTCCCCAACTATTGGCAGGTGTACTTCGAAGTGCAGTGATCAACGCGGGAGACGGTGCCCACCAGCATCCAAGCCAGGGCCTTTTGGACCTGATGACCATCAAGGAAAAAAAAGGGGAGATCAAAGGACTTAAAGTCGTGATTGTCGGCGACATCCTGCATAGTCGTGTTGCACGCTCAGACATTCAGGGCCTTGTGAAATACGGGGCAGAGGTTTGTGTGGTCGGGCCGCCCACGCTGATCCCCTCAGGAATTGAACGATGGGGCGTGAAAGTCTCTCTGCATATGGACGAAGCCCTTGTCGGAGCTGATATCATCATCGTGCTTCGATTGCAGCTTGAGCGGCAATCCAGAGGATTTTTCCCCACTTTGCGAGAATATGCCATGCTCTACGGGCTCAACCAAAACAGATTGAATCTTGCCGATCCGGAAGTCCTGGTGATGCATCCCGGCCCGATTAACCGGGGAATAGAACTGAGTTCTGAGATTGCGGATGGCCTCTCCTCTGTAATTCTGGATCAGGTCACCAACGGGCTTGCGGTACGCATGGCCCTCTTTTTCCTGCTTTCAGAAGGGAGTCAGCACTGATATGAGTGACAAGATTTTGATCAAAGGGGGACGGATTATCGACCCTTCGCACAAACGAGATGAGGTCGCTGACCTGCTGATTGAAGCCGGTGTGATTTCCGGAATTTCCCCGTCAATTGCTCAACCGGAAGGCACATTCCGCACCATTGACGCCCGTGGCTTACTGGTCGTCCCTGGACTGATCGACCTGCATACCCATCTTCGTGTGCCCGGCTTTGAATACAAAGAAACCATCGCTTCAGCGACGGCTGCCGCTGCATCGGGCGGCTTCACAACGGTCTGTTGCATGCCGAATACCAACCCGGTGAATGACAACCAGGCGGTGACGGAACTGATTCTGGAACGAGCTGCTGCTGAAGGCCTTGTGCATGTCCTGCCGGTCGGGGCCATCACAAAAGGCTCTCAGGGGAAGGAACTTGCCGAGATGGCTGAACTGGTCTCTGCCGGATGTGTCGCTGTATCTGATGACGGTTTGCCCGTGATGAACAGCGAGATCATGCGTCTGGCAATGACTTATGCCACAATCTTTGACATCCCGGTGATTGACCATTGCGAAGACCTGAATCTGACGGCGGACGGCGTTATTTTTGAGGGGAAGGTATCGACCGATCTGGGCCTCAGGGGCATCCCCTCTTCATCCGAAACCGTCATGGTGGCGCGTGATATTGAGTTGGCCGAGTTAACCGGCGCCCGTGTTCACCTGGCACATATCAGCACGGCAGGCTCGGTGCAACTGATTCGAGAGGCGAAAAAACGAGGCATTTCGGTGACAGCAGAAACCTGTCCCCACTATTTCACCTTGACAGACGAGGCCCTTCGCGGCTATGACAGCAACGCAAAAATGAAACCGCCGCTGGCATCCTCGAAGGACATGGAGGCGATCCTCGCCGGTCTGGCCGACGGCACCATCGAAGTCATTGCGACCGATCATGCGCCTCACGCCTCAGAGGAGAAGGAGCAGGAATTGGATTGCGCCCCCTTCGGCATCATCGGCCTGGAAACAGCTCTGCCGCTTTCTTTAAAGCTGGTCGAGACCGGCGTCTTGAGCCTCTCAGATGTCATTGAAAAACTGACGTCGGGACCTGCAAAGGTCATCGGACAAAAAATCGGCCGATTGGGTATTGGAGATCGAGCCGACATCACCCTCATTGATCCCGATGTCGAATGGACGGTGAAGGCTTCGGATATGAAGTCGCTCAGTAAAAACTCCCCTTTTATCGGCTGGACAATGAAAGGCCGCGCAAGCACCGTGATTGTTTCGGGGAAGGTCCTTGAAGGTTTATATGATGGTGGAAAATTAAGATGACAAACGAAGCCATCCTCCTTTTAGAAGACGGGTCAATTTTCAAAGGCCGCTCCTTTGGGGCCGAAGGTGAGGCGGTTGGTGAGGTGGTCTTCAATACCAGTATGACCGGCTACCAGGAGATTCTGAGCGACCCGTCTTATACGGGTCAAATGGTCACAATGACCTATCCCCTGATCGGAAACACCGGTGTGAATTCAGAGGATGATGAATCGGAACGACTCTGGCTGGAAGGCCTTATCGTAAGGGAATATTCGCCTAAGCCGAGTAACTGGCGCTCCGAGGGCGCTTTGGACACCCTACTTAAACAACATGGCATCATTGCGATTGAAGGGATCGATACCCGCGCACTGACTCGAAAAATCCGTTCAAAGGGTGCGATGCAGGGCATTATTTCGACGAAATCAAGCGATCTCGCGAGTCTTTTGAATACCCTCAAAAAAGTACCGCCACTTGTTGGTCAAGATCTCGTTTCTAAAGTCACCTGCACCTTACCCTACGTCTGGCGAGAAAGCGAACAAGAATCCAAACGATTCCATGTCGTCGTCTACGATTTCGGGGTTAAACGTACTATCCTACACATGCTCAGTGAACTGGATTGTCATGTCACCGTCGTGCCAGCCGACACGGCGGCTGAGACCGTATTGCAGATGAACCCGAACGGTATTCTCTTATCGAACGGCCCTGGAGATCCGGAAGCCGTGCCTTATGCGATTGCTCAGGCCAAAGCGCTTCTTGGAAAAAAGCCGCTTTTCGGCATTTGTTTGGGTCATCAAATCTTAAGTCTTGCCTTGGGCGCACTTTGTTCTAAAATGAAGTTCGGGCATCATGGCGGCAACCAGCCTGTGATGGACATGGCAACGAGACGGGTTCAGATTACAGCGCAGAATCACGGTTTTGCAGTTGATTTTTCAGGCCTTAAAAACGAAATCGAAGTGACCCATATCAATCTGAACGATCAAACCGTAGAAGGCATGCGCCACAAGACTTTGCCTGTTTCATCTGTTCAATATCATCCCGAGGCCTCCCCCGGCCCGCATGATGCCGCCTTCTTTTTCAAAGACTTTATTGGTTCGTTTGCCAAGTGATGTTCACTGCTTCTCTTAATAAAGTATAAAGGACAATAATGAACAAGATGGCAAAGCGATGGTTTCTTATCCCGGTCGTCTCAGTTTTACTTTCGGGCTGTGTCTACAACCTTTCCCTTTTTCCCAAGTTGGAAGCCTTTCAGGAGGAGGTGATCAGCGGGGAGGGAGACGACAAGATTCTTCTCCTGGATATCTCCGGCTTTATCTCGGAAGAGGAGACAGGGAACCTGGTCAAAATGCCGGACATGGTCTCTCGTGTGAAAGAGGAACTGGGTCGTGCGGCTAAAGACAAAAAAGTGAAGGCGGTTGTTTTACGCATCAATAGCCCCGGTGGAACCATTACCGCATCGGATCTGATTCATCACGAAATTCAGCGTTTTAAAGAAAAAACGGGGAAACCGGTCTTTGCTTCTATTCTGGATCTCGGTGCATCCGGGGCCTATTATATTGCGATGGCGGCGGACAAGGTGGTCGCTCATCCGACATCCGTCATCGGGAGCATCGGGGTGATCATGCTTCATGTCAATTTTAAAGGACTGATGGAAAAGGTCGGAGTAGGTGCAGAATCGATTAAATCCGGCACCCACAAAGATTTAGGTTCTCCGATTAAACCTCTTTCATCCGAAGGGCGGGATATTCTCCAAGGTATTATTAATGACATGTATGGCCGTTTTCTAAAAGTGATTGCAGAGAATCGGACAGGGCTGAGGCCGGAACGTATCAAGGCATTGGCCGATGGACGGGTCTACACGGCTTCCAAAGCCTTGGAGTCGGGTCTAATCGATAAAATTGCTTATTTTGAAGAGGTCATCGACATGAGCAAAGAGGCCGCAGGACTCTCTGAGGCCAGCGTCATCCTGTATAAACGCCCCGGTGAATACAAGAACAACATCTATTCACGCAGCTTTGCGGCTGCAGTGGATCCGCTTGCGGCTTGGGGGCTTGAGCCGAAACAATTGCTCCGGGGCGGATCTCCCCGTTTTCTTTACCTTTGGATGCCTTAGGAAAATCGTTTTATAAGGAACTAACGTGCCAAAAAGAACCGACATAAAAAAGATTCTGATTATCGGCGCCGGACCGATTGTGATTGGTCAGGCCTGCGAATTTGACTATTCAGGCACTCAGGCCTGCAAGGCGCTCCGCGATGAGGGTTATGAGGTTGTCCTGGTCAACAGCAATCCGGCCACGATTATGACTGACCCCGATGTGGCGAATCGGACCTATATCGAACCCATTACCCTTGATTGTCTGGAAGAAATTATCAAGAAGGAAAGACCCGAGGCCATTTTGCCGACAATGGGGGGTCAAACCGCCCTGAATATGGCGATATCCCTGCACGATGCCGGTATCCTCAAAACCTATGAGGTCGAACTCATCGGGGCAAATTACGATTCAATCAAACGAGCGGAAGACAGAGACGCCTTCAAAAAGGTGATTAAAGAAGCCGGGCTGGAATATATTCAAAGCCGCATCGCAGGAAGTCTTGATGAAGCGCTTGCCATCGTAAAACAAACCGGTTTTCCAGCCATCATCCGGCCTTCCTTCACCTTAGGCGGCTTAGGCGGCAGTATCGCCTACCACGCAGAAGAATTTGAAGACGCTGTTGAGGCGGGTCTTGCCAACAGCCCAACACACGAGGTTTTGATTGAAGAATCGGCTCTGGGATGGAAAGAGTTTGAACTTGAGGTCATGCGGGATAAAAACGACAATGTTGTCATCATCTGTTCCATCGAAAATCTCGATCCGATGGGCGTCCATACGGGAGATTCGATCACTGTCGCACCCGTGCAGACCCTGACCGACAAGGAATATCAGTTGATGCGAGATGCGGCGATTCGCATCATCCGGGGGGTAGGCGTGGATACGGGAGGCTCGAACGTTCAGTTTGCGCTCAATCCTGCCAATGGGGAGATGCGTGTGATCGAGATGAATCCGCGTGTTTCACGAAGTTCGGCGCTGGCCTCCAAGGCAACGGGTTATCCGATTGCAAAAGTCGCGGCGAAACTGGCCATCGGCTTGACCCTTGATGAAATACAAAATGACATTACTTCCGTCACACCTGCCTGTTTTGAGCCGACAATTGACTACGTCGTGGTTAAGATCCCCCGTTTTGCATTTGAAAAATTCCCGAAAGTCGATCGCACGCTTTCGCTTCAGATGAAGTCAGTCGGTGAGGTGATGGCGATCGGGAGAAATTTCAGGGAGGCCTTTTTAAAGGCCCTTCGGTCTCTGGAGGTCAATCGGGAAGGCGTCGAGCCGAATCACCGGCTTGCGGAAGGCATTGAGCCCTTGAAGGCCCTGCTTGCCCGCCCGACCTTTAATCAGATCTCTCAAATTACGGATGCCATTCGTTTAGGGGTTTCCCTTGAAGAGATCCATCAGATTACAAAAATCGACCCCTGGTTTCTTAATCAGTTCGAGCAGATTGTTCAGATGGAAACGGCACTGAGCAAAGACCCCAGGAATCTTGAAGATAATCTCGACCTTCTTCGCGAAGCCAAAAGATCGGGATATTCCGATCGGCAGATTGCCCGCATTACAAATCGACCCAAGAATGAGGTTGCGACATTAAGAAAGCTTAACGGCATTGTTCCAGTTTATAAGCGGGTAGACACCTGCGGGGCCGAGTTTGAGGCCCATACGCCTTATCTCTATTCCACATACGAGACGGAGTGCGAGTCCGAACCGAGCGAGCGAAAAAAAGTCATTATTCTGGGCAGTGGGCCGAATCGGATCGGGCAGGGGGTGGAGTTTGATTATTGCTGCGTACACGCGGTCTTTGCCCTCAAAGACCTGGGCTTTGAAAGCATTATGATCAACTGCAATCCCGAAACGGTGAGTACGGATTACGACACCTCTGATCGACTCTATTTTGAACCTTTGACCCATGAAGACGTGCTTCATATCATCGAAAAAGAAAACCCCCTGGGCGTCGTTGTTCAATTCGGAGGACAAACCCCGCTAAAGCTGGCGATACCGCTCGAAAAAGAAGGCGTCGCCATACTCGGCACCTCTCCGGATGCCATCGACCGGGCTGAAGATCGAGAACGCTTCGATAGACTGGTGAACAAGCTCGGACTACGACAACCTTTAAACGGCATGGCACGCTCAGTTGAGGAGGCAGTGAAGATCGCAGGTGATATCGGTTTTCCCGTGATCGTTCGCCCCTCCTATGTCCTGGGGGGACGGGCAATGGAGATCATTTACGACACAGACAGCCTCCATGAGTATATGATTCATGCTGTCAAGGCCTCTCCGGATCATCCGATTCTGGTGGATCAATACCTGGAAGATGCCATTGAACTGGATGTCGATGCCGTAGCGGATGGCTTAGAGGTCTTTGTCGCCGGGGTGATGGAGCATATCGAACAGGCGGGTGTGCATTCAGGGGATTCAGCTTGTGCCCTTCCGCCATTTTCTGTTGACGAGGCCGTGATCAATACAATTCGTCACCAGACAACATTAATTGCCAAAGAGCTGGGCGTCATTGGTTTAGTTAATATCCAGTTTGCGGTAAAAGACAGTCAAGTCTATATTATTGAGGTCAATCCCAGAGGTTCCCGGACCGTTCCCTTTGTCAGCAAAACCATCGGGTTGCCGCTTGCAAAGATCGCAATGAAGGTTATCATGGGAGAAAGCCTGGCAATGCAAGGGGTTTCAGCCAAGCCCAAACCCCTTCAGCATGTTGCTGTCAAAGAGGCTGTTTTTCCCTTTAAGCGTTTTAGAACCGATTCGCTCTTAGGCCCTGAAATGAAATCGACGGGAGAGGTTATGGGTATTGATCGTGACTTTGGTCGCGCCTTTGCCAAGGCCGAGACTGCCGCCGATAACCACCTTCCCACTTCCGGAACGGTTTTTATCAGCGTTAAGGATGGGGACAAGGACGCAGCGGCATCGATTGCCTTGCAGCTTGATGCCTTTGGTTTCAAGTTGATTGCCACCTTTGGAACAGCGGCCTACCTGAAGAAGCAGGGTTTAAATGTAACGAGGCTTAAAAAGATCCAGGAAGGCGGCCCGAATATCATTGATCACCTGGAAAATCGTGCAGTGCAGCTGGTCATTAATACAGTGGGAGACAAAAAGTCCGAAGCCGATTCGGGCGCGATTCGTCACAAGGTGCTTCAGGACGGCATCCCTTATTTTACAACGATCGCCGGGGGACGCGCCGCCGCACGGGGAATTGAGGCAATCTTGAAAGATCGACTCTCCGTTAAAGCGATACAAGACTATTATCAATCCTAATGACAATAGATCATAAAGAATGATCCATTGTCTGTAATCCGGAGGAAGATTTGAGTACACCGATGACACCCAGGGGACATGCGCTCCTGACAGAAGAACTTGAACGCCTTAAAAAAATCGAACGACCACAAAATATTGCAGACATTGCCGAAGCGAGGGCGCATGGAGACCTCAGTGAAAATGCCGAATATCATGCGGCCAAAGAACGGCAGGGTTTCATCGAAGGTCGTATCCGGGCAATCGGGGGGAAGTTGGCTGACGCCCAAGTCGTAGACACCTCCAATCTTTCGACAGAAAAAGTGGTCTTCGGTGCGACTGTAAATCTGCTGGATGTCGATACCGATGAAGAAAAACAATACACCATTGTCGGGCGCGACGAGGCGGATTTGAAAAACGGCACGATCTCCATCCACTCTCCCGTCGCAAGGGCCTTGATTAGTCGCTCCGTTGGCGACTTTGCAGAAGTGATTGCCCCTGCAAAAACCGTCGAATATGAAATCCTCAAGATCAGCTTTGGAGGCTGATCTGAATCCTTACTGTGAGTAAGCGCGCTCGGCCACCTATCATCACTTTGACGACTGATTTTGGTCTGCGTGATTATTTTGTCGGATCCATCAAAGGGGTCATCCTTCAAGCCCTTCCAAAAGCACGTCTGATCGACATCAGCCATGAAATCCCCCGCCACGATATCATCAGCGGCGCTTTTGTCGTCAATGAGGTCTGTCGCTACTTTCCCTCTGGAACGGTCCACCTCGCGGTTGTTGACCCCGGCGTCGGAACCGTTCGGAGGAAAATAGTCGTCTCTTTCCAAGGACAGCACTTCGTTGCGCCGGACAATGGACTCCTGACCTACTTAGTGGATAAAGCGGAAAGCCGGGTATTTGAAATCAGGGGAAATACCCTCCTCAAATTTGAAGAAAGTCCCACCTTTGCGGGAAGAGACCACTTTGCGCCAATCGCTGCGGCGCTTGCTTCTGGAACAGATCCTGCGGCATTGGGTGTGGAAATAGAGGATGCCTATAAAATTTCAGGGCTTGCTATTGAAAAAAAAGAATCGAAGCTAGGCGGGAAGATCGTCTATTTCGACCATTTTGGCAATGCGATTACAAATATAAAAAGGGCTGATTTACCTGAGAAGTTTGAAATTGTGATTGCTGGAGAGACATTGACCGGACTGAAACAGAACTATGCAGAGGGGGACGAGGCGAAAGTAAACCTCATCATCAACAGTTCAGGGTATCTTGAAATTTTTATGCCAGAAAAAAGCGTAAAAGAACGATTGAACTTGGAATTACTGGATGTTGTTGCCGTCCTAAATGTTATTAAGTCACCAAACGACTAAAAAGGATGTATTAAGACGATGGGACTTTTAGTTATATTTTTTATTGGCGTGTTTTTAATCATCATGATTGCAAAATTTGCGTCTAAGATGAGACCTGATTCAGAACGTCTTCTGGATGAGCCAAGTAAGGAGGAGCAAATGGCAGAACTTGAACAAGAGTTGGATGAAGATGATGCCAAAGAAACGCTTGAGGCTCTGATTGCAATCCTCACCCGAAAAGAAATCCTCAACCCCGATGAACTCCTCTTAGAGATTGCCGCCAGGCGAAAAACATAACAATAAATCTCCATAAAGGATTGGAGGGTCTGGATCGATGAAACTCACAAAGAACCGGACATCCACGTCCCGGAGGGTCCAGGTCCACCAAGATCCACCGAGTCCAGGCCCACCTGGTCCGGGTCCAGGTTCAGCCCCGTCAGCCCTGAATAAGCCCATCACCCCAGTTTCTTTTACGATCAAAGGAGGGGGCGGCTCATCCTGAATTTGAGGCTTGCAGGCCGTTGAAGAGGGCGATGCAGCCGCGCTTGATATTGCGAATGTTATACCCGCCTTCCTGAACGAGAAGCAGGGGAATCCGCATCTGCATCAGAAGTTCCCCGATGGATCGAAAAATGGCGGGCGCGAGTAAAAAAGTACCGGTCGGATCGCCTTTCAAAATATCAAAGCCAAGTGAAACGACAAGAACCTCCGGTTTAAACTTTTCAAGGGTCAGCAGGGCGGCCTTTAAGGTGCTGAGGTATTTTTTCTCATCGGTTTTCGGCGGCAGCGGAAAGTTCCGGTTAAAACCCAGACCCTCACCCTCGCCGGATTCGTCGGCATAGCCGCTGAAATAGGGATAGGCATAGTCGGGGTGTCCGTGAATCGAAACGGTAAGTACGTCGGAGCGTTCGTAGAAAATATCCTGCGTGCCGTTGCCGTGATGAAAGTCGATGTCTAAAACAGCGGTCCGCGTCTGTGAGGAGAGATAGTGGGCCGCAATAGCGGCATTGTTGAAGTAGCAAAATCCGCCGTAGAATCGCCTGCCCGCGTGGTGACCGGGCGGGCGACAGACGGCGTAGACCATGCGTTTGCTGTCCGTGAGCAAGGCATCTGCGGCGGTGAGCACGGTATCGACTGTGGCCCGCGCTGCAAGGTAGGCGTTGGGATAGAGGGGCGTTCCCGTGTCGATACAGTAATAACCGGCCTGCACGGCCAGCACCTTCGGGCGGTTGACCTTGCGGCGCAAGGGAAAGGTATCGGGGTAGACGGGCCGTTTTTCTTTTAAGGTAGTGCAGATCATTCTCAGGTAGGTCACAAAATCGGCGTCGTGCACGGCGAGGAGATGTTTGTTCCTGTATTTTTTCGGCGCAATCGGGGTAAAAAAGGGGACCTCACTCAAGACCTGATTGATCGCATTCAGCCGGATGGGACGCTCGAAGTAACCCTGTTCCCTGACGTGGTGCAGTTCGTGTTTCGGGCTGTGTACCACGGCGAACAACTTTGATAAGCGATGAGACTTGACCAAGGTGTTTTCCTCTTGAATCCTCCTGGAACGAAAGGGGAGGAAGCGAACCGGATTATCCTGAAATCCCTGGCCGACCGCTTGGAGATAATCGGGATCGTCAAGATTGGCAAAGCGCTGTGTCAAAATGTTTTCGACCGCTCGCTGAGCCTCTTTTCGTTCTAAAATCCGTGTTTTCCCCAAACCGTCAAAAAGAAGAAAGGCCGAAGTCGGCGGACGGCCCACGGGCGTCGAATACGCCGGATTGTCGATGATACGGGCGCCGTACTGCTCGTAAAATCGAATGCGGTTCTTCGCGTTTTTCAAGGCCTGAGGATCGGGGGTGTATTCGGGGCGATCCGGCTGGACTTCGCTGTACAATCCCTTCACGCCCATTTCCTGACAGAGTTCCCTGACCCCTTCGTAGAGGGCGCCGCCGACTCCGGTACCCCGAATTTCCCCTTTCGATGCGATGAAATCCAAAAAGGCGCATTGAATATTCGGAAAGTGAACCAGGAGCGCGAAGGCGTCCACGCGGCCCAGCGCACTTTCGGCGATCAGCAGAACCGAACGATAACCGTGTTTGATGGGGTTCTGAAGACGGGAAGGCAGTTGATCCGCATATTCGGCCAAATCTGGAAAACTTTGGCGAAAAAGGGTCTGCACCTGCGCCATTCTGTTTCTAGCCAGCGAAAAATGTGATTCGTTGAACACCAGGACTTTAATCATATTGTGTGTATAAGCGCTTGAGTTAACCAAGAGGCGCGTCAAGACTTGAGAAAGGGCTTAAGAGTCAGGTGAAAAGCGTCTAACTCTGCCGCAGACGCTGCGCTTCAATCCACTCTCTGATAATGGACTTGGCGGTGTTGATCGGGATGGCGAATCCGATGCCCTGGCCCGATGCGATGATGGCGGTATTGATACCGATCACATTGCCGGAGGCGTTTAGGAGTGGGCCGCCACTGTTGCCGAAGTTGATTGAAGCGTCTGTCTGGAGAAAGCTGCTGTGATCGGCAATGCCGATCTTGGAGCGGCCAGTGGCGCTGATGACACCGACTGTAACCGTTCGGTCAAGCCCGAAGGGATTGCCAATTGCAATCGCCCATTCACCCACTTCGGTCTGATCGGAGTTACCTAAAGGGGCAAGAGGCAGGTCGTCGTTCTCTGGAATTTTGATGATAGCAAGATCTCTGTCTTTGTCCTGGGCAATGACCTCTGCGACAAACTCCCGCTGATCTGACAACCTGACGGTAATCTTCTCTGCTTCGGAAATCACATGCTGGTTGGTCATGATAAAACCGGCTTTGCTGAAGATAAATCCTGAGCCTAAGCTTTTCGCCTTGAATTTTTGAGGTGATTTCTTGTTGAACAAATTGTCAAAAAAATCCCGGATGTCGCCCTGATCCCGGCTATCCACTCGGGATGGATGACGCACATAGTTGACGGTGCTGATATTGACGACGGCGGGAATCACCAGCTTTGCCGCACGCACAAAGGCCTGCTCTGTAATCAAGAGCGATCTTGCAGGAATCGCAATCTCTATATTGACAGACGAGGCATCGGGCAGCTTCAGAGCCGTTTGCACGGGTGAAGTGGCGCTATTTTCACTCTGGCAGGAAAGGAGTACCGCACAGGAAAACATCATCGGGATTATGCGTTTGTTGGCTTTTTTTAAAAGCGCGTACATAGTCACCTGTTTAAGATGAGGAGTTTGTATTCAATGCTGTCAACAAGGGCCTGCCAGCTCGCAGAGATGATGTTTTCGGAAACGCCGACCGTTCCCCATTTCCTTTTCCCGTCACCCGATTCAATTAAAACACGGACTCGAGAAGCCGTTCCCGACTTTCCAGTGAGTACCCTCACCTTGTAATCAAGCAATTTAACCTCTGAGAGAACAGGGTAGAACTTTTCAAGAGCGCGGCGCAAGGCGTGGTCAAGGGCATCGACCGGACCCGCGCCAGTCGCCGCCGTATGTTCGACTTCTCCCTTTACCGAAAGTCGAATCGTTGCTTCAGAGATCGATTTTTCATTCATTTTATATTTTTCGTCGATGACACGAAATCCGATCAGATCAAAAAATGTACTCTTCTCCCCCAGAGCCCGGTTCATCATCAATTCAAACGAACCCTCCGCCCCTTCAAATTGAAAACCTGCGTGTTCCAGAACTTTCAATTTTTGAAGGAGGGTCTGAACCTCCGGGCTGTTATCACAGAGATCAATATTATAAGCCTTTGCTTTTTCAAGCAGGTTGCTTTTTCCTGAATAATCAGAAATTAAAATCCGACGACTGTTCCCGACTTTTTCAGGAGCGATATGTTCATAGGTCTCGGGATTTTTCCGGACGGCATGGACATGAATGCCTCCTTTGTGAGCAAAGGCCGCATCACCCACATAGGCTTGATGTTTGTTGTGACTTAGATTGGCAATTTCACTGACGTAGCGGGAGACTTCACGAAGCTTTTGAAGCTGTCGGTCTGAGAGACAATCAATTCCCATTTTTAATTTCAAATTCGGCAAAATCGAACAGAGATTGGCGTTGCCGCAACGCTCCCCGAATCCGTTGATCGTTCCCTGCACATGGCTTACTCCCTCTGCGACTGCCGTGAGGCTATTGGCGACGGCCAACTCCGAGTCGTTGTGGGCATGAATGCCAATCGCTCCGCCGATTTCTTTGATGACGACGGCAATAATGTCTTTGATCTGCCAGGGCATCATCCCGCCGTTCGTATCGCAAAGGATGAGACACTCCGCACCCGCATCCCGCGCCGCTTCAAGGGTTTTTAGGGCATAGTCCGGTCGGGCAAGGTATCCGTTAAAAAAATGTTCGGCATCATAGAAAACCCGTTTCCCCTTAGATTTAAGATAGGCAATCGAATCGGAGATCATCTCAAGATTTTGATTCAGGGTGATGCCGAGGGCATCCGTAACGTGCAGGTCCCAGCTTTTTCCAAACAAGGTGATCCACTCGGTTCCGGCATCAATCAGGTCTTTCAGAACTTGATCCTCCGAGGCCTTGTTCCGCCAGCGTCGTGTTGCGCCGAAGGCCACGAGTTGTGCCGACTTCAGTTCAAGCTTTTTCATCTCCTGGAAAAAGAGGATGTCTTTCGGATTGGCTCCCGGCCACCCGCCTTCAATAAAATGGAGACCCAATTCATCTAGTTTGCGAACGATGCGAAGCTTATCTTCGACGGAATAGGAGACATCTTCCGATTGTGCGCCGTCCCGGAGGCAAGTATCGTATAAGGTGATTTGAGTCGCCATATTTTTTAATGCCCTACTTCTTCATGAGCAGAGCTGAGATCCTCTCCTAATCCGAAAGTTTCGTGTAAGGTGCGGACGGCCAGTTCGGTGTATTTTTCTTCGATCACGCAGGAAATTTTTATTTCAGAGGTGGAGATCATCATAATATTGATGCCTTCGTCAGAGAGGCAGGAAAAGGTCTTTGCGGCCACGCCGGAATGGGAACGCATACCGACACCGACAATCGAAACTTTGGCAATCGCTTCGGTCAGGGCAATATGATGCACGTCGATTTCATTTCCCAAGGCCAGAAGAATCTTTTTTGCCCGAGGGGCTTCCCCTCTTGGGACGGTAAATGAAAGGTCGGTCAATCCGCCTTGCCCGACGTTCTGAATAATCATATCGACATTCATGTTTTCCTTGGAGATGGCTTCGAAGATCATTGAGGCGATGCCGGGGCGGTCCGGAATGCCAACGAGTGTTACCTTGGATTGGTCTTTATTATACGTGATGCCCGAAACAAGCTCCTGTTCCATTGCCTTATCCTCCATTGTGACGACCGTTCCTGCATTGTCATTGAAACTCGACCGCACATGGACCGGCACACGGTATTTCATTGCAAACTCGACAGAGCGGGTTTGCAGTACCTTTGCACCGAGACTCGCCAGCTCCAACATCGCTTCATAAGAAATCCGAGGAATCCGTCTTGCGGCGGAAACGATGTTCGGGTCCGTCGTGTAAACTCCGTCAACATCCGTATAGATTTCACACAAGTCCGCCGAAAGGGCCGCCGCAAGGGCCACGGCCGTAGTATCTGATCCCCCCCGCCCCAATGTCGTGACATCCGATTGTGCATTGATCCCCTGGAAGCCGGCGACAATTGGAATTATTCCGTCGGCTAAAGCCGACTTCAACCTATCAGCCCGGATTTCCTCAATCCTTGCCTGGGTATGGACAGAGTTTGTCATGATCCCCACCTGTCGTCCTGTAAAGGATTGGGCGGCGCAGCCCAGTTCCTGCAGGGCCATTGCCAACAGTGGAATCGTCACACGTTCTCCCGTCGAAAGCAACATATCCATCTCCCGCTCATTCGGGTTGTCCGTGATTTGGCTGGCCATCTTCGTCAAGCGGTTGGTTTCTCCCGACATCGCCGAGACAACGATTACAAGGGACGAACCTTCTCGTCGCCGCTTCGCAATACGCTTCGCGACAATTTTAATGCGATCAAGCGTACCAATCGAAGTGCCACCATATTTTTGAACGATTAGAGCCATGGGAGAATTTTGATTATGATGTTATTCCGAAGAAAGTGAGAAATCGTGGACGTCTCCTCGTGGTCGAGATGACATTGTGAGGGAACATTGCTTGACTTATCTGAGGTGACCTTCTTTTAAAACCCAAGGGCCTTCACAAGTTCGTCCATGCTGCCTGAAATTGAGGCGGGTTTTTCTGAAATTGTCAAGGAGAAGTCTGCGTCCTTTAAGCCGTGTCCGGTCAGGGTACAAACCACTTTATCACCACTTTTGAAATACCCGGTCTTGTTGAGTTTGATCAAACCGGCCACTCCCGCTGCCGATGCCGGTTCACAATAGATGCCTTCCAGTCCCGCAATCATGCGATAGGCTGTGACAATCTCGTCGTCCGTCACCATGTCGATCCGGCCTTGCGATTCTGCGGCGGCCGCTTCGGCTTGTTTCCAACTTGCGGGATTACCAATTCGAATGGCCGTGGCAATGGTTTTCGGATTTTTAATGATTTTACCTCTGACAATCGGGGCAGCCCCTGCGGCCTGAAAACCGATCATTTTCGGCAGAGAATCGATTTTCCCTGCATTGTAATAATCCTTATAACCCATCCAGTAGGCTGTGATATTTCCTGCGTTTCCGACGGGAAGAAAATGATGATCCGGAGCGTAGTCAAGCTGATCACACACTTCAAAGGCACCCGTCTTCTGGCCCTGCAAGCGGTAAGGGTTGAGTGAGTTGACGAGGGTGACCGGATAGTTTTCTGCGATCTCCTTGACCAGGCACAGGGCTTCATCAAAATTGCCGTCAATCTGAAGAATCGTTGCTTTATGGATCATGGCCTGAGAAAGTTTGCCGAGGGTGATTTTCCCCTCCGGAATCAGGACATAGGCCTCCATGCCTGCGTGGGCGCTATAGGCGGCAGCAGAGGCAGAAGTATTTCCCGTTGATGCACAGATCACTGCCTTCGCACCGTCCTCCTTGGCTTTTGAAATAGCGAGGGTCATGCCCCGGTCCTTGAAAGAACCCGTCGGATTTGCCCCTTCAAACTTGAGGTAGAGGTCGATATCGGCCCCGATTTCAGCCGCTAAACGCGGGGAGCGGATCAATGGCGTACCGCCTTCTTCGAGGGTGACGATCGGTGTGTCATCGGTCACAGGAAGAAATTCCCGGTAGGCTTCGATGATGCCGGGCCACTTCATGAGGCGTCTTCTCCTTCAACACGAATGAGCAGGGTTTCACCCGAGATACAATTGAGGCGATTGATTTCGGAGAGAGCGGATTGCAGGTCTCGCTCCTTCGCCATGTGGCTCATCATGACGAGGGGAACACCTCCGTCAATCTTCCTTCCCTGCTGAATCATGGAGGAAATGCTGATGCTGTACGATCCGAGTATGCCGGAAATCTTTGAGAGCACGCCCGGTTCATCCCGCACGGTAAAGCGGAGGTAGTAGAGCGATTCAATCTCCGCTATGGGTCGAATGCGTCGGCTTTTGCGAGCGCCCGCGACAAATGATGCTGGCGGCACACGACCGCTAGAGCCGCTCATGATATTCCGTGCAATCTCGACGATGTCACTGACGACGGCGCTTCCTGTCGGCAGACTTCCGGCTCCCTGACCGTAATAGAGCGTCGGGCCGAGTGTTTCTCCATCGACATAAACCGCATTAAAAACCCCGTCCACCTTGGACAGAAGGGTGTCCTCTGAGATCATCGTGGGATGCACACGCGCTTCAATCTCATTCCCGCTGAATTTTGTAATTGCAAGCAGTTTGATGCGATATCCGAATTCATGTGCAAAACGAATATCAATCGGAGTGATTTTTTCAATGCCTTCTGTATAGATTTCTTTGAGGGAAACGGAGGTACCAAAGGCCAGGTTGCTGAGGATGGCCAGCTTGTGGGCAGAATCCCCGCCACCCACATCAAGGCTGGGATCAGCCTCAGCAAAGCCTAATGCCTGGGCTTCCGCAAGGATGTCGTTAAAACTGCCGCCTTCTTCCAACATTTTGCTGAGGATGTAGTTACAGGTGCCATTGACGATACCGTAGATCGACTTGATACGCTCTGCGGCCAAGCCCTCTTTTATGGCTCGAATGATGGGAATACCACCGCAGACCGAGGCCTCAAATCCGACATCGACCCCTGCGCGTAAAGCGGCTTCAAAGATCTCTTCCCCGTGAATGGCCAGCAGGGCCTTGTTTGCCGTCACGACATGTTTACCTGCCTTGATGGCCTGGAGTACAAAAGTTTTTGCCGCATCAATGCCACCGATCAGTTCAACGACAATATCGATGCTTGGATCTTTAAGGATCTCTGTTGGGTCGGTCGTTAAAATCTTCTTCGGCACCGACACCCCACGCTCCCGCTTAATTTCACGATCTGCAATTCGGGTGATTTCCAGTGTCCGGCCGAGACGACGCTTAAGCAAGGTTTCTTGTGAGACCAGAATTTCCAGAGCTCCGCACGCAACCGTTCCAAAGCCGATAAAACCAATCTTGATGGGAACGCCCGTCATGATGTTAAACCTTTCGCCAAGACCCGTTTGATGCCATGAATCGCCTGCCGGGTTCGGTGTTCGTTTTCAACCAGTGCAAAGCGAACATGATCATCCCCGTATTCACCAAAACCGATGCCCGGAGAAACGGCGACCTTTGCCTCATTCAGAAGATGTTTTGAAAAGGGGATCGATCCCATCTTCCGAAATTCTTCCGGAATCTGTGCCCAGACAAACATCGTTGCTTTGGGTCGCTCCATCTTCCATCCGATCCGGTCCAGGCCGTCAACCAGGACATTTCGGCGGCCCTCGTAGAGTGAAACCATTTCATCTACACAATCCTGAGGTCCGTTGAGCGCAATAATTGCGGCGATTTGCAGCGGTTGAAAAATGCCGTAGTCGAGATAGCTTTTCAGTTGTGTCAAGGCGGCGACCATTTCCGGGTTACCGACACAGAAGCCAATTCGCCATCCCGGCATGTTGTAACTTTTTGAAAGGGAGTAGAGTTCAACCCCTACATCCTTTCCACCGGGCACCTGGAGCAGACTGGGCGCCTTGTAACCGTCGAAAACAAGGTCGGCATAAGCGAGATCATGAATCACCATCAAGTCGTTCTCTTTCGCAAAATCGACGATTTTTTCAAAAAAATCAAGTTCGACGGTTTGAGTCGTCGGATTATGCGGAAAATTGATGATCAGCAATTTGGGACGGGGCCAGGATTGTTTGGTGGCCTGAGCCAAAGCTTCAAAAAAATCGCTACCGGGGCGGAGCGGGATTGAGCGGAGTTCGGCCCCTGCGATAATGACGCTATAGGTATGGATGGGATAGGTCGGACTGGGAGCCATGACAATATCACCCGGCCCGACAAGAGCAAGGGCCAGGTGGGCGATGCCCTCCTTCGATCCGATCGTGACGATCGCCTCCGATGCCGGATCGAGTTCGACATCATATTTTCGTTTATACCAGTTACAAATGGCCAGCCTTAACTTGGTAATCCCTTTTGAGGCGGAGTAACGATGATTACGCGAGTTTTGAATCGCCTCAATCGCCTTTTCGACGATGTGTGGCGGGGTCGTCTGATCCGGGTTTCCCATGCCGAAGTCGATGATGTCTTCCCCCTGATGTCGGGCATCGATTTTAAGGGCGTTGACGGCGTTAAAGACATAGGGTGGTAAGCGTTTAATCCGTGGAAATTCGCGCACTGGATACTCCTGATTAGCAAGAACAATTAAACCGGATGATTTTATTTAAAAGACAAGGGGTTGTCAAACAGGGGAGGGCAACACTATTTGCCTTTAACCGCCCGTTTCCCGACAGGAGAGACTAGCCTGCTGAGTACAGAAAACGATTCGATCTGAACTCTAAAGGCCCGTAATAAATCAATAAGATATTGATTTAAAAGAAAAATAAGTGAATCTCATGCCTTGAAAATGACAGTTTCAGATGTGGTGGTATAATAGAGATGGAGGGTAGGACAATGAAAAACATATATCGCATATTAACTGCCGCCAGTTTAGCCGTGATTTCGATACTTTTTTTGATGACATACACGGTTCTGGCGAAGGAGCTTCCTCTGTTGGTCGATATTTCAGAACTGAGTGAAGCGTATGATGGCAAACGAGTGGCCGTGATGGCTTGGGCTCGTTCGGCACAACACATGCGAGGTCGGCTCGGCTCGGAATACGTCAAAACAGAAATCGGTGAGGAGGAGACGACTGTTACTGTATTCAGCGCTTTTCCTCCTTATAACGTCGTGAATAATCGTGTCATTGTGCAGGGCGTCTATCATCATCGTGGACGCTATGCCGGATTTCTGGCCGATCATTTTATCGTCGCCGATACTGTGTTCAGGGAGTGGGGATAATATTTGACTCAAATTGAAGCTCATCACAGCACAAAACAATGAGGGCAGGGTTTGTTTTGAACCCGGCCCTTTTTTTTCAATATTTTGGAGGGTGATGCCACCCTCGCCTAGAACCCGGTGTTTAGGGTTGCGTAAGTACATCTGCCTTTTCCTGATATTGTAGCCGACACTACGGTCTTACCCGAAAACCAATGTTATCTTTCCAAAATCTGAATCGAACTTAAACTTTGTAGCGCCTTGACTTAAAGTCGAGCCGCTGTATAATCACTTTCCGTCTCTGAAGGGTCTCTGTTGTCACGAAAAAGCCCGTCCCTATCGATTGTTTTTGCCCTGTTTGTACTCCTCATCGCAATGACAAGCGTAGGGTCTTACGCATTTTTTTCTTCAAACGAAACCATCAAAGACCAACCCATTGCCTTCAGCCATAAGAGCCACGCGGGTGAGCAAAAAATTGCCTGTCTCTACTGTCATATCTATGCCGAAAGATCTTCTGTCGCAGGTGTGCCCAGCGTTCAGAAATGTATCGGCTGCCATGAAATGATTGAGGTCGAGGCACAGGAAGGTGTGGAAGAAGTTGAAAAGCTCCTCGCATATTGGGAAGATAAAAAGCCCATTCCCTGGCTGAAGATTTATGACCTGCCCGATTTTGTTTATTTTTCGCATCGTATGCACTTAAACGCGGAAGTGGATTGTAAAGCATGTCATGGCGAAGTGGCCGAGATGGTGCAAATCGAGAAAGTCTCCTCACTTTCAATGGGATGGTGTCTGAAATGCCATCAGAAACAGGAAGCGCCAATTGATTGTAATGTCTGTCATAAATGAGTAAAAAAACCGAATCAAAAGAAGAAAGCAGCATTGACCGCCGGAACTTTTTAAAGTTGACTGGCTCAGCCGCTTTGCTCGGCGCCTGTTCTCAAGTCGAACAGCCGGTTAAAAAGTTGATCCCCTTTGTTATTCCTGCGGATGATGTCGTGCCGGGCATAGCCACATGGTATGCCAGCACCTGTCGTCAATGTCCTTCCGGCTGCGGTATTTCCGTGAAGATTCAGGAAGGACAGGCGAAAAAAATTGCAGGAAACGCCGATTCGCCGATTAACCGGGGAAAACTCTGTTCAATGGGGGAATCGGCCCTTCAAGTGCTCTACAGCCCGGATCGGATAAAAAAACCGCTTCAGCGTATCGGGACACGCGGCATGGGTGAATGGGAAGAGATCTCCTGGGAAAAGGCATTCGGTCTACTCGCTTCAGAGATGAAACAACTGCAAGAGAAGAAAGAAAGTGATCGTCTCCACTTTATCAGTAGTCCAATTCGGGGACAGTTGAGCCAGCTCATCTCACAATTCATGGAAAGCTATGGCACACCTCATAGTTACAACTATGAACTTTTCGACGGCGCCGTTCAGAAGTCGGCGAATCAAATTTGTTTTGGCGTGGATGTGCTTGGGCATCATGACATCGCCGAAACAGACTTTATCCTCTCTTTCGGCGCTGATTTTCTGGAGCGATGGCGTTCTCCTGTCAACCAGAGTGTGGCTTATGGGGAATTTCGCCAGTCGGCTTCGCGGCAAAATCGAGGGAAATTCATCCACATCTCCGCCCGCCTTTCCCTCACCGCAGCGAATGCCGATCAGTGGATTTCCATTCGACCCGGAACTGAAGGCCTGCTGGCCCTGAGCCTGTCAAACGTCATTGTGAATGAGGGCCGACAGACGAAAAACTTAAATTTACTGGAATTAGACATCTGGAAGGAGATGCTTTCTGAATACAGCACTTCAAAGGTGTCTAAAATCTGTGATGTCCCGGAACAAATCATTCGTCAACTGGCTCTGGAATTTACATCCAGGCCTCGAAGTCTCGCCCTCTGCGGAGAAAACGCCACGGCACAAAAGGATGGCATTTTCCATGCGGTCGCAGTGAATATACTCAATTATTTAAGTGGCAATATCGGAGAAAAGGGCGGCCTAAGTTTCTATGCTCCCTATGAAACGATTGATGAAAAAAGACTCGACTGGCAGCGCATCAAAAACCTTCCTCATGAAATCGATAGCGGCAAGATCAAGCTTCTCCTGTTACATGATGCCAACCTCCTTTTCCATTCTCCTGAAGGACTTGCACTTGAAAAGTCTTTTGAAAAAATTCCCTTCATCGCCGCTTTTTCGTCCTTTTTAGATGAAACAACGCGTCATGCCGACCTCATTTTTCCACTTCATACCCCCCTCGAATCTTTTGGAGACTATGTTCCCGAAGAGGACGGCGGCTATCGGAGTGTCGGTTTCATGCAACCCGTCGTTGCCCCTTTATACGACACTCGCCCTTTGGGGGACATCTTTCTGGGCCTGGCCCCGGAACTGGGTGAAGTTGTATCGGATCAGTTTCCACAAGAAAATTTTGAGAGCTATTTAAAAGAACATTGGGAAGAGCAGTTTTTTGTTTCCGGATTAGAAGAAGGGCTGGGTTTCGGTATCGACTTTCGGCCCTATTGGAATCGACTGCTACAACAAGGAGGACGCTGGGACAACAAAGCCAGTGAAGCCATTGCCGTTTCACATCCCGACCTGCAAAAGATTTCAAAGATTCTGAAAGCCTTTAAAACAGGAAAACAAGGAAATGCAGACCAGTTCGATCTATTGCTCTACCCCTCACTTAACCTACATGACGGACGGGGCGCCAATCAGCCCTGGTTGCAGGAAGCGCCCGATCCGATGACGACTATCACTTGGGGTTCCTGGGTCGAAATCCATCCGGTCACGGCCAGGAACTTGGGAGTGCAGGAAGGAGATATCCTTCGGCTTTCAAGCAGTGAGGGATGGCTTGAAGCACCGGTCTATCCGACACTGGGTATCCGGCCAGAGACCCTTGCCATACCGATCGGTCAAGGCCACACTGACTATGGCCGTTATGCAAAGGGCCGTGGTGTCAATCCCCTGAAAGTCCTTCCGCTGGATCTGGAGCCAGAAACCGCCTCTTTGGCATGGGCCTCAGTCGCGGTTTCAATCAAAAAAACGGGACGGCAGAGCGCCTTTGCGAAAACGGAAGGGGTCACACATCATATCGGTCACCATGACCTGGTGCTCTCAATGAGCGGTGATGAAGCCAGGCAACTGAAAGGTCGTGCGCCACTGGAAGTGATTGAGGCCCTGCCGACTCGAACAGGCGTGAATGCCTCCGGCTTTTTACCGGAGTCGATTTCAAAATACCTCAAGCCGGAAATAAACAATCAAAGTGAAGACTACCGTTGGGGTATGGTCATTGATCTGGATCGCTGCACCGGTTGCGGGGCTTGCAATGTCGCCTGCCACGCCGAAAACAATCTCCCGACTGTCGGCGAGGAAGCGGTAAAAAATCAGAGGGAAATGAACTGGATGCGCATTGAGCGTTACTGGGGTCACAATGATCATGATGATGAAGCGCAGCAGGCGATGTTTCTGCCCATGCTCTGTCAGCAATGCGGCAATGCCCCTTGCGAACCTGTCTGTCCCGTCACGGCCACCTATCATACGCCCGATGGTCTCAACGCCCAAGTCTACAACCGTTGCGTCGGCACCCGTTACTGCGGCGTCAACTGTCCCTACAAAGTCCGTTCTTTTAACTGGTCTGAGCCCGAATGGCCAAAGCCGCTGGATCAGCAACTCAGCCCCGATCTTTCCGTGCGGCAAGCCGGTGTGATGGAAAAATGTACCTTCTGTGTACAGCGCATTCGAGTCGCCAAAGAGGATGCCAAGATCGAAAAACGTCAGGTCAAAGACGGCGAGATCCAACCGGCCTGCGTGCAATCCTGCCCCGCAAATGCGATTGTTTTCGGCTCCCTATTGGATCACGAAAGTCAGGTCTCGAAAGCATCCAGAGATCCAAGGCGTTATCGGGCATTGGAACATCTCAATACAGAATCCGCCGTGATTTATTTAAAACGGATTATCGATACGGACAAAAAAAGTGCCTGAAGGAACAAATCAGAAAAGCCAATCCGAATACACCAAACTCGATCAGTGCGTTCTCCGAAGTATGACGCAAACCTCCCCGCGTTATTGGGTGCTTGTTGCTGTGCTTGCTGTGGTGGTTGTCGGGGCCTTTATGGCCTTTTACCATCAAGCCAGTACCGGACTTGAGGTCACCGGACTCAATAACTCGGCCTTTTGGGGGGTCTATGTCCTGACCTTTGTTTTTTGGATAGGCCTCAGTCACGCGGGTACATTGCTTTCCGCAGTACTCTATCTCACAAAAAGTCATTGGCGAAAGCCGATCTACCGGGCTGCGGAAATTATGACGCTCTTTTCTCTGATTAATGCCAGCCTGCTTCTGCTGAACCACATCGGTCGGCCCTGGTTTTTTTATTGGCTCTTTCCCCCTTATCCCAATGAACGGGGGCTTTGGCCCAATATGAGATCTCCGCTTGTTTGGGATTCGATCGCCATCAACAGTTACATGGTGTGCAGCGCCCTCTTTTTATTTCTGGGTTTGATTCCCGACATGGCGACATTGCGTGACCAAACAACAGGATGGCGGAAATGTTTTTATCGTATCTTTGCCCTGGGATGGCAGGGAGGCGATGTGCAGTGGGCGCACTTTCGCCGTGCCTATACGATGATGGCCGCGTTCATCATCCCCTTAATGGTGCTTGTTTCGAGTATTGTTGGCTGGGATTTTGCTATTTCTGTGATGCACGGCCTGCACAGCGCCGTTTTTGCACCGCTCTTTGTTTTGGGCGCACTCTATTCGGGTGTGGCGGCCGTCATTGTCCTGGCGATTTGCCTCAGAAAATATTTTCACTTTGAAGACTACATCAAGATTGAGCATCTTGAAAAACTGGCGATTTTTCTCTTTGTGCTCTCTTTGGTCTGGATCTACATCATGGTCAGCGAAACCTTCATCTTTTCTCAGTCGGAAGATCATGTCGAAGCGGCCCTGATTGCCTCTAAAATGACCGGGAAGTTTGCCGGGATGTACTGGTTTATGGTTGCCGTACTGGCCCTGCTTCCCTTTTCGCTGCTTGTGAAACGCATTCGGACCTCCACACGACATCTCTTTGTGATTTCCATACTCGTCGTCATCGGGATGTGGATCGAACGCTACCTCATCATGGTGCCATCACTGGTGATTTCAGATGTGCCTTTTTCCTGGGGATCCTATTTCCCCTCTCCCGTGGAGATTACGATCATCACCGGAACCTTTGCTCTGTTCGCCCTCAACTTTTTGCTCTTCATCAAACTTTTTCCAGTGGTTTCACTCTATGAAATTAAAGAAATGCTTGCCTTACAGAAAAAGGGGGTCGGATGAAAAAAGACACAGACCATGTGCTGGGGATCTTCTCGACAGCGGAAGACACCACCGCTGCGCTTACGTCTTTAAAAAAAGCGGGACTCAATAAAGTTTCACTCTACTCCCCCTTTGATCCTGAAGAAGCCGATATCCCCGTCGCAAAGGTAAAAAGTCCTGTGGGGTGGTTTACGGCTAGCGGTGCCGTATTGGGTGCGATAAGTGGCGTCGCTTTTACTGTAGGAACGGCCATGCTTTATCCGGTTGAAACCGGAGGGATGCCTGTCTTAAGTCTTCCCGCCATTGCTATTTTAAGTTTTGATTTCATGCTGTTGTTTGCGATTTTGTTCACCATTGCAGGGTTTATCTATTTCGGCATTTTATCCCCGGAACGAAAGTCCGGACTACCCGAAAGCCTCAGCAAAGACCACTTTGGCATCAGAGTTGAGGGAGATAAAAAGACATTGGCATCGGCAGCAAAGGTTCTAAATAAAACGAGCGTAGCCAAGGTCAGTCATCAGATGGCGCAGTTCTGCCTCGCGCTCTTTATTGTCTCAGTCTTACCCGCAACACGACCCGACTTTGTCTTCGCCTGGCCCTGGTCACAGGACATGGTGCATCAACCTGCACGCAAAGCGCAGTCGGAAGAAGTCACTATACTTCCCTCAGCCGTGCCACGCCATCGTAGGACCTTTGAAGCCACTGAAAAAACCCAGGCCCCCGGGATTCCAAATCCGACGGACTTGACTCCGGAATCACTGGAGAGAGGAAAAACCCTGTATGAGCGTTTTTGTGTGCTCTGTCACGGTAGTGAGGGGAAAGGGGACGGCATCATTGCAGAAAAGATTGGCGAATTGCCCGACTTCACAGAAGCCGCCTTTAGAAATCAGCCGGGTGGCTGCATCTATTTTGCAATTACGAACGGCGCAAATTTCAGGAAGGCCGTTTTCCCTGCAGAAGCATTGGCGCTTGAGACACTGGAAGAAAACGGCCATGAAGAAGAGCATTCACACGGCGATTCGATGCTCGCAGAGGATGATCACGGACAGGGTCATGACGAGGGCCTGAGCCTCGAAGATGAACATTCACACGGCGATCCCATGTTTGCGGAAGAGGCTCATGCTCATGACGAGGGCCTGAGCCTCAAAGATGAACACTCACACGGCGATCCCATGTTTGCAGAGGATGATCATGCTCATGACGAGGGCCTTAGCCTCGAAGACGAACATTCACACGGCGGAGGGGATGGTCATGATGATGGAGACGCCCACGACCATGGTGGCGGAAATGAGTGTAATTCCGGACATGCCCATGCGCTTGGAGAAGGTCACGGAGATAGCGGAGATAGCGGACATGGCGACGGTGGTGAAGATAAGGACGGACACGGAGGGGGTAAAAAACATTTTATGCCGCCTCATCGAGATGCAATTCTCCTGATCGACCGCTGGCATATCGTGAATTATATGAAGCATGAGCTGGGACAATAAAACGACTAATGAAGAAGACCTCTTCAATAAATATGCTTGTCCTTGTTGCTTTGCTCTTCTCGGGCATTGCATCAGCACTCTTTTTCGGCTGGCCCTGGGCCAGCATCACGGCGAATTTTGTCTACCTCATGGGCGTCACACAAGGTCTTTTTGCCATCGTGGTTTTACTGTGGCTGCTTGGCGTCAAGTGGGTCGAAACCTATCTTGTATCGGCAGGCATCATCACACTTTCTTTTGCCCCCATGGCTTTTTTCGTACTCTTGAGCCTGTTCAGCGGGGAAGCGGAGATCTTTCACTGGAGCCGCTCCCCCGGCCATTCCACCTGGTTTAGCTTAAGCGCCTTTTTTGTCAGAAACCTGGGGTCGCTCTTTGCTTTTTACGCCGTTGTTTTCTACATCATAAAAAAACACATGGGGAATCAAAGTCGGCAGCCCGGGCGACTTTTTATTCTGCTCGTTCTTTTTGTCATCAACCAAAGTGTGATTGCCCTGGATTTCGGAGTGAATCTTTCTCCCGGTTGGCACAGCACCCTGTTTGCGCCCTATTACTGGTTTGGTGGCCTTTATGGCGGCTTGGCTATTCTCATGAGCATGGCCTTTGGTGAAAAGAAGACGATTCTAACACCGCAAAGTACTGACAACATGCGTAGACTCCTGCTCGCCTTCTCAAGCATTTGGGCCTATCTCTGGTGGTCGCAATATCTGCCGATATGGTACGCAAATCTACCGGAAGAGACCGAGGCCTTTTACTCCCGATTTTACGGGGAGTTTTCTCTGCTCGCAGGACTGATGTTTCTCTTCCTATTTTTTATCCCCTTCGTCACTACCCTGTTGAGCAAAGGAAAAGGCGCATTGCTCAAACCGGTTCTCATTACCATCCTGATTGGATCTTGGATTGAGCGCTACCTGATTGTCGTCCCGCCCATCCGACATCTCAATGAAAGTGCTGCGACAATTCCCCAGCACTTTACCTGGCTCGATGGACTCACGACGGTCTCATTCTTCGCCTGTTTTCTGCTTCTGCTTACAATCATCCACCGGAGGTTTTCAAAATCCGGGGGATGGGAATCAGGGCAGGGGGACCAGAGCTAAAGATTTCGTGGTCTTGTTTGATATTATAATGCTAGGCATTGCCCTGCTCTTCTCTGATAATGCGGAACAATAAGTTCCGTTAAAGATCAAGCGGACTTTTAGCTTCTTTCAAGGTCAAACTTTTTATTGTATGGGTATAAATCATTGTTGTTCGGATATCACGGTGTCCTAATAATTCCTGTATCATCCGAATATCATAATTGGCCTGAAGTAAGTGGGTTGCGGAGCTATGTCGAAAGGTATGCGCCGTGATTCGCTTGCAGATTTGAGATGTTAGGGCGGCTCTTCTTATTTCCTTTTGCATATGTTTTTCGTGTAAATGATAGTGCCGCAGTTCACGTGTTTCAGGTGCCATCGTTAATTTAATCCCAGAGAAAAACCATTGCCATATCAATTCTTTTGCACTATTTTTGTATTTTCGTTCCATTTGTTTGTACATAAATGTACCGTCGTAGCCGGTCGCTAAATCATTTTTTGAAGTGCCTTAGAGGTGGACCCCACGGCTGACACAGAGCAATATCATTTATAAGTGAAATCCTGAGTCAAAGTCATGCTGCCTTTGGAAGTCCCGATGGCAGGTCATAGTAAACCTGATCGGGAGTCATTCTGTCTAGGCTGTCATGTCGCCCGTCTTGATTGTAGAACGCTAACCAAACACCAATACTCTCTTTTGCTTGTGCGACCGTTTCATAGGCCTTGAGGTAGACTTCCTCATATTTCAGACTACGCCAAAGGCGCTCAATAAAGACATTATCTATCCAACGACCCTTTCCATCCATGCTGATCTGCAGACCCTTGTCTTTAAGGATGGCAGTAAAATCATCGCTGTCAAATCTTACAAATAAAACACCCTATGAATTTCTGAAGGCCTATCAATGATCAAAACCTCTACTTAGGGCTTGCTGAAAAAACGATAAGTTTTTGATTTTAAAAGGTTTTAATCTGTAGTATCCTGCTCCAAGTGCAAAGAAAAAGACCTTTAGCCCCTAAAAAGCGTGCACCAGGAGCCTCCATGTATCGAAAAAGTAACCCG
>JAJDBU010000031.1 GCA_029261195.1 Nitrospirota bacterium | reverse complement strand
CCGTGAAAAAAAACCACTTCGGAACATTGTCAGAGCCGCTCTTTATTCAGACTCCTAGATTCACCCGGTGGCACGGGTGGTCTCCTCTTTTTTTTTTTTAAAGAGTGGAGACAACTCTTCTTGGCGACTTCGTGTCGCACTGGGTTTAATACCCCGTAGCTTGCTGCGGGGATTATTTATTTGCTTAAGCAACCCGAGAGCACGAAGAAAAAAATGAAAATAATTGATCTATAAGGAAACAGCGTCTTTCTCCCGGAAGCCTGGCACTTCAAAACTTTTTAATGTGTCTCGATCAAAAACCCTGGTAGATGGACTGCCGTTTCACAACCTTTTGCAGATAGTCGCGCGTTTCTTTATACGGCAGATCTCGCTTCAAGGTCGTAAAGAGTACATCAGGGGACATCTTGTTGATTTTGTCGATCGTCTTACGCAGATTTGTATGACCCGCAATGGCTCGACTGACATTTCCCGCGCCCGTATTGTAAGCGGCGACAATCAAATATAAGCGGCTCTCTGCATTTTTTACACGCTTAAAGTCCCGTTTTCCCAGCAGATCCAGGTAGGCAGTGCCTAATTCGATGTTGTTGTTCGGGTTGTAGAGAAAGTTCAGTGTAGGTGGGCGATCTTTACCGTGGACACGACGATAAGCGTCTCTCCCACCGGAAGTCGGAACCAACTGCATCAAACCATAGGCGGGTGCAGCTGAGCGCGCTTTAGGGTTGAAATAGGACTCGGTATGGATCACCGCCAGGACCAGGGATTTGTCAACGCCATACTTTCTGCTGAAGGTTTCAACCGGCTTTCTGAATTTTTCTGCGCGAATTTTTAAATGGTCGGGTACCATCTTCACGCTGACCTTTGCCTTGATTCGCTTTTTGCCGTCCTTTGCGATGTAGGGAGAAGTCTCTATTTTGATTCTGTCTTTAAATTTTTGTTCAGCAAAGCGATTCACATTGCCGGAGCCGAGTTCCTTGCCATCCTTTAACATCACTTGCCCGGCGATGGGACTCTTGCCGGCCACACTCTTATCTGCCAAAATTTCCCTCAGGCGTTTCACTAAAAGCTGATTGGCGATTTTCTCCAGTATTTTTCTTTTTGCAGTGGCTGAGTTCTTATCATCATTGACGGGAATGACCGCCTCCAATGTAATTTCCCCCTGCTTAAAATCGACGATGCTGCGCGTACTTTTGTCACCGGAGTACTCTACCCAATCCTTTCGAGTCGAACCGACAAAGACCTGCCACTCTTGCTCAATCTCTTGTTGATAGGCGGCATAGCCCTTTTCTTCCTCGGAAACATGCTCTTGAAATGCCTTAGAGAGTTCATTTTGCCATTGCTCAAAACCGTCACTGTCAGCATCGTCCGCCCGGAGTGGCAGACTCCACAGGGAAACAAGGCATACAAGCGCACAAAATAACGCTATTCTTCGACGACGAGTACCCATATCCGTCTCCCTTGTGTATCTTTCCAGAATGCCTTGATTTTTGCGTTGATGGGAATTTCTTTCCCCCGGACAATCGCTTTAGTACTGATGGAAGCACGCTCATGAAAAGACTCACCCGAATTGGCGACATTTGTGACCTGTTGACTGTCTACTTTACTTTCGAGGTCAACCGTCCCACCCTTCTGCAACGCCAGTTGGGTCAAGGCCTTCATCAAAGCATTTTCTCTCGCTTTTGTTTCGCCGAAAACTTCATAACTTGCGGCACCGACTGCCGCATTCCCTTCGCTAGGAGGAGAAGCGATCCAATCGGGTCGGAGATTTTGCCTTTTAGGAGGAGAGGAAACGCAAGCGACCAGGATCAGGGGAGCAAACACGATCAGGATGAGGGAAGGACATGCTCTTCTTCGGCTTCCAGGTTCATGTCGATGCCTTCGTTTTTTTCTCACCATCTATACTGCTTAAGATTCTTTCTGTCCCGTCATCAAACAAAAAAGTCGGGCCACAAAAACTGTGGCCCGTTTTAAAATTACTTCAAATCCTGGTTTGCAATTTTTTCCAGTTCAGCATCCAGCTCGTCATGTCCTTTTTTCGCCATGAAACGCTGCCACATCGCCTTTTTGTTTTTGTAACTGGTCTTGAGCGCCTCTTGAGCATTTGCTGCTGCCTGACTGGGATCCATTCCGACCAGGACATATAGGGTTCTGGTCGAGGGATTCGTCCGGGTCCGGTATACTTTTGATCCATGCAGGGTTTCACTCGTAACCTGTTTGCTGACATCGGAACTCACTGTATCAACCGTCTCATCATCTCCCACACCCGTTGTCTCGGTATAGTTTTTAATCAGGCGTTTGACGTGAACCTTCATTTGGGAAGCCAGGGCGTTGCGTGCGGCGGCAGTGGCTTGTGTTTTTTGAAACTGAACTCCCGCCTTGGTCTGACGAAATGAACCCACAGCCGAAACAGTAATACCATCTACTGGCATATCACAAACCCAATTAGGCGCTGCAATTTCGGGTGAGTCAGGGAAAACGCAATCCGCCACCACTTGAGGAACCACCTGCTGGCCCGCACAACCAGCAACAATAATTGCAAGCGCCAAGCTTGCCCCTGTTGACATTAGTTTTTTGACCATTGTCTTTTCCTTCATCTTTTTCCTCCTTGTGATTCGGTTTATAAAGTAGTTAGTGCGTGGCAATCGGAACGACTTTCGGTTTTGTACTTTTGTAGCGGGGCATCACCATACCCGCCCGTGCATTGATGTAAGTCGGGTCACTAATCACATACCTCTGATTTTGATAGGTAATTGCGCTTCCCTTCACCTTCCCTTTAAATTTAACAGCGGTGGCGACATGCCCCGGAAAATCAAGGGCGACCACATCAAGTCCAAGCAGATTTTTCACTAAATAAGCGAATAAGACCGAGCGGTCTTCACAGTCTGAATAGGGATACAAAAAAAGTTCTTCCGGAAAAAAATACTTCTCCCGACCAAATTGATCGCCGTCTGTTTTGTATTCAAAGGCCGTCTGGACAAAACGCAATAAGAGGTTGACTGCAGTTTCTTCCGACCGTCCCTCCACCATTGGTTTGAGCGCATTCAAGAGCGTGAACTGAAGCTGTTCTGAAAGCGTGGAGCGAAAATAAACATCCAGTTCTGTCACGGGATAAACTTTTAGATAGTCCACGAGGTTGCGATCATACTGAACGGACAGGTCATATTGCTTCTCTTCAAACTTAAACTGCAAGGCTCGTTGCTGTGCAGCGGCCTCAAACTGTGGCAGTTGATTCAGTGCTAGATCAATTGGATTATTGGCTCGGGCATAGTTTCCTTCGTATGAATAGAGTTTGCTCACCTTGTCGGCACGCCCGGAAAATGACACCACATAGTATTGACGCCCATCATAGGTAAAGTAAGGGACCTCATAAAACTGCGTCTTTGCCGGCAACATTAAATAGATTGTACTATCGTTATAACCAATGCGTGCGCTGTAGCCCGCTTTAGTGAGTACAAACCAATCAAACATTTTAACTTCGTTGGGGCGATTTCTATAAATGGTCTGTGCAACTTTGTTAACCAACTGGGCGTAGCCCCAATCGTTCAAGGTCATGGACTGACGATAGTTTTGCAGCTGTTTCATCAGGGGTTTGTAATCAGAAGTACTGAGTACCTTCCAAAAGTCACTAATCGCCGTTTTGTTGATAGGTTGGCCAAGTGCTGTGGCGAACTTGGGATCGATTTTCAGCACAACCGTCATACCAAAAAATTCAATTTTAAGAGACTTGCCTTTAAATTGGCTTGAGGGCACTTTCTTAGGGCGGGGTGTCCTGGGTGCCGGGGAAGGCTTAACTTTCTCCACCTTGACGACCTCTTCAGGTTTCTCTTCCGGAACGGCAGGAGTAGTAGATAGGGGTGCGACGGGGAACACCACCGGCTTTGGTTTGGCATCACGTATGATGCCAAAGTTCATCTGAAATTCACGCCAGTCCTTGTTGAGTAAGTCGGAAAAGGCCTTGTCACGTTCATCCTGATATTTTTTGAATTCGCCTAACTCCTGTTTCATAAAATCATCAAACTCATCTGCGGAAGCCAATAGCGATGGCGGTTTGACAACTTTTGGTTCTACAAATTCTGCATTGAAGTCCTCAAACCAGTGATCGGCTTGGGACTGCTGTGGCCGATAGGAGTCATCACCTTTAGCGTCGACGGCCATAACACTTAGAAAAGCTATCATTTCCGCAAGTACAAAAAGCAATGTTACCGCTCTTATCATCAGCATATTATCCTTGAAGATTTCCCGGATTTCATGTCAGAGATCTTCGTTATATGGACGAGGTTTCTTCCGAGTTATATGAAATTTTTTCTAAAAAAAGTTCAAGGGCTAAATGCACCTTGATAATAGATGAACGACTTAGGAAACGACAGGCACTTTACAAAGGCAAGTCCAACCTGTCAAGGGAAAAACACAAGTTTTTCAAGCCCGCACCAGGTAGTCTGTTTTACTGAGCGTTTGTAAGACCTTCAGATCGCCGGACTTCACCTCCTCAATTTTCAAGGCGTAGTGCCGTCGTTCTATCCCTCCGAACTGGACGCTTTTCTCCCGCAAAACCACTGCCCGCCCGTCAATGCGTTGCGGGGCAAGGTCAATTGTAAATTCAAGTATCTTTAAGAGAGGCAGCGAATCAGGACAAAGTACTGACTGCCCTGATTCGCTGACGTCTTCACTGCTACCCAAAACTTCACAAGGACCGCTTGAAGTTGAAAATCGATATGAAATCGGAAGGTGAATGGGGTAGCGTTTTTTTTCACGTGAGTCTGATAAAAAATAATTCTCTGAACGATCAAAAATAGTCGCATCTCGGCTGAGCCGGGCCATAAATCTTGGGACGGAAAAATCAAAGCAATATTTTAAAATTTCATAACGGTCATCTCGTTTCAGATCAATGAACTTTGTATTCAGACAATAAAAGCCGGAGGTTTCTTTTTTGGGATATTCCGGTCCTATCACAACTGCCCTGAGCACAATTGGCCGTTTTTCCAGAATCATTGTCACCTCAAGGGTTTTTCCTTTTCCAATCTGTGTTGGCAAAAGCAAGGACGCACCAGATTCGTGACAATCCCGCACCAGCCCCACCTGGTAGGATTCCGTATCTTCGGAGTCTGTATCTGAGGAGTCGGATGTACTGTTCATGATGAGACAGGGCACATAAAACCAAAAACGAAAACCATGGCGGGTCTGAACCTTTTTTTGACTAAAGCGCAGCATGCCCATCGCATAACCCGCGATGCAAAGTGACCAGAAAAGGTTGGCTACAAATGCAGCGGTATCTAGATCTCCCAGCCAAAAATAACGGACGATGCCGACCCCTGCACCAATTGCATTCATCAAAAAAATTATCAATTGCGGCAGCAGCAAACGAAAGGAGGCATTCTCTCCGCTTGACTTTGGCGTCACATTGAAACGTAAGTCTTTCCCCCAAATTAAGGCGACAGTCGATCGAATAAAAATAAATACCTTTGCAATATTATACTGTTCATCGACAATGAGTGAGCCTTTTCCTCGAGCCATTAATATGTGGGCGAGTGAAAAAAGTCCGAAATATGGGAGAAAGTGGGCCATGAAGACTGCGTTAAGAGAAACAATCGGAAGCACGCCGGTAAAAAAATAGAGCATCGGAATGGTGTAAAAGACAAGCTTCTGGAAGCCGTCAAAATAGGTTGTCATCGACGCAGAGTAGGCAAGCCGCTGCGTAAAGCTGAGCCCCTTGATCCAGAATGGATTGTCTCGGTGAAAAAGGAGCTGCATTGATCCTTCTCCCCACCTCAAACGCTGAACCTGAAAGGGAATAAAGGTCTCAGGGGCAAGTCCGTAAGCAAGGCTTTTATTGTGGTAGAGTGATCGATAGCCTTTGGCATGAAGCCGGATTGAGGTATGTAGATCCTCCGTGACCGTTCCCTCTGCAACGCCACCGATCTCATCAAGGGCGCTTCTCCGTAATATGGCGCAACTTCCGCACCAAAAAGCTGCATTCCAATAGTCTTTTCCTGCTTGAATCACAGTGAAAAAAAGTGCCTGTTCCTCCCAGATTTTTTTATTTTTCAGGTCAAAGCGATGTTGGTAGGAATCAATATTATAAAAATCCTGAGGCGTTTGAACCAAAGCGAGTTTTTCATCTACGAAGTAGCCGAGCAGGGCCTCCAAAAATTGGGGTTGCGGTACATGATCGGCATCGAAAGTCGCAATGAATTCTCCATTTGTTTGCCGCAAGGCATTGTTCAAATTGCCCGCCTTGGCGTTTGTGTTATCTGTTCTGGTGATATAGAGACAACCCAGCTCATCCGCCAGTTGGGCAACCTCGGAACGGTTGCCGTCATCCAGGATGTAGGTCGTGTGAGGCAGTCTCAAAGCGACACAGGCGTGAGCGGTTTTGCGAATGATGCCTAAAGGTTCATTGTAGGTGGTGACAAAAACGTCAATGCTCCGCCCGATGAGTGGAGGAAGTGATTTTCGCTCTGTTGGACGCCAGACTGTAAAAAAATGGATCGATGTAACGATGATACCGTACAACTCCGCCAGAAAAAGGGGTAGACCGCTCCACCAGCCATCCCAATTAATGGTGTTCATCGCACGCCAACTTATATAATAAAAAGCGACAGGAACGGCGATACAGACCACAACATGAGAAAAAAAGGCTTCCTGGGAGGTGTGGCGTTTAGCTTGTTTGCGTTGGTGGCGCCGCAGATAAAACAGCGCGAAGAGCCAGATCAGGATCGCAGAAGAGATCCCTAGTAAAATGTAGAGATCCGTCGTTTGAACCGTCTGCAACACCCTGTCAGGCACCCAAAGGGAAGGCTTCAGGAAATTGATTTTTTTTCGAAATCATCATCAAAACCCAGAATTTCTACCTTCCGGTATTTCCCTTTTTTCTTTCAATGACATTTGGTGTACGAGCCTTCAGATACCAAAAAAAATGGGAGCAAATATGCTTCCATTTTTTAAGATTTCCCCCTATCAGCTTGAAAAGTATATTCTAGAACCTTGGGTAAAGTTTGAACACAAAGGTCTAAAAGATCCTACTGATAGAAACGCCACCAAATGCTCCAGAATTCTCCAGACCAAAATTAGATGAAAAAGGTCCCTCTTCAAATTTCACTGCCTGGGTTCTCATATATCCTCCAAAGACACCCAGTTGATAGTCTCTCTGCAAGATTATATTTAAACCGGCCTTAATGCCATATTCCCCAAAAAATGCCGTTTCTGAACCCGTTTGAATGCCTGCCGACTCAAATTCAGCAAACATAATACCCGCTCCAAGAAATGGAAGCGCTTGGAAATAAACATTTTGGAAGAGATTCACTGCGGGTCCATAGCCAACATCCAAACCAAGTGATTGAAAAGAAAATTTGTCCCGTCCTCCTTCAAAATCAAAGTTTGAATAAAAGATCTCAGTAAAATAAGCACGTCCTAGTTCCCTGTCTTTAAATTTTGCTTTTGAGGTGAATATTCCCACTCTAAAAGCCGCATCTAACTCATCCGCTCCAGGACCGGCTACATTAACGTGATTTAGATTAATCTGGTGCAGATCCACATCATCCGGTAATCGGGTATAGAACACGCCCGAACTCTTGATCACTTCCTCTGCCAAAGCAGAAGAAGTGAAAGCAATCAAGTATGAACAAATCATCAGACCCATTACAATGTTTAAGGTAACTTTCATATTGAATAGACTTCTCAATTGATTCACTTTTATTTCTCCATACCCAATGGCAAGGAACAATGATTTGGTACCGCAGCCGTCGTTCCTTGCGATTAAATTAAAAAAAGGACTCTACACCTTATATTGCCGAATTGTTCTGATCACCCTGCATTTTTCTACAAGCGTTCTCAGAACCTGAAGTCCTCAGGAAACAGGAATGTAGCGTATTTTGTTCGCTTCAGAGCTGAAAGAGCCTGAACAATGAGGACCTTTTACCAGAATTCATAATAAATGTAAACCCATGAACAGGACAGCAAGAATGCAGAATATACTGGAAAATCCGAGAAGAGGATTTCTACTGATTTTTTTCTAATGAACCGCTTGCGGTTTTTATCGAACAAAGGTAGTCTCCACGTCCGATTAAACGGTGGAGAACATGTATGTTAAGAGCCATTATATTTGATTGTGACGGGGTGATTGTTGATAGCGAATCCCATCATTTAAAGGCCTTCCAGATTGTCCTGGAAGGGGAAGGCATTACCCTTAGCAACAAAGAGTATTATGAGAAGTATCTCGCTCTGGATGACAAAGGACTTTTTGAAACACTGCTGTCGCTGCACCAAAGACCGGTCAACAATCAGGTGCTCAAACGTCTGATTATCAAAAAAATGCCCCTCTACAAAAAAATGGCAGAAGAAGAACTCTTGCTTTACCCCGGAGTGGTTGATTTTGTGAAGAAGGCCCTTGGCTCTTACCAACTCGCAGTTGCTTCAGGGGCCTTTCGAGGAGAAATCAAGTATGCGCTGGATCAAGGAGGCATCCGGCAGGCTTTTCCCGTGATTGTCAGCGCTCAGGATGTTAAGCACGGAAAACCACATCCTGAATCCTACCTCACGGCGCTTGCGAAGCTAAACGAGATGAAGACTTCCGATTCTGATATCGAAGCGGCACAATGTGTTGTGATAGAGGATTCCCTGCATGGTGTCGCGGCGGCCCGGTCAGCAGGAATGAAATGTCTTGCTGTGACAAGTTCCTACCCTCGTTCTGCCCTCAAGGGCAAGGCAGATCGAGTCGTCGATAGCTTGCTTGAACTTGAACCGAAGGACCTTGAAGAACTTTGTGCTTAGGCCGTAAGCTGCCGTGAGCTAATGAAGCCAGTCAAGATTTTACCCATAGGCTTCAAGCGCCCCTATTCTCAGTCCATCAAACAAACTGCTGCGGGTCGATTTCGATATCGACACGAAAACCGCCTTTAAATGACTTTCTCCAGCTCGGAAGCGCAATGCGCAAGACTCTCGAAATTTCACTCTGATTTTTTCCCTTTAATAGAATTTGATAACGATAGACCTGCTTGATCCGTAGAAGCGGTGCGGGGGCGGGCCCTAATATGCGTACTCCGTCTCCAAGTAAGGCCCTTTGCAAACAAGTGACAAGCGAGGCGGCTCCGGCAGCAACAAGCTCCTCTTTCGGGTGTCTCAAAAGAAGCAGAGTCAGACGGCTGAAAGGGGGATAGACCCGCTCCTTCCTTAATTTAATCCCTTGTTCATAAAAGGAAAGATAATCATGTGTCGTCGCCGCTCTTATGGCGATATCTTCAGGATGAAAGGTCTGAAGGATGACTTCTCCCGGCAGCTTCCCACGTCCTGCACGCCCGGCAACCTGAGTCAAAAGCTGAAAGGTACGCTCCGAAGAACGGAAGTCCGGCAGGTGCAAGGACATGTCTGCCGACAACACGCCAACCAATGTGACCTTTGGAAAGTCATGTCCTTTAGCGATCATCTGTGTGCCGATGAGGATGTCGATCTCTCCCCTGCCCATCTCACTCAGGATCTTGCCGTGTGAGCCCTTTCTTTGAGTGGTGTCTCTATCCAGCCGAGCGACTCTCGCCTCGGGAAAAAGGCGACGGACAATTTCTTCGCACTGTTCCGTCCCGATTCCCATAAAGTTGAGCTCAGTGCCGTGACACTCGAGACACTCAGTGGGAGAGACGGTTCCAAACCCGCAATAATGGCAGATGAGACGCTTGGCCTCTTTATGGTAGGTCAATGAGACACTACAACGAATACAGGCAGGTGTATGACCACAGGAGCGGCAGAGCAGAAAAGGCGAAAACCCACGGCGATTCACAAAAAGCAGGATCTGTTCCCTGTCATCAAGACGCTTCTGTATCGCAGTAAAAAGCGCTTTCGTGAAAAAGGGATGGAGCCATTCTGATTTTTCCTTAAGGTCAAGCAAACGCACAGGAGGAAGAGGACGTTTCTCAACGCGATCCGCTAGCTCCAGATAGCCATATTTCCCCGTTTGGCTGTTGTGGTAGGACTCGAATGACGGGGTTGCCGATCCGAGAATAACGACCGCCGCCTCATCTCTACCACGCACCATGGCAACATCCCGGGCATTGTAACGGCTGCCTTCTTCCTGGCGATAGGAGGCATCGTGCTCTTCATCAACAATGATGACTCCGAGCGATGCAAAAGGCGCAAAAACGGCCGAACGTGCACCAATGGCCAAGAGGGCTTTGCCTGACTCTATCCGTCGCCACTCGTCATAGCGTTCTCCCGACGAAAGGCCACTATGGAGCAAGGCGACCTGATCCCCGAAGCGCTCGTAAAATCGGGCTGCAATATGGGTCGTCAAGCCAATCTCCGGCAGAAGAAGGATTGCGCCCCTGTTTTGTTGCAATGTCTGCGTAATTGCCTGAAGATAGACCTCCGTTTTGCCACTGCCCGTCACCCCGTGTAGAAGATAGGGCGCAAAACGTCTACATTGGATGGACGCTTTGATAGTAGCGACTGCAATGGCCTGATCTTTATTCAGGATAATTTCACCAATATCCCGAGGGCCATCTTCTCTACGAGGCATTCTATTCAAAGGTATTTCTATTTTTTTAATGAGTTCACTTTGAAGAAGACGCCGGACTGCCGAGCGGGCAGAACCTCCTTCAAAATCCTCCAAAGGCATCATTCCTCCGGAGGCAATCAGGCCTCTAATGACTTCCGCCTGCTTTGGGGCCGATTTTTGAAGTGAACGTTCACGAGATACGGACTCATCAAGCGTCTCCTTCAAGGCAATCATCTGTCGGCATTTTATTTTGACACTGGGTTTCTGGGTCTCCCAGAACATCTCAATCGCGCCCTTTTTCTTTAACTCAGCAAGTGATCGGCCTAATCCGGAACGCCCCATACGTTTTTTTAGTTCTTGTTCCGTCATTCGATCTTTTTCAAGGAGGCAGCCAATAATTTCCCCCTGAATCAGAGAAGGTGTGTTAAGCATCAAGGCCTTTGCATCCGATGTTGCTTTGAAATACCGTCTCGGGACCACATGAATGCCGGATGGCAGCACGGTCTTGATCAGCATGCCGAGCGGGGTTTGGTAATAATCGGAAATCCAAAGCAGGATTTTAAAAAGGCTGGGTCGAATGAGAGAGGTCTCATCCAAAAGGGACAGGACGGCCCGGGTCTTTGGCACATCGGCCGTGACGAGTTGGCGAACAAAAAAGGCGACCTTCCAGCTTCGTCCAAAAGGGACAAGGAGGCGAGTGCCGGAAACCATCGCTTTTTTTTCAATGTCCGGGGGAAGGTGATAATGATAGCGGCCATCGGTTTCAGGAAGAACACACTCGATGTACTGCATCCGGATATTTACGCGCTCTACTTTTTTTTCTGGGGATAAAACAGATTAAGGAAGATCTCGTGGACTTTCCCTGTGTGGGACTTATAATCATCTCTCAACTGGTCCGAGGCAGATACAGCCTCTGAATTTGTATAACCAAGTCTGAGCGCAAACCTCCGAACTTCGCCCGGATCGCTTGGAAGCAAGTAGGTCTGATGATCATTCACCATCTGAAGTTTGTTTTCAAGATCCCTCAGAAACAAATAGGCTTCATACAAAACTGATTCTGATTTAGAAGAGAGATGTCTTTTTATGGTCAAACGTTTTAAAACATCCGTCGTCCTTATTTTTCGCAAGCTGATATCATTTCGACCAAAATAAAGCTGAAGAGACTGAATGATGAACTCAATTTCTCTGATGCCTCCGAGTCCTAACTTTACATTGATCTCCATTTCACCTTTTAGGCTGACTTTCTTGTCGATTTTTTCTTTGCAGTCTTTTACGGCATCCAGTCCTTGTCGCTCAAAGGGCCGTTTGTACGCAAAATGGGAAGCCATCATTAAAAAGGACTGCCCGAGCTGGCAATCTCCTGCCACAGCGCGTGCACGCAAGAGGGCCAGACGTTCCCAAACCTCTCCGCGTTTGTCGTAATACCGGCGGTAAGCCTCCAATGACAGTGCGATTGGACCTGCATCTCCTTCCGGCCTCAAACGCAGGTCAACGCGGTAAACATAGCCCTGCTCACTACTGTCATTTAATACGGAGGCAATCTCTTTTGAAAGACGGTTAAAATACTCGACATTTTCAATCTGACCGCTTAAATCTTTCTGAGCCTCAAAATTTTTATCGGGCAAACCCTGCGCCGGTCTGTTGTTTCCGGCATGAGTCACACCGGAAGTTAGGCCTAAACGGGAAGCGTAAACAAAGAGTAAATCGACATCAGAGCTAAAGTTCAACTCCAGACTGCCCAACTTTCCAAGCGCTATAACAGTAAATCCATTTTCTGTCAAAAGCTTTGTCTCATCTTTGATTAGTGGCCGCCCGTATTTCTGTCGCAACCCCTTCTCACAGATCCAAAGCGCACGTTCAATTAACACATCAGACAAACTCGACAACTCTCTTAAAGTCTCTTTTACTGTGGCTTCACCCAGGAGATCTCGCACCCCGATGCGAAGGATTTCCTTCCGCTTGAAAATACGGAGCATGTCTAGATGGCTATTTTTATTCTTCAACAAGCGAAAGGCCTGCCCTAATTCCTTTTTATAAGAGGCCTTGTTTTTTGACTGCCTGAGTTGCTTTTCTCCAAAAACCCAATAAAAATACTCAGGATTTCTGATCAGAATATCAGAGAGAAAAGGGCTGCCGCCAAATATTCTGGCGGATTGACGCAGAGTCAGCGGCGCGTCCTGGAGAAATGACAATAGGCTGCTTTTGCTTAAGGTCGTTTTGCAGAAACGTTCAAAATTATTGAGCGCCTGATCAGGACAGGGGGAATCCGAAAAGGCAGACAGGGCATCCTCTAGAATCTCAGCAAAGCGCATTCGTATATCAATATCATCCGCGACCGATTGTGCGATCGACTGAATATTGACATCGGCTTTATCGACATCCTTAAATCCGTAAGGCTTGAGAAGGATGGCGACCTCATCCTTATTCAGCTTTGGTGCAAGTATCAGGTCTTTTACCATCTGTTGACTCCCGAGTATTATTTTCAGCATTATACGCTCTGAAAAATTGGAGCGCAATTTGAAGTTCGGCATTTATCTCTCTTCTGTCTCAAAGAGAGATAAAGTACTTTAAGTTATCTAGACTAACTCATTAAAAATGCTTATAAAATCTTTAGAAGACCAAATTAAATCAAGATGCGAAGGCTTCGAGCCCGATCAACTTCGGGAGATTCTGAGCGAACTGAACCGTTATTACCTCCTACTCTGTTCTCCAGACGAAATCGCCGAGCACCTCAATCTTTCACAAATTCTCACACCGAGCCGACCCGTCCACCTGCGCGTCATGAAAGTGGGTGGGAAGCAGTACAAGATCGTCGTCGTTGCCTATGATTATTTTTCGGCCTTTTCAATCCTCTGTGGACTGCTCGCCTCCTTCGGCCTCGATATTGAGGCCGGATCGGTTCAGACCTTTAGTCTCGGTCCTGGAAGAAAAAAAATTATTGACCTGTTTGAGGTCAAATTGATAGGGAACAAGCCATTTGATGCATCCACTCAAAAATCCTTCGAAGCCGAACTCCTGAACCTTGTGATGCTCCTCGAAAAAGGGCATTTTCGTGAGGCTCGAAAAAAAGTCAACCATCGTCTTATTGCAAATATCGGAAAACTTGAAGCAGAAGACACTGAGAAAAAACTCCCCTTTGCCGGATTGCTCACACCCATCAAAATTCGCTTTGACAACCACCATTCAAAACAATGGACGATTCTCAGCATTCATGGGAAAGACACCCCGGCTTTCCTCTATGCCTTTTCAAATGCTCTGGCAATGCGAAACATCTACATTCATAAAATAAAAATCGACCCGCTTGACGGGACAATCCACAATCGTCTCTACATCTCAAACCGGCACGGCAAAAAAATTAAGAAGGAAAGCGAGCAAAGGGCACTTGAAATTTCTGCCATACTGATCAAACAATTCATTCATTTTTTAAATGTCGCGCCCGATCCGATGAAGGCGATCACCCACTTCGACCAGTTCCTGGATAAAATCCTGGACATGGAGGACTCAGACTCCCTCATTACATTCCTAAAGAAAAAAGAGACGATGAACCTTTTGGCCCGTTTTTTCGGGACCAGTGATTTTTTGTGGGAAGATTTTTTAAGAATCCGTTTTGATCATTTCTTTCCCATTCTGGAAGACCTCAAAAGAAAACCGATGCAAATCGGGAAAAAAGCGATGACTCAGGAACTTCAGAGAAGGCTTCGCTCAGTGACAGATCATGATGAGGCGCGCCGAATTGTCAATCACTACAAAGACGAAGAGATGTTTAGAATCGATATGCGGCACATGCTCGAAGCAAAATCTAGTTTGGACGACTTCTCGGTGGCACTTTCTGAGCTTGCGGAGGTGGTAATTCAAGCCACCTTGAGCATTTGTAATAAGTCGCTTAGAAATATCTACGGTCCAGCCATACAGGAAGGTCATACAGAGAAAGTCACTGCTTTCACCATTTGTGCATTCGGAAAGTTCGGGGGCCGGGAATTAGGGTATGCCTCCGACATTGAACTGCTCTTTATTTATGAAAGCAAGGGACAAACCCTTGGGCCAAAAATCATTGAAAATAAAAGATACTTTGAACTTTTAACCCGAGAGATCATTGATTTTATTTCAGCAAGACAGGAAGGGATTTTTTCGATTGATACCCGTCTGCGCCCCTACGGGAATTCCGGCCCGCCCGCCCTCTCACTCGCTCAGTTTACAAAGTACTACCACCAGGAGGGCAAAGCGGCTGCTTTTGAAAGACAGGCATTGATAAAACTGCGAACCATCGCGGGAAGCCGGGCGCTTGGACGAAAATGCGAGGCGGTGCGAGACCAATTTGTCTACAGCGGCGCAGCCTGGGACAAAGAAAATGCCCTTGAGCTACGAGACAGACAGATTAATGAGCTGGTCAAGGCAGGGCAGATCAACGTGAAATATAGTTCCGGGGGATTAATCGACATCGAATACCTGACTCAATACCTGCAAATTATTTATGGAAAAGACGATCTGGACTTACGGAAAACAAACACATTGGAAACCTTGGCCGGACTCTCAAAAAAAGGGATTCTCACGAAAGAGACAGTCACAGACCTGCGAAAAGCCTACATTTTTATCAGAAAACTGATAGACGCACTACGTATGGTTCGAGGCAATGCCCGAGACCTCCTCCTCCCGGATCAGACTTCAGAGGAATTCATTTTTTTGTCCCGTCGTATGGGTTTTGCCCGTCGAGACTGGAAAGAAGGAAGCAGGCTGCTCGCAGAAACAATCCGGCAGCACATGAAAAGAGCCCACCGCCATTATCGCAATTTTGTTGCGACTGGGCCAAAAATTTTATAACGCTACTACTCCCTACTTCCTTAAACCGTGGATTTTTATTCCTCTAGTTTCGGTTTTTGTCTCAGGCGCTTTTTCCCTTGGGTCTGCCGTTTGATTTGAAGCTCTTTCTCGCGGGCTCCCCGTCGCTTTTTTGTAGGAATGCGAGGTTTCTCGACCTGGTTCAGTTCCTCTAAACGCTTGATCAACCGCTCAAAGGCCTTCTCTTTATTTTTCCCCTGAGAACGGGATTCCGTTGCAGTGACGACCAGACCTGAGGCTTCATGCACGATGCGCACACCGGAATCAGTCACATTCCGGTGCTGCCCCCCCGGACCACTCCCTTTAAAGGTATGAATGACCACCTCTTTTTCCAGGCTATCTCTGTCGGTGGAGAATGGCTCTGGTTTAGTTGGAGGGCGTGCTTGCGGGTCAGTCTCTTTTTCTGGCGACATGCTTTCCCCTTAGGGTTCAAATCTAAAGGTGAGCTTGCTCAAAATGAGGTAGTTCTCCCCATCTTTTTCATGATTGGGATTGATGATGAGGTAGAACCAGCTACTTTCACGATATTCCCAGGAAAGCCTCAGATTGGCTGCAAGGGTATCATCTTCTTTGTCCCACTGTATCAGGCCCTGGAGGAGGAGTTGGTTTGTCACCGACCATGAAAGGTCGGCATCTAATATCTGGGTTGTGAAGTCGCCCTGTGGAAGTTTGACCTGATTCATCTCCCAGCCCGCTCCGATTTTAAAGCCCTCAGCGGGGGCCGCAGTCAATGTCAGATCAAAGGAGGTCTTTCGGCCTTCATAAAAACCACCCCACAAAAGGTTGGCGACAGTGGAAAGAGGCCGCCGCTCATCACTCATGAAAATGATGTTGTAATGTGTGTAGGTGTAAGTGCCTGTCGGAATGATAATGCCCGAACGAATTTCAAAATCTTCCTGAAGTCGTTCCCGTTGCGGATCGACGCTAAGCAGTAAAAAGTCTCCAGACCGGGCATCGACTTGGATGCGGTTGTAATTGCTTTGGTATAAAAAGTTGCCGGAGTCATCCGTCTGATAGGTTTCCTCAGTCTTAAACCCGAATTCTCTCACCCATCCCTTTACGGGTTGAAGTCGGATATCAAGGTAGCCGACGGTTTCATGAAGATCGCTTTGCCGTACAAAGCCCAGTTCGGGAGAAAAATCGGGGGTCACCTGCAAGTGGTTTAACTTAATGCGCCATTTAGGGTCTTGCCAGTTGATTTCAGCAAAAGCGGCCCTACCCCGTAAGGAGTTTTGATTTCCCTCCGTGTAGACTAAAAACCCTTCAGAACTCAGATGTTCATTCGGGGCCAGTGTCCCGTCGATGCCGAAGGTGCTATCGCCCGAGGCGCCGTTTCTCTCCCTGCGTTCCGTTGCAATTAATCCCAATTTTGAACGAAGTCCCACATCCCGCGACAGTCGAACCACAGCAAACTGTTCCGCAGCCTGGCCGTTTTCTGCTTCAGTCTGCATCAAGAGGGTCCCGATTCCATAAGGTCCGACCTTGCCGCTGAGTTTCCCTCCCAACAAAATTGGAACAGCTTGGCCACTTAAAAGACCGATACGCCGACTGAAAAAAGGCTGGACGCGACCGGAGAGTCCAAAATTGTAGAAGCCCTTGCCCTCAAGAAAAAATGCCCGTTTCTCGGGAAAAAAAAGCCGAAAGCGCGTTAAGTTTACCTGAAGTCGATCGACCTCTGTTTCCGCAAAGTCGGTATTGACGGTGAGATCAAGGCTGAGGTTAGTCTGCAATTGATAACGGAGATCAATGCCGCCATCAAAGTCGGACTCTGAAAGATCCTTTCTCCCGGTTTGATCTTTGTGATAGAAAGCCTTTGTGTAAGGAGTGAGCGAAAGCGCCCGTTTTTGTTCTACCACACTGATACCGCTAAGATGACCGGATCGAGAGACTTCAAAAAAATCCTGTTCAGTGGTCAGCGGACTCCAGAAGGAGATTTCTTTTAGATGGGGGACACGGCGACGAAATTGAATGCCCCAGCGCTGTGAGTCGCCGGTTTTAAAACGAATGCTTTCAAAGGGGATTTTAAATTCGACCGACCAGCCGGTCGCAGTTGGCTTCGCGGCAACCTGCCAGATGGCATCCCAGTCCCGATTGACCTGAGCGCCTTCCTGGCTGACCAGGGCGTCAGACATGGCCGAAAGAAGATTGGTTTCAAAGAAAAAAGCATTTTGATGGTCGTGATAGCTGTCGATTAAAATGGCAAAGGCATCACTTCGATCAAATTGTCCATCTTCCTGTCGCTCATCTGCCTGTACCCGGCCTGGCTCAGGATCATCGAGTACCGCAGCAATGTAGAGATGCTTATCGTCGTAGGTGACAAAGACGGATGATCGTGCCAATGCTGCCAGGCCGACATGGGGTTCTTGCTGGATAAATTGTTTTGCTGATTTTTGAGATTGCCAGATGGTCTCGTTCAAAACCCCGTCGATGTGGATCTCTGCTTTTCCTAGCGAGACTGCCGGAACAGAAGGTTTGGTCGCCTCTTGGGCAAAGGCTGATTTTATACCTGTAAAAAGTAAGGCGGAAAGGAGGATGAGATTGAAAAGGATAAACTTTAGGCGATTAGAGTCGTTTATGCAGAACCCCTTTGAGTTTCTCATCGGTCGCACGCAAAATCTCTTCTGTGGTTGACCAGTCGATGCAGGCATCGGTAATCGATACGCCATAGCGGAGTTGAGATAAGTCTTTCGGGATCTTCTGGTTTCCCCATTCGAGGTAGCTTTCAAGCATGAATCCGACAATCGAACGGTTTCCATTCAGAATTTGATCGACGCAGTCTTTTAAAACAGTCGATTGCATGGCCGGATCTTTTTTTGAATTACCGTGGCTGCAATCGACGACAATGTTTTCTGCAAGTGATGCTTTCTTGAGTGCCACCTCGCACTCTGCAATGCTGCTCACATCGTAGTTGGGCAGCACGCCTCCGCGCAAAACAATGTGGCCGTAAGCATTGCCGCGGGTATTGTAGACAGCACATTGCCCGAACTGGTTGATTCCAAGAAAATGGTGAGACTGTGAAACGGAGCAGAGGGCGTTGATTGCGGACTGGAAGCCGCCATCCGTACCATTTTTAAAACCAACGGGTGTGGAGAGGCCGCTCGACATCTCCCGGTGGGTCTGGGATTCTGTTGTTCGCGCACCAATCGCCGTCCATGTAATCAGGTCGGAGACGAACTGAGGTGTGATCGGATCCAGGGCCTCGGTGGATGCAGGCAGGCCAAGCTCTGCCAGTTCTAAGAGAAAGGCACGGGCCAATTGAAAGCCTTTTTCAATTTTAAAAGATCCGTCAATGTCGGGGTCGTTGATCAGGCCTTTCCAGCCGACGGTCGTGCGGGGTTTTTCAAAATAGACCCGCATGATCAGAACAAGCGTTTCCGAAACCTCATCAGCCAGTTTTTTTAAACGACTGGCATATTCCCTGCCTGCTTCCAGATCATGGATCGAACAGGGACCGACCACCATAAAAAGACGGGGATCCTTACGGTTGAGGATGTCCTGAATGGCATTCCGTCCTGTAGCGACCGTCATAACGGCCGAAGCGCTCAGGGGATATTTCTCTTTTACTTCTGCCGGAGTTGGCAGGAGATCTCTTGAGATGACATTTAAATTATAGAGCTGATCTTCCGTCATGTTCTGCCTGGGTTATTACATAGGGTGGGGTTCAGGAGGGTTATTCTTGTTCTTCTTTTGAGTATTTTTCAATAAACTGCTTGATGGCATCGATATGCTCAATCACCAGCTTTGCTTTTTTTAGTCCGAACTGGAAGGGATACCTGTCCTCATCTCCCTGGCTGAGTACGATCATCGGATTTCCTTTGAATTCACTTTCTGTCACGGCCATTGTAAGCTCTAGCTCCTTTATGAGGTGAGGTGCGGTTCTTGCGGTTGCGGAGGTTTGATGTAGTTGAGGCAGCCTAAAATTAGGGCAAAACCTACGGCAACATAAATCGACCCGACAATCAGGTGAGGCGCTCCCAGTGCCCGGATGACCCGTCCGAGCAGCATCATGCCCAAGACCATGAACCAGCTCTTACGACTGAAGGTCATGTAAAAGGGGCTGGGCTCCGGCAGTCTCAGAATACGGGCAATGTATTTTCGGGCTATTTTCGTGAGTACAAACCGGCCTTTAATAAAACCGATTACTAGAGCGATAGCCAGACCGATGCTTTCCGCCTGCCAGGAAACGGCGGTTTCTCCACTGAGAACGCTGAGGGAACGATCTCCAAATAAAAAGACGCCTCCGGCAATGAGCAGCCCTGTGCCAACAAGGCCCCAGATAAAAAAGGCCACCTTTAAGTGTGTATCTCTTGTAATTTCCAAAATTTTTCTATCCTCTTTCTTTCCTGATGCTTTATTAAGTACTGCTCTTACGTCGCTGTCTCAAGACTTCATAGGCAATAATACCCAGCGAAACGCCGACATTAAGTGAACTCACATGCCCATACATGGGGAGAGAAACGCATTGATCGCAACGTGAGAGTACCTTTCGTCCGATTCCTTTTCCTTCTCCTCCCAACACAATGGCCAGCGGGTCTCTATAATCGTATTCAAGATAGGAGATCTCTCCTCCCAGATCAAGTCCGACGACCCAGATCCCCTCTTTTTTGATCCGGTCAATTGCATTGGAAAGGTTAACGACCCTTGCGACAGGGACATGGGCGCTTGCTCCGGCAGAGGCCTTTGAAACGACGGCGGTCAGGCCTGAGGCCCGACGTTCCGGAATAACGACGCCGTCCCCCCCCACGGCATCAACGGTGCGAAGGATGGCCCCTAAGTTCCTCGGGTCTTCGACCCCGTCAATCAGGAAAAGAAAGGGAGGATTAGGTCCCTTTTTTGCCTTTAACAGGAGGTCGTCTAAATCGCAATAGCTTGTCGCGGCCATCAATGCGACGACACCCTGATGTTTTGTGGTCTGTGCCATCTGATCAAGCCGTTCCCGATTGGCGACTGTGACCGTCGTATGTTGTTGTTTTGCGAGCAGCCTAATTTCGTCAATGGCCTTTCCGCCCCGATTATGAAGGAGAAAAATTTTGTCGAGCTGTTGACCTTCTGTAAGCAAGACTTCTCTGATTGGATTGACCCCGTAAATCAGGGCTTCTTTTTTATTCATCTGGCGATTCATTTTTTAACTCGAGTTGTCCCGTCGGGGCGATCTTCAATCACAATGCCTGCCGCAGCGAGACGTTCGCGAATTTTATCCGATTTTCCCCAATCCTTCTGCCTTCTAGCCTCTTCTCGTTCTGAAATCAGATTGGCAACCGCGACCTCATTGAGGCTTGAAGGTCCTTCCAATGTGAGATCCCATGTTTGGAAGCTCCAGTCCTGATCCGGAATTTGAAAGAGGCCCAGTAGTTTTCCGAGAGAGAGTAGAAGTTGACAGCCAGCACGCGCTCCAGGGACATCCCCGGCCAGCAAGAGACGGTTACTCTCCGATCGAAGGTTTTGAAGGCTTGCCATCGCCACCGCCGTATTGAAATCGTCATCCATTGCAACTTCAAAGACCCTGCGAAATTGTGTAGTTTCATCCTGCTGTAAGGGATTGGAAAGATCAGACTGCTCGGTCGAATGACTTTCCGCCTCATGAACCTTTTGGAAAAGGGTGTAAAAATTATCAAGCCCGCTCTTAGCGACTTTAAGGCCATGATCTGAAAAATCGATCGGAGAGCGGTAATGGGTCGAGAGCAGGTAGAACCGTAGCAGTTCCGCAGTGATCTGTTCAGGGAATCTCGCCGACTTAAGAAAGATTTCCTTCACCGTAAAAAAATTTCCCAGTGACTTTGACATTTTTTCCTGATCAATCGTAACAAAGCCGTGATGCACCCAGCAGGAAGCAAAGGGTAAACCTGTTGAGGCTTCTGATTGGGCAATTTCATTTTCATGGTGGGGAAAAACAAGATCTTCACCACCACCATGAATATCGATTGTTGCGCCGAGATATTTAATCGCCATCGCAGAACATTCGATGTGCCATCCGGGCCGACCAGGCCCCCAGGGGCTGGGCCATGAGGGTTCTCCCGGTTTAGCGCTCTTCCAAAGGACAAAATCAAGAGGACTTTGTTTCCGAGGATCGGGGGTGATGCGTGTGCCGGCTTTTAGCTCATCGGTCTTTTGGTGTGAAAGTAAGCCATAAGCGGGAAAGGCGCTCACCTTGAAATAGACATCTCCTTCTACGGGATAGGCCATGTCTTTTGAAACCAGGTCGGCAATCAAGTCAAGCATTTCCGGAATGTGATCGGTCGCCTTCGGTATCAATGTGGGCGGACGAACACCGAGCTTGCCCATATCCTCTTCGTAAGAGGCGATGAATTGCTCTGCAACTTCCCTGAAATCTCGTCCTTCTACTTGGGCACGGTGGATGATTTTATCATCCACATCGGTGTAGTTTTTAACGTAACGAACCTTCTGCCCCTTGTATTCAAGGTAGTTCCTTATGGTGTCAAAAATGATTGCAGATCGGGCATGGCCGATGTGACAGTCGTCATAAACCGTCATACCGCAAACATACAGCCCGATTTCGCCCGGAATCTGTTGAAGTAGACTTTCTTTTTTTCCTGTGAGTGTATTGCTAATGCTCAGCATTTATGCCTGTCTTTCCTTTGCCTTGTCATCTCGACTTCCCCAGCCGGCCTCACCGATTAGAGGGACAAAAAGGCAGGAGGCCAACGATGTTTCACGGATTGAATTGTTTCCTTTTATGATCTGCCTCAAGGTCTGTACTTCTCGCGTGCCGACGGGAATGACCAGGCGTCCGCCGACCTTGAGCTGTCCGACCAGACCCTGCGGAATTTTAGGTCCTCCGGCGGTGACCAGGATGGCATCAAATGGGGCACAGCTTTCCCAGCCGCAACTGCCATCTGCCAGACGCAGAATAAGGTTTGTATAGTTCAGGGCATCAAGGCGCTGTTGCGCTTGTTCCATTAAGTGCTCTATGCGCTCAATGGAATAAACCCTTTCAGCAAGTTCTGCCAGGATTGCAGTTTGATAACCCGACCCGGTTCCTATTTCCAAGACTTTTTCATCCCCTTTCAAGGCAAGTGCTTCGGTCATCAGGGCGACCATGTAGGGTTGAGAAATGGTTTGACGTGTACCAATCGGAAGCGCGTGATCACCGTAGGATTGTTCCCGAAGGGCCTCTGGAACAAAGAGATGTCGGGGAAGCTTTCTCATGGCCTTTAGGACACGCTCATCCTCAATGCCTCTGGGAATCAGTTGTTCATCGACCATGCGCCGACGCACCCGATCAAATCGGCCCATTATAAATCACTCCGACAAAAAAAGGGTGATTTTAACTGAGGCGGCAGCTATAGGCAAGGTGGTATTTCGAGGGAGGATTCTTTAGGCGCTCGTCCCTGTGGAACGGGAGAGGGTTCGGGTAGGGCTGTTTTTTTGCTTATTTTTAGCGGCCAAGTTAAGGACATCAAAACTGGATCGTCGTGCCGAGTTTCAGGCGCTCTTTTTTTGAAAAACCGGCTGCGACTTCGAGTACGTAGAGGGCTTTGGTTTTCTCAGGCCCATAGGTCGTACAGGGTTCCGATTTGCAGGGGGGCGTGTTTTTTGAAATATAGACAATTTCTTTTTTTCGATTCAACCAGATGATATCAATTGGAAATTTACAGTTTTTCATCCAGAAGCGATAGGCCTGAGACTTCTGAAAAACAAAGAGCATCGCTCCGCCAATCGGCAAGTGATCTCGAAACATCAGGCCCTGATTCCGGGTTTCCGGGGTATCGACCACTTCAGCGTAAAGTGTTATTCCACTAGGAAAGAGAATCGGCTGGCCTTCCGGGCGCAGGCGCGAATATATCGGAATCGCTGCTGACGCAAGTAATGTAATAGCGCCGGCTATAACAAAAAATCGTTTCATTAAAATCTTAGAATAAGCAGAACGGACTGTCACAGTTCGATTGCTGACCTCGCAGGTCTATTGGGCTTAGGAATACAAGCGGCACAGGGAAGCCCTGGTGATAACTATAGAGTTTCCCTGAATCTCCAAAAGACATCCTCATAATTATTGACGCGACCAAGATCACGGAGGTGCGACAACAGAAATTTATAAAATTGACCACGAACAAAAGTAATTTTTTCAATGAGGATTGTTTGTTTGAACTGCCATTTGATAATACAGAATGCCAGTGAAGAGTGGACGATGACAATCTAAAACAGATCATGTTTGCCCTCATAGCAGGGTATATTTTGGAGGGAAGCGAAGGAGGCTTTCTACTATCGAATAGTACTCTGAAAGACGGTCATTTCACCTGAGCTATAGAAAAAACTAAATATTTCTGTAAAAAATATCAAAACAAAAAAATGGCTGGGGCGCCAGGGTTCGAACCTGGGAATGCGAGCTCCAAAAACTCGTGACTTGCCACTTGTCGACGCCCCAGTTTGTATGTCTTATAGAAACTCCTCAAAGGGTGATTGTCTCAAAATCGATGCGACCGTAACATGATACCCCTCTTTTTTTATGTGCTCTGCCGCAGCATTTGCAGCCTGAGGGTCTTTAAAAAATGAAAAAATAGTTGGTCCGCTTCCCGACATCAACACGCTTTCACCTTCCAGAGATTTCAGCAAATCTTTCAAGGCCTCCAATTCCGGATGGGCATCCAGGGTGACTTTTTCGAGATCATTACGGGGATGCAGCAAGATCTCATTTATCTCCGGCCGCCTCTTAATATCAGGATGGATATTAAGGGGAGGAGGCTCTCTTGTCAACTCGATTTTCCTGTTTTTGACTTTGCGTTCATGGACTTTTGCATAGGCCCCGAAGACCTCTTCCGTTGAAACGGCAAAATTCGGATGCACAAGGAGAACAACCCCCTCTATGATCGACGGTGTTGTCTCAACGATTTCCCCCCTTCCGGAGACCCATGCCGTCGGCCCGTAAAAAAAGAAGGGAAGATCACTCCCGATCCGACATCCAAGTTCTGCCAATTTTTCCCGTGGCCAGTCAAGCGACCAAAGCCGGTTTAATCCGATCAGGGTTGCCGCCGCATCACTGCTGCCGCCGCCCATGCCTGCTGCAATTGGAATTTTTTTAATCAAGTGAATGTGTGCCCCTCTGAGCGGGAGACCTCTCATCTGCATCTCTTCTCGTAACAGGGTCGCTGCCCGGAGTACAAGGTTTGAGGAATCCGCCGACAAGGATGTGCCTTCAGGCATACCTTCAATCGTCAAATGAAGTTCCTCCGATGCTTCCCTCATACTGAGGTTGTCATAAAACCCGAGCATCTGAAAGAGAGAGCAAAGGTTGTGGTATCCATCTGCGCGTTTGTTCAGAACTTCAAGATAGAGATTAATCTTGGCGGGTGCTTTCAGGGTGATCATTCCGGAACCTTTCCAGAGAAACTCACCCCAAGTACTTTTACCGTGAACTCTTTTTGAATCAGTTTTCCTCCCACTCGTCACTATCAGCACATTCGGATAGCGAGTGACTACGCTTGATCTCATACTTTTGAAGTCGATACCGGAAAGAACGAAAATTGAGATGAAGGCGTTCGGCCGCATCCTTTTTGACCCAGTGACACGCGTCAAGCGCCTTTAAAAGAATCTGTTTTTCGATTTTTTCTATTAAGGCTTCGAGATTAAGGCCTGCTTCCGGTATGTCGTATTCCACATCAGCAGTCATGGCCGCCTTCGGCAGGCTGCCGCTGAAATCATCGGAAGACAGGATAGTGTTGGAGGTGAGGGCAACGGCGCGTTCGATGGCATTTTCCAACTCCCGGACATTGCCCCTCCATTCGTTCTGACTGAGACTTCGTATCACATCGGGTGTAAAACCCTCAATCTCTTTTTCCAGGTTTTGATTATATTTTTTTAAAAAATAGTCAGTTAAAAGCGGAATGTCTTCAGGTCGCTCCCTCAAAGGAGGCAGGTGGATTGGAATGACATCCAGTCGATAGTAGAGATCTTCCCGAAAAGTCCCCTGCTCGATTAATTTTTCGAGGTCTTTGTTCGTCGCCGTAATAATCCGGATATCCACTTTGGTATCCTTTGTTCCTCCAATTCGTCGTATTTCCCGTTCCTGAAGGACCCTCAGAAGCTTCACCTGGATCGCCAGAGAGGTCTCCCCGATTTCATCCAGGAAGATGCTTCCCTTATCCGCCATCTCAAAAAGCCCTGCTTTGTTCGCAATGGCACCGGTAAAGGAACCCTTCATATGTCCGAAGAGTTCGCTTTCGAGCAGGGTTTCAGGGAGTGCGCTGCAATTGACGGCGACAAAATGATGATCCCGCCGCCCGCTGTTGTAATGAATGGCACGGGCGATCAGTTCTTTCCCGGTTCCGGACTCTCCGGTAATCAAGACATTACTGCGGTTGTCGGCCACCTTTTCAACAAGGGTCAAGACTTTCCGCATTTTTTCACTTCTTCCGATAATTTTTGTAAAGTCGGCCTTCGATTTCAAAGCGCTCCGAAGCCTCTGGTTCTCACTTTTCAGGCTTTTTCGCTCTAGAGCATTCTTGATAATCAGTTTGACTTCGTCGATCTGGAAGGGTTTGGTCAAATAATCCAAGGCACCCTCCTTCATTGCTTCGACCGCAGTTTCTGTTGAAGCAAAGGCAGTCATCATGACGACGACGGTTTCAGGAGAAACCTCTTTGAGCGCTTTCAGGAGTTCGAGTCCGTTCATCCTCGGCATCTTGATGTCGCTGAGCACCAGATCGATGGGCTCTTTTTCAATGACGCGCAAGGCATGATCGCCATCCTCTGCCGTCAGACACGCGTAGCCTTCTTTTTTTAAAACAATCGAAAGAAACTCCCGCATACTTTCTTCATTATCGACAATCAGAATTTGTGCCATTATTTTTTCACTTCCTGCTCACTCCGCTCGAAATCGAGTTCATGATGTGCGCTGCCAATGGATACTTCCGGAACCCAAGCCTTTGATGCATTGATCGGAAGCGTGATGCGAAACTGTGTTTTGCCCGGATGACTCGTCACTGTAATCCGTCCGTAATGCTCCTCAATGATTCGCTGAACAATGGCTAAACCCAGGCCGGAACCGGCGCTTTTTGTTGTAAAGAAGGGATCAAATATATGAGGAAGATCTTCTTGCGAAATACCTTCTCCGCTGTCTTCGATGAGAATCTCCGCTAAGGTTTCTTTTCCCCTTGTGCTCATTCTCTTAGCGCTTAAACTAAGCTGCCCTCCTGCCGGCATCGCCTGGAAGGCGTTGTTACCGAGGTTCCAGAAAACCTGCTTCAATTGATTCGGGTCAATAAAGATTAGAATCGGTTCAGGGGCATCGGCAAGCACGACCTTGACACGAAGCGTCGCCTCAAGATCATTCTGGATGAGTTGAACTGTTTCGTATAAGAGCTTTTGTAAATCGATCCATTCACGGCGAGGAGGAATCGGCCGGGCAAACCGGAGAAAATCGCTGACGAATTGACTCAGGCGTTCTGTATCTTTGAGGGCTATTTCCATCAACTGGAGGTTTTCACCGACTAAAGGCAATTCATTTTTCAAGACCTGAATCGATCCGCTGAGTGAAGCTAGCGGATTCCGGATCTCGTGCGCCATACCTGCAGCCATCTCTCCAATCGTGGCGAGGCGTTCCTTTTTTTGCATTTCTTCTTCCAGATTTCTGATTTGCGTTAAATCCTGAAAAGTCCCGATCACCCCACCTTGCTCTCCTTGCAGGCTCGAGATGGTCACACCCAGAAGAGCGTGTTTCCCGGATGGATTGACAATTTCCCCCTCGAATCGTTGCGAAATACCGGTTTCTTTGAGTTTAAGAAAGTGCTGTTTCAAATGCGTCCACCCAAAAGCCTTCTCCCAGCGCCTGCCAATCATGTCTTCCGGTTTAAATCCCGTAATCTTGGTCGCAGACCGATTGATTGAAGTGATGACTCCGCTTAGGTTGGTCGTGATGAGACCGCTTGCGATGCTCTGGACAATGTCCTCATGAAAAACGCGGAGATTCAGCAGCCTCATCTCTTTTTCATGCAAACGGCTCGATAAACGACCACTTAATCCACCAACAGTATAAAATGCAATCACGTAGAGGAAAAGCGCGTAGAGGGTTTCTTTCCCTCCGAAAGGGGCCGCAGTCTCAAAGGGTGTCAGCTGATACTGCTGAAGAAAGGCCATTAGACAGAAGAGCAAGGAGGCCATACCGGCCATTAGAAGACCGCCTCGCTGATGAAAGAAGATCGATGCAGTGACAATGGTGATGATGTAGAGAAAGGGGAAAAGACTACCGAGACCACCGGTGACGGCGATGAGCGCTGTTTCGAAGAGCAGGTCGAGGCCAATTTGTGTCGCAATAAAGGAAGACGTTATTTTTCTTTTTTTTAGATAGAAGAGGTAGGAGAGACTGAGGCAAGAGGTCGCGCCAATCAGGATGTAAAAAGTCGTCACCGCCCAGCGGTTCTCAAATGTTTTGACTTGAAAAAGGAGTGGCAGGCCGAGTAAGGCGGTCACAAGCACGGCCCGCAGTTCGATCATCCGCTTAAGCCGGGCGAAAAGAATTTTTTCTTCCTTACCCACTGTGCGCATCATAGCAATTGTTTTTTGTTTCTATCCGACAATCGAAGCCATTTTAAAGACCGGAAGGTACATGGCGATGACGATGGTCCCGATAGTGATACCCAGAAAGACCATCATCAAGGGTTCGAGCAATGATGTCAGCGCCGCAACTGCAGAATCGACTTCATCATCATAAAAGTCTGCAATCTTGCCCAGCATGGTATCAATGGCTCCGGTGGTTTCACCGACCGCAATCATCTGGACAACCATCGTAGGGAAAACAGGCTCTTTTGACAGGGGTTCGGCGATGGTTTTCCCTTCGCTAATGCCCTGGCGTGCATTCATAATGGCTTTTTCAACCACCTTGTTCCCGGAGGTTTTTGCGACGATTTCAAGACCTTCCAATATGGGTACTCCGCTCGAAATGAGGGTCCCTAAGGTCCGGGTGAACTTGGCAATGCTCCCCTTTTGGATCAGGTCGCCGACAACCGGAATTTTCAGGGCAAACTGATCCACTCTGAAATGGCCCTTTTCGGTAAGATAATATCTTTTAAAGAGCTTTACTGCGATTGCAGTGGCAACAATCATGTAAACGATGTTGTCCTGCATGAAATGGCTTGTGTTAATCACATATTGTGTCAGCGTGGGCAGCGTTCCACCAAAATCGGTGAACATTTTGGCGAAAATCGGAATCACAAAGACCATGAGGATGATGATGACGATTCCGGCAACGCCCAGAATAGTCGCCGGATAGACCATTGCCGATTTGATTTGTTTCTTAAGTTTCATCGCTTTTTCGATATGTTTTGAAAGACGGTTTAAAATGGTATCCAGGATGCCACCCGACTCACCCGCTGCAACCATGTTGACATAGAGTTCGTCGAAGACAGCAGGGTGTTTCCGAAGCGCATCCGCGTAGGTTGCACCCCCTTCGACATCGCCGCGAACCACTTCAATCGCTTTGCTAAGTACGGGGTTTTCAGATGCACCTGAGAGAATTTCGAGGCATTGCACGAGCGGAAGCCCGGCATCAATCATTGTCGCGAACTGCCGTGTAAAAATGACGATGTCTTTGTCGTTTACCTTTTTTTCGAATCCGGGGATTGTAAATTCCTTTGGTTTTTTCTTAACCGATGTGACCAGGATTTGATCTTTTCTAAGAAGACCCATCACCTCTTCCCGGGTCTTCGCATCCAACTCCCCCTTTTGGATTACGCCTTGTCTTGATTTCCCTGTCCAGGTGAATGTCGCCATCTATCTCCCTAAATACATCATCGTTCTTTAAGTGGCACCGTGGGTGATCCTACCGGAGCGGTCTCTTTCCTGCAAGGCCTGCGGGTCGACCGTAACCCTGAGCGCCTAAGCCTTGCCCGCTCATACCGCCTCTCGAACCCCGTTGAATCATTGCGAGTAACTCTTCCGGTTTACTTGATCTCGCGTTGGCGTCATCCAGTGTGATCTCCCCTTTTTCAAAAAGTTGAACAAGGGATTGATTCATCGTCTGCATCCCGTTTTGTCCCTGACCGGTTTGCATTGCAGAGTAGATCTGGTGAAGTTTGTCTTCCCGGATTAGATTCCGGATCGCCGTGGTCGGCACCATGACTTCCATCGCCATTGCTCTTCCCTGCCCCGACTTTTTCGGGATCAACTGCTGAGAAAGTACCCCCTCCAGTACGAGGGAAAGCTGGGCACGCACCTGAGGTTGCTGGGCGGAGGGAAAGACATCAATGATTCGGTTGACGGTCTGGGCAGAGGAATTCGTATGGAGGGTGCCCAAGGTCAGATGTCCTGTTTCTGCAATCGTGAGGGCTGCTTCAATCGTTTCGAGATCCCTCAGTTCTCCGATCAAAACGACGTCCGGATCCTGCCTCAAAATATACTTAAGGGCCTTTTTAAAACTCTCGGTATCGGATTTGACCTCTCTCTGGTTGACAATACATTGTTTGTGCGGGTGTAAAAACTCAATCGGGTCTTCAACAGTAATAATATGATCTTGCCGCGTTGAATTGATCTGGTCAATCATAGCCGCCAGGGTTGTCGATTTTCCGGAACCCGTCGGTCCCGTGACAAGCACCAGCCCGCGCGGTTTTTTAGACAGTTCGCTTGCGACAGGCGGTAAACCCAGAGACTCAAAGGATTTAATTTCAAAAGGAACCGTCCGAATCGCCCCCGCAACGGCGCCCCGCTGAACAAAGACATTGCCCCGGAACCGACTGAGTCCCTTCAATCCAAACGAAAAATCCAGTTCATTCTCTTCCTCGAAGCGGTGCTTTTGCGCATCGGTCAAAACACTGTAAAGCAAGTGCTTCGTATCAGAGGCCGAAAGGGCAGGACCCTCTACCGACATGAGTTTTCCATTGATCCGAATTTTGGGTGGTGCACCGGTCGTCAAATGGAGATCCGATGCCCCCTTTTCAATCATGGTCTGGAGCAATTGATGCAAGTTTGCCATAAACTTTCTCCTTATCGTATATCGGCCATCGTGTTGTCCAGGACCTCTTCGACCGTTGTGAGTCCCTCTCTCACCTTGTCTAGTCCGCTGACGCGTAGCGTCTTCATGCCCGATGCAACCGCCTTTTCTTTAATTTCATCAGATGTCGCGCCTTGCAGGATAAGCTGACGAATGTCATCCGTCACCGGCATCACCTCATAGAGGGCGACACGGCCCTTGTAACCGGTTTGTGTGCAGTGGTCGCACCCGCTTCCTTTGTGGACAACCAGGCCCTCAAGCTCGGCCTCTTTAAAACCCGCGCGGGTGAGCGCCGTAGGCTTTGAAGGCGCAACTTCTTTACATTTAGTACAGATTCGCCGTACCAGCCGCTGAGCTAAAATCAAGACCACAGAAGAGGCCACGAGGAAGGGTTCAATGCCCATGTTCAAAAGGCGGTTGACCGTGCTGGGCGCATCATTGGTATGCAGGGTCGACAAAACGAGATGACCGGTCAAGGCCGCCTTGATGCCAATCTCCGCTGTTTCATAATCCCGAATCTCTCCGACCATAACCACATCCGGATCCTGTCTTAGAAATGCTCGGAGGGCGGCAGAAAAGTTGAGGCCGATGTTATCTTTCATCTGAACCTGATTGATGCCGAGCAGATTATATTCTACCGGGTCCTCTGCCGTCATGATATTGATGTCCTGAGTATTAATTGTGCTGAGGGCGGAATAAAGGGTAGTCGTCTTGCCGCTTCCCGTCGGCCCCGTCACCAGAACCATGCCGTAAGGGGAATGAATCGCATTCTGAAATTCCTGCAAGGGCTTTTCATCAAAGCCTAATTTGGTAAGATCCAGAGTCAGGTTGCCCTTGTCGAGTATTCGCATGACGACTTTTTCACCGAACAGGCAGGGCAAACTGGAGACACGAAAGTCGACCTCTCGTTTTTTGCCCAATTTCAGCTTGATCCGACCGTCCTGAGGCAGACGACGCTCGGCAATATCTAATTTTGACATAATCTTAAGGCGTGAAATAACGGCACTTTTAATCTTTGTCGGCAGGTTCATCACGGTCCGCAGGGTACCGTCAATTCTAAAGCGAATGCGAAAGACCGTCTCAAAGGGTTCAATATGAATATCGCTGGCACCCACCTTGATTGCATTGACCAGGATGCCGTTGACTAATTTCACGATCGGGGCCTCGACATCCTGTACTCCGGCGTCGTCCGCTTTTTCATCAACAACATCGACATTGTCGAGGGCATCTCCGACCACCGAATCAAAATCTTCAACCGATACAACCGATTCTTCTCCACCGTCATCACCGAAAAGATCTGGATCTTCCTCCCCGCCCAAGGTGTAATCCTTCGCCTCAATCAGGAAAGTATTGTCTTTCGGAGCCGATCCACCGACATCTTCTCCGTAACCTTGTTTAATTGTGGCGATAATGCCTGATTCAGTTGCGATGATCGGTTCTATGTTGTAACCGGTCATAAACTTCACATCATCAATAGCGAAGACATCGCCCGGATCGGCCATCGCGAGGGTCAGAGTGGTGCCACGGCGTTTAATGGGAACAAGCCGGTACTTCTTAACAGCACCAATCGGTACCAGTTTCATAATGTCCGGATCGATTTCAATGGTACTGAGGTCTATGGCGGGAACCCCGTGCTGGCGGCTTAAAAAAGTAAGGAGTTTCTCTTCCTCAATAAAACCCAGATGGATGAGGATGCTGCCGAGCCGACCCCCCTTTTTTGCCTGAATCTTGAGGGCTTTCCGGACATCTTCATCAGAGACCAATCCGGCCTTGACAAGCAATGATCCAAGCCTGCCGGTCATCAATATAAAAACCCCATACAGGAATGCTTAGACAAAAGAACCCGCCCCCTGAGTTACAGCGATGCCACTACTTTTCTGTTGCTTTTAACGGTCGCTATCCATGGCGTGGGCGGAAAAGTTCACACAATCTGGATAAAAAAAGCTTATCCGATGATCACTTTTCTGTCAAACAGAAGCAGGGGTGATTTACGGGCTTTGCTTATACCAAACGAGAAGATTCAGACCTAGTCTATTGCAAGTCAGTCAATGCCTGAAAAAGGGCCTTTTTCATGGCTTCGACCGGGGGTTTTTGTTTTGTCCAGATCTCAAATGCAAGTACGCCCTGATGCAGCAGCATACCGAGTCCCGGGACAGTCTTGGCACCAATTTCCTTGGCGGCGATGAGCAGTGGCGTTTCGTAAGGATTGTAGATCAGATCGGCAACGACCCAGTTTGCCTGGATATGTGAGGGGAGGAAGGGAAGCGGGTCATCCGCTTTCATGCCTAAAGGCGTGGTGTTGATTAGAAGAATCGGTCGACCTGTTGTGGACGCTGGCGTTGTTTTCGGACTGAATGTGCTGACCGATAGCCTGACTTGAGGCGACATTGCATAGAGGCGTTTTGCCAGTTCGGCTCCCTTTTCCTGCCGTCTTACTTGGAGGGTCATTTCTGAAACGCCGGCGTCCAGCAGGGCAATGGCCACCCCTTTTGCTGCGCCGCCTGCACCGAGCATCAAGACTGACATTTCCGAAGGATCAAGGCCTGCTTCAAGTAAGGACTTCACAAACCCTTTGCCATCGGTATTGTGGCCGATCAGGCGACCGGCGGAGACCTCTATTGTATTGACGGCACCAATCCTTTTTGCTGATAGAGAGATCTCATCTAAAAAAGGCAGAACCGACTCTTTGTGGGGAATCGTGATGTTCAGCCCCCGCATCCCCAATGGGATGATGGCTTCCATCGCTTTTTTAAGTTGCGCAGGCTTTACAGCAAAAGGCAGATAGACATTGTCGAGGCCGAGCGCCTCGAAGGCCGCCAGATGCATCTGTGGTGACAGCGTATGGCGAATTGGATTGCCTAAGATGCCGAAGGTGCCGGTTTTACCCGACAATCTGAATGCTGTCATTTCCAAACTCACAGGCATAGGAACGGATGATTTTCTCGAGCGCACCAATAAACCCTAGGGCCTCGGGGGGAACAATTTCCAGAGACATATTCAAGGCTTCTCCGACTTCTTTGGGAAGGCTGCCATCTAAAAAGCGTTGGCCACTGTCATCAAGCATGACTGATGGAATGATCAGAATTTCTTTTCCTCCCGTCTCTGGTCGGGAGTGTTTTTTTTCTAGTGTTTTAAGCTCCTGTATCGCCTTGATGATGTCACTGCCGGTAAGCAGGCCTGCGACGGTCACTGAATCGCCAAAAAAGTGATTGGTGGTCGTGACAACCTTTAAGCAAACCTGCTTGATCTGAAGCCTTTCTATGCAGCGCTTCAAGATATCGCCAAATGAGGTGCCGGTGATCATAAAAATCGTTAAAGTCTCGTCTTTGTCCCACAGATCGTCAGGGAGAGATGAGGGAAAATCCGATAGAAAGAGCGGTACCATGCCGACACCGTTTTCGAGTAGTTGAAGGCCCTCGTAAGCATCCACTTCTGGAAAGGGAAGGCCTGCAATCACGTACCATTCATCGGCAGGAAAAACAAAGACGGTGCCCAGCTCTTTTTTGAAGCGCTGTTGCCAAGCCGCAATCATAAGCAGCACTTCCCGGGCATATGTAGCTGAGACTTCTTTTAACTCAGGTAGACCTTGGCGATGGCGTGTCATACCGACCGGGACAAGCGTCAGCGAGAGCACCGAAGGGTGGAGATTTGCGAGATCTTCAACGCTTTTTTCCAGGGCATCTCCGTCATTGAGATCGGGGCAGAGTACAATTTGAGTGTGCATCGCAATTTGATGTTCAGCCATTTCGCAAATCGCCTCAAGGATATCTTTGGCTCTTGGATTTTCGAGTAATTTTCTCCGCAAGGCTTGGTCAGTCGTATGGACAGAGATATAGAGCGGGCTTAAGCGCATCTCGAAAATTCGGGCTTTATCGCGCCGGGTCAGGTTGGTGAGGGTAATATAGTTTCCGAAAAGGAAGGAAAAGCGATAATCTTCGTCTCGAATATAAAGCCCCTCACGCTGTCCTTCCGGCATCTGATCCACAAAGCAGAAAACGCATTTGTTCGGACATTGGTGAATTTTCATCTCCTTCAGGGAAAGGCCCAGATCCTCATCGAGTTCTTTTTCAATATCAACTTCCCAGACTTCCCCGTTGGCCTTTGCAAGCTCGATAATCAGGGCTTCATCTCCGACATAAAAACGGTAGTCAAGCAGATCCCGAATTTCTTCGCCGTTCAGGCTGATTAGGCGGTCTCCAGGTGAAATCCCGACGGCTTCCGCAATGCTCTCGGCCTCAACTTCTAAAATGGTTAAACCTTTGTAGGACATGTAATTCTCCATCCCTTGTTAGTTTTTTGGAAAGTCGATTATAGGAAGCCCTCTCAAATGATGTCAACGAACTGCTGCTTAATTTCAGAGGAAAATTCATTCTGAAGACAGGGCTTCGTATTTCTAAGGGCTACTTTCTCAACGGGCCTGCATAATTAAACGACTATCTCCTAAAGGCGATAGATTTGGATTCGGTCGTAAGACAACTAAAGATTAGTCCTCTACCCGAAAGTCGCCATCTTTCAGAGTTTCCTGTGGGCCTGCCTACATATTTTAAAAAGTGGGAATGTTAGCGTTAAGCCTATCATCGTTTGTGACCGGGCTAAAAACACCTTGCACCTTATTCCTGCGTGCTCCTATCGGAATACATCATCTCCGGGATGGCGTAAAGGTCGAACTTTTGGCCAGAGTTTTCTTTAGAAGGAGATCAACATGAAGTCTATTTTTTTGTTTTTACTCTTATTGAGTTTGCCTGTTCTGAGTGGCTTTGATTTTTCAGAACATAGTATTCCACCTTCGGAAATACTATCGGGGGGGCCTCCAAAGGATGGTATCCCTGCCATACTTGAACCCACATTTATTCCGGCAAAGAAGGCTCACTTTCTTAAAAATGATGATCGCGTACTCGGTCTCGTTATCAATGGAGAATCGAAGGCGTATCCGATTAAGATTTTGAACTGGCACGAAATTGTCAATGATACAGTCGGAGGCAAAAAAGTTATTGTGAGTTATTGCCCTCTTTGTGGAACAGGGATGGCCTTCGATGCGACAATTGAAGGAAAGCATCACACCTTTGGTGTTTCCGGTCTGCTCTATAAGAGTGATGTGCTGATGTACGACCATCAGACAGAAAGTCTCTGGTCTCAGATCAGCAGGAAAGCAGTCACGGGACCCCGAACCGGAACACCTTTGAAGCTACTCCCGCTGGTCCACACCAGTTTTGGAGCCTGGAAACAGGAACATTCAAATAGTGTGGTTTTATCAAGTGATACCGGCTACCGGAGAGACTATGATCGCGACCCCTATGTCTCTTACAGAAAAAATGATCGCGTGATGTTTCCAGTTGGAAAAATCGACAGACGCTATCCCACGAAGACCTGGATTATCGGGATTGAGTATCTCGGCGTCACAAGAGCCTACCCCTTCCCGGTTCTATCGTCCGGCCCTCACTCTTTTAATGATCGTATTGGGTCAGAGATTGTTCAGATTACCTATGACCTTTCAAGCCGTAGCGCCCGGATACAAAACCAAGCTGGAGAGGATCTCCCGACCGTGGTTGCCTACTGGTTCGCATGGACTGCCTTTCATCCGGAAACGGAGGTTTACCAGGCTGGAGTGAAGTAGAGATAGGTGGGCAGATTTTAGGTCAGTTTGCCAATGGGGATTCCTGCTCTTAGATTTCCGGAATGCCGTATAAAGTTTGGACATTTTGGTCAGGAATTCACTAATGCGCTTCGCTCCAATTCGCCCCGACACCGACATCAACGATCAGCGGGACTTTCAGATTGGCAGCTTCTTCCATTAAACGCGTCACATTCTCTTTCATTATGGTGAGCTCTTCTTCCGGCACTTCAAAAAGGAGTTCGTCATGTACCTGTAAAGTCATTTTGCTTTTGAGCTTTGAATCAGTCATCCAGGAGGCCACTTTGATCATTGCCAACTTAATGATGTCGGCGGCGCTGCCCTGCACAGGTGTATTCATCGCCAGGCGTTCTCCGATCCCGCGAGTAAAACTGTTCATACTCGCAAGCTCGGGAATGAAGCGGCGGCGATCAAAAAGGGTGGTCACATAGCCCGTTTTTCCTGCCGTAATCAGGGTCTTCTCGAAAAAATGTTTCACCCCGCGAAAATGCTCAAAGTAGAGATCGATGTAGCGTTTAGCCTCTTTCATTGAAACACCCAGGTTGTTGGAAAGGCCAAAGGGACTGATGCCGTAGATGATTCCGAAATTCACTGTTTTTGCGGCTCGGCGCATTTCCTGAGTGATCTCATCTTTTGACAGACCAAAGAGTTCGACTGCGGTTTGTGTGTGAACATCTTCCCCGCTTTGAAAGGCAGCGATCAATTGGGGGTCTTCAGAAAGGTGGGCCAGAATACGCAGTTCGATCTGATTATAGTCAGCGGAGAGGATGTAATATCCTTCGTCGGCAATAAAGGTTTCTCGAATGTGTCGGCCCATTTCCCCCCGCACCGGGATGTTTTGGAGGTTGGGATCACTGGATGACAGCCTGCCGGTAGCGGTGATGGTTTGATTGAGTTGGGTATGGACACGACCGGTTTCCGGATGCACCAGTTTTGGCAGGGCGTCAATATAGGTCGATTTGAGCTTGGTGATCTGTCGACTGTTTAATATCTCCTCCGGCAGAGGATGGTGGAGGGACAGTTTTTTGAGGACTTCTTCATTGGTTGAATAGCCGGTTTTTGTTTTTTTGATCGGTGTGAGCCCGAGATGAACAAAGAGAATGTCGGCCAGTTGTTTGGGTGAATTGATGTTGAATTCACGCCCCGCAAGTTCATAGATCCTTGCTGTGATGGATGCCAGTTTTTCTGCAAGCGTAGTGGACATGGCCTTCAGGGCCTGGAGGTCGATTTTGACGCCACATTGTTCAATATCGGATAAGACGGAGACCAGCGGCATCTCTACATCCCGAAAGAGGGTGTTCAAGGACTGGGACGCCAGCATTTCGCTTAAGACTTCCGAAAGCGGAAGAATGAGTGCAGCCTCCCGGCAGAGTCTCGGCGAGACGACTTCCGGGGAGACAATTTCCATTGAGGCAGGGCTTTCGGCAAAAAGATTCCCCTGTGCCTGCTGAGCATGAATGCCTTCATTCAAATCTTCAGGCAGGTATTCAAGAACAGCCGCCTCCAGGGAGTGGCCTCTCCGTGTCGGGTTGAGCAGATAGTGGGCGATTTCCGTATCGTAAAGCTGTGCCCGACACACAATGCCCTGCCGTTTCAATATCGTCAACAGTATTTTGAGGCCGTGACCATAAACGGGGGATCTGCCGGATGACAGCAATGTTTTGAGGGATGCGGGAAGTCCCTCGCCCTTTTGAAGGGGGAGATATATCGCCTTGCCTGTGTGGGTTGCCAATGCGATGCCTCTTAGCTGGGTGTCCATTGCACCCTCTCCTGTTGTGAAGGGCCTGAGTGTGATGGCTTGTCCTTCTGTGATCCCGGAGATGAGAGCTGAAAAGCCTGCGGCATCGACAATCCGGCCGATCTGCCTCCTTTGCTTTGGCTTCCCGGGCGGCGGAATAAGGGTTTTTAAGAGGGTCGAGAAACCCAATTCTTCGCAGAGTGGGCGGAGTTTTTCGACATCGGGAGAACGGCTTATAAAACAATCCAGCGCAAAGGGGATGTCGCAGTCTGTTCGGATGGTCACCAACTCAAGGCTTAAACGGGCGATCTCTTTACTTGCTTCCAACTTCTCCCGCAACTTCGGCTTCTTCACTTCTTTCAGGTGGCTGAGTAGGTTTTCGATGCTGCCGAAAGTGTGAATGAGCTGCATCGCCGTCTTTTTCCCAACGCCGGCCACACCGGGGATCTGATCGGAGCTGTCTCCCATCAGACCCATCATCTCAACAATTTGATCGGGTTTGATGCCGAACTGCTCTTCAATCGTCTCAGTTGTGAAAACTTTTTCTTTCATCGGATCGTAGACAGAAACCTGGGCTCCGATCAGTTGGTACATGTCCTTATCGCCGCTTGCAATCACGACTTCGAGACCGGCTGCCGTCCCCTTTTTCGCCAGGGTGCCGATCAGGTCATCGGCTTCAAGCCCCGGCTCTCGAAAAGTGGGAATGCGGAAGGCATCAACGATCTTGTCGATGTAGGGGAGCTGAGGAGAGAGGGCATCGGGCATGGGAGGACGGTCGGCTTTATATCCGTCGTACAAAGCGTGACGAAATGTCGGGCCTTTCGCATCGAAGGCGATGGCAATGTAGTCCGGTTTTTTCTCCTCGACAATTTTTTGTAACATCTTTGTGAAACCGTAAACCGCATTAGTCGGAAGACCCCTAGCGTTTGACAGCTCCCGAATCGCGTAAAAGGCTCGGTAGATGTAAGCGGTTCCGTCGAGAATGTAGAATGTTTTAGGCATCAAAAAGCTCAGTTATTTTAGGGCGCGGTGATGATACAGCCCCCCAGATAGGCTGTCAATTAGCCTCTCCTGAGCCTCTCGCGGACAGACTCTCATGGCAAAACAATACTAAGGGGAAAAGTAGACTGAAAGATATTCTTGATCAGGGGCTCAGGCTAATGTTGCGTGATTTACGTAGGGAATGAAGCCTTTTGAATCGTAAATTGGACTTCTGATTTTAAGATCGCCATCAATGCCAATCTGGAATAAGCCGACCCTGCGCATCAAAAAAGAAACGATTTTCAAACCAACCCGTGCCGAACAGGGCTAGGTTTTGATCATAGTAAACAGGGTTTCCCCCAAGTAAGCCCTTCATTAAATCATTGCGTACACGCACAATTTGCCGATCCAAAAGGCTCTGTTCTCCGAGTAATTCGAGGTAAGGAAGTACTGCTGCTGAAAAACCCACCGGGCCAATCCCTTCCGCCTCGCCGGTATTGCCATACAATATTCTTGGAATGGATTGCCGGGTGTTCATAGACCTTGCCAAACCCGATATTGCCGATAGCAAGCGTGATGAAAGTGGGTCTTTTCGATCGAGCATGCCCGCCCAGAGATAAACCCGTATGGCATCGTAGCTTCCGACATCCCCTTCAACAGGGTCGAGAATAAATCCCTGTCCGTTTTTGTAGGCCACCCAATCGGGAACAATGCCTTCCTTGCTGGTCGATTGAATCATGTGTACCGTGTTTTCGGCCAGTCTATCCCATAAGTCACTTTTATAGTATTGTGAAAAGCGCCTCAATATTGGAATCGGTAGATAGCTTGGGTTCAAGCGGCATACATCGTCTTTTAGACAGAACCCTTCCGGACCGGGCAATAACATAATGCCAAGACCGGGAAGATGCCGTATTTCCTCCTTGATTACGCGTTCCAGAAGTTTTTGACCCAAGCGTTCATAGGCTGGCTTTTCCCACAGACGTGCCGCTTCGATTAATGTGTAGCTCATCCAAAGATCTGAATCACTCGCCGAATTGCTGTCCAGAATTTTCCATTCATCATTTTCTGCTCTCCCCCAATGCCAAGCGGGTAAGCGAGCCGATAAATCACCCTGCGCCAGGTTTTCTTCCGTCCATTTGAGAATTGTTTTAAATCGTTCCCGGTCGTTGCCAACCAAGGAAAAGAATAAGGCATAGGATTGACCTTCTGAGGTAGAAAAACCACCACTGATATCTATGACCCGACCATCTTCCTGAATAAATCGAGATGCGTAGGACTCCCACAGAGGCCAGTTTGATTTACTTTTTGCCATAGATGTTCCCGGCAACACCACGATCATTGTGAGGAGCAGGAGAAAATAGTAGAAACGCATTACAAAAATAGCCTCGTACCTGTGTTTCTGTTCTATCATTGAGTCTTTTCCGCAAAACGGTTTTCTCTATGCCCCACCTGCCTCTGCTAAGTGCATATGAGTGATAGAGTGTCAAAAACCGTTTTTCATCTATACATTTTTCATCTATACAATGGAGGGATGATATAGTATGCGCGAATAAGATACTATGTTTTTTTAAAAATCATATTAAGACTTTCATTAAACATATTCGTATGATGCGTCCACATTACACGAATATCAGTTTACCACATAAAAAAGCGATGCCTATCTGCCCGCCTTATGAGGAAAAATAGAGAAGAAAATGATGAGCGAATACATTTTTGAAAGGCAGACGGAAGACAAGGAAATGCAACGTCTTCGCATGATTGAGTCTGCCTTTGATCCGGCAACGATTGCGAAACTCAAAAAAACCGGGATCAAAGAAGGATGGCGTTGTTTGGAAATCGGAGCCGGGGCCGGTTCCATCGCGCTTTGGATGTCTGAACAGGTCGGGCTTTCCGGAAAGGTTGTCGCAATCGACAAGAACACAACACACCTTCAAGTCTTGAAAGGGATTAACTGTGAGGTGATTCAAGGGGATATTTTAGAGGCCAGTCTCGAAGGACAGTTTGATCTGATCCACTGCCGTTATGTCTTGATTCATAACAAACATGACCTGGAGATTCTGAAGAGAATCCGGCACCACCTGAAACCTGGGGGCTGCGTCGTATTAGAAGAGCCTGATTTCAACTCGGCGCTGATCCTGAATCCAACTGCTGACCGATGTGTGCAAAAAGTGAATCAGGCCATTTGTAAAATGTTTCTCGATATGGACCTCGACCCGATGTACGGCATCCACCTGCCTGATAAACTGATGAAAACCGGATATGATATCATTCATCTTGATGCAGCCCTTCATTTTTGCAGGGGCAATTCTCCAGCCGCAAAGGTCATGGCTGCCTCAGCGACGGCTTTGCGTGAAAAATATATTGCCAGCGGTGAGGCAAACAAAGAAGACATAGAAAACTATATCAAGAACGCAAGAGATGGCACTTACTGGGCGGTTTATTATGCTACCGTTTCTGTCATGGTAAAGCACATGCATTAAAGAATTCTTCAAATGGACCGGAGATGATCAACAAACTTGTTTTGCCGGGTAATGATTGTTTCGGCTGTGGACATGAAAATGAGCATGGTCTTCAAATTGAAGTTTTCCGGGATGGTGATCAGGAGCGCCTGATCGGACATTTTAAACCCAAGGCTCACATGATCGGTTTCCCCGGCATTACCCATGGCGGTGCCGTTTATACCGCGCTTGACTGCCTTGCCTCCTGGACACCGACGATTTTGATACCCGAAATGAAGGCCGCCTGGATTCTTCGTTCGGCAGAGATAAAGTACTTGCAACCTGCCCATGCAGCATTGCCCTTGACACTTTCGGCCTCCATTCCAAAGGCAGAAAAACCATGGAAACCCGTTGTTGTTCATACCAAGGCCCATAACGAAGAAGGTATTCTATTGGTGGCAGGTCGTTTCAAAGTTGTACCCTTAGCATCGGAGAAGCTCAGGATGATTGCCGGGATCGATCAACTTCCCGATAATTGGCGACGACTATTGGGTGAGATCGAGTTGGAGTCGGATTGAAAAATGGCGAAAATTCTCATTGTCGGTTCGGGAGATATTGGTGGGCGTCTGGCAAAAATCTTGATTCAAAAGGGACATGTGGTCGTAGGTTTGAGACGGACGCCTCCAATCAATCCAAGTCCTCAAATGTTGACCTTTCTGGCAGATGTCACCTTGCCTCAAGATCTCTCTAATTTGGATTCGGATTTTGAGCAAGTCTTTTTCGCCATCGCCCCCGACAAACGGGACGAGGTGCATTACCGCAGCATTTATGAAGCAGGCATTCAAAACCTTTTGGCCTATTTTTCCAGACATCAGGCACAAGCCCATTGGATTTTTATTTCATCCACCCGTGTTTACGGACAAAATCGAGGCGAGTGGGTAGATGAATCCTCTGTGACTGAACCGGACTCAAGGACGGGACAAATTCTCTGTCGGGCGGAAGAGCGTATCCTCGCTGAAAACAGACAGAATGTCATCGTCCGCTTTTCCGGTATTTATGGTCCGGGCAGGGAACGATTGCTCCGTATCGCACACAACAAAGAAGCCATTCAATCCGACCCCCCTTATTACACTAACCGTATTCATCAAGAAGATTGTGCAGGGATTTTGGCCTTTTTATTTGAGCGACGATTAGCCGGACAATCATTGGCACAGTGTTATCTGGCAAGTGATGATGAACCGGCTCCCTTGCATGAAGTGATCTCATGGTTGTCTAAGCAAATGAAGGTCGGGGATGGAGCCAGAGGAAAAAACGGCAGAGCACATTCGCAAAACAAAAGATGCCATAATGAACGAATCAAATCACTAGGGTACGTTTTTAAGTTCCCGAACTATCAATCGGGATATCAGCCTTTAATTAGGGCTTGCTGAAAAAGTCAGGCCCGCTTACCCCTCAGAAGGAGCACAGCGATTTCGTGAGAAAAATTTCTCACGTTTTTCTGATCTGATCCTTCACTCATGTCACTCGGAAGCTCATAAGCGGCATCTTTTGTCC
>JAJDBU010000004.1 GCA_029261195.1 Nitrospirota bacterium | reverse complement strand
GCTCCTGGTGCACGCTTTTTAGGGGCTAAAGGTCTTTTTCTTTGCACTTGGAGCAGGATACTACAGATTAAAACCTTTTAAAATCAAAAACTTATCGTTTTTTCAGCAAGCCCTAATTAAGTCTGGATTGGAATTTTCAAGAGAACTCATGTTTCGATTCAAGGCGAAAATCGTTGCGAATCACCCCTTATTTGAGAGATTTTCAAAGCAGCAGCGGTGCATTTTTGACTTGAAAAATTAATTCATGACTTAATCAGAGCTTCCTAAAGACCTTGACGATGTGCGGTATGCTTTCAAGAAGTTGATCGCGGCTTCCGGCATTGAGATCCTTCCACTCAGTTGTTCTTCCCGAAGCAGCATGAGATATTGCCCGATTTGCGGTCCGGGCTGGAGATCGAGCAGATTCATGATGTCTCGACCGTTGAGGAGAGGACGGGGCAGTTTGTCCCGCTCAGCCGCAAGCGCCGCAATGTTTCTGATTCGCTCTTTGATCAAATGATAGTGCAGCACCTCCGCTCGTCCATCCTTTGGGATGGTTGCCATGCCGTCGCAGTAGATCAACTGCATTAACTTTTCTCCGGGGAATTGTGGATTTAAAAAAATTTTCTCTACCGTGGCAGCCCGCATTGTCTGGAGATCGCCCTGTACCAGGACCAAATGCCGCTCAATGAGCCAGGCAAGCCCATCAATATCAACAGAGTATCGACTTCCTTTTGGAAACGACGATAATTTTAGACGCCGTGCAATTTTCTTTGCCATTCGGGCACCAATAAGATCATGCTTATTAAAGCGGATGCGATCCGTTCCGTCCTTCTCCGGCGTCTGAATGGTCACCGGCTTGGCGATATCATGAAAGAGTACGGCCAAAACCGTCTCGGCATCGAAACCTCTTTTAAACTCCTCCTGAAATAGTGCTGAGCTTAACTGAGACAGGGCTAAAGCGGTGTGAACCCATACATCTCCTTCTGAATGATAATTCGTCGGTTGTGGACAGTTTTTCATCTGAAGCAGTTCTGGAATCAGTACGGAGAAAGCACCACTTTTATCCCACAGATCAAAGGAGAGCGCGGGGTCGTGGACCATCGCTTTGATAAACTCCTTCGCAATCGTCTCCCTCGGAACCACGAAAGTACCATCCTCCCGCTTTGCATTGACAACCCGAACCGCCTTTTTCAAGGCGACCCAGGTAGTATCCTCAAAAGAAAAATGAAGCTGTGCGGCAAAGCGCAGCCCGCGAAGCACGCGGGAACTGTCCTCAGCAAAACGTTGATCCGGATCTCCAACGGCACGTAGATGACCTAAGTGCAAGTCCTCAAAACCACCGAAGGGATCGGTGAGTACATCACTTAGATGACTTCCTGACTGAGGCGTAGCCAGATGTGCCGCCATGGCGTTAATCGTAAAATCTCTGCGACGCAGATCATCTTCAATTGAAAGCTCAGAATCACTTGTGATCTTAAAATCCCGATAGCCTCCGCTTTCCGAAAAGGACTCCTCCGTTCTCGGAAGGGCAACATCAATCGCCTCCTCAAAATCGACCTTAGCAGGATAAAACTTAAAGACCCCGAAATTCTTCCCGACCCAACTCACCTTGCCGTGTTTGCGAAGCAGCCGTCCCAGTGCTTCTGCCGGGACGCGACGGATCAGGAAATCGTAATCCTTTGTCTCCCGTTTCAGGAGCAGGTCTCGAACAGCGCCGCCCACAAGGTAGATTTCGCTTTGAGGGAAGGTCTTTTCGATCTCATCAAAAACACCCAGCTTTGAGCGAAGGTCGGACAAGGTCTTGAGAAGGAGGGTGGCGGAACGTTTCATCATGTTTCCAGGAGTACTTGGGCAATGTGTTTTACTGTCACCTTGCCCTTCAAACCATTGTTGAGTTGAATCATACAGGCCGGGCAGGAGGTGACAACAACATCCGCACCCGTCTCCTGGATGCCTGCTCGTTTCCGCTCAAAGATCTTCGCCGACTGCTCCGGATTTTTAAGACAAAAACTCCCTGCGCCACCCGCACAACGATCCGCGTCCGGCATTTCAATAAAATCGATATCCGGACGATTACGCAGCAGTTTTTTCGGCGCTTCTCCGCCGCCAGCGGCACGAAGGTGACAGGAGGCATGGTAGGTTAAGCGTGTAAATTTATTGCCCCTTTGATGTTCTATATTTTTCTGATCTTTCTGTTTGTTTAATATAAATTCTGAAATATGCTGAACTTTTCCCGCAAGGACCATTGCCTTAAGATAATAGGTCTCGTCCTTAAAGAGCTTAGGATAATCTTTCAGCATCAAAGTGCAGGAGGCGCAGCCCGTAATCACGGTTTCGTAAGATTTGAAAGAGTCGATATTAAATCGGGCATTTTCCCGAACCAGGTCTTGCAAACCATAGGTTTGAATCGGTGTGCCGGAACAACTCTGAGGGGGAAGGGCTACTTCAACACCGCTTTGTCTTAAGAGTCCAATGACCGCATCGCCGACACCATCATCAAAATAGTTCGCTGCACAGCCGTGAAAATAGGCAATTGTACTTTGTAAGTCAATCAGCTCAGCGTGGCGTTCTCGAAGGTGTTTCTTCGCCAGACGAGGCAGGATCATGTCGGCGGGGATTCTGGCGTTCGGCCCAAGCGCTTTCATGCACGAACGACTTAGACCTTCGATCACTTTCCTGCCGATGCGATGATTCCAGAGCGGCTCTGTCAGCGCAGCTATCTTAAGGGCTTTTTCAAAAAGAGGATGCTCAGCCTGAAAGTGAAAGAACTTCCCGGCGAGTTCATTGGGGTGCGCCGCCCGCTTTTCCAGTATCAGTTCAGACACATCCAAACCCGCAGGACAGACGGGACGGCAGGACTTGCAATTGATGCAGGCTTCGACAATCCGGGACGATTCCGCATAGTTGTAATCGGGTGCAGTCAGGATATGAAACCATCCGCGTGCGCTGTTTGACTCTTCGCCGACAACATCGTAGACAGGGCAGACAGAATTGCACTTGCCGCAACTGGCACACTGTTTCCAGTGCAGATCACGATCAATATGTTCCGTAAAAGGTGTTTCCGTAATCTTGACGCCGGGATTTAAGATCTGATCCGGGTCCATCAAGTGCTTAACCCCTTTGAACAAACCGTAAAGTTCGGGGCCGTAGAGCGCTCTTAAAAATTCGGCGCGAACCCGACCATCACCATGTTCTCCGCAGATTGAACCCCCGAAACGCTCAATGACTGTATGGTGGATTTCATGAGAAAGCGCAACCATCGTTTCAAAATCGGCCTCATCATGAATATCCAAAAGCGGGTTGATGTGAGCGTTCCCGTCGCCGATATGGCCGTAGATCGCAACGGCGACGCCTTTTTCCAGAAAAAGCTGCTCCAGATAGTCAACCAATTCCGGAATGCGTTCGGCGGCAACCACAACATCATCGGCAAAATTGATCGGTTTTTTGTCCCGATTAAACTTATAAAGTGTCGGGTACATTGCCTTGCGAACCCGCCAAAGCGCCTCCTGCCGTTCAGGGTCAAAGGCGATGTCTACCGGAACACAGAGTGCGACCTTGTCCAGAAGCGATAAAGCCTTATCTATTTTAGAGTGAATGTCTTCATCAAATTCGGCAAGGAGCATTACCTCTGCCTCTTTCGGAATGGCAAATTTTTCGCGACCCACCAAGTCGAGTGAATTGGCATCCATCATCTCCAGGGCGCTCGGAGAAAGTCGCCGTAGATCCTGCACCGCCGGTCCGACATCGGAAAGCGATTGCAGATAGATTAGAACCGTTGCCTGCTCGGCTGGCTTCGGGACGAGCCGGATCGTCGCCTCTCGTGTCAGGCCGAGTGTGCCCTCGCTGCCAATGAAGAGCTGATGCAGAGGGAAGATGCCTCGATCCAGTCCATCGGCCAGGTCAAAAAGGTTATAACCACTTGAATTTTTAGAAACGCCGATTTTTTTTGACTGAATCAGGTCCTTGTTTTGAACAACCAATTCATAGACCGATTTCAGCGCGGGGTTTTCATCAAAAAGTGCGACTAAGTCGGGATCGTCAAGGCGGTAATCTTTTGCCGTGATCCACTTGCCGTTTGCCAGCAGGATCTCCATTTTAAGGACATTGTCTTTCGTCGCTCCATATTTTAATGTATGTGGCCCTGCTGCATTGTTGCCCCACATACCGCCGAGTTTGCACATATCCCCACTGGAGGGATCGGGGGCGAACATCCAGCCTTTTCCTGCCAAACGTCGATTCAGTTCCGCATAGACCATTCCGGGTTCAACCCGGGCTGCGCCTTCTTCTTCATTTAAGGACGAACTTTGCAAAGAGGAACCTTGTAAAGATAAAATTTTCTTGAGGCGGGAAAACTCAAGGATGATGCCTTTTCCAACGGCATTGCCCGTCAGGTTCGTTCCGCCACTTCTGGCGGTCAGAGGGATTTGATTAGAGTTTGCAAATGCGAGTGTAATTTCGAGGTCACTTGAGGATTCGATCAGGACAATTGCCTGAGGCCTCAGCCTGTAAATCGAGGCATCTACCGAATAAGCCGTCAGCGCTGCCTGGTCACACAGCACTTTTCCAGGGCCTAATTGGGCGCGTAAATCAGAAAAAATATGAGCCATAACCGGATTATACAGGTAGGTGAAGGGAGTGACAAATGAGCCAAAACAGTGTGAATGGATTGAGGGTTCACGCGCCGGGAAATAGCATTTCTTCCAGTTCCCTTAGATAGAGATAGAGCTTCGGATGCTCTTTTTCCATTTCACGAAATTCAAGACCAAAGGCATATTTTCCTCCTTTGTCGAGTTTTCTTGACCACTTGATTCGTCCCATGATCGATTCTTCGAGGGTTTCATTGTTGAAGGTTGACAGTTTCAATTTGACCAATAACATCGCCCCTTTTTCATAACCACAATCCATGTACCCGCCCATACCAAAAGTTGAGATATCTCTAACGCAGACATCAATTGCCCGTTGAAGCCCATGAGGGGTGACATGTGCGACAGTTGTAATTGGGACTCTGAGGTGTTTTCTGGAATTTTCCATACGATTCCTTCCGCTTTAAAGACAGCGACAATTCCTTGTTGATGAAGATCTGAACAACCCTTCTTCTCTTATGTCGTGTCTTCATGATACCAAATTCCTGAGAAATTGGGCCGAAAGGTGTTATCGAAACCGATTTTTTAAGGTTTCAGGAGAAAGGGATCAAGCCTGTGTTGAGTTTTAAAACAAAAAAAGGCACCTTGAGTTCAAGGTGCCTTTTTCATTTACAAACATTATAAAATCAAACGATGGCAGTTGATTTTATTGATGATCGGGGCCATGTTCCCCACGGTCATCGTTACCCTGACCGCCACGGTCATCGTTGCCATGTCCGCCACGATCATCGTTACCATGACCGCCACGATCATCATTGCCATGATCGCCGCGATCATCATTGCCATGTCCGCCACGGTCATCGTTACCATGACCGCCACGATCATCATTGCCATGATCGCCGCGATCATCACTAATGGAAGCAACTCGATCTTCCGAATGATGCTCACCTCTACCACGTCCTCTGCCTCGCCCGCGTCCGCGACCTCTACCACGATGAGAATCATTGTTGCGATCGTCATGGCTTACTCGACCGTGATCATCCGAGCGGTGATCAGCACCCGTTGAACGGTCATCAATTGATCCATCTCCACGTAGTTTAGGACCAACTGTTCTGTTACTTTGGCCTGGCTGGCTATCATCAATCGATCCGTCTCCACGGCGTTTCAGGCCGTCCATGCCGATGTCGTCTGCCGCACCTGTCTGGCCCGGCTGGCTATCATCAATCGATCCATCTCCACGACGTTTTAGACCGTCCGGGCCGACGTCGTCTGCCGCACCTGTCCGACCGGGATGGTTATCCTCTATCGTTCCGTCACCTCTCAGGTCTTGTCCAGTCGTACTGTCATCAAGACCCGCTGAAAAGGCAGGTGTCGAAAATAATAGCGCAAGTGCGACGCCGCCACTGAGTACAATTTGATAGTTTCCCTTTTTCATGTTCTTTCCTCCATATGAGTGGATTTTAAGTGCGAACCGCCTACTCACGGTTAACGCAGTGAAACACCCTTGTTCCCGGGATAAAGCCCAGGGAGTAGCGGTGACGATCTTCAAAACTGATACGTCGCCGAGAGCGTAATTTTATTTCCGGAAAAGTCGACAAAGGCCTGATTCGATCTTTTCCATAACCCTTTCACCTGTGCTCGAATCGAAATATTTTCCAGTACGCGCCGTTTGATTTCGGCAGATAAAAGGTGAGTCCTATCTGTTCTACCTTGATGAAAGGTATCAGCGTCACCTGTTATGAAATCCTTTTTCCGTATTGTGTAGCGGAAACGGAGTCTCGTTTGTTCTGGCATCCAATGCGTGAACATCAGAGAAAGTAAGTGTGCTTTATAGGAAATATCATCGAAGGCAGACTGGTTGAAACCCACGGGGATCAATCCGCGGCGGGCCCTTCCCGATGAATAACCATATTCACCGAAAAAATCCCAGACATCGGTGATGCGATAAAAAAGTGAAGGACTGAGGGTAATCAAATCACTGTCTTTCGCATCAAAAGGCGCACTGTAGTCAAGACGGGTGTATGAGATATTCAGGGCGATAGTGCCGATATGCTCGGTATCATGCTCTGCAAAAAGGTTAAAACCGTAAGAGCCCAGAGAAAGTAAATCTCGATTCGGGTCCTGTTTATCGAGTAAGGAAGTGGGTGAAAAATTTAAAGAAAACCCCCCATATTGATATGCCCCCAAGGCGACTTGCCCACCGATTTCGTAATAAGAATAGCTGAGTTCACTATTGCTCAAATACCGGTCATAAATGGCCAGGGTATGCCATGAAATTTCTTTAGGTTTATAAGCCAGAAAGAGGCCCGATTCCCAAATGACATCCGATTCTTTATCGGTTTTTACTAAAAGGATATTGTTATCAAAGATCAATCCGCTGGATATTTCACCCTGCCAGGGACGGGTTTCGTTCTTTTCATGTTTCGCATGAACCATTGCATCGGGAAACAATAAGGAGATCAGGAAAAATGCAGCAAAAATAAATAAAGGTTGATCAAATGTGTTTTTCATCTTCAGTGCTCCCGCTTTATATTTGGGATTATATTCCCAAATTAATGCCTTGTCAAGTGTTTATGATAAGAGCCAAGATTCAAGACAGGTCACTGAAAGACACGGATACAGGATCCCTCTTTCCGGTTCAAGAATACTTGAACCTTTCAGGGATTGACGCTTAATCCCAAATAAGGCATATTGCGAATGGTTCAAAGCATCCCGATAACCTGTTGTTGTTTGACTCGGAATTCCATCGAAGTAAGCAAAATTCGTACTTGAGAAAATCCAGACGATAGGGGATCGTTGCATGCTTAACTCGACACGCGAGGGTCATAAACAAATCGAGGCTTACAGTAAAAAAACGAGAGGAGGGCGTTATGAGTGAAAAAAAAATATTGATCGTCATTCATGGTGTGGGAATTCATACTGACGATTCTTTCAAGAAGGAAGTTGTTGACGCAGCAAATAACGCATTGCATCGTTACCAGGGTTATACAGATAAAAAGTTTGAGGATTATGTTGACGTTAAACCCGTCTCATATGACCATATTTTTGAAACGATACGAAAACGCTTTGTTGAGGCGAATGCGCCCATTGCGAAATTTTTTACCGATAACCCTGATTTGTCCTCACCACTCTCCATTATTAAAAAAGCCGGCGATTTAGAAGCAAAGTTTGGAAAAGAGAGTCTCCTTTCGACCCATGCCCTGGATCTTTTATTGTATCTCAGTAATGTTGGCGAATGGGTCCGTACGAAAGTGGCTGAAAAAATCGTACAGATTGTCCACGATAATCCAATTACACCAATCAATATCCTTTCGCATTCATTGGGTACGGGCGTGTTACATGACACACTCTCAAAGCTCATGATGAAAAATCCATCGCCGGGGACCCCGTCCCTGGATCCCGCCCTGGTGAAGTTCAGTACGATCTGGACTTTTGCAAATGTCAGCCGTTTGCTCAGTAATTATTCAGGCCAGCCACACCCTTACAAAACAATTGTTAAGCCGGGTGACTTTGGCTGCACCAGAATGTTTTTTAATGTTCGACATGAACTCGATCCCTTCACGCGGCCGATGATGTTTGATCCGAAACTGACGGATGATTGGGTGAGGCCTGATGTTTATCACAATGATTATTTCAAGTTAATTACCAACAAGATCAGTCGTCTCAATACCCACGATATTGGGGCTTATATTGAGGACCCTTCGATATCAGTGCCTTTTCTGAGAGTGATGATGAACTTTAAGGCCTCAAGAGAAGAAATTAAAGAAGGCAATAAAAAGTTTAAGACGCTGCCAGGGCAATATGATCTGGTCAAAGAAAAATTCCGGGAAATCGATGATTTCTCTGACCTGAAGGATTTCTTCGAACTCCTCAAGGCATTCAAAGATTTTATTGCATAAACCCAAAGATCTTATTGCATAAACCAATGACGCAGGAGCTTGCCTAAATGCATAAATTGAAAACTATTTTTCTATACGCCACTGTACTTTCTTTGTTCGCTAGTCCGGTATTTGCCCAGGAAATTTGTACACAGGATGATTCAACGACATCCACATTTTTTATCAATACCCGATCCATCTCCAGGCAGATTTCGCTCAGCTATTGCCGAAATGAGTCCTCGGATAAATTACAAATACTTCTTGATTCCTGGGAGGAAGCAATTCATCTTGAGTCAAAAAAACTCCGGGACCTGGGAATTGACCTGAAGCCGCACATGAAGTCACTGCTTCAACAGGTCACACCGAATGATCAACATACCTGGCCGCGTTTTTCTGTTACGCCAGAACCCGTAGTAAGAGGTTATCGTTTCCGTGTTGACAACAGTCGCCTGAAGCACGGGTCATTCGATGACTCAATCAATGAAAAATGCAAGTCTATTCCTGAATATCAGCTTGATTGTTTTAGTGTGATGGAAGAACTCAGAGATGCAATTAATGTCTATACAAAATCAATGGTCATCAAAAAATCTGATATCGCCTTAAAAAGGCTGAAATTATATTCAAGCGAATGGGAAGCGTATTTTACCCAGGCAAGGTCTCAGACAATGTGGGAGTTGTTTGCGAATGGCTTGATTTTTAAAAAAGAGATTACAAGCAAAACTTTTGTTCAGCCGCCAGCTTGGCAACTCACCCTGTTTCATCCTAATGTTGTTATAGAGCATGTCAATGCGGCGCCCCAGGGTAACCGACTTAAAGAAGCGCTGTCCGTAGAGTGGCTTGGCATAAACTGGTGGAACCTAAAGATGCCCTTTGGGTTTTCAGCAATGGCGACATATTCTGATAGAGCAGGAGTCCGTAATGTAGGGCATGGCATGGTCTTTCATTTTTATAATGCTTACTCCATTGGGGTTTCTGGTTATGATAGAGATATAGGGATTTCCGTATCCTTAGATTTGCTCAAAGCCTTTGAGTCAAAAAAATCACAAATAGAAAAATATAAACAAATGATCGATAAAAAATAAGGTTCTGATACTTAAATACGCGCGTACTTTCACAGGACAAATACAATCCTAAAAAAACGGCCACATATACTGGGTGGCCTTCTCCGAGCATTGCTATCCCCGAGTATTACTATCCCCGAGTATTACCACTCCAAGGTTCACCGAAAGTCCGGAAAGGCCAAGTGGCAAAGTGTAGCTTCCACCACTTTTATTCTGTTTGAATACTATTATTCTGCAGGGAAGTGAAAAACATGCAAGTACGATTTATTAATTTGCCCAGCCGTTTCGAAAAGACAAATACAGTCTAATCGACTACACTAAAGTATATATAGCGCCGTCGACAAAGCACTTAGAGGCTTCACAAGATGATTAATGTTTCCATCATAAAAAAACAAATCGCGGGCTTTGCGGGTTTGTTGCTTTGTCTCTTTGCAATGGCCCATTTGGCGGGCAACCTTTTGATGCTGGTGTCATCGGAGGTATTTAACCGCTATGCCCACGCACTGACTTCCAATCCCTTTATTTACGGCATTGAGCTTACTCTGCTCTTCATTTTTTTAATTCATCTGGGATTGGTCATGCGTTTGCAGTGGGAGAATCGATCCGCTCGGCCAGAGAAATACGCGATGCAAAAAAGAACGGGCAGGGGTGCGACGCTTGCGTCATCAACTATGGTTTTCAGCGGCATCACCCTTCTGGTCTACCTCGTTTTCCATATTTTGCACCTTAAATTCGGGACGGACTACCGCGTTTCATACGATGGCATTGAAGTGAGAGACCTTTCTCGACTGGTCATGGAATATTTTGGGAGTCCAGGCACTGTGGGATTTTATGTCCTGGCGATGACCGCTTTTGGAATGCACCTCAGTCATGGCTTCTGGTCTGCATTTCAATCCTTTGGTTTTAGTCATGCGAAATACACAGTGAAATTAAGACGCTTATCCATTGTGTTCGGTGTTTTGATGTCCATCGGATTTTCAATTCTTCCCCTCTGGGCCTATTTGCAGGGAGTTTAAGTCATGAGTGACCGTAGCTTGGATGGCAGGGTGCCATTCGGAGACATTCGACAAATTTGGGACAGGCATCGTTTCAGCATGAACCTTGTGAACCCCTCTAATCGTCGAAAATATAAAGTCATTGTGGTCGGCACCGGTTTAGCCGGAGGATCAGCGGCTGCGACCCTGGCCGAGCAAGGCTATAAAGTGGCTTCTTTTTGCATCCAGGACTCCCCCAGAAGGGCACATTCCATTGCGGCGCAGGGAGGTATCAACGCGACAAAAAATTATCCCAATGACGGGGACTCCGTCTGGCGGCTGTTTTATGACACGGTCAAAGGAGGGGACTTTCGATCCCGCGAGGCCAATGTCTACCGTTTAGCCCAAGTCTCAAACAACATCATTGATCAGTGTGCGGCACAAGGGGTGCCCTTTGCCAGGGAATACGGGGGCACCCTTTCCAACCGGTCTTTTGGCGGCGCGCAGGTCTCAAGAACCTTTTACGCGAGAGGGCAGACAGGGCAACAACTTCTTCTAGGGGCCTATTCCGCCATGATGAAGGAAGTGTCAAAAGGGCACATCACGGTTTATACCCGTAGAGAACTGGTTGAGCTGGTGATGATTCACGGGCGTGCGAGGGGTATCATCACACGAAATATCATCACAGGCGAGTTGGAAAAATATTCAGCCGATGCGGTTTTACTTTGCACCGGAGGGTATGGAAACACTTATTTTTTATCCACGAACGCCATGACCTCAAACGGATCTGCGGCGTGGAAGGCCTATAAAAAAGGGGCTTATTTTGCAAATCCCTGCTATACGCAAATACATCCGACCTGTATCCCCGTCCACGGAGAGAACCAGAGCAAGCTCACGCTCATGAGTGAGTCCTTGAGAAATGATGGCCGTGTTTGGGTTCCGAAAGCCCGGAATGACAGACGACTGGCCATCGATATTGCTGAGCATGAAAGAGATTATTTTTTAGAAGAAAAATATCCCGCTTTTGGAAACCTGGTTCCCAGAGATGTCGCCAGTCGAAATGCAAAAGGGGTCGTTGATGACCAGCGAGGTGTTGGGGAAACAGGCCTGTCGGTCTTTCTTGATTTCCGGGATACCATCAAACGGGATGGAAAAGAAGCCGTCGGGCAAAAATACGGCAACTTGTTTGAAATGTATAACCGGATTACGGATGAAGATCCTTACAGTCGGCCCATGAGGATCTACCCTGCTGTTCATTACACTATGGGTGGTCTTTGGGTGGACTACAATTTGATGACCTCCATTCCCGGTTTATTTGCGTTGGGAGAATGTAATTTTTCAGATCACGGATCGAATCGCCTGGGGGCATCGGCTCTGATGCAGGGGCTTGCCGATGGCTACTTTATTATTCCCTACACCCTCGGAAACTATTTTGCGGCAGAGCATCCCCATGAAGATATCATCGACGTAGAACATGAAGCCTTTCATGAGGCGATGCAATCGGCAAAGGATCGCTTTTCGGAGTTATTGAATATTGGCGGGTCACGATCCGTCGATACTTTCCATAAAGCGCTGGGGCAAAGCATGTGGGAATATGTCGGCATGGCCCGGAATGAGGCTGGACTGAAAAAAGCGATTGAAGAGATTGTCGATTTACGCACACAGTTCTGGAAAGATCTAAAAGTCACCGGTACGGATGTCGGTGTGAATATTGAGTTGGAAAAGGCCAATCGCGTCGCAGATTTCCTGGAGCTGGGTGAACTCATGGCCCGTGATGCTTTAGAAAGAAAAGAGTCTTGTGGCGGTCACTTCAGAGAGGAATCTCAGACAGAGCAGCACGAAGCCCAGCGAGATGATACAAATTTCAGTCATGTCGCAGCCTGGGAATTTAAAGGCGTGGACGCAGTTCCTGAAAGGCATATTGAAGACCTGATCTTTGAACATGTCCGTTTGACGCAACGATCCTACAAATAGCTACGGAAAACTCAATGAGTGAACGAGCAAAAATGACCTTAAAACTCAAGATCTGGCGACAGGAAAATGCGCGTTCAAAGGGGCGGATGACCGACTATACGCTTTCCGGTGTTTCGCCGGACATGTCTTTTCTTGAAATGCTGGACCTATTAAATGAGCAACTCATTTCACAGGACAAAGATCCCGTCTCCTTCGATCATGATTGCAGAGAAGGCATTTGCGGGATGTGTTCATTAGTGATCAACGGACAGGCCCACGGACCGGAAGCACTTACAACCACTTGCCAACTCCACATGCGCAAGTTTAAATCGGGTGATACCCTTTTCATCGAACCCTTCCGGGCGAAGGCTTTTCCTGTTCTAAAAGACTTAATGGTCGACCGAGCCGCTTTTGATGAAATTATTGCCGCAGGAGGTTTTATTGATATTGCGACGGGATCGGCTCCTGACGCCAACGCCATCCCCGTCAGTAAAATCAATGCCGACCTTGCGATGGATGCAGCAGCCTGCATTGGCTGTGGCGCTTGTGTCGCGAGCTGCAAGAATGCTTCGGCCATGTTATTTGTTTCCGCAAAAGTCGCCCACCTTTCTCATCTGCCCCAGGGACAGGTGGAAGCAGACAAGCGCATCCTGAGCATGGTTGCAAAGATGGATGCACTGGGTTTTGGCAACTGTACGAATGAAGCAGAGTGCCAGGCCGTTTGTCCAAAAGGAATTAGTATTTCAAATATCGCCCGTCTGAACAGACAATATCTGCGGGCTGCTCTCCTCAGCGAAGAGTCCGAAAGCATGGACTGTTTGGAAGAAGGAAGTCACTGAGAATGATCGGATTTTTGTCTGTAAGTTAGGGAAAAAAGATACAGGCTGCGCAATCAGCTACTCAGTCTTGACTCTAAGACCACAGCGCCGGTCATCAAGAAAAATCCTGCAACAACCACGGGTGTACTGAACATTGCCCGGTCAATCGCCCAGAAAAAGACGCCAACAATCAAAAAGAGGGTCATGCCGTATAAAAATTGGCTTTTTACTTTGGATTCCGGGTGGAGGATGCGTTGCTGAAACAGACGATGCAAACTTCTAAAATGGGCGATTCCCAGACAACCGCCAATTAAAAGGGAAAGGCCGAAGACTTTGGAGAAAAAAAGAAGAGCCAGACTCCCAAGGGCTAAGATCAAAAGGCTGATGCCTTCCACTCTTTTCAGGAGGGCATTGCTTTTTTTTAAAAATTGCCCACGATCCAGGGCTTGTTTGTCTGGCTGCTTTTCTTGAGGCCGAGGCATTTAGATATTTTTTAAGGCCTCGTAAACAACAGCGATGGTCTTGTCGATATCGCCGGGGCTGTGGGCGGTCGAGAGGAAGAGGGCTTCAAATGGGGAGGGCGCGAAATAGACGCCTAACTCTAAGAGCGTCCGGTGGAAACTGGCGAAGCGCTTTCGGCTTGATTTGGCAGCGGAAGCATAATCTTTCACCTCTGAGCGATTGAAAAAAAGGGTCATCTGAGATCCGACCCGGTTGATCTGAACCGGAACCTTAGCCCGCTTTGCCGCATCACGCATGCCTTCTTCTAAAGACGCCCCTTTGGCTTCGAGTTTTTCATAGAGGCGATGTGTTTCAAGAAGCGCCAGTGTTTCAATTCCGGCGGCCATCGCGAGAGGATTTCCAGACAGGGTGCCTGCCTGATAGACAGGGCCGAGCGGTGCAATGTGGTTCATAATCTCTAAGCGGCCACCGAAAGCGCCAACGGGCAGGCCGCCGCCGATGATTTTTCCAAGACAGGTCAAATCGGGCTGGATACCGTAACGCTCTTGCGCTCCGCCCGGAGCAACCCTGAATCCACTCATGACTTCATCAAAAATCAGGAGAACATCGAAGGACTTTGTCAATTCTCGAAGACCGGAGAGATAGCCCTCTTTCGGAATAATCGTTCCCATGTTTCCCGGAACCGGTTCAATGATGATGCAGGCGACTTGATCTCCGATCGCTTCGAGTGTTTTTTTGACGGCGCTCAAATTGTTAAAAGGAAGCGTGACGGTATCGCGGGCGAGGTCGGCCGGAATCCCGGCGGAATCTGGGACACCGAGGGTCATTGCGCCGGAACCCGCCTTTACCAGGAGAGAGTCGGCATGGCCGTGATAACAACCCTCAAATTTGATGATCTTGTCCCTTTTTGTAAATCCGCGGGCAAGCCTGATGGCACTCATGGTTGCCTCGGTTCCGGAATTGACAAAACGGACTCGTTCCATTGAAGGAAATTTATGTTGAACCCGCTCTGCGAGTGTAATTTCCAAAGGCGTCGGCGCACCGAAACTGGTCCCGGAAGCGGCCGCCTTCTGCACGGCGGCAATCACTTTTGGATGGGCATGGCCTAAGATCATCGGCCCCCATGAGAGGACGTAGTCAATGAAGCGATTGCCGTCGACATCAGTAATCTTGCTCCCCTTTGCTTTTTTCAAAAAGAGAGGCTGACCACCCACTGCATTAAAGGCCCGAACAGGCGAATTCACCCCGCCGGGGATTCTTAAGACTGCTTCTTCAAAAAGTGCTTCAGATTTGTCTCGTTTCATAGGCGGCCATTTTATGGAAGGTAGTGGTGCAAGTCAAGGAATGTATAGTGGTTTTTGATTGATGGAAAAGTTTTGGCTCACCTAAATTATCTGACTTTCGCCAACAGTTTCAGGCCTTCTTTGATCAATGCTTCTGTGTTGGTTTCGGCTTCGCTGTCCTGTTCATCTAATACCTTGTCGATTGCGCGTTTGACGTCTTTCCGCGCATAACCGAGGTTTTCCAGGGCAGAGAGGGCGTCATTTCTAACGCTGCCTGCGCCATCCGGTGAAATACCCGATGTCTGTGGTCCCTCGAAACCGATCTCGCCAACCTTGTCTTTCAATTCAAGAACCAGCCGACCGGCCATCTTCGGCCCGACACCCGGAATTGCCCGCAGGGTTTTGATCTGCCCTTCACTAATTGCTTCAACTAGATCACCTAAGGCAATGCCGGACAATATATTAAGCGCCAGTTTCGGACCGACGCCGGAAACTCGTGTCAGAAGCAAAAAAAGCGATTTTTCTCTCAATGACGAAAAACCGAAGAGCTGGAGTACATCCTCCCGAACATGGGTGTAAATATGGAGCTTGCACTGTGCTTTTTCTTCAGGAAGGTGATAGTAAGTCGAAAGCGGCACAAAGACTTCGTAACCGATGCCGTTGGCCTCAACAATCAAAGAGCTTGTTGTTTTGACAGTGATACAACCCTGTAATGACGCAATCATCTCCGCCGCCTCGGCATCCCCCTCAACATCTGATGATCGGCTTGATCGATTTGCTTTTGAAATCGAGCCGAATGGGCGTGACAAATCGCAACGGCGGCGGCATCCGACTCATGGTCTGAGCTAAGAATTTTGGGTAGTTCAAGAAAGCGGGCAACCATCTGCTGGACTTGGTCTTTGTTTGCAGCCCCATGACCGACGACCGCCAGTTTCACCGCAGTCGGTGTGTAGTCGAAAACAGGCAGATTACAAAAAGCCGCCGCCAAAATGGCCGCTCCTCTGGCCTGTCCCAGTTTCAGAGCCGAATTGACATTTTTTCCGAAAAAGGTGTCTTCAAGGGCAACGGCGGTCGGGTGATCGGTTTCTATGACCTCCAGGATGTGATCGAATATCAGTTTGAGACGTTCCGAAAAAGGAGCCTTCGCGTTGGTTTTCACCTGGCCCGATCGATTAAAAGTCAAAACACCGGAAGGGCTTTCGTCCAAGACCGCAAAACCGGTTACACCAATACCGGGGTCAATCCCTAAAATCGACATGTCGTCGCCCCGGACTCGCTATTCCGCAAGCTGGGCCATGACCTCATCCGGAATGTCGAAGTTGGCGTAGACATTTTGAACGTCGTCATGGTCTTCGAGTAAGTCCATCAGGCGAAGCATCTGCTCGGCGGGTTTACCTGTCAGGACGACACTTGTTTGGGGAATGAAGGTGATATCAGAAAAAATTGACATGATGTCGGCATCAACCACCGCCTTTTTCACATTTTCAAAGTCGACCGGATCACACACCACCTCATAATTAGAGGGATCATCAGAAAGCAGATCCTCGGCTCCGGCATCCAGTGTAAGAGACATCAGCGCGTCCTCATCAGTTTGGCTCTTTTCGATGGCGATCAAACCTTTTCGGTCGAACATCCAGGAAACTGCGCCCGATTCGGCCATGTTTCCGTTATTCTTGCCGAGCATGTGGCGGATTTCGGCAACGGTGCGGTTTTTGTTGTCCGTCAGGATTTGAATCAACAAGGCCACACCACCCGGCCCGTAACCCTCGTAGGTCGTTTCCTCATAAACGGTTCCAGGCAGTTCACCGGTCCCTTTTTGAATGGCTTTTTTGATGTTGTCGGCAGGCATGTTGGCTTCTTTCGCCTTCAACACGACGGTCCGAAGTCTTGGATTGCCGTCGGGATCCCCTCCGCCTGCCTTTGCAGCGACCGTGATTTCACGGATAATCTTTGTAAACGTTTTTGCACGTTTTGCATCAACTGCCGCTTTTTTATGCTTTGTTGTCGCCCACTTTGAATGACCGGACATAAGGCCTCTACTCCATTATCATGTTGATAAAATGGCCTTTTGTCTAGCACAATTTTTGAGGAAGTGTCAATTTGGGTTGACTTGAAAAGAAGGGAGCAACAGGAGAATCAGCCGAGGGGACGGATTTGATCAGTCAAGCCGTCAAGCAAATGCTCAAGCGGGATTTCAAGCTGCGCTTTTGTGCCCATGTTTCTAAGGATCACTTTGCCTTCTGCAAGCTCGTTGTCACCGACAATGAGAACAAATTCGGCACCGAGACGGTCCGCTTGTTTCATTTGGCGTTTGAGCGCTACATTTGGCTGGCCAATTTCGCTGCGAATATTCTTTTGTCTAATCTGATACAGGATGGGAAACAGTCGATGATGTGCCGTCTCACCGAGCGGTACAATAAAGAGTTTTAAGTGGGGTTTGTGGTCGGTCGACTCGGCCATCAGCGCCATGATCCTCTCCATGCCGATGGCAAATCCAATTGCAGGGGTTGATGGTCCCCCGAGGGCCTGGGCGAGACCATCGTAGCGTCCACCGGCGGCGACGGCATTTTGAGCGCCGAGATTTCGGGTGGTCATCTCAAAGGCGGTTTTTGTGTAGTAGTCGAGCCCACGCACCAGCATGGTATTCACTTCATAAGGAATTTTTAGAGATTGAAGGCCCTCTTGAACTTGAGTGAAGTGATCCTTACATTCTCCACAGAGATGAGCGGATGAAACCGGAGCTTTTTGGGCGATTGTTTTACACTCTGCTTTTTTGCAATCCAGAATACGCAAGGGATTACTCAGGTATCTGCGTTGGCAATCTTCGCAAAGATTCGACAATTCTTTTTCGAGATAGCCCTGCAATACCTCTCGATAAGGCGGACGGCAAGTGGGACAACCGAGGCTGTTGATTTCGAGCGTCAGGCCTTTGATCTCAAGTCTCTGAAAAAAATCGTGCAAGAGGGATAACAGTTCGACATCCTGTTGGGGGTCAAGCGATCCAATCACTTCCGCGCCGATCTGGTGAAACTGGCGGAGCCTTCCGGCCTGCGGCCTCTCATGCCGGAACATCGGCCCCTGATAATAGAGCTTAGTAGGTAGTGTGGGAATGGCGAGTCCCTTTTCGAGGTAGGCTCGCACAACTGATGCTGTGCCCTCGGGGCGCAGAGTCACCGGTTTTTTATCCCAGTCCTCAAAGGTGTACATCTCTTTTTCAACGATATCAGTCGTCTCGCCGATAGAGCGTGTGAAGAGATGGGTTCGCTCCAGAATCGGGGTTCTGATCAATGAAAATCCGAAGGCATCAAAGCTCTCCCGCATCACTGCAGAGACCGCTTCCCAGTGTTCGGACTCTCCCGGCAGAAGGTCTTTAAATCCTTTAAGTGCTTTAAGCTTTTCCATAGTAAAGAACCCTTCCGACCTTATATCTGTAAAAAGCGTGGATACTATAGTCGGGGGGTTTTTCAGATGTCAAGAAAGTCGTGCTGAGTCAACTGCTAAAGGCAGGGGTGGATATTCGCACGCTTCAAGAACTGATGGGACATTCCACAATTGTAATGACAATGCCTTACGCCCATCTTTCCCCGGATTATCTCAGAAATGCCATGAACAAGGAAAATCCTGAGAAAGGTCATAAGTCATAACTAATTGAAAGTATTAAATAAAAAGTGGAGGTGGCGAGCGGATTCGAACCGCTGAATGACAGTTTTGCAGACTGCTCCCTTAGCCACTTGGGTACGCCACCATATTGTGAGAACTTGTTTAGGTCAAAATTGATTCCGGGGAGCATATGGATTGTGCGGGTCTTTGGCCAGCATGACTCCGTTGCTAAAAACAAGCAAGTGTCTCTTCGGGTAGAGGTGATTCTTTAGGAGGTCTCGATCCTGAACAGCGTAAATCCATATTTCTCTGAGGTCATCCGAGGACATCTGTCTCCGGTGAAAACCTGCGGGTTCACCCAGTTCCGCTTTGACGGCCTCCTGGCTCATCCCCGGATGCAGATTGCTGCCTAAAGACGACGGGTAATATTTAGATGGGACCGCACAGCCCACTGTGGACAGAGAAAGCATTAGAATAAAAACTGCAACCTTCTTTCTAAACATCTCCATGCAGATCCCCTCAAGCAAACCTTCAAGAGAGGAATTGTATCTCGCTTGATAAAATATTGTCAAACAAGGGCCGCTTTTAACCCGTTTTCAAATCTATTGAGAATTAATAACAACGAGAATAACCGCAAAAATGACATTTTTCGCAGCCTTCACCAAAAATCAATTCACAGCCGCATTCCGGACAGGAAAAGGCGATTTTCTGGTTGTCAGTCGGTGCTTCAATTGGAGACAGAGCAGGAGCTACGACAGGATTTGCGACGACTGAAGCACTTGCGCTTGTGGCTGCCGCTGCTTCGGGATAGCGCTTTTCAGGGACCTTCGTCTCCAGAGATTGATTGAAGATCTTGGCAACCGCATCGGAGCAGGACAGTACCTTTTCAGGACCAATGCCGAAGGGCTTGTTGCAGCGGATGCCGATCAACTGTTTGACGATATCGCTAGGCGTGACACCGGCACGCATACAGAGGGAAATCAGACGACCAATCGCCTCATTAAACGAACCTTCGCATCCCCCGGCCTTACCCATTGTCGCAAAGGCCTCGAAGGGTAAGTCCTCTTCATCCCGATTGACGGTCAGGTAGAGGTCTCCGCAAGAGGTGCGGCGTCTTGTTGTTGTGCCAAACATCATGTCGGGGCGAGGACGGGGGGCGATGACCTTGAGGAGATTTTCGTTTAAGGCTTCTTTTTTCGATGAAGTGGCGGCGTCCTTCTTTTCACCCTTGTTCGACTTACCAACATTCATGACCTGATCGGGGCGGCAGCCGTCGCGATAAACTGTGATCCCCTTACAGCCCAAGCGATAGGCCATCTGGTAGGCTTCTTTAACCTCATCTTCTGTTGCGCTCTGCGACAGGTTGATCGTTTTGCTGACGGCGGAATCAGAGTATTCCTGAAAGGCGGCCTGCATTCGCACGTGCCATTCGGGGGCGATATGATGAGAAGTCACAAAAACATTCTGCCAGTAGCGCGGCACCTCATCAATGCCTTTGACCGCTCCCTTGTTCGCCATAATTTTATCAAGCAGGTCCTCGGTGTAGAAGCCTTCCCGTTTGGCTACTTCGCTGAAGTAATCCAGGGTATAAGGCAGATGTTCTCCATCCATGACATTTTTGTACCAGATCAGTGAAAACTCAGGTTCGCAGCCTCCTGAAGTATCTGCAATCATTGAGATCGTTCCTGTCGGCGCGAGCGTTGTAAGATAGGCGTTACGAAGGCGAAGACCCTCCGCCTCATGGCGAGAGCCTTTCCAATTCGGATAGACACCTCGTTTTGTTGCCAAGAGAGTCGAAGCGTCCCGGGAGATGTCATGGATGAAGCCCATGACGGTCCGGGCCATCTCAACACCTTTTTCCGAGTTGTAGGGGATTTCGAGTTTAAAAAGCATTCGTGCAAATCCCATAATCCCTAAGCCGATCTTCCGATTTCCCTTCGTGATTTCCTCGATCTGCTTGATCGGATAGTTGTTCATTTCAATGACATTGTCGAGAAAATGAATGGCGGTCCGCACCGTCTTTTCAAGGGCTGACCAGTCGACTCGATAGCGTCCATCGGACTCAACAAGGTGTTCCGTCAGGCTGATACTGCCAAGGTTGCAACTCTCAAAAGGCACCAAGGGCTGTTCACCGCAGGGATTGGTGGCCTCAATTTCAGCAATGTGGGGGGTAGGATTGGAGCGATTGGTGATATCAATAAAGAAGAGACCCGGCTCACCGGTCTGCCAGGCCTGATGGGCAATTTTGTCCATGACCATCTGTGCTGAAAGTGTTCCGACGGCGGCACCGGATCTGGGCGAGATCAATTCATAATCTTCACCCTTTTGACAGGCTTCCATGAATTTATCTGTAATGGCGACGGAAATATTAAAATTGGTGACCTCTGTTGTATCCGATTTACAGGAGATAAAATCAAGGATGTCGGGATGATCGACCCGGAGGATGCCCATGTTCGCACCCCGCCGTGTCCCACCCTGCTTGACGGCCTCAGTGGCATGATTAAAAACCTTCATAAAGGAGATCGGACCGGAAGCCACCCCGCCGGTACTCCGAACAACATCATTTTTCGGGCGAAGTCGGGAGAATGAAAAGCCGGTGCCACCTCCTGATTTATGGATGATTGCTGCCTGCTTGACGGTCTCGAAGATCTCTTCCATCGAATCTTCTACCGGTAGAACAAAACAGGCCGAGAGCTGCTGGAGTTCCCTCCCGGCATTCATCAGTGTGGGAGAGTTGGGCAAAAAACGGCATTCAGACATCATTTGATAAAAGGAGGCTTCTGTTTCGCTCAAATCCGCATCCGGCACATGGAGTTGGTCGCCTAAGGCGATGTTTTTTGCAACACGGCGAAAAAGATCTGAGGGGGTCTCACAGACGACACCGTCGGGGTCTTTGGCGAGGTAGCGTTTTTCCAGGACACGAAGGGCATTTGCAGAAAGTACCGTCTCTGCTTTCAATAAGACCTCTGCTTCCTTTCGTTTCTTATTTTTCTCCTGAAACGGTGCTGCCACATAGTGCGGTTTTGCCTTGCCGTTCTGCTTTGTTGACTCCATGTTCCCTCCATTTTGCTGTGTCGTGTTATTGTTGGCCGTTGTCAAACGATGTGTTCGCATTAGAGCCACGAACGTGGTTAATTAATAAAGGACTCACGCTGTTTTGTCAAGGTGAAAATACAATATATAGTGCTATACAAGCAAAGACTACCACTATGTAGTGGAATTTCTGAATATAAGCTGTGGAAAAGATGTGGAAATTTAGTCAGAGCAAGCCTCTCCAAATGCGCCATTTGTCAAAGTAAAGTATTGACAGATCAGCAAAATCTTCATTAAAGTCTCGCCTGTGGAAAAGGCCCTCTGAGTGACTTGCCCCATGAACAAAAACATCCTGGAAATTAACGCGCTAAAAACCTGGTTTTCAACTGATGAAGGCATCGTACGTGCCGTCGATGGCATTTCATTTGAAATTCCCCGGGGCAAAACCTTTGCCCTGGTCGGGGAGTCGGGTTGTGGCAAGTCGATGACGGCGCTTTCAATCATGAAGCTTGTTCCTCAGCCCGCCGGTCGTATCGTATCGGGCACAATCACACTGGACGGCACTGATCTTTCCTCCTTGTCCGAAGTTGCCATGCGAAAACTGCGAGGGAGACGGATCTCAATCATCTTTCAAGAGCCGATGACCAGCCTGAATCCGGTGATGACGGTCGGCTATCAAATCCGTGAAACCCTGGAACATCACTTAAAACTGAATAAAAAAGCCGCTATAGATCGCAGCTGTGAACTGCTCGACCTCGTCGGGATTCCCGATCCCCGGCTGCGCTATGACGAATATCCGCATCAACTTTCAGGCGGAATGAAACAACGGGTTATGATTGCGATGGCGCTCGCTGGAGAGCCCGAGCTCTTAATCGCCGATGAACCGACCACGGCCCTTGATGTAACGATTCAGGCTCAGATTCTTGACCTGCTCCGGAAACTGCAAGCAGAACGGGGCATGGCCATCCTCCTCATCACACATGACCTGGCGGTTGTTTCTGAAATGGCCGATCGGGTGGCCGTGATGTATGCCGGGGAAATCGTTGAAACGGCGGACCGCCTTTCTTTCTTTCAAAATCCGAGACATCCCTATTCTAAAAAACTGTTCAGTTCGCTTCCGGTCAAAAAGAAACGAGGCTTAGATCTTGAGGTTATCCGGGGAACCGTCCCCCCCCTAAACCGGATATTCAAAGGCTGTCGCTTTGCCAACCGTTGTGATATGGCCTTAGACCACTGTGCAGAGCGAGTTCCGGATTGGACAGTCCATCCAAATGGAGGAGGACTGCGTTGTCACTTGATTGATCTGCCGGCTTATCCAATTGACGATCATATTAATAGGTCACTTGACTCATCTTCGGCCATCCTGAAACCCTCAGAGGCGTCTATTGAAGAACGGGAAGGCGTCGCATCTACCGCGAAAAAAATAGGGAGAGACGAAAAGCTCTTGGCTGTTACCGATTTAAAAGTTCATTTTCCCATTAAACGGGGCCTGCTAAAACGGGTGGTGGGCCATGTCAAAGCAGTTGACGGAATCTCCCTTTCTATCGACAAAGGACAGACGGTCGCTTTGGTCGGCGAATCGGGCTGCGGAAAAACAACAGCAGGAAAGAGCATTCTTCAACTGATCCGACCGACTGCGGGATCGGTACAATTTGCGGGGACTGACCTGCTTGCACTTTCAGAAGAGGCCCTACGCTCACGTCGCCGGTCATTTCAGGTCATCTTCCAAGACCCCTATTCCTCCTTAAACCCTCGAATGTTAATTGGAGAAACGATTAAAGAAGGCATGTTCGCCCAGAAAATTGAAGGGGGGAAAGCGGCGGCGGAGCAGCGTGTCGACCGACTGCTGGAACAAGTCGGCCTGCCTTTGGACGCGAAGCGACGTTATCCCCATGAATTTTCAGGAGGCCAGCGCCAGCGGATCTGCATCGCCCGCGTCCTTGCCGTACAGCCGGAACTGATTATCTGTGACGAACCGACCAGCGCCCTGGATGTTTCCGTTCAGGCCCAGATCCTCAACCTCCTGAAGCACCTACAGGAACAATTTGCCCTCACCTACCTCTTTATTACGCACGACCTCTCGGTCGTTGAATATTTCGCACATGAAGTGGCCGTGATGTATCTCGGGCGGATTGTCGAATACGGCAAGGTGGGCGAAGTCTTAAGCAGCCCGAAACACCCCTACACAGAGGCCTTGCTTTCTGCAGTACCCCAGGTCGATGCAGATAAAAAGCGGATGATCATCCAGCTTGAAGGTGATCTGCCCTCACCAATCAATCCACCTGTCGGCTGTCATTTCCACCCGCGCTGTCCCAAGGTCATGCCCGTCTGCCGTGAGCGCTACCCGGACTCTGCCTCACTCAGTGCTTCGCACCATACAAACTGTCACCTCCATCTTTCCTGAATACTACCTGAAGCCTTACAACCTGTTGCGTCATTCCCGCATGTTCCTGGCGGGAATTTATCGCTTTAATCATATGGATTCCGTCTAAAAACTACCGGAATGACGTCAAAGTCGGACTTAATGTTTCAATTGTAAACGAAGCCTTTGTCTCCGAATGAAACCTTGGAACGGATCTTACCTGTCTCAAAAATATATAACTTATTGATTTTAAATGGATTATGTTTTTGGCACTGTATTTGCTTATAGACAGAGAACAAGACAAACGAAACAAGATTTTCTAAAGGAGGATACAATGATCAATCAAATTCTGACATATGGCATTACAATTCCGGTCACATTTATTTTTATCAACCTGGTGCTGTTCTGGGCCTTTACAGCAATGAAAAGCAAACTTGCAGAAGCGCTCGAAGAAATCACCACTGACTGGGTGGCATTCATGGGGCGGGGGATTCCGATCCCCACAGAGCCGGAACGCTTTGATGTGCCCTTTGCGGGAGAACCGATTCTGATTCGCCCGGAGTTTCGTGTAACAGACACCACCACTACGGTGCTGAACTAATGTTTCGCTTACGGACAGAAGACCTCACCAAGATGATGTCATCTTGTTTTTCATCATGGGGCAATGTGGGTCTGAACGGCTTAATGAGAAATCACACACTTAATCGCCAGGCAATTGTGAGTGTGACGTGTACAAAAAGCTTACACATCGAATATCGCTTCAAGGTGCAACAATTCTGATATTGTCATCCTTCTTAGAGCTCTTCCCTCGTTTTTCAAAACCCTCTACCACCCGACACAACCTTCCGTCGTTTTAAATTCTTTCCCGAACTGATCGTTCATAAAGTAACATTGCAGATTGTCTTATCTGGTTTATTGAAAAAATCTCTGCTGGAGATCTTCAGACTGCCTGCTTGTTCAAACAAAACTGCTAAAACACAAGAAAACGAAGTCGAAGGATTGAAAAAATCCGTCAGCTTAAGAAAGTCCTGATTCTTCTCCTGTAAAACATTAACCTGCCTTTCCCCCATGACCATCGCTCGAATTTTCTCTCAAGGCCATTTCGGCACGTTTTATGCTCATCCAAGGAGTGTGAAGAACTACAAAGGTTATTGAAAATATGTTTCAACCGAATCAAGGCATGGAGGGATTAAAGATGAAAAACCATATCAAATTTAAGGTCTTCTGTTTTCTGAGTATCGTGTTGATTTCATGGATGTCTGCGACTTCGTCATACGCGATATCTTACTTTGGTAAAGTGGTTGCGATTTCAGATGCTGACACAATCAAGGTGCTTAGTTTTGGTAGAATCATCAAGGTCCGTTTAATCGGAATCGATTCTCCTGATAAACACCAGGCCTACAGTAAGGAAGCGATAGAATTTACGGAAAATATTGTTCTGGGAAAGCGGGTCATGGTGATCACAAAAGATGAGGATGTGCTTGATTGGACCCTGGCGGAGGTTATCCTATCCGACAACAAAAGTCTCAATCACGAATTGATCAAAGCAGGGTTTGCCTGGTGGAATATTCACCTTTTTGAGGATACGACACTTCCGATATTAGAAATGGAAGCCAGAAATCGGAAGTTAGGTCTATGGCAGGACAAACATGCGCTCCCTCCCTGGGAATTCAGTAAAGCAGCAAACTACAAAAACCTGGCCAAACGCTGAAGTCTGCAGAGCTGTTTTTTGTAAGACAGCCCCGTACTGATCGCACAGGGGCTGTCTCGCGATTAAAACACGACAAGGCTTGTCCAATCAGGGGCAAGCCTATTCACCAATGCAGATCTAAGGCCGGTTTTTTTTCCGTATTTCTCTTGATATCGGTGATCTGACCGTCACTAAGATGGATGACACGATCGGCCATGTCGGCGATTTCGGCGTTGTGGGTGATCAGGACGGTTGCCGTTCCCATTTCACGGTTGATTTGTTCCAGGGCCTCTAGTACGACGATGCCGGTTGCCAGGTCGAGGGCGCCGGTGGGTTCATCGCAGAGTAGGACGGCGGGGCGTTTTGCGATGGCGCGTGCAATGGCAACGCGTTGCTGCTCTCCCCCTGAAAGCTGGGCAGGGAAATGGTCGAGGCGGTGCTTTAAGTCCACAATGGCAAGGGCCTCTTCCGGTCGCATCGGATTTTTAGCGATTTCGGTAACGACGGCCACGTTTTCCCTGGCGGTGAGACTTGGAATCAGGTTGTAAAACTGAAAAACAAAACCGATGTGATCCCGCCGAAATTGCGTCAGTTCCTGATCACCTGCCTTGGTTAGATCCTGTCCGTGGTAACTGACATGACCGCCGCTTGCGGTATCGAGTCCTCCCAGGATATTCAGAAGGGTTGACTTGCCGCTACCGGAGGCCCCGAGTAGTACGACGAGTTCTCCCACATAAAGGTTCAGGTCGATTCCGTGGAGGGCGCGGACCTTGATTTCTCCCATGTCGTAGACCTTGCTCAGGTTTCTGGCCTGAAAAACGATCTCTTGGTGATTCGAGTTGAGCCGAGTGTCTACCTCATCCATGACGGATACAAGTCCTTAGAGGCGGCTTTGAACGACTTCTGCCAAGGCATTGATAAAATGGGGGATTGTGTTCAGCGAAGCTGTTCGGTGGAGTTTGATTCCTGAAGCTGCCGCCATGCCTTTGTAGAGGATGTCGATGTCGTAGAGGATTTCAACATGGTCGGAGACAAAGCCGATAGGAACAACGAGCAGGTTTGCAGTTCCCTGATTGGCGAGCTCGTCGATGACTTCATCGATTTCCGGTTCAAGCCATTTCCCCGGACGGAAACCACGACTTTGATAGGCGAAGCGCCAACGTTCTCCTTCGGGTCCGAGCTTCAGTTGTTTGACGATGAGGGAAACCGTCGTTGCAACTTCTTCAGGGTATGGATCACCATCATCTAATACATGAGCTGGCAGGGAATGTGCTGTAAAGATGATTTGAACACCGGCACGTTCGGACTCTGAATATCGAGCCAAACTGTCTTCAATTTGCGCGACGAAGGACCTAATTAAATGAGGCTGATCGTTCCAGGACTTCACAAACTGTACGGGAAGACTGCTTCCGGCCTCTGCAAGGGCCTGCTTGAGTGTTTCATGATAAACATCGACAGACAGCCTTGAGTATTGCGGGGCCAGGCTGATTGCGATGACTCGATCGGGATCAGCCTCAATCATTTGTTTTACAGTTTCATGAATAAATGGATGCCAGTGCCGCATGCCGACGTAGACTTGAAAGTGGTTTTCGCCTTGATCCATCTGAACATTATCTTTATTCAGGTGAGCCTCAAGTACTGAGGCCTGCCGAGCGGTGATTTCAAGCAGGGGTGATTTCCCCCCCACGAGTCGGTAACGTTCAATGATCTGATCCAGGATCTCCTGCGAAGGAGGACGCCCTTTCATGATGTGTTGTAGGTAGGGTGCAACATCATCAAGCGATTCAGGGGCACCGTGGGCCATCAAAAAAACAGCAATTTTTTGCATCGCTTAGACATCCTTTATTCATAACAATAAGCGGGCGAGTATAGCTTTAATAATAAGAATTGCGCAAACAGAACTTCACATAACTTCACAGAGTTCAGGGCTATTTTCCTCTAACCGGGGCATATTTCCACGCATTGACCTGTGCGTTTCTCCCTTAAGCAGCTCACACAACTCGGAAACCTACGGCACCGTCTTTGCTCGTTTACCGAGTGGGAAGGGGTCTCGTAACGATTTCGCAGGGGAGGAGATATCATGACACGGGCGGTGGTGAAACATTTCAAAAAAGTGATTTATGTGGCGGTTTTCTTTGCGGTCTCAGGAAATCTTCTCCAGGCAATCCCAAAGGCCTTTGCCGACGTAGGTCCTATCGCGAGTCAGGGAGAACGGGTTCGCCTGTATACTGAGCTGAATGAAAACCTTCAGGCAGAATCGGTCTTGCAGGCTGAGATCAGGGCAGGGTATCGGCTTGCGTCCCGACCCCATTCAGCCTACCTGCTCTATCAGAAAAGTCTGGGTCTGGAAGGGGCGGTTGCTGATTTGCGGCAGTTAAGGATTGAGAGAGAGGCGTTTATTCAAAGCTTGAACTCTATCCCCGGGCCGGTAGGTAGCGGCCCGGAAGCTGAGGCAAGATTTCCAGACCTTGTCTCCACAGCTTACAGTGGTGCGCCGATGCTCTCTTTTGATGATGGCAGCCGCTTCGATTCAGAAGAGGCTGCAAAAACCGTCTCTGCGAGGGCGGGTTTCTATCGCCTTTTGACCGGTGCATTTCTGGTGTTGGCATTTTTTCTTCCGCTACTGGCGCTCTACCAAAAAAAGACCGAAGTGCCCACCGGGAAAAAGCTTGTTCGCGTTTTTCCGATCTTTGCGGTTCTGGGCAAAAATGGTGCTCGTGCCTTGTTTAAACTTCCCGCAACCGGTCATGAGCCGCTTTATCCGAAATTCGGAGGCTTGGAGCCACATTTGGGAGCCTGAAAAACGAGTCATAAATAACGAGTCGTAAATGAGGAGAAAGAGGAATGGGCGGGAGTAGAGGTACACGAGTTGCGAGCGGGAAACAGTGCATTGACCTTGATGGAAAACAGATCTTGGAAATGACCGCCTTTCATATAATGGAAAAAAAGGTCACGCCCATTGTCGGTGAAGCATCATGCCATGATTTGGCCGAATGCTTGTTTGCAAGCGGTTTCGGCGGCGTTCCAGTTATCGATCGGGAAAAAATCGTGATCGGGATTGTCAGTGAATTCGATCTCCTGGATGCCTTGGCGAAAGGGAGGGATCTTCACAGAACAAGGGTCTCTGAAATTATGACGCAACCGGTCGTTTCTATTCATGAAGAGATGACGGCAGAAGAGGTGATCGCACTTTTTCAGGCCCGGCATCTGATTCGTGTACCCGTGGTTGACAGAGAAGGGCGTTTGATCGGTATCGTCGCGCGCAGGGATATTGTGGGTTGCTATGTCGAATCGGCAGTTCCTCATCCGTCATTCTATGCTTCAAAGAAAGGCCTTCACTAGAAAAATAAGAGGAGATAAAAATGATACCGGAAATCGGATCGTTAATATCTGAGGAAATATTCTCAATAGATGGGAAACGGAATGTCCAGGAAGCGGCGGAGAGAATGTCCCGGCTTGGCATCGGCAGTCTCCTAGTGGAACAGGACGGGGAGTATGTCGGGATGATCACTGAGGTCGATATTATCAGGAAGGTTGTCGCAAAACGACATGCTCCAGTGATTGTTCGGGTTGAAGAGGTGATGGCACAGCCCTTGATCTCTGTCGAAGCCCATCAATCCGTGATTGAGGCCAATGGATTGATGGAAGAGAAGAGATTGCGCCATCTTGTCGTGCGGCGCTGTGGCGACATCATCGGCGTCGTCTCCGTCCGGGATTTTCTGCATCCGCTCTACATTGAGGAAGAAATCGAAGAGACGACGGAAAAGGCGAGTGGGTTTTAAGGCCCATCTCTCTATCGGTGCGCTAACCCGGCCGCCCACAGACCCAGCCCAGTATTATTCGGTCGGATTGAGCGACTTATATACAAAAACATCTTCCATGGCATCTGCATAAATAGGGCTTGCTGGAAAAGTCAGGCCCGCTTGCCCCTCAGAAGGAGCACAGCGATTTCGTGAGAAAAATTTCTCACGTTTTTCTGATCTGATCCTTCACTCATGTCACTCGCAAGCTCATAAGCGGCATCTTTTGTCCTATAAGCTGAGAAACCGTCTTCATGAGCAGGTTCAACAGCCTAAAATAAATATGAAGACAAAAATAAAGCGCTCTTGTCAGCATCTTCTCAAGGTTCATCACCATGAATGTGAGCATGATCATGGTCTCTGAGGTTCCGGCTAGCTTTGCCATGATTCGAGATAAACCAAAACGACGTTTCCCTTGTCCAAACTTGCCTTCTATCGCGATCCGATCTATCTCATCCTGGCGGA
>JAJDBU010000030.1 GCA_029261195.1 Nitrospirota bacterium | reverse complement strand
TTTGGTGGAACGAATGTTTGGGAAGCTTAAGCAGTTCAGAAGGGTTGCCACTAGATATGATAAGACAGCGCTCAGCTTTCTGTCTTTCCTTCAGATTGCAGCGATATTCCTCTTGTTGAAATAATTGTCGACAGAGCCTAGAAAACTGGACAAAGCCGATATGATCGTCACATCAGAGCCTTCCAATCGACTTTAACTGAAGTCTTACAGGGGCTTTCTTTATCTTCCCGGATTTGTCAAACTCTGCGAGTCTCTCGGAAGTGACTGGGATTACTCCCGATTATGACGCATAAAGTCGATTCTTTTGATCAAACACAATGGAGGCTTACCTACACATGCAATTTCAACAATATATTCGTAATCATCTACGGCCTTATTTTCTCTCTGCACTCACTCTCATGCTCCTGTTTTCTCTCCCGCTCACTTCCTTTGCCATAAGGGAAGAGCAGGAAGGCCTAGACCTTGACAGCAAAAAATACCAAGAGCTGATTAAAGAACTGAGTGAAAAACATCAATTCGATGTGAAGTATTTAGAGGATCTCTTTAATCAGGTCGTGCTCAAAAAAGATATTATTGAAAAATTTGAACGCCCCGCCGAACACTTACCGTTTTATAAATACCGGAAGATCTTCATTAAGGAGGACATGATTCAAAAGGGCCATGCCTATATTGAAGAAAATCGAGATCTCCTGACAAAAGTAGAAAAAAAATACGGTGTACCGAAAGAGATTGTTGCCAGCATCTTAGGTGTCGAAACCCGTTTTGGAAAGCCCGGTATTGAGCGGTACCGTGCCTTCGATGTATATAACACCGCTTTCGCGCTCTACCCCAGACGAGAAAAATTTTATCGCGGAGAGCTGATCGCCTTTCTCAAGCTTTGCCGCAATGAGGGCTTCGATCCCTTTTCGATCAAAAGTTCCTACGCCGGGGCCTTCGGCGTGCCTCAATTTATTCCGAGTAGCTACCTGAAATATGCAGTCGATTTTGATGGAGACGGCAAGAAGGATCTTTGGCATTCAAAGGGCGATATTTACGGCAGTGTGGCCAGTTATCTCAAAACTTTCGGATGGAAACCCGGGCAATTGAGCTACCTGCCCGCACGGATCGCAAAGGAAAGTCCTGAATCAAAAAAAATGGCCAAGGGGCATTTCAGAAAAACGCTCCCGGTTGCAAAAGCCATTCGCGTCGGTATCGACGTGCCTCCTCCCGCAAAGGGCAACGACCTGGTTTCATTTGCCTATTACGAGCCGAAGCAGGGCGAAGAGGCCCTGCTTGCCCTATTCGGGAATTTTCGCGCGATTGCCCGCTATAATATCTCGGTTCACTATTCCCTGACGATCATCGAGCTTTCAAGGATTTTCGCAATGAAGGGCATGGCTGAGTAGGGTATGTAGTGAAGGGGAAAGGCACTCTGCTTGCCGCTTTTATTTTATTTCAAACCTTTGTTCCGCAAGCCGTCCTTAGCTCAGAACCTTTGGGACAGGATGTTGCCACTCTTCTTCAAGAAGCCGAGCAATTTTATCAAGAAAGAGAAGCGCCGGAACAGGCTGAACGAGCGATTGAGATCTATCATCTGATCTTAGAGCTTGATCCGCTTCAAACCGAGGCCTTGTGGAAGCTTTCCCGATCCCTCCACTGGAAGGGGGATCGCTCGCAGAGCAAGGCAAAAAAGCTGAAGGCCTACAAAGAAGCGGAACGCCATGCAAAAGCGGCGGTCTTGCTTGATGCCGAAAGCGTGGGCGCACAGCTCATGCTGGGCATCTCCTATGCCCAGGTTGCAGAGACTCAAGGGCCTTTAAAATCGATTGCTCTTGTGACGCGTATTAAAAAGGCAATGGATGCTGTATTAAGGGAAGAGCCTGAGAACGATGTCGCGCATCACGTTTGGGGTGTTTTATATCGAAAACTTCCGGGTCTCATGGGCGGCTCGATTAAACTGTCCATTGCTCATTTAAAAAAAGCGATTCATGAAAACCCCCGTCGCACACGGCACTACCTTGAATTGGCTCGAAGCCTCTACGAAGAGGGTAAAAAGGGCGAAGCGCTCGTAAATCTCAAAAAGTTGCTCAAAATAAAAAATCCGGAAAATCCGCCCCAGTCCTTCTATGATCGGCAAGAAGCCGAAACCTTCTTGCTGAAACTTGCGCCGATACCAGTCAAAAAAGAACAAGGACAGTCGATCTTAGGAACTCCTTAGTGTGTATATTGATCTCATTTTTGGAGTCAGAATAAACCGGACAGATGATTAATTCATACAGGTTTTTGTATTGCGCCTTGACATATCCCTAGACCATAGTAGAATAAAATGAATGGATACTTTTATTGCCCGACAACCCATCTTTGATCTGAAGAAAAATGTTTTTGCCTATGAGTTGCTTTTTCGTTCCGGGTGGGAAAATTACTTCAGTCATGATGACATTGATCAGGCGGCCTCCAAAGTCATCGGCGACAGCGTCCTCGTGCATGGACTCGACACCCTCACTGCCGGGAGAAAAGGCTTCTATAATTTCAGCAGAGAAACCTTGCTGGAAGCCTACTACACCGTGCTTCCAAAGGAAGAGACGGTCGTGGAAATTCTGGAAGATGTTGAGCCGGATGCTGAGGTGATCAAGGCGGCGGAAAAATTGAAAGCTGCGGGCTATACTTTGGCGCTCGACGATTTTGTTTATAACGAGCGTTTTGCTCCCCTCCTTGATTTGGCCGATATCATCAAGGTCGATTTCCTCTTGAGTGATCGCTTTGAACAGCTGGAACTGGCCGCACGTTTTGCTCCGAAGGGGATCAAGATGCTGGCGGAAAAGGTCGAAACCTGGGAAATCTATCAAGATGCGATCAAGATGGGTTATGTCTATTTTCAGGGATACTTTTTCAGCAAACCCACCGTCATGACGAGCAAGGATATTCCTGCGTTTAAGTTGCACTACCTCCAGATTCTGAAAGAACTACAAAAGTCCGACCTTAGCTATGACGGTCTTGAAAAAATCATCAAGATGGAGGTGTCCCTTTCTTACAAACTGCTGCGTTACATCAATTCTGCCTTTTTCGGCTGGAAAACAAATATTTCCTCCATTAACCATGCACTTGTTCTTATGGGTGAAAATGACGTGAAAAAATGGGCCTCCCTGATGGTTTTGTCTAGTATGGCGGATGACAAACCAAATGAGTTGGTTGTTCAGGCGGTTTTCCGTGCAAGGTTTTCAGAATGTCTCGCACCGCGCTTTGGACTCAGTGCACATTCTCAGGATCTCTTTTTAATGGGGATGTTTTCATTGATTGACGCAATTATCGATACTTCTCTGAGTGAACTGCTAGAGAAACTTCCGATTGCAGACGACATCAAACTGGCCCTGCTTGAGCAGAAAGGCCGTATGGGAGAGGTATTTCAATTACTACTGGCCTACGAACGCGGTAACTGGGAAGAGATTGCTGAGTTGACGGCCCGGTTTAAAATTAACGATGACGGGATTTCCCGGTATTATTTGGACGCTCTCGAATGGGCGAATCAAAGTTTTAAAGGCGTGAATACTTAGGGCTTGCTGAAAAAGTCAGGCCCGCTTACCCCTCAGAAGGAGCACAGCGATTTCGTGAGAAAAATTTCTCACGTTTTTCTGATCTGATCCTTCACTCATGTCACTCGGAAGCACATAAGCGGCATCTTTTGTCC
>JAJDBU010000029.1 GCA_029261195.1 Nitrospirota bacterium | reverse complement strand
AGTTGCGCTCAGGCCACTTACAGTGATGCCGGAGAGAAGCGGCGAAGTCGTGTCCGGGACATTAAGCGTCACAAAGGTCATGTCGCCGGAGCTCGCAAGATTGCCTGCGGCGTCACGGCTTAAAACCCGGAAGTGATAGGTGGTGTTAGCGCTAAGGTTGATTAAATTGATGTGATGCGAAGTGCCGAGGTTTGTGACTAAAGCGCTTGTTGATCCATAGGCGCTTGTTGTCCCGTATTCAAGCTGTGCATCAGAGGCTTCATTTGTTGTCCATGAGACCCCGGCGCTGCTTGTCGAGACACTGCCGGTTGCCACACCTGAAATAGAGGGAGGCACTGTATCAACCGCGCTTGTCGTTGTGAAGGTGTTGTCGGCTGAGCTGGTGAGGTTGCCCGCAGCATCCCGGCTGAGTACACGATAATGATACAGGGCAGATGGAGCCAGTCCGCTCAGAGTCTGGCTATGGCTTGTCGCCAGAGAGGGATCCAGAGCGCTTGTGGATCCATAAGCCGTGCTTGCGCCGTATTGAATTTGAGTGTCGGCGGCTTCGTCGGTAGCCCAGGAGATTAAGGCGCTGCCAGGGGTGATGCTTGTGGCGGCAAGACTCGATATCAGAGGCGGAATGCTGTCTGTTGTCGAAACCGCCTTGCTCACCTCAGTTGAAAATCCGCTCTCATTTCCCCAGAGATCTATCGCAGTCACGGCAAAAAAATAGGTGCCGTCTGCGAGGCCGGTCGCAGCATAACTCGTGGTATTTCCGACGGATGTCGGTCCTCCGTAGCTTCCGGATGCCGTACCGATATAAACCTTGTACCCGGCAAGGTCAGGTTCAATATTCGCATTCCAGGAGAGATTGGCGCTTGCTCCGAAAACGGAAGTCGATGCGGCAAGAACCAGAATGCTTGTGAAAAAAAAGTGCTTCAGGCTAACAAAACACAGGCCATTTGATTTTTTATGATTTATGAAATGATTCATGAAAACGCCTCCACCGAAAGGAAAAAAGTCAAACATCCTTTGGCGGCCCGGCGGACATGGAAGAAGGGCCTGCAATAGTCTTTAATATTGGCAGTATTCGGAGTAGGCCCTAAGCTTCTTTAGTCCCGTTGCTCTGCGTCTCTACTTTTCAATAGATTTGCTTTGAGCAAAGGATTTCACAGTTGCCAGGTTCTCATTACAATTGGAATGCCAAAGTGGGTGTGGCGGAGTCTTCAAGTGCTTGTTTTTTTGTTTTAGGACGATAAATCGCGTAGTTTAATAGAAAATTTACTTAAAAAATTTATAAATATAAAATACGTGCATTTCATTTTCCATTGTGGGGCCCACTTGTATTGAAGGGAGGTGTGGAACCCGTTACCGGTTTTATGTGAAAAAGACTATCTATTTTCCTGCCGTATCGATTTCGTTTTTGTCCTTTGGCTGCTTTTACTTTGCTATTACCTTGCTTTTACTTTGATTGATCCTTGAGACAAGTTCTGCTACTTTTGGGCTATGAAATTGGATGGCGGAATATGCGTAGATTAGAAACAGGCAGAATAATCCCTGCTTGCACCTCCCTGAGCCGGTTCTTTTTTTTCCTGACAATCTGTTTGCTGTATCAGCAAGCACTCGCCCAGGATCGTCCTCCGGCGAAAGTTCTTGTCTCGCCTGTTGTGCGTGAGAGTCTTCAGGATCGGATTCCCTTGATCGGCACGGTGGAATCGTGGCGGACAAGCCGGGTTGCAAGTGAAGCCTCCGGAAGGGTCGAGGCCCTATTTGTGCGGCGGGGGGCCTCAGTTATAAAAGCACAGGTTCTGGCAAGGCTGGGCGCAAGTGAGCTTTTGCTTCAACTGAAGGAATCGGAGGCGGAAGGGAATGCGGCGCTTGCCCGTCTTGCAACGGCGCGAGACGATCTGAAACGGGCGGAGAAGCTGATGGAGGCATCGCTGGTTTCTGAAAAGGTCTATCGGGAGGCCTTACATCGCTTGCGCGAAATGGAAGAAAGTGTCGCCGTGAACAAGGCGGCACAGTTGCAGCTGGAAGATTTGCTCGCTAAAAAAGACGTTCGCGCTCCCTTTACAGGCATTGTTACACGGGAGTTGATAGCAGAGGGCGAGTGGGTGACAAAGGGTGGCAGTGTCTTGCAGTTAACGGATGCATCAAAGGTGCGTATCCTGGTGGATCTGCCCGAAAAATATGTTCCCGATATTCTGATAGGCACGGCGGTTCAGGTCGGATTTGACGCGATTCCAGGAGAAAAATTCATTGGAATAATTCACGCTCTGATCCCGGAAGGTGATCGCTCGTCCCGGCTCTTTCCCCTTGAGATCTATGTCGAGAACAAGGCCCTTCGTATCAAAGAAGGGATGCTTGCCAGGGCCAGTTTCGACTTGGGGCAAAGACGTTCCGTCTTAATGGCCGACAAAGATGCTGTGATTCGTAAAGACGGGCAGATCTTTGTTTTTGTGGTAGCGGAGGGCAAGGCCCTGCAACAAAGCGTTCAGATCGGCAAGTCAAAAGGCGATTTGATAGAAATAAATGGCGACATTCAGGAAGGCGCTTTAGTTGTCATTCGTGGAAACGAACGCTTGCGAAACGGCCAGGCGGTTCAAGTCGTGCCTAAATGAAACCCATTCAAAGCATGATTGATCGCCCGGTGACCGTGAGCGTCGGTGTCATCCTCGTCCTGCTTTTCGGGCTGATTGCCCTCTTTGAAATCCCCATCCAACTGACACCGGAAGTCATCAAACCGGAAATCACGGTCGAAACCTTCTGGCGCGGGGCCAGTCCGCGCGAGATTGAGAGAGAAGTCACAGAGCGGCAGGAAGAGCAACTGAAGGCCATTCCCGGACTGATCGAAATGACCAGTGAAAGCCGGGAAAGTCAGGCGTCCATTGTACTCACCTTTGAGACCGGGACAAACCTGGATACCTCCCTGCTTGAAGTCTCCAACCGTCTGAATCAGGTCAAAGATAAGCCTAAAGATGCCGATCAACCGATCTTAAGAACCGTCAACACCAATTCTTCCGCCATCGCCTGGTTTATCCTTAAGACCCTTCCCGGAAATCAAACCGACATCAACACTTACCACGATTTTGCCGAAGATTTTATCAAGGCGCGATTTGAACGGGTTCCGGGCGTGGCCATCAGTAATATCTACGGTGGCAGGGTTCGAGAGATGCAAGTTCGTATCAATCCGAACGCTATTGCCGCACGCGATATTACCTTGCTTGATTTAAAGCAGGCCCTGGCACGAGAAAATGCCGATGTCAGCGCGGGCGACTTTGAAGAGGGAAAACGGCGTTACCTGGTGCGAACCCTCGGTAAATACCGCTCGCCTCAAGACATCGAAAATGTCGTGATCAAATCCATTGACGGCAGGCAGATCCGTGTCGGAGATGTGGCAGAAGTCGGGCTCGGCTTCAAAAAACCCTTGAGAACGGTTCGACAAAACGGCGACCCTGCTGTTGCCATCAATGTACTCCAGGAATCGGGCGCCAACACCCTTGATGTCATGGACGGTCTGCGAGAGGCGCTCAAAGAGCTTAACGAAAACCTTCTGAAGGACAATCGGCTCATCATCACCCAGGTCTATGACGAAACAGACTACATCAATAGTTCAATTGAACTTGTTCAGCAGAACCTCATCGTCGGTGGATTTCTGGCGATTGCCGTCCTCCTTCTTTTTCTAAGGAGCGCCTCATCGACCTTGATTGTTGCAACCGCCATCCCGATTAGCGTTGTCGGGACCTTCATCGTCCTGCTCTTGCTTGGACGAAACCTCAACGTCGTCTCTCTGGCGGGTATGGCCTTTGCCGTCGGCATGGTCGTCGATGTCGCCATTGTCGTACTGGAAAATATCTACCGACATCGCCAGATGGGCAAGGATCGTAAAGAGGCGGTTGTCGATGGCATGGACGAGGTCTGGGGGGCCGTCTTCGCCAGCACCCTCACGACCATCGCCGTCTTTCTCCCGATCTTTTTTATTGAGGAACAGGTGGGACAACTCTTCAAAGACATTGCCATCGCCATCAGCGCCAGCGTCGCTCTTAGCCTGATTGTCGCCATGACAGTCATCCCGACCTTTGCATCCAGAGTCATCGGAGGAGGCGTAGATGGCCTGAGCGCCGGGGGAAAGGGAAAGAAGAAGGACGAAAACCAGCTCTTAGGCCTTGTTCCTGCCGCCGTCCGTATTGCTGACGCGATCGCAAGAACCGTGGGCCTGATTTGCCGACGACCTTTTCTCTCCGGAGTGGTCGTTATAGGACTCACCCTGTTTTCAATCGGCTTGGCCTGGTTCCTGATGCCGAAGGCCGAATACCTGCCGGAAGGGAACCGAAATCTCGTACTCGGCATTCTCCTGCCACCGCCCGGATATAACCTGGAAGAGATACGGGAGATCGGAGAGGGAATCGAAGCCGACCTGAGACCCTACTGGGAAAAGGATGAGGGCAGCCCGAAATCCAGTGATCCGGAAGGCCCGGCCATTACGAATTTTTTCTATGTCGCTTCGGGTCGACAAGTCTTCATGGGGCTTCGAACGAAAGACCCCGCCCGCATACGCGAGATGATCCCGGTCATGCAACAGACTCTGCGCAAAATCCCCGGCATGATCGCCATTGTCCTGCAATCGGGACTCTTTTCCAGGGGACTCGGAGCGGGACGATCCATTGATATTGCCTTTTCCGGTCCCGATCTGCGCCAACTGGTCGGGCTGGCGGGAGGGACTTTCGGACAAGTGATGGGCATGATGCCTGCGGCCCAGCTCCGCCCGGTACCCAGCCTTGATCTCGGCGCCCCGGAAGTTCAAATTCTACCGGATCCGGTCCGCATGGCCGATGTCGGTCTTTCGGCAGAGGCGCTCGGAAACATTGTAGACCTCCTTTTAGACGGAGGCATCGCGAGCGACTATTTTGAAGAGGGAAAACGAATCGACCTCGTTGTCACGGGTAAGCCAGACGAGCAATGGCAAACCGACAATCTGGAGCAAGCAGTGATCCGGACACCAACAGGAAAAATCGTAACCCTGGGTTCCCTTGCGGAGGTAATTGTCACGAACGGGCCGGAGCAGGTCAATCACCTTGAGCGGGACCGAACCGTCTCAATACGAGTTGTTCCACCGATAGAACTGCCTTTGCAGGAAGTCATGGAACGGATCAATGAAGAAGTCATTGCTCCGATGAAGGCGCAGGGGAGGCTCAAAGCACCCTATCGCGTCACAATGAGCGGTACGGCGGACGACCTTGTGGTGACGAAAGAGGCGGTCAAATGGAATCTCATTCTTGCGGGTTTCATCACCTATCTCCTCATCTCCTCTCTCTTTGAGTCCTTTTTTTACGCTTTTGTCATCATGATCAGCGTGCCACTGGCAGCGGGTGGCGGTTTTTTAGGACTTTGGATGGTCAGCAACTTTGTGGCCTATCAGACCCTCGATATCCTGACGATGTTGGGTTTCATCATCCTGATTGGGATAGTGGTCAACAACGCCATTCTGATTGTCCATCAGGCCCTTCATTATATGCGGGAAGAGGACGAAGAAGCGCTTGAGAAAAAGAACCCTGCAGACGCAATGCAGCGTTCGGTGCGTGTCCGCATCCGTCCGATCTTCATGAGCACACTCACCTCTGTTTTCGGTATGCTTCCATTGGTGCTATTCACCGGAGCGGGTTCAGAAATCTACAGAGGCATCGGCAGTGTCGTTGTGGGCGGCCTGGTCTTATCGACCGTGTTTACCCTTTTTCTCGTGCCGGCGCTTTTTACCTTGATGCTTAATATTAAAAAGCAGTTCACGAAAGAAAAAATCGCTCCGATTTAATAGGGACAATGAGGGATCACGCCTGCTTCGATTTTTTTCCTTTTCTTTCTCTAACAATTCTTAAATCGACCCGCCAGTTTTCAAGATCTGCCTCGTGAACGATGACCTCAAGGGTTTGTCCAAGCCGGTAGCGAATACGACGCGTCTTTCCGATGAGGGAATGCGTTTTTTCATCGTACAGGTAATAATCATCGTTTAAACTGCTGACATGAACCATGCCCTCGACAAAGAGTTCGTCGAGCATTACGAAGAGGCCATAGCCGGTGACGCCGGTAATCAGGCCCTGATAGCGTCTGCCGATCTTGTCGGCCATAAACTTCACCTTTTTCCGCTGCATGACCTCCCGCTCGGCTTCCACTGCGACCCGCTCCCGTGCCGAGGCCTGTTTGGCAATTTTCGGAAGCTTCATTCGCCACTTTTCCTTGTCCGCCTCAGATAGCTTTGAATGCAGGACTGATTTTATTAGTCGATGGACAACGAGATCGGGATAGCGGCGGATCGGAGAAGTAAAGTGCGTATACTCGGGAGAGGCAAGGCCGAAGTGCCCTCTGTTTTCCTCAAAATAACAGGCCTGCCGCATGGCACGCAGAAGCAGCTGATTCATCAACTGTTCTTCCGGGCGTCCCTTTACTGCTTCCAGTATTTCACTCAAGGCCTTGGCGCTGAGCTTCTTTTCTCCCTCTTTGTCCCTTCGTTTCGGACTTAATCCGCTTTGGCGGACCAGTTCATTGAAGGCGGCTATCCGCTCGGGCGCGGGCGGCTCGTGAATACGATAGATCATGGGTAAGTGACGACTCGTCATATAATATGCCACTGTTTCATTTGCGGCCAACATAAATTCTTCGATGATCCGATGCGCAAAATTGCGCTCTCCCCGGACGATGTCAAGGGTTTCCCCCGTCGGACCCATGATGATAAGGGCTTCGGGAATCTCAAAATCCAGACTGCCTCGTTGATGTCGGATTTTTCGGCATAATTTGGCAAGGGCCTCCATGAGACGAAACCGGGGAAGCAGGTCGGCGTAGCGCCTAAGCAATTCAGGCTTCGAGCCCTCAAGACTCTCCCAAACGTCGCTGTAAGTCATCCGTTCATCACTCCGGATGATACTTTCATAGACTCGGTGCTTCAGTCGATTTCCGAGCTCGTCAAAGTCGATTTCGACCGTCAGAGTCAGACGATCAACTTTCGGCTTGAGACTGCAGACCCCGTTTGACAACTTTTCGGGAAGCATCGGCAGGACTTTGTCTGGAAAATAAACCGAAGTCCCGCGCTGAAAGGCTTCCCGGTCGAGTACCCCGCCTTCCGGCACATAGTGGGCCACATCGGCAATATGCACCCAGAGGCGATAACCCGATGCGATCTTTTCTATTGAGATGGCATCATCAAAATCACGCGCGTCTTTGCCGTCGATCGTCACAGTCGGAAGATTACGAAGATCGATGCGGCCGGCAAGCATGGCTGCGGAAATCCGCTCTTCAATCGCATCTGCTTCCGTGGCGACTTTTTCAGGGAAATATTCTGAAAGCCCGTAGGAGGTCAGGACGATCTCGGTGTCAATTTTAGGGGATGTAGGCTTTCCGAGTCTCTTTACAACCTTCGCTTCCGCATTGCGCCGCTTTGTGGGGTAGCTAAGAATTTCAGCCAATACAATATCCCCGTGTTCTGCACCCTGGGCCTCACCTTTCGGAATAAAAAGATCATGTACGATGCGTCGCTCGGCGGGGATGACAAAACCGTAATCTCTTTCAACTTCATAGCGACCGACTAGATGCTTGTGAGCACGCTCAACAATTCGGATAATTCGCCCCTCGCGTTTGCCCCCGGTTTTTCTTGCCTCAATCCGTGCGCAGACATGGTCGCCGTGCATTGCGTCATTTGAGTGTCTGGCATTGATGTAGACATCGTCCTCCCCTTCCCCTCCTCCCTCTTCAATGTCCGGCAACACAAAGCCGTAACCCTCCCGATGGCCCTTGAAGCGTCCGACGACCAAGTCCAGTTTCTGTGGCAGCCCGTAACGGTTTCCCTGAATCCGGACGACTTCACCGGTTTTTACCATATTACGGAGATGTGTTTTGATCTCAGGCTGGTCCGATTTGTGACAGTTCATCGCTTTCATCACTTCCTTGATGAGCAGCGGATACTCCGATTGGCTTAGGGCCTGCTGCAATTTTGTTTTTGTATTTTGGTTGTAAGGCGCTCGATTCATGCCTGGGATTATAACAGACTCATGAATAGTCTGGCTTTTTTCTCAGATTGACACCATTCAGGTCGGCTTTTATAATCCTATAAAAATCAGTTGGAACACAGCAGTCCACACAAGTCCTTGATGCACCAAGCAAATTCAAAAACTTGCTCATCACCAATAAGGTGACTCGTAAGTTTTTCAATTCACTATGCACATCAATTACTTGCACGTCCAAGCTGCGCCCAACTGATTTTTATAGGACAATCCGCTTCTCCATCAGGGGTTTTTATGCCAACGACGATTATTGGAACAGGGCGGGCGCTTCCAAAGCGGATTGTGACGAACAATCAACTTTCTGAGCGCCTTGGAATCTACCCGGAAGAGATTCTAAAAAGAACCGGAATCGTGACCCGGCATTGGGCGGATCCGAAAGAGACGACAGCGAGCCTCGCCATTGAAGCCTCTAAGAAAGCCTTGCTTGCAGCGGGACTTTCATCGGAGGCGATTGACCTGATTCTCGTGACAACAAGCTCAGCAGATATGTTCTTCCCCTCAACAGCCTGCCTGGTGCAACGCGGGCTTTCCACCCGAAATATTCCGGCATTCGATCTGAATGCCTCCTGCTCGGGATTTTTGTATGCACTTTCGGTTGCGGATCAATATTTATGCACCGACTCGGCGAAACATGTTTTGATCGCCTCATCGGAAATCAAGTCAAGGTCGATTAATCCGGATGATGCTGCAACTGCAATCCTGTTTGCCGACGGCGCAGGGGCGATGATTCTCTCGAAGGGAGAAGGGGGGCTCTGTAAAATTCAGCTCGGTGCGGACGGCAGGGCTCACAGGCTCATCCGGCTTCCGGCGGGCGGATCACTGGAGCCCTTAAGTATTGAATCACTTGCAAGAGGACGGCATTACATGCAGATGGCGGGGCAGAAACTCTTCCGAACCGCTGTCAAAACAATGGAACGGGAGCTGCTTAAATTTCTAAAGTCTCTCTCACTCTCTTTTGATCAAATTGATCACTATATTTTTCATCAGGCGAATCTAAGAATCCTGGAGGCTATTTTAAGGCGGAACGCCATCCCCGCTGATCGTGTTCATATCACGCTCTCGCGCTTCGGCAATACCTCTTCATCGACGATTCCCATCGCGCTCGATGTCGCCCTGGAAGAGAAAAAAATCAAAAAAGGAGAGCGGGTGCTGCTTTCTGCCTTTGGTGGCGGCATTACCTGGGGAAATGCGCTCATCGATTGGTAGGCGATGGATCGATTGGTAGGCGATGGATCGCCCGGGATCATGTACGCATAGATAAACCTGGGGTATAGTTAGAGTATTCATGTGATTAAAACGAAAAAACATGAGAATAGAAAATAAAAAAAACGGATCTTCTCCATCTTCCGGAGCAAAGCCGAAAGACAGTGGGTCATCAGAAACTTCAGAAACTTCAGAAATATTAGAAACTTCGGAAGCGCTTTCAAAAAAAACGAAACTGCTCATTGTTGATGACGACGAAGCGATTTTGACGCAGATGAAATGGGGCCTCTCAAACGATTACGAGGTCAGTCTCGCTGAAGACGGGGTGTGTGCTTTGTCCGTATTCAAAAAGGAACGTCCCCCTCTTGTTGTCCTTGATCTTGGCCTTCCTCCTCGTCCCAGAACTGAAATTGAGGGTCTGAGACTGCTCAAGGCTTTCCTGGACGAAGCGCCGATGACCAAGGTGATCATCGTTTCCGGAAATATGGAACGCAGTAATGAGATCAATGCCGTGAGCCAGGGAGCCTACGATTTCTTTTCAAAACCCATTGATCTAAACGCGTTTCAGACGATTCTAAAAAAGGCTCACTATCTCTACGAAGTGGAAAATGAGCAACTTCAACTCAAGGTTGTCTGAAGGCACGATTGTTTACATCATATAAGTGACCTGAACAGCGAGCAATGAAGGCCTAATCAAAAATCATGGTTAAAGTTTTTATTATCGGAGGTGGAAGCGGTGGCGTGGCAGTCTTGCACCGACTGATCAAATTCAACTGGATTCAAATCATCGGTGTGGCCGACCTTGATGCTGAGGCTCCCGCCCTAAAGCTGGCAAGGGATGCCGATCTGCCTGTCTTTTTAGAAGACCCTCTTTTTATCCTCCAAAACCTGGTAGTGGACCTGGTCTTTGACCTGAGCGGGAATCCCGAGGTCGGCAAAAAACTCTTGGACTTGGCAGGTGATGACTTTGATGTGGCAACCGGAGAGGTGACAAAGGCACTTTGGAAGATCATTGTCGAGCTCGAAAATAAAGAAAAACGAATTAAAAATGAGTTGGGAAAACATCAAGTCCTGCTTGAGATAGGCCTGATGCTCTCCCGCTCGGAAACCCCCGATCAGATTTTTGAGGCCATCGTTTCGGGTGTCATCCGAATCTCTAAGATGCCGGCCGCCTCTCTGTCGGTGTATAACAAAGAAAAACAACAGCTTTTTCTCGTGGCAACAAAGGGGTTTTCCTCTGAATTTTATCAAAACGCTATTTATTCGGTTCGTCCCGGAGGGCTTACCGAACACATTCTATCGAACAAGATGCCCATCCTGGTGCCTGATATCGCCGATTACCCCGCGTTTAATAATCCAACCATTATGAAAGAGGGCATCCAATCCCTCATTGCGATTCCTTTGATCGGAGACAAGGGACCGGTGGGCATTTTATACTGTGATGATTTTGAAGCGAGGTCTTTTCCGGATAGACTCTCAGACCACCTGCAGATGCTGTCGACACAGGCGGTCATCGCCATTCAGAAACAGCAAACCTTTGAACGGATTAAAGAGCTGTCGATCCGTGATCCTTTGACATCGCTCTACAATCGACGCTACTTCAACAAGATCATGGTTTCTGAAATTGACCGCGCATCGCGCCTGAATCGTCCCTTGTCTGTCATGCTGATTGACATTGATCACTTCAAGCAGGTCAACGACAACTACGGCCATCCGGTCGGCGATCAGGTGCTTGAAGGTCTTGCCCACTGCTTTGAGTCGATCGTTCGGCCCTACGATGTCCTGGCCCGTTTCGGAGGTGAAGAGTTTATTATTCTGATGCCTGAAACCGGCGAGACGGAGGCGGCTGCATCGGCGGAAAGGTTGCGTCTTGCGGCCAGGGAGAGTGCTCTGCTCCCGGAGGACGCATCCCTGAGCTGTAGCATCGGGGTCTGTACCTTCAAAAAGGCGAAGGGGGCAGAACTCACAGCGAAGCAATTTCTCCACTATGCCGATGAGGCCCTCTACCGCGCAAAGCGGGAGGGGCGGGACAGGGTTTGTTTTTATCGACTCACATAAGGCGTCCAGAGGGTCAATCACTTAATGAAAAAAGTCTGCATTGAGGCGAGTTCAACTTAAGGGGTGCTCAAGGCCTTTCGGTATCACAGATTGATTCACTGGCCGACATCGGCCCCGTTTGTGGTCGCAGGGAATCAGTCGGCCATCTCTTCTGCGAAGGCAATCGACCTTTTTAAGCCGAGGCATCGGCGACGCGGATTTCTTCGACCTCTTCCAGATAGAAAAGGCGTTCGCAATAGGCAAGGGCGTGCAGGGCCATGACTCGAATCAGCGGATTATTCATGAAAGTTGCTTTTCTGACATTAGATTTGTATCTTTTACTCATCGTTTCAATCCTCACCCGCCCCGAAGGGCGGATGCGACACCACTGTCACAAGGCTTGCTACAGTGCCAGGGGTGTTTCAATCCTCACCCGCCCCGAAGGGCGGATGCGACATCGCCATATCGTGATCCGGGTATGATCAGCACGGTTTCAATCCTCACCCGCCCCGAAGGGCGGATGCGACCTTAAGCACGTCGGGTTCGGTAGACCGGAGCGAATCGTTTCAATCCTCACCCGCCCCGAAGGGCGGATGCGACCCGTCAGTATTCCCGTTTGCTGCGTGCATTTTGTAGTTTCAATCCTCACCCGCCCCGAAGGGCGGATGCGACAAATGTAATCCCTCGTGTTTTTAGGACTATCCTCCGTTTCAATCCTCACCCGCCCCGAAGGGCGGATGCGACTATCTTGAGATAGTGAGGAAAGAAGGTTCGTCTATGGTTTCAATCCTCACCCGCCCCGAAGGGCGGATGCGACTCTTGGTGATTTTTTGTGATAGGTTCAATTTCTTGTTTCAATCCTCACCCGCCCCGAAGGGCGGATGCGACTCTCCGTCTCTGTCCGGTCGTCTGGCTCGACGCTCGTTTCAATCCTCACCCGCCCCGAAGGGCGGATGCGACGTTTCACCGATGATCCAAGTAACATCCCTTCACACCGTTTCAATCCTCACCCGCCCCGAAGGGCGGATGCGACTTGCGGATGCGAATCCCGCTGTCGGGGCTAATTTGTTTCAATCCTCACCCGCCCCGAAGGGCGGATGCGACTTTCACCTACACTGTCCCTGCTGGGGCGCAATGGAGTTTCAATCCTCACCCGCCCCGAAGGGCGGATGCGACCAGAAGATGTCCGATCTCAAATGGTGCATCTGTTGTTTCAATCCTCACCCGCCCCGAAGGGCGGATGCGACGCACCACTGGCATAAAGCTTGATATAGTGCCAGTGGTGTTTCAATCCTCACCCGCCCCGAAGGGCGGATGCGACCTCCCCGGCATCGAAGGCCGTTTTATTTCTCCAGAAGTTTCAATCCTCACCCGCCCCGAAGGGCGGATGCGACGTCGGCGGCCCTGGCAACGATACCGACAAACAGTTGTTTCAATCCTCACCCGCCCCGAAGGGCGGATGCGACAGTGCTTGTGAAATATCCTTTGTTTTCAGTGTTTTACATATTGAAAGACGCGGACTTTTCTTTTTGCACTGTATTTTAAAAAACATATTACACTTTCTTTGAAAAATTTCTTTTCATTTCAATATCTTATACGCTTCGCGAACCTCCCACTGTTTTAGCATTGCTGGCGGTTCGCGCTTAAACCAGCAATGGCCCTTCAAAATCAACCGTCCCGTCAAGCCCGTAAATCTCAATATACTTTTCCCTGGGTTCGGTAAGACGATAAATCCGAAGTCTGTCTTCTTTTTCTTCGATAATACTCAAGAGTCTTCGCCTTAATTCTTCATACTGCATTGCAGTGACAGTGCATTCAAATACAGAGTACTGCACACGTTGCCCGAAATTTTTACAGGCCTGGGCGATATGACGCAGCCGCCGTCGGCCCTCCCGTGTTTCCGTTGAAACATCATATGTCACTACAATAAGCATGCGATCTCTCAGCGGTAAAGATAAGGGATATAGGCTTCCATGTCTCCTCGCAGTGTTCGTGCAAGCAAACGCGCCTGCACATGGGGGATTAAACCCAGAGGCATTTTTTGATTCAGAAGGGGATGAGTGACTTCTTCCTGTTTCCGTTTTTGATAGGCGACGACAACTTCCCTTCGGCCATCGTCATTCAAATGAACCGCTCCACCGGGTCTGTCGATAAAGTGTTTTGCTTTGATCTGTTTCCGGTTGATTAATGTAAGCGCCAATCGATCCGCAAGAACAGAGCGAAGCTCTTCCATCAAGTCCAATGCCAGTGCGGCCCGTCCCGGTCGAATCGCGTGCAAAAAACCCATTTGAGGATCAAGCCCAACGCCTTCGGCCCCGGCCACGCAGTCATTCATCAACAAGGCATAGAGAAAAGAAATCAGGGCATTCACCGGGTCACGCGGCGGGCGTCTGTTTCGGCCATTAAAGCGAAAAGTTTCGCGATCTTCACGTACCATGCGATCAAATGACGAAAAATAGGCCCTTGCAGATTCGCCCTCAATGCCACGAACGGAATCAATGTCCTTAGAAGCCGGAAGACGAGACAGGGCGCTTGCCAGGTGAACGCCTGTTTTTTTCAATATCTGTCTGTCCTCTTCATTTGTGCTTTCCCGCCGACCTCGAAGGACAATTTGACGGCTGTTTTGAAGCTTGCCCGCAACCATGTTTCTGGCGAGTTCGAGAGACTTTTTCAGGTCTGCCATCGCTTCATGCTGTGCAGTTCTTAAAAGGACATTCCCTGAAACCGGCCCTTCAACGCGGGCCTTGAACCGCCCATTACGATCAAGCAGCACCACAAAGCGGCCATCCGCCGCACAGCGGGCCATTGCCGCCGGGCTGAGCATGACGTTTCCGAAACAAACAACGCCACCTAAATGATGCACGGGAACTTGAAGTTTGGTTTCTTTCGCAATCTCGACTTTAAGCGTGTCGTGGTCGAGATGGAGATAGGCCCCTTCGGTGGTGATGTAGAGTGTGTTTAAAAGCTGGTGCATGACGTGATTCTCAATATTTATTTTCTACCGAGACCATAATCAGGATACCTGCGTTGGTGCTTAACTGCTGTCACTCGAAGCACGTTATTTTTCAATACCCGGAAATAGATAACGTAAGGAAATCGTTTCATCAACGAGCGTCGGAGATCGGCTTTAACAATCAGCCATCGGGTTGGCATAGACGTGATATTCAAAATCTGTTTTTCAAACTCATTCAAAAATTGTATCCCCAGGCCCGAAGAGCGTTCATTGTAGAAATCAATGATTTGTCGTAACTCATGCTCAATTTCAGGATGGTATTCAACTTTCAATTACGTAGCTTTCTCATGAGTTCTTCATGAGATAAGGGTTTAACTTTTCCCTTTTCAATTTCCTCGTCACGCTTTCGCGCTAAAGCAATCGCGTCCTCATCAGAAATTTCACATGGGACGAGATATGGGTCCTCAAGGCTTTCCCATATTGTTTCGGCTAGGATCGCCCTGTCACGAGGATTGAGCCGCAGGGCTTCGCTAGCGATTTGATCAATGCTCATAGATGTTCTCCTTGAATTTGATGTTCATTCCTACCTTCCTCTTTTGAAGGCGGAGTGCTCATAAACTACAAATCTGAAACCATGAAAAGCTTCTTCTGCGCACATAAGGTCCGATCCTGTTCGCCACTTGCCGATGGCATACAGGATTCCTGTAGAGAGCAATTCGGGCAACGCTGGTCATTGACGGGCGCCGGGATCACCTGTGATGAAAGCAGTTCCCGGATGCCTTGAACCGTTGTTTTAACGAGATCTCGTAAGTCTTGATGAAATACAACTTCCCGTCTCCGTCGTGAGCTGTGGTGAAAAATGGCACCTTTCGGCACAGTTTCTCCCGTCATCTCTTCCAGGCAGATTGCTTGTGCGCAGAGTTGAAGATCGTCGTGTTCTTTTTTTCTTCGGGAACCGTGTTTGTATTCGACCGGATAGGGGACTTTTCCGTGAAATTCAACGACGTCGGCCTTACCGATCAAACCCAAATGATGACTCCAAAGGGGCAGCGCTCGTTCGATACGGACACCCTCCTGATATTCCGTTTTCACTTCGTCCACCCGGCGATGCACTGCCTGACCGCGCAGGGTGTAAATATTTTCATCGAAGGTCTGCTCGACATGGATCAAGGCGCACTGCCGAGGGCAGTAACTGAAATGTTCCAGGGCCGATATCATGACGGGGGCATGATCTACAATAAATGATACTTTCATGATGCATTCTTATATCTATGTCTCGTTTCTATGCCAGCTTAAACTTGTTGTCCAGCGGCTACTTGATGGGCTCCACCCCCAAATCCTTGCATATTTTTCTTGCCAATAGATCCTGTATTTCCGTATGTCTTGGAATTGCAGAGCGTTTGTTTAATGCCGGATTATGCCACCATGAATGTTTCCCCCCTTCTCTTAGGAGCACACAGCCATGATTGCGAAGATACTGGAGAAACTTGTTTCTCTTCATGGAGATACGGCGATTTTTTCTTCCCGGTATTCACTGCCCGCCGCCGTTAAGGCCTCCAGGCGGTTGAATTCCAGGGCTTCCTTGAGCGTCACTGACAGGGTTTCTTTTAATGTTTCATAGGTTCTTTCCTGGCAATTTACGCCGGGGACTTCCTCAACCCATCCCACCCACCAATCACCTTCTTGTTTAAGGACTGCGGTGTATTCGTTTTTCATAGATTGACCTCTTTGAATTTAAGTAATAACTGCCGAACTTAGGGACACTTTCAGCTCCGAAACTTTTCTGACACAAGGGATATTTCCGCTATTCAGTTCGGCGTAAATATCCTTCAGATGGTCTATTAATTCATTTTTAGTCTCGCCTTGGGTCATGTAATCAGGGTATTCCTCCAGGTAAGCAATCCACATGTTTTCATCTTGCCAGAAAATATATTTGAGCCTTACCATTTTTCTCTTCCTCATTTTTGCTATAAGACGATATTATCATGGTGTGACTGTTTGGAAGACAGGTGTCAGGAACTAAACAGATAGGGTCACACCGCCAATCACACCAGAGTAACACCCGGAGGTAAATCGTTCCCATCGACCGTCACGGTGTAATCGTCGAAATCTCTCGGCACGCTTACGCTATCTTTCAGCTTCTGCCTCCGTTGCTACAGCAATCGCGTCCTCATCAGAAATTTCACATGGGACGATATATGGGTCCTCAAGGCTTTCCCATATTGTTTCGGCCAGGATCGCTCTGTCACGAGGATTGAGCCGAAGGGCTTCTCTAGCGATTTGATCAATGCTCATAGATGTTTTCCTTGAATTCGATGTTCATTCCTCACCTTCCTCTTTTGAAGGCGGAGTATTCATAAACTACAAATCTGAAACCATGAAAAGCTTCTTCTGCGCACATAAGGTCCGATCCTGTTCGCCACTTGCCGATGGCATACAGGATTCTTGTAGAGAGCAATTCGGGCAGCGCTGGTCGTTGACGGGCGCCGGGATCACCTGTGATGAAAGCAGTTCCCGGATGCCTTGAACCGTTGTTTTAACGAGATCTCGTAAGTCTTGATGAAAAATGACCTCTCGCCTTCTTCGCGAACCATGATGGAAAATCGCGCCTTTTGGGACTGACTTTCCAGTCATTTCTTCCAGACAAATGGCCTGGGCACAGAGTTGAAGCTCATCATTGGTAAACTTTCGTAAACGGCCTGCTTTATATTCAACCGGATAAGGGATGTCTCCGTGGAATTCGACCACATCCGCCTTTCCGATCAGGCCCAAGCCCGTATGCCAAAGAGGAAGTGCCCGCTCCACACGAATCCCTTCCTCCCATGCACTTTCTTCGGGTTTGTCTGTGCGTTCGTGCAAATCATTTCCACGCATTGTGTAGATGTTTTCGTTATATGTCTGTTCGATGTGGATAAGGGCACAACGCCGAGGGCAGTAGGTATAGTGGTTTAATGCAGAGATGGGAATATCGTTTTCCATAGCCGTCAGATTATCGCACCTCCATTTGCATTAAATTCTATGTTTTTCAAAACGCCCAACATGTAGCCAATAAAATCATCGTATTCCAGATTCCACTCATAAAGGCCGGGGTATCTGACAAACTCGGGTATTTTTAATAATTGTAATTTGTTCCCCCAGATTTGAACGCTATGCGCCTGAATGTCGCGCGAATGGACTTTCTCGCCCGCTCTAAGACGCTGTTTCGTGTTTTCGTCAACCACTGCCGTATATGTATCTGCGTTAATCACGCGGAATAATGCACAAACTTCTGGGAAATCTTTTGCGTCTTCGTGTTTACGGATTTCATCTTTCAGAATGTCTAAGCATATTTCACGTCGCAAAGCTTCTTTGCAACTCTCTGGCGTGACGCGGTTTTCATCGAACATTTGATCAAGTACTTTAGAGGAATTTTTAAAATCAGGATGACGCCTGAGTAAATTAGATGCTTGCAAGGTAAAAGACCAAACATCGCTGCATCCGTATTCCTGGTGGCGGTTCACACGCCCGCTAATTTGCAGCAAGCTGACAAGGCTTGCGCTTTCACGCAAACCGGTTTTGAAAGATAAATCGACACCTGCTTCTACACAAGAAGTGGCAACCAATGTCCAATCAGCAAGTGCTTTGTTTTTCATCGGAGGTTTACATTGTGACAGCCGGTCTTTTATCCGATCCAATGTTTGCTCACGATCAATCGGGGATAAGGCAGTAGAAATGTGTTCCACTTTGTCGCTTCCTTGTTTTTCGGCGATCTCCTTGGCAATGGCTGCCGCAGACTGGACAGTATTCACTATTAAGAGCCGAGGTCCCTCCAACTTATCGAGCCAGGCAATTAGCCGCTTTAAGTCGAGTGGGTCAGGTTTTCGTTTGTAGATAATCCGGGTTGACTCCTTGGTGGCGAGAGATATTCGTATTTCCGGTTTTACCAATTCAGGGATTTTTACAGGGGGTTCTACGAAATCGGGTAGCTCCCAAAAACGATTCAGAGAACCCGAGCCAAACACAAAATGACAACCCCATTCATCACTCAATTCTCGTAACCACCGCCAGGCCTGCGGCCATAAATGGGCAGGCAAAGCGGCATGGGCTTCGTCAAAAAACACTGCGGCCCCCGAAAGGTGATGCAATTTGCGTAATGTGGCCGGGTGGTTGCTTGCCAGCGTTTCAAAAAACTGAACGGCTGTGGTGACCACAATAGGTGAGCGCCAAAGCAAGGTGAACTGTCGGGTGTCCGGGTCTTGAAAATCGGCGCGGTGATGGTGTGCCGCCACGATCTCCTCAGACACCTCTCCGTCGAGTCGAAGAGACTTGCGATAAACATCGACTGATTGTTTGATGATATTGATATAGGGCAAAACCACAAATATGCGCCGCAAGCCTTTGTCATGTGCGGCTTTCAATAAGTGCGACATGATTGCCGTGGTTTTGCCTGTACCTACCGGGCTGTCACAGGCATACATCGCCGGGGTCGTCTCTGCATTACGGCAAGCCTCGTAGACGCACTGCCGAATACGGTTACGATCATTATTTGTATCATCGTCTTCACCCAAGTTTTCAACATACTGGTTTAACGCTTTAAGACGCTTTAAGGGCTGCAATAATTCCGCTTCTTTAGTTGTAGATTTTCCGTAATGCCGTGCTGTATCACCATGATCTGCATCAACCAGGCAAGACAAAGCCATCCGAAAAAACAACTGAGGTTTGTCCAGGAGCGTTGAATTAGGAAAATCAAAATGGAACTTCTCAACATCTTCACGGTGTTTTCGTAGATATTCGGATAATCGCTCTAGCGTATAAGACACCATCTTTGGATCACGCAAAAAAGCATTCCCCTTGTTTTCCTCTTTTGGCAGTGACGGCAAACCAATGTGATGCGCATAAGAAATGAACGCCGCCAATTGGTGCCACTGTTTACCCAATGCAAGCAGATGAGAAACCCCGGCATCCACATGCTGAACAGGAAGTTTTTTTGCTGCGACCTTTCCAGAGAGGACTCGTTGATTTTCTTCGTCGAGCTTGCCCATGTCATGGAACTCTCCGGCAAGGGCGGCGGAAACCTTTAGCAGACTGCCGTATTTTGGTGAGTAACGCCCAGCACCTTCGGCGTTCTCCAAAGCGTGCTGGCGCGTTTTGTTGACATGTTCGTCGTAGTCCTGTGCGGGAATGCCTTTTTCAGGTCGAGCGCTGTGTGCGAGATAACTCATCACAGGGTCATCAAATCCAGGCAGACCACTTTTTTATCTAGTTCATCGGGTAAACTTTTTGGCACATCATATTCCGCCCAATTAACAGATGCCGTTTTAGTTTCGCTCCGTTTTTTAGGTGTTAAGGCTTCGATCAATGCGAAATCAGAGCATGACCCAAGGGGATTTTCGTGTTCACAATACCAGGCGTGGCGAATATCCACGAGCGGTCGGGCGTGAGAGCGGGTGTGAGAATAGGCGTAGGGAATCAGGTTTTTCAAAAGATCGATATCTTGCTGTGTACATCCCGATTTATGCGCCATGCTGGGATTAACGAAAAAAGGCATACAATAGACACCATGTTGAACGAAGCGATAACCCATTGGGGCCATGCCCGCTGTTTTGCCTTCTTCCACGCCAGCTTTTACTGTATTGGTATGTCGCTCAATTTCAATAGGAGACACGGACACACCGAGGCCAAACTGGACAACACCGGTCTTGATTGTTCCTTTATCCATTGCATCTTCCAGAAAAGTATTTCCAAATAGACGACCATCCCAATATTTGTTTGTGAACTTCCCGTTTTTCAGCTCATCCTTAATGGTTGTTCTGTTCCGTCCACGTGACTCAAGGATGAAAAACTTGTTGGCATTCTCAGTATCCTTATGATCGTTTACTTGCTTGTTTGGGTTTAATGCTTGCCAAACAGGCCCCTCCTTATCTTCAACAAGATCGCGTAACTTTCGCTTGAAAGAAACAGGCGAAATCTCTCCGCGTCCATCGGGCCTTTGTCGGGGATCACTTTCTCGATCAGGATCACCGTTAGGATTTGAATTGATCACTTCAATAACCAACAAGCCCGTTGCTCGTTTGATCTTATTTTCTGTGTTATTCATGTTTCCTCCTTGCGTTATTGTTTGTTTCCGGTTGCATCCGATTTGTCCGCTCTTGCAAGATAGCCCAGCAACATTTGGGCTTTATCTGCATCTTTGCACCGAGTCGGCACCTCAACAGTGGCAACATCTGACGAGACTTTTCCAAGTTCGGCCAGAAAATACCTTGCAAGTCCCGCATCTTCTCCATGCGCTGTTTTTGCCCAGGCCTGATAGGGAAGAATACGGTGGGCATACAAGGCCAGGGCCTTTGTCGGTGTTTCTAAGGAAGTCGCCATCAGTGCATTTCCCATAAGCTGGGTCGGTGCTTGTCCATTTCTCACCTTCTGACAATAGTGAGAATGAAGCTGATCTGCCAAGCTGAGCAGTCTGCCGATTAGATAGGGTGCTGATTTCATATAATCCTCCTTGATTTGTCCAAGTTTTGCTAAAAGCAAGCCGAGTATTGTGGGGAGTATGCGTGCTTGTTTTTCAAACTTTTTACTGATTGGGTGGACCCTGCCCTGGTGCTGTGAATGGCCTATTGATATCAATAGGCCGCTGCCATTGATAACTGCAACATGTAAAGCTCTTTTCGCCAAAGGATTCAAACGTGTTTGTTCATACAACAGCAGCCCTATTCCTTCTACGCTGGAGAATGTGCGTACTCGGGTGGGTGTCTTTCCACTACAAGGCCATACCGTATTCAGGGAGGAAATTACCTCAAAGGGAAACGGTGTTTCCAAGTCAAACCATTCTGGTTTTCCCTTCTCATTTCCCCATTGTTTGATCTTGATTGAGGGAACATTACCGCAGTCATTTTGCCATTCTTCGGCGGCGGTGATGAGGCGTTCGGCTGTATATTGCTGATTGCACGAGACCTGGGTCCTTGCTTTATCCATTTTTCGTAGACCGAAAACACGTATTTCCACTTCTTTAAGGGGATGTTGAATTGCCCGTAGTGCGCTGGTGACAGCTTTTGCGCAATCTACAAATTTTGTGGTTTGCTCTTCAACCTTCAGAACGGCTCCACCCAGCATAGAAACAGCGGGGATGGGCCGTTCTGGTAGTACGGATGGATAGATCAAAAGAATTTCATCGTTGTCCGATGCAAAAGAAATATTGCCCCAGGTTTTGTTTCGGCGCCCTTCGCCGGTCAACCATTCCAATGCTCCTTTGATTTGTTTGCGAGTGTCACGACCAATGACGAACGATTTCGCATCAATGCGACCGTAACGCGTTTGGCAAAACGATTCAGAATTCATAGCGCGTAGCTTAACACCACCCAAAATTGGAACCTTCACCTCGGAAAGCTTAGTTTTCCAGTCCGCATCAGTTTGATTGAAGGCATCTTTCCCATCTTCAGGAAAAAGAAGGTCTGAAACAGAAGAACCTTGGTCATCAATCAGTAATCGTCTGTTAATCCACTGATGCACCTTGGGGTGCACGACAGGACGTGGAAACGCCGAAAGGCCATCTGTCAATTCAAGCATGATGGAGATATTGTTATTGGGTGGGTTGGTCCCGGCATAAAGCAGGAAGGGAATATACTGTTCACACTCGCCTGGATTTCGTAAAATCTGCGCTACTAAAATACTCTTAAGCTGTTGAAAAAATTTTTCCGGCACCATATTTCCGCAACGCTCAATCAATTTGGTAATAGCCCTGAACTCATCTGGCGCTTCCCCAAGCCTTTCACGTAACAGGCTTGGAATTTTGTCTAAACAGTCCGCAACACGTTCGTTATGTTTAGGACTCCAAAGTTGATTATCGTCAACCATATACCCTTCAAGGTTGATCAGATCATTCTCTGAAAATTCCGTCTGTTTTTTGATGGTTTTCAGCCATTTTGTTAAATACTTTTTCCTCTCTTCTTTTTCCTCTTCGCTTGTTCCGTCTGTAACAAGCGTGAACAAAGGCCGAACATTAAAACAAGGAAACGAATAGCCATTACCGCCACATTGCCATTTTCTGATACCGTCAAGATATTGTTTGTTTTCAAGGGGTTCAATTTCAGAAACAGTGCCTTCAGCACCAATTAACAATTTAAAACAAGGCTTTGCTTTAGAAATTTTGGGTAGTTCTTTGAAATCAGGATGCCATTCTTCAGGACATATCCCCGCTTTCTCCAAACTCAATGACAGGTCATAAAGTTCATTTAGCATTTGTATGCTCCTAATAGGTGAGAACGCCACTCCTTATTTCAATATCTTGATCATAGACATACCGCACCTTACTGTGTACTCCGTCTGGGAAAACATGACGTAACATGCTCGGGATTCTTAAGGTAATATCATTCATTACCCGTGTGCTGTTGCGAAAGGGGCCGACATAATCAGGCACAAACTCCTTCCAGCCCAGAAAAGGGATCGAAAAAGATTGTCCTCGGATGAGACGGCGGTTGAATATGTCCTTGTATGCGTGTTCTGAAGAAGTGGTTTTTTGTTCCCATTCACGTGTTCGGGCAGTCAATTGTCCATTGGTCTTTTGATTCCGCTTCACTTCTGAGAATAGCCGATAACATGGATTGACCAGAACGGACGCGAGCAATTGATAACTGCCACCGGTTTTAATAACCCCTCCCTTTCGCAATGGCCCGCCATAATTGGTGTTATAGCCGTGATAGATGATAGGCGCACAGAGTTCAACTTTGATCGGAACAATTTCAACAGTCTGAATCCACAGAATTGATTCGAAAATACCCTTCACCGCTGAATATGTCGGTGCAGGGTAGCTCACAGGACAGTCTCCTGAATCCGGCCGAGTCCAGATTGCCGTTGGTCCAGAAATCTCAAGCTGAATCAAGTAGTTCTTTTTCATCGGGTTTCCTTTTTTATTTAATTGAAAGTTGGAGAATAATCAACACCCCCATCCTATACCCATTTTGGGACAGATCATGTCACGGAATTTCACATTTTTCAAAACTTTTTTCTTCCGCCCCACTTTCACCTTCTGATACCGCCACAATAAGCACCAGGCTTCATACACCACATTGACGCCAAAAACAAAAGGTCATACACTGTATATACATGTGAACAAATTTGGAGGGCAATCATGGTCAAACATCTTACAAAACATGGCAACAGCCTGGCTTTAGTCATCGACAAGCCGGTGCTGGATCTTTTGAACATCAATGCCGATACCCCGCTTGCCATCACGACAGACGGCCAGTCTCTGATTATTTCTCCGGACCGGGATGAAAAACGACAGAAGGCTTTTAAAAAAGCCTTAGAAAAAGTCAATCAACGTTATGCCCCTGCGTTTAAAGAACTTGCAAAGTAAATCATGACACCCGTTTTTCTCACGGCAGACGACGTTATGGCGATTCACGATGACCAGATCGAAGGCTACGGCGGCAGTCACGGTATTCGGGATACGGGCCTTCTTGAGTCCGCTGTTGCGATGCCGCAAGCCGCCTTTGCCGATCAATACCTGCATAACGGTCTCTGTGAGATGGCAGCGGCCTATCTCTTTCACATCGTTCAGAACCATCCTTTTATCGATGGCAATAAGCGGGTCGGCGCTGCATCGGCCCTTGTCTTTCTGGAAATAAACGATGTCATGCTTAAGATTACAAACAAGGTATTGGTGGAACTGTTCTCAATGTGGCCCAGGGAAAGACCACCAAGACGGCTATCGCCGATTTTTTCAGGAAAAACCTGGCGCAAGACACAAAAAATTAGCGATCATTTTTTTGATGATCCTGTCTGTTTCAATGTGATTTTGACGTCAAAGTCGGACCAGGCAGTCAGGTATTACTTAATATCCACATAAGTCTGTTCAAAAAGACCGGCGATCCATTGTTCCTGAAGCGTCGCCCGTTGCTCTGAGAGCAGGCGTTCTTCTATTTCCTTTTTTACGCTTTCAAAGTCCCGCTTTCGTCCTGCTTCCCGTGTTTCCAGTTTGAAAACCTGAACGTCTTGTGTGGTGTGACGGGGGGAGCTGACAGCTCCTGCTTTAAGTCCGGAAATGAGTTGTTCAATTTCCGGGGCCAGGTCGCCCCGAATAAAAAAGCCCAGATCCCCGGCCTTCCCCTTTCTCGGGCCTTCGCTGTATTGTTTGACCAGGTCCGCAAAAGCGCTCCCCTTTTTTAAAGCGGAGTAGATTGTTGCCAGTTTCCCCTCGACTTCTTTCTTTTTCTCTTCAGACGCCTCTGAACCGCCCTTCAAGAGAAGCCGGGACAGACGCACTCGATCGGGCAGTCTGAATTGATCCGGATAGGTCTCATAGTGGCGCCGAATTGCCGTTTCGTCGACCTTGTTGTTGATGTTGACCTCCCTGCTCAGCAGTTTTAAAATCATCAACTGATTTTCCAGGTCACTGACATATTTGCGCCAACTTTGGTTTTCAGAGGCGACCGCCTTTTTAAAGGCCGCTCTGTCCGGGAAACGGTTTCTCGACTGAATGTCATTTAGAGCAAATTCAATTTCCGCATCGCTGACAGAAACCCGCTTTCTACGAACCTCTTGCAGGATTAGACGTTCTTCAATGAGTCGGTGGATCAGTTTTGTCCGATCTTCTTTGCGACCGCTTCCCTGATTGTCCAGTGAAAGTCGATCCAGATCACTCTGCGTTACAATCTCGTTTCCGACGATGGCAACGACGGCGTCAATGACGATTTCACTAGGCCCCGGGTCGGCACTTACAGTTGTGATCAGTAAGGCCGCAAATAAAACCGGCAGACCGCATTTTCGCCTTATGATCCCTTGTGAGGGCCTAAGAATACTTTTTAAGGAGTTTTTCATTAATTCGAACCTCTGTTCTCTCTTTTAATCTGGATATCCACTTTGCGTAGGCGGTCTCTCGTCTCTGATCAAGCAAGAGCTTGTATATTTTCTCATGCACGGCTTCGTAACTCAAAAAACGCTGTTCTCTCCGGTCTTCAACCTTGACGATATGATAACCGAAAGGACTCTGGATGACATGAGAGATTTTTCCGACCTCCATCTGAAAAAGGGGATCGAATTCGATCGGGGTTTCACCCTGTTGCAAAAAGCCCAAGTCGCCGTCTTCTCCCGCCTGAGACTGTTTGGAATGGGTTTTTGCCAAGGCTTCAAAATCGGCTCCCTTTAGGATGGAGAGGTAGATCTCTTCCGCCTCTTCCTGGGTTTTGACGATGATCTGCCTTAATTTGAGTTCCACATCAATCTGCCATCTCTGACGATGTTGCTCATAATAAGCCCGAACTGCCGTCTCGGGGATGTCCAGGGGCTCGTCCCCGTTTTCGACCGGAAGTCGGTTGAGCAATTTTTCGATTAACAAGTCTTTTCGGGTGTGCTGCGTTAGCTCCTCGATCGACAAGTTCTGCTCAGCGAGCAAAGCTAAAAACGCTTCCTTGCTCAGTTCTTCTCTGTATTCAGCCATTCGTGCGGCAAGCTCTTTTTTCGTCACATGAATCTTTAAGCGCTCGGCCTCTTGAAGTAACATGGCCTCTTCAATGAGCTGATCAAGAAAGGCACGGCTGAGCGCTGCGCGCTCTTCAGGGGAGGCCCGGCCTGCATCGGGCTGTTCCGGATCCGCTTCCGGCAACAGGGCGAGCAAGTCGGAAACCCGGATCGCTTCATCGTTGACAAGGGCAATCGTCGCCAAAGACGAATCGCTTTTGTTTTGCTCACAGCCCGTGACAAATAAAAAAGCCGCTAATATCAGTCCCCCGAATATTTTCACCGGGCTTTCACCTCACTGTCCTGCATGGCTTTCAAACAAAGGGCGGCATCCAGGTAAAGGTCTGCCCAGAGATTGCTCTGAACCTTCAGCTCAAAGGCGTAGGCGGAAACAAAGCGGATCCTCCCTGGAAATTTTTCGAGCAGTTTCTTCAAGGTGTTCTCCGGCGGATTTGCCTGAGCATCAAAGGTGAAACGAAGGCTAAGTTTCCGCTCTTCCAGTTTTGAGATTTTCAGCGCTCGGGCCATCTCCTTTAATTGGATGATCTGCACAAGGTGTAAAACCGCATCGGGCAGGGGACCGTAGCGGTCTTCCAGCTCATCCTGGATGGACTGGCATTCTTCCAGATCTTTGCAATTGGATAAGCGTTTGTAAATGGAAAGTCGCTGAAAAGAGTCGGGGATGTAGTCTTCCGGCATGTAGGCGGAAACCCTGAAATGGAGCTTTGGCACGATCTCTTTTTCGACAACCGTCCCTTTGAGTTCCTGAACCATGTCATTGATCATTTCAAGGTAGAGTTCAAAACCCACGGCGGCAATCTGCCCCGATTGCTCTTTGCCCAGCAGGTTGCCGGCGCCGCGAATCTCCAGGTCGCGCGCCGCAACGCGAAAACCCGAGCCCAGCTCTGTAAATTCCTGAATCGCCTCAAGACGCTGACGCGCTTCTTTTGTGAGCACCTTCCCTTCCTGAACCAGAAGGTAGGCATAGGCCTGTTCACCGGAACGGCCTACCCGCCCTCGCAACTGATAAAGTTCGGACAGGCCGAAGCGTTCGGCATGATTGATGATGATGGTATTGGCAGAAGGAATGTCAATGCCCGATTCGATAATCGTCGTGGTTAAAAGCACATTAGTCTCTTGACTCAAAAATTTGAGCATGACCTTTTCAATCGCCCCTTCCGGCATTTGTCCGTGGACAATGCCGATCTTTGCTTCCGGCAGGAGTTCTGCCAGAAACGACCCGATCTGATCAATATTGTGTACGCGATTGTGAAGAAAAAAGACCTGTCCACCTCGAACCAGTTCCCGGAAGACGGCCTCCCGGATAATCGTCGGATCAAAGGGGGCCAGTTGTGTCCGGATCGCCAGACGGTCGGCCGGGGCGGTTTCAATGACCGAGAGGCTTCTCACCTGGGCAATCGCCATCTGCAAAGTCCTCGGGATGGGTGTCGCGGTAAGGGTCAGCACATGCACCTCTTTCCGCATCTGCTTCAGGCGTTCTTTATGACGCACCCCGAAGCGGTGTTCTTCGTCAACAACAATCAGGCCGAGGTCCCGAAACTCAATGTCTTTCTGAAAGAGCCTATGGGTGCCAATGACGATATCGACAATGCCTTTTTTTAAACCGGCCAAGGTCACCTTCTGCTCGGCCCGTGTGCGAAAACGGCTTAAAAGTCCGACTTCGACGGGGAAAGGGGCGAAGCGTTCTTTAAAGGTTTGAAAGTGTTGTTGGGCCAACAGGGTCGTCGGAACGATGATGGCGGCCTGCGTACCACCCATCACCGCCTGAAAGACGGCTCGCATGGCGACCTCGGTTTTGCCGTATCCGACATCGCCGCAGACGAGTCTGTCCATCGGTTTTTCCTGTTCCATGTCGGCGGCCACTTCCTGAATTGTGCGAAGCTGGTCGGGTGTTTCCTCAAATTCAAAGGCGGCGGCGAAGGCCTCTGCATCGGAAAGCGAAATCTCCAGGGCCTGCCCCCTCGCCAGCTCCCGCTGTGCATAGAGTTCGAGTAACTCGCCCGTCATTTTTTTGATCTCGCCTTTGACCTTGGCTTTGGCCTTGCTCCAACGCATTCCGCCGAGTTTGTCGCACTTAGGTGCAGCCCCTTCCGCGCCGACGTAGCGTTGAACGAGACTGAAGGATTCGAGCGGGACATAGACCTTGTCTCCCCCTGCATATTCCAGCACCATGAAATCGGTTTCGTAAGCGCTTGTGCGTTCACCTTCCCGAATGCTCAGGCGTTTCAAACCGACATAGCGCCCGATACCATGATCGATATGCACCACATAATCGCGGGGTTTTAAATCTTCAAACGAGGCGAGGAAGCCTTTGAGCTTGTCATCTGATTTGCCAAGCTTGCCGGGCTTAGCTCGTGTGGCGTGGCTTGCTGCATGACTCGTCCCTTTCCGACCGCCCATCAGGGCGTCGTCGGTCAGAAAGAGCAGCTCTGAGCGCTCCAGTGAAAAACCCCGGGAGAGATGTCCGATACACAAAAGGACGGGGGCGGGCGGCGCAGGGAAGGCACCCGGAATGTGTGACAGCTTTCCCCAGGGCACATCATGATTACTGAGCAGGCGTTCAAAGCGCTCTAACTGGTGTTGATTCTTCAGGGCCAGGATGACGAGGTGATCTTGGCGGAGTGTTTGCAGGTGTGCGCTCGTTTCCTCAAAACTTTGTTCCGGTCTCTCGAAACCGAGGACGGCAGGAGAACGGGTCTCGAAAGTCAGACGACGTACCCCTTTTTCCGGACGAAGCACCAGGCCTTCGATGTCAATCGTGCTTCGGTGAAATGCCACATCGGCCAGGTGAGAAAGGGGCAGAAAAAGCGCGTCGGCCTTGGGCATCTCGCTGTCGCGCTTAAGCGCAAAAAACGAGGCCTCCTTGACTTCTTCCAGGTAGCGCTTCCCGTTTGAAAACAGTGTCTCCGGTTCATGCTGAATCAGCAGCATCTCCTTGCTGAGATAGTCTGAAAAGGGACAGCGATAAAAATTGGGGTCGTGCAGGTCTTCATGGCCGAGAATAATTTGGAGCTGTTTAAGCGCCTTGAGTGATCGTTGTGTTTCAAGATCGAAGGTCCGAATCGATTCAATTTCGTCACCGAAAAATTCGATGCGGACGGGCCCGTCCATCGCCGGAGGAAAAAGATCGATAATACCGCCACGCACTGCGATTTCGCCCGGCCCCGAAACGACGCTTTCGACCTCGTAGCCTCGATCATAAAGCTGCTCAATCAAGTCCTCCCGTGAGCGTGTCTCCCCGACGCGAAGAGAGAGGGTGCGATCCAAAAGAAATGTCTTTGAAACGACCTTTTGAAGAAAGGCGTCGATTGTCGTGATCACGGATGTCATGACGGAGTAGACAGGATGCTTTACATCCCTCTCACCACAAGCTGTGGCATCTGTTTTACCAGGCCGGTCGGCGTCGGCCAGGCGATGGAGGGTGCTGAGGCGTTCGGCAATGCGATCCGGACGGGGCGTTGCCGACTCGTAGGGCAGAATATCCCAGGGCGGGTAAAAAAGAAAAGTTGGCGAAATCGTCTCGTCCGGATCCTCAGAGCGTTGTTTAGCAATTTCTAAAAAGAAGTGAATCTCCCGAAAGAGGTCTTCCGCCTGTTCAAATGAGGGAGCGACGAGACAAAAGGGTCGTCCGGCCTTTGCGAGTTCGGCCAGCAGGTAGGCCTGTGAAGATCCGGCAAGACCGCTGATCTTGAATGTTTTCTCTCCCTGATCAATCGCTTCAAAAACGGAGGCGAAAGGGGAAGATTTTTTCTGATTGATTGGCATGTGTTTTTGTAGGGGCAGATCCCTGTATCTGCCCTGATTCGGTTTCTGTAGACGCTGGCCTATCTTCTCCTCAATCGTCTTTCTATTCGTTCGATAATCGAAGTGGTCGAAGCCCCGTCAACCAAGGCAATCCGAACCACTTTTCCACCTCGCTGCTCTACGAAATCTCCGCCGACAATGTCTTTGTGTGCCCAGTCGGCTCCCTTCACCAGAATATCGGGTACGAGGTCGACAATCAATTGTGCCGGAGTCAGGTCTGAGAAGAGAATGAGGTAGTCGATGCAGGAGAGGGCTGACAAGACCTCCAGCCTCTCGGCCTCCGGCACAATCGGGCGCTTCGGGCCTTTCAATGTTTGCACGCTTTGGTCGGAATTAACGGCCACGATGAGACGATCACCTAAGTTTCGAGCTGCCTTGAGATAACGGACATGGCCGACGTGAAGGAGATCAAAGCAGCCGTTCGTAAAAACAAGCTTCTTTCCCTCTGATTGCAGGGTCTTGATCTCTTTCTGGAGTTCTGCCAAGTCCATGTATTTGTCAATTTTCACTGAATTTGTCCTCGTCTATTTTGGGAGAATCCGACAAAAAGGACTGGATCTTATTCCGGATTCCGACCGATCGCGATGGACTCAGTCCGTCACTTGCAACTGCAACACGATAATCCGGCCCCGAAAAAACGGCCGGCACAATAAAATCCCCCGGCGTGCTTTGGTCGGCTACATTCACAAAAGCCCCTTCCCGCCCGGCTTCTTCGCAGACGGCACGATTGACGCGTTCCGAATCGGTGGCGGCAAAAACAAGTCTGGCTTTTTGTAGATCTCCCCGTCGAAAGGGGCGCAGCAGGATACTGATTAAGTTTTGTGCAGCCCATGTCTTCAAGTTTTCTGTGATGCTCATGCTAATCAGGGTGACGACTGCCCCGGATTCAATCAGCTTTCGCGTCTTCCTTTCGGCAACCGCTCCACCGCCGATGACGATGACGGGATATTGATTCAAGTCGAGAAAAACGGGATAGTAGTGCGTTGCGGATTCTTTCACGAAGCGGGGGGGGCGGTCGTTATTTTGCGCCGGATCTTTCCAACTTTCTTTTTGTATTGGCTATCGGGATAACTTGTAAGCAAGGCATCAAAGACTTTTAAAGAGGCCTCGTGATCACCGGCGCCGAAATGGCTGCGCCCAAGAAAAAAAAGGGTTTTTTCAGTGAGTTCTCCTTTTTCAAAGCGCGCCAGTACCTTTTCAAAACGTGCGATTGCGGCGGGGTAGGCCTCTGTCCGAAAATAAAACCGGCCAATTTGGAACTGATGCTCTCCTTGTCGCTTTTTAAGTTCGGCGATCTTTTCTGTTGCCTCATCGACATAGAGTGATTTAGGGAATTGGGTTTTCACTTTCTGAAAGGCGGCGAGGGCTTTTTCCATGGGTGCGGGATCACGGTCAATGGTATGAATCTGATGAAAATAGCTCATCGCCAGTTTGTACTGAGAAAAAGCAGCCATACGATGGAAGGGGTGCAGCGACAGGAAGCGTTCAAACTCAGAGACGGCCTCAATATAGTCTTCCTTGATAAAGTAGGCCTCCCCTCTTTTTAACAGCGTGAGCGCGTCATAGGTGTTTTCCGATTCCTGATCGGTATCGACAATTTTTTCATCCACACCGAGAATGGTCAGGAGTTCAGATTTTTCTTCCGTTCCTGCACAGGCGGACAAAAGCAAAACAAACAAAATAAGCAGCTTCTTGCGTAACATCAATTCCTCCGGAGTCGTGGGGGAAAATAACAAACCTGCTTAAAAATCGCAAGGATTACGAGCTTTGTTGAGCGACTGAGTTGGCTGCTCTTCATATTGAAGGCAGCTCGATTTCGAGAAAAAATCTACCGAATACTCGGATCAATCAAAGCCTGAAAGGCCTCATAAAATTGCAGATAAAAAAGAAGGGAGAGCGCTAAGAGCAGGGTGAACAGCAGGGCGGTTCGTCGAGCGCTTTGTTCGTTCTCGACTTCGACCGTTTCTTGAAACTTAGCCTGGACAGGGGGCGGGTGCAAAGCAAGCGTTTCCTCTTTCATCTTAGCCAGTTGGTCGATCGTGTTAAGTGCCTCATCAAGGTTGCGGTAACGCTTTTCCGGCTTTTGGGCAATCATCTTTAGAATCAGGGTTTGCAGGTCTTGCGGCAGGGTTTCAAATGCCTCATGCGGGATGACTTCTCCCGCTCTCACGATTGGACGCGCCGCCATCAGCATTTCATATAGAATGACGCCAACACCATAGATATCGGCCTGATTCGATCGTTTTTCCCCCTCGGGACTATACCCGTTTCGCTTTTCTCCCGACGGATGGTAATGCGGCTCAAGGCCGAAATCAACGATTTTTTCAGTTCCAGATTCATCCACTAGTATATTGCTTGGCCGAATATTTCCATGAATAATGCCGTGGATGTGGGCGTAAGCAAGCCCTTCGCAGATCTGCTTTGCGACCCGGACAACCTCAGGCCAAGGGTGTTCCTGGACCATACGGTCTTTCAAACTGCCACCGCTGAGATACTCCATCACAATATTACAATGGTTTTTTTCCTCCGAGGAACCGAAAACCTTCGCGATATTTTTATGCCTTAAGGTGTTTAACTTCGCTTTTTCAAAGGGCCAATCACGCGATTGTTTACTTTTTTTCACGACCACCAACTGGCTATCCCTTGTGTCCTGCAATAGGTTGACCGCGCCATAGCGGTTTTCACTGATGACATCTAACAAGACAAAGCGTTTCTTTAGATTTGGGATGCCGGTCAAGGCCTGTTCTTTTTTCTTTTTTCCGAGATGTAAGCCTTTAAGCGCTTTAAGGAGTTGATCCCTGACTTCATCTGCACATTGGTAACGATCTGAGGGATTTGAGGCCAGGCATTTGAACACGATTTCATCGAGATGTTTCGGAAGGGCCTCGACCAGTTCCGAGGGCGGTTTGAAATAGCCCATGGGTTGAGTGCCGGTAAAAAACTCATACATGATGACCCCGAGTGAATAAAGGTCACTTGTCGCACCGATCTCTTTTGAACCGACTTTCTGTTCTGGAGACATGTAAGAGGGTGTAGCTAATACAGGCCCTTTTTTTGTCTTTTCCTGATGTTCCCCTGTTGGGTTATAAAATTGAGCAATGCCGAAGTCGGCCAAAATCGCGTTGCCCTCGACATCAATCAAAATGTTTGCAGGTTTAATGTCCCGGTGAATGACGCCATTTTTATGGGCGTAAGCGAGGCCTTTACAGATCTGCAGGATGAGCTTGCATTTTTTGCTTAGGGGTGGAGAAGCGGCAAGCATCACTTTTGAAAGAGTCGTTCCTTTGACAAGGTTCATCACGAAGAAGGGCCAGCCCTCCTTTGTGAGTCCACGGTCAATGATATGGACGATATTCGGGTGCATCAGGCGGGCAATAATAAGAGATTCCAACTTAAAACGAGAGACAATCTCCTGGTTGCCTGCGACCTTTTGAGAGAGCAATTTAATTGCAACAGGCCGATTTAAGGAGGTTTGCAAACCCCTGTATACGGTAGCCATGGCGCCGCGACCCACCACTCCCGTGATCTCATAGTTTCCGATTTTGTAAGGTTTCTGTTCAGGCATCTCAAACTCCATTGACTTGTCTTGCCGCAGGACTCGAATCCTCGTGCCCTGGACTCAAGCCTTATCGAAGCAAGACCCGATTCTTAAGATCAGCCTACCCCTGCTTCAAACATATAAATAGATACATTCAAAGTATCACAAAACAGAGATCTGTCAATTGTATGGGCAATATACAATCAAAATGGAAAGTGAGGAAGTCCGACAGACTCCTAAAACATGTTACGGAAGCGTTCATTCTTGCCGGAGCAGGGAAATTTTCCGGGAAATCCTAATCGGATACGATAGTCCTTAACTTTTATTCAGGTGACTTCAATTACCAGGAAATGCTAGCCTGTTTTAGTGCATCTATTTTTCCCCTTGGAAAGGGTCCTTTGATCCAAACGGCTAAAAAAACCTTTCACTTTATCATGATCAAACCCTCTCATTACGATGATGAGGGTTATGTCATCCAGTGGCTTCGCTCATCTCTCCCCTCTAATTCTCTTGCGGCCCTCTATGGTTTAGGGCTCGATTGTTCCAGCCGAAATGTTCTGGGTGAGGATGTGGAGATTGTCCTGAGTGTGTATGACGAGACCAACACCCGGACAGACGTCAAACAACTTTCAAAAACCATCCAGGAATCAGGCGGCCATGCCCTAGTGGCCCTCGTGGGGGTACAATCGAATCAATTCCCTCGTGCGGTAGATATTGCCCGTCAATTTCGCGCCTCAGGCATTTCGGTTTGCATTGGCGGATTTCATGTCAGTGGTTGTTTGGCGATGCTGAAAGAGATTCCGGCAGATCTCAATGAAGCAATGAATATGGGCATCTCTCTTTTTGCGGGAGAGTCCGAAGGGCGGCTTGAGTCGCTTCTCCAGGAAGCCTATGCAGGAAAGATGAAGCCTCTCTACAACTATATGGATGACCTTCCCAATATGGAGGGCGAGCCGGTTCCCTTCCTCCCGATGCATAAACTCAAGAAAACGGCAGGCTTGAGAGCCAGTTTTGACGCCGGGCGAGGCTGTCCCTTTCTGTGCAGCTTTTGCACGATTATCAATGTGCAGGGACATAAATCCCGCTACCGCAGCGCAGACGACATCGAAAAAATCATGCGGGATAATCTGGCCCAGAATATTCATAATTTTTTCATTAGCGATGACGATTTCGCGCGTAACCGGAATTGGGAGAGTATTTTTGATCGCCTGATTTATTTACGGGAAGAAGAAGGCCTGAACATCCGCTTTGTCATCCAGGTCGATACCATGTGCCACAAGATCCCCCGGTTTATTAAAAAAGCAGGCCGGGCGGGAGTGACCCGTGTTTTTATCGGCATGGAAAGCATTAATCCCGAAGCCTTAAAAGCGGCCAAGAAAAAACAGAACCAGATTACAGAATATCAGACCATGCTGGATGCCTGGCATGCAGCCGGGGCCTTGACCTATGCCGGATACATCCTGGGTTTTCCGAGCGACACGCCGGAAAGTATCTTAAGAGATATTAAAACGATTCAGGACGAAATTCCGATTGATATCCTGGAATTTTTTATACTGACCCCGCTTCCCGGTTCTGAGGATCACAAGATCCTTCATGAAAAAGGGGTTCCCCTGGACTCCGACATGAATCACTATGACGTCGTTCATGTCACCACCCCTCATGCCACGATGACGGACAAGGAATGGTTGGATATTTATCATCAGGCCTGGCATAGCTATTACACCCCCAAACACGTGGAAAAGGTGATTCGGAGAGCAAAACTTTGGGGAGTGGATCCGAAGGAAATGATGATGAAGCTACTCAGTTTTTATGCCTGCGCCAAGATAGAAAAAGTCCATCCCCTGGAGGGCGGATTTGTTCGCCTGAAATATCGAAAGGATAGACGTTTCGGTATGCCTCTTGAAAATCCTCTGTTTTTTTACCCTCGCTATCTGGGAGAGACAATTAGAAAGGTAGGCCAATATTTTTCGTTGGTTCGGAGCTACAAAAAGATTGTTCGAAAAATCGAGCAAGAATCTTCTTCGAACGGTAATGGAAAGCCCGGCTTAGCAGAGATTGCAGAGCCGGAAAAATTTCAAGAAAATATTAAGGTACTTCCGTCCACGGCAGCATACACGCACAAGAATAGTTCTAAATAACCCCCCCTTTTTTTAATCCTCCCCGTTAAAACAGGGGTAAGATTCCTAGAGAATCCCGATTCCGCGTTTTCCGAATGAAAACGCATCAACGGCGGAGATAATAAATACAATATTGTTGAGGACCCAGGCCTTTCCTGAATAACCCGTGGTCATGTAACTAAAGACGGCGATGAGAATAAACAGGAATGCTCTTCCGTATTCTCGTACATATAGCTGGCCCAGACCGGCGAAGATCAGGGAAAAAAATCCGGCGAGCAGCCCTCCCTTCAGTCCTTTTTGATCCGGAAGAACAAGAAAAAATAACAGGATGAAGAGCACGACGATGATCTTTGAGGTCATCGTCATGATTTCCGGAAGCCTGTAAAAAAAGAGGGAAAATAAAAGAGTCACAATGATTCTCCCGATTGTAGGCTTTACAAATTGAATGCTCATGAGGCCTCTCCCTTTAGCCGTGCCTCTGCAAATTGATCTGCCGCTTCGGCAGTTGAAATGTCCTCCTTCTTGGCGAGGGCAAAAACCGCTTTGAGACGGCCATAGATTTCAGAAACCCGTTTGTAGGCTTGGGTTTCATCGTAATGATTCAGCTCTTCATAGATGTTGATCAGGCCACCGGCATTGATGACGTAGTCGGGGGCATAGAGAATATCCATATCCATGAGTTGTTCGGCCAGGGCGCTGCTTGCAAGTTGATTGTTGGCTGCGCCGGCAATGATGCGGCAGGACAGACTGGAAATGCTGCGCTCATTGATAATCCCTCCCAGTGCGCAGGGTGCAAAAATGTCGCAATCGACTCGGTAAATCTCGTGACCGTGGATGGGGTCTGCATCAAATGCGCGGCCTGCTTTCGCCATCAATTCCGGGTCCATGTCAGAAACATAAAGTTTGGCGCCGGCTTCATGCAGACGTTTCGCCAAGGCAAAGCCGACCTTGCCCAGGCCTTGGATGGCGACACGTTTTCCTTCAAATGAGTCTACACCGTAGACCTCTTCGAGGCAGGCACGCATACTGCAAAAAACACCATAGGCGGTTGCAGGCGAGGGATCGCCACTGCCCCCTTGTTTGGTGGGCTTACCTGCGACATGGGATGTCACCTTTTGCATCACTTCAATGTCCGGCACACCAATCCCGACATCTTCAGCAACAATATAGCGCCCAGACAGGGCATCGACATGTTGAGCAAAGGCGAGAAGCATCTCTTTCGATTTTTCTGTCCTGGAATCTCCCCAGATGACGCTTTTTCCGCCTCCGAGCGAAAGATGGCTGACGGCTGCTTTATAAGTCATCGCTCTGGAGAGTCGCATGACGTCGCTCAGGGCCGCATCGAAGGATTGATAAGGCCACATACGACATCCGCCGAGGGCGGGTCCAAGGCTTGTGTTGTGGATGGCAATAATGGCCTTGAGACCTGAGGCCGGGTCGGAGCAGAAGAGTACCTGTTCGTGGCCGTCGGGTGCCATTTTTTCAAAGAGGTCGATAGCGATTTTATCCTGATTATTCATCTTATCCTTTGTTTGTTTTATGATTTTATTACTGGTGTCGGCGAGCCTTCTGCTTCGAGCTGGATGGCGGCATGACCGATCTTAAAACGCTGGCAAAGCAGAAAGTTGATCTTTTTGAGTAGGGGAGTTGTTTCCCGGATTGACATGTCCCGGACTGCGACATGGGCGGAGAGGGCGTACATGCCCGATGTCAGTGTCCAAACGTGGACATCGTGCATCCCCTTCACCTCTTCAAAAACCTGTATGGCTTCAACGACCCGCTCGGGGTTGATCTCTTTCGGCGTGGCTTCTAGCAGAATATCAATCGCTTCCCGGATGAGTTGGACAGCCCAATAAAGGATGAGCACTGAAATCAATACGGCTAAGGCGGGATCGACCCACAACCATCCGGTGTAAGTAATGACCACCGCACCCACAACAACCCCGACAGAAGCAAAGGTATCTCCCATGAGATGCAATATGGCCGAGCGGGTATTCACGTCTTTGCGATGGGTAGCGCTTAAGAAGTAAGCGGTAAGCAGGTTCGTGACGAGGCCGATGACGGCGATGATCGTCATTTCGGTTGTGGCGACCGGCTCGGGTGATTCTAAACGGACGTAGGCTTCGTAGAGGATCCAGAGGGTGATCAAAAAGAGGAAAAAGCCGTTGAAAAGGGCAGCCAGGATTTCGAGACGGTAAAAACCATAGGAATTTTTTAAGGTCGGGGCTTTGCTTGAAAAAATAATCGCCAGGAAGCTGATCACCAGTGCCAGAAGGTGACTCAACATATGACCTGCATCGGAGAGCAGGGCAAGGCTGTTTGTGAAAAGTCCCCCGATAACCTCGACGACCATCACGACAGCCGTCAGTCCGATGGCCCAATAAAACTGCGGATGGTCGGATGGCATGATATTTAAGGGATTGGCCTTGTGTGGATGACAAAGGTCGAGTTCACAAACGGGCGGATGCAGATGCAGGGTTTCTTCGCTTCCTGTTTCATTTCCTGCTTCGTTTCCTGGATGATGGCCGCTCATTATTATTTTGACACTATTTCTGTTTTGATTTTTTTGCCCAAAGCTGTCGGAAGCCGCGAATGGAAAAAAAGAGTACCCCTAATAGAAGAACAAGGCCAAGGCCAAGAGCCACTTCCCTGTTGCTTTCGTAGAACGCGACAATGACATAAAGGAGAGCTGCCAGTAGAAACTGCCCGATCATAAGGTCACTAAAACCTTTTGCAGCGATTTTTTTTCTAGGTCGTCCCAAGGAATCATGTCTCCATATTGTTATAATTTTGAGAAGTTTTATACCTTTTAATCTATTATTAGTCTTTAATATCTACTTGAAAATGCAAAAGAATCACCCTTTAGCCTTAGAGTAGCAAAGGGGTTTTGGGGTGTCAATCAAGAGAGCCGAGCCGGAAAGGAGGTTTTAAACTTTCTATTTTTGGGTCAAGTCCATGAGTTGTCAGTGCGCTTTTAATAAAAACGAACATTTGATATAATCCGCCCCATTAGTGGGCAGTATCCGAAATATGAACTAGAAAAACCACTGACGATTTATTCAAATGGAAAGCACCTTAAGGAGAATCCTGTGAACAAAATAAAAACAATGCTTGGCCGGGCCATCGGATTTTTTCTGATCGCCGTAAGCTTCGCCCACCCGATCCCTTCCTTTTCGGAAGAGATTAGCGCGGGCGAAGCCTCTTCGATTGCGGTTCCGGAAGAGGAGAGGGTTAACCTGGAACGGCCTCCGCTTAAGCCCGAAGACATCAAAGTTGAATTGATTTTAGCGCGAAAGTGGAAAAAAGAAGACAAGGCCATCAAAGAAATATTTCGAGAGGCTTCAATCAACCGGGTTTTCATCCAGTACTTCCGACACGGTGAACCTCCGACGAACTTAATTGTCGGTCGGGATGTCCCCGCACATATTGGTCGACTTGCCATTGAAGCAGCGATTCTCTTAAACGGCGGGGTAGACACCCTCCTGCCGGAGTTTCGGTTTTTCCCGCATTACATTGCATTTGGTTCATCCGCATTTGATGAACAGGCAGAGATCCCGATCATGCCGGAGGAGTTGGATAAGTTGAGAGATCCAAAGCTCTCAACAGAAGAGTTCCACACCTACTATCGCTCCATCACCGGCGAAGATAAAGAACTTCCCACCTATTAGTGCCGTAATCGGGAACTGGTTGAAGCCGGTTCCCGATTACACCACTACTCTGACTGGCCCTGAAACAATTCTTCTGGAACGACATATCCGACGTCGCAGCTTTGTGATGTGCTCCCGTCTTCATTTTCCGAAGAGATCAGAAGCGCAGAATAGATCGGAAGCTGATGAATGCAGGTATCGACACTCGCGACCAAGGACCGGTAACGCTCACTTTCGAGGTCTCCGAAATAGCGCTCAAATGCCTGCTGAGACAGACCTTCCGGTAAGCCGGTGATGTCTGGAAAAAACTGGTCTTCCTTTGCATTGTGGGTCAGGTGAGTTTGAAAGCGAAGGGCACTGGCATCATTTGTTGCTGCCTGGGCGAATCGGACACCTGCACGGTCGGCGGCAAGATCCGCAAAGCTGAAACCGCTGCCTCCTTTGCCTGCATCCAGTAGCTCTTTAAATTCCCCGATCACGTTTGTAATCCCCTGATCTGAGGCAATTTGAAGTGCCGAAGAAATAATGAAATGCAGTCTGAGGTCTTCACGGTTTGCCAGGCCGACCTTATTTGTTTTTTTACGGTGTGCTTTCATCCGCGCTGTGCGAACCTGACCGATCATCCGCTCCACGTGCCAAGAGCCAAAATAGATGCCGAGTGAAAGTATTGCCGCCCGATTTTCAAGCGCCGGATCTCCTCCACGCGCCTGAGCCAAATCAAAAAGAGGGCCGATATAGTAAGAGAGTGATACTGCATCATTGTTCGATACCGATTCAGAAAGTGTCATGATCTTTGTATAATAGGGGCGAATTAAAGCGGGATTGCCCATCAGAGCAACTTCGTCTCTTACGCCGCCAATGCGCTTTCTCGTCCTTTGGACAAGTTGTTTTAGATTTGGGATCGTCTTGAGTTGTACCGCGATCCGTCCCTCGCTTAAGGCAACCGAATCGATTGCTTCCAGCAGCCTGTCGCCGTCATCCCCGCCAATCGCAAGTTTAAGTATCAGGCCCAATAGGAAGCGGACGACTGAATCGGGGAAGGACACCCTTCCGATTGTGGCCCGTCTAATGACAAAGCCTGATTTTGAAGGCGGCAAAGCCAGGGTGAAGTTTAAATAATTTCCGATCGGATTCCGGGGGATTGTGATTGTCGACACCAGCTCAAAGCGTTCTGGCGAAATATCGACCCGGCCTTTCAGTCGTGAGATGGATCGGTGTCCGAATGCAAAGAGGCCTCTTAAGTCCTCTTCCGTCGCAATGATTAAAAGGGCCTGATCACTTCGATTCAGTAAATCACCCAGGATCTTTTTTATAAATTGTCGTGTCCTCAATGCATCATCAGAACCCGGCGTTTGTGCATTGATGACAGCCGGTTTCTCTTCGAGAGCAAAAAAGACAAAACCCATTGGAAGCAGAACCGACAGGGTCAATGAAATCCAAAAAAACTTTTTGATAAAGCCCATTTTATTTTACCGTGGAATTTTTTCTATCCAGTCGATGATCTGAAGAATATCTTCTTCGTTGATGACATTTTGATAGGCAGGCATCTTTGTTCTTCCGTAAAGGACTGCACTGACAAATTCTCTCCGTGAAATGGCAAGGCCGGGCTGCATCAAGGCCGGCGCATGCATCGAACCTTCTCCAATCCAGCCATGGCAACCGTAGCATTTTACATCGTATCGCCAAATACCGTGGTAGATTTTGCTGCCGGGATGCTCCGGAAGCGGAATGTCCTTTGTCTTACATCCGAGAGTCACGAAAACGACTAAGAGACAAACAAGATATGGAAAAAGAGGAAAGACCGGATTTACCTTCATGTCGCCCATTTTACTTCAGGACTGTCTGGAGGTAAAGTCCGAGCCTCTTCCGCTCTATATCGATATTACTTTCATAGGAAAGCTCTGATTCAATTTCTAAGCATATTTCCGACTCTTTGCCCTGATTTGTTATAATTCACTATCGGGGCAGGAGATGCGACCAACACAAATCTACGCGAAAAATCGGCTTTGGGCAGGCTTGAATCAGCCCGATGCCAAAGCAGCCGACATCATCGTTGTCGGCATCCCTTATGACGGAGCCGTCTGTTTTCGTACCGGCGCATCTGAGGGGCCGGAGCGCATCCGAAGCCTTTCTACAGAAATCCCTCCTATTCTGGAAACCGGCGAGTCTTTAAGCGAACTGATTGTTCGCGATGACGGCAACCTTCCTCTCGAAGAAGATTTTGCTGCTTCCTTTCCCCAAATTGAAAGCCGCATAAAACAAAAACTCAAAGAATCATTTCTACTCACCCTCGGGGGCGATCACTCCATCGCCATTCCGGTTCATCGGGCCTTTAGCCAGAGTGCGAAGGATGAAATCGGGCTCGTCTTTATTGATGCCCATACCGACCTTTCGGATCAATTCCAGGGTTCACCCTATTCCAATGCCTGCCCGCTCCGTCGAGCGATGGAATGCGAGCAATTTTCACCCGAAAATACCATTCTTGTGGGAACACGCTGTTTCGAACCGGCAGGCCTGCGCTACATTGAAGCACATCATCTGACCTGTTTTCCGGCCTATGAAATTGCAAATCGCGGCATGAAATCAATCGCCGCTGACATTGTCAAACAATTTTCAGGTGTATCAAATGTCTACCTCTCCATCGATATCGATGCCCTTGATCCCGCATTCGCTCCCGGCACAGGCATGCCCGATGCCGGTGGGCTATCAACACGGGACTTGATGACCCTGATCACTTTGCTTGAGCCTCTGCCCATTATCGGAGCCGACCTCGTAGAAGTTTCTCCTCCACTCGATTCAGCCGACATCACCAGTTTTGCAGCTCTGAGGTTAATCATGGCGCTTTTTGGCGTGGTGCATCGTAGAAAACTGCGGAAAGCGCGTTTTACACTCTTGTAGGGGCCTTAAGACACTTGATGCCGTGTCGTGCCCGAAGGAGGTTGTCATGAAAAAAAAACATCGGTCCAATAAAAAAGCACAAGACTGGGTGAAGCGCGATCACGCCGTCATTTCAAAGTCGGTGACACGTGCCTATCCGCTCGTCGTTGCATCTGCAAAGGGCTGCACTATGACTGATGTCGACGGCAATCGCTACCTTGATTTTACGGCGGGCATTGCTGTCACAGCGGCGGGCCATTGCCATCCGAAAATCATAAAGGCCATCACCGCCCAGGCAAAGCGGCTCATCCACATGTCGGGTACCGACTTTTATTACCCCTCAGAGGTAAGATTGGCTGAGGAACTCGTAGGTCTTGCTCCCGGTCCCTGGAAGAAAAAAGTCTTTTTTACCAACTCCGGTGCCGAGTCCGTTGAGGCGGCCATGAAGTTGGCCCGCTATGAGAGAAGTCGTCCTTATTACATTGCCTTTACCGGGGCCTTTCACGGCAGAACAATGGGAGCCCTTTCTTTGACAGCGAGCAAGTCCTTACAAAAAAAGGGATTTGCTCCCTTGATACCTGGAGTCATTCACGCCCCTTATCCAAACCCCTATCGTCCTCCAGCGGGTTTATCAGCAGAGGGCTGCGTCGATTTCACGCTTGACTGGATTGAGGAGACAGCCTTTCGTCACCTGGTTCCGGCGGAAGAAGTCGCAGCCATTTTTGTTGAAGCGATTCAGGGGGAGGGGGGCTACATCGTTCCGCCACAGTCCTTCTTACGAAGGCTTGGAGCACTGGCGGAATCCTACGGTATCATTGTCGTTGTGGATGAAATCCAGACCGGGATGGGCCGTACCGGCCTGATGTTCGCCAGCGAACATTTCAATTACGCACCCAAGATCATGTGCCTTGCCAAAGGCATCGCCTCCGGTCTGCCCTTAGGCGCGATCATTGCTCAGGATAAAATCATGGATGCCTGGGAATCCGGCTCGCACGCCAACACCTTTGGAGGCAACCCCATTGCTTGCGAAGCCGCGCTGGCGACGATTGATTTGTTAAAAACAGAACTGATGCAGAATGCAAAAAAAGTGGGCGATCTTTTCCTGGATCGGCTTCGTGAAATGCAGAAGACCCATCGGCTCATGGGAGATGTTCGGGGCTTAGGCCTGATGGTCGGCATAGAGTTGGTGCAAGATCGGGAAAGCAAATTACCGGCGATTGCGGAGAGGAATGAACTGGTAGGGCGCTGTTTTGACTTAGGTCTGCTGGTCTTGGGCTGCGGAGAAAGTGTGCTGCGATTTATGCCGCCATTGACCTTGACAGAGAAAGAAGCGCTGAAAGGACTTTCCCTCTTTGAAGAAGCCCTCTGTGAAGTCGAAAAAAAGGTCTTCCTGAAAGCAGCATAATTTCTCTGTCGAGGGTCTTCAGATCCCGGAGATGAAGATGAATCGGGCACATGAGTATTTGCGGTCGGTGTTCTCACTCAACTCGAAAATACAGTCGTTGCGTTTTCCTTCCGGTTCTCTTGATGACGGCACGGGCGATCTTTCGTGTCCGGTCGACCCGGCCTTCTGCACTCAGGAGAAAATAATTGCTTTTAATCGCAAGCCAGTTGAGACTTCTAAGGCCCAGCATCCGCTGATAGACTCCGTTTAATTCGTCCTTCAGGTGAGTTTTGAACTCTCCCACGCTATCGAAGGGCCGTTTACCCGTAATAATGCGGGCGGCTGTTTCGTCTATCCCTTCGTCAAAACTCTGAAGCAAAAGGCTGTCGGCGGTGTTGACGTTGACCTGTCCTTTGCCGTAGATCGTGAGGTAGGGAGCAATTTTTTTATAGACCTTGTCAGTGATGCCTTCGACCATGTGAAGCTCCTGTAAGGTTTCAAAGGGTCCGTTTGCCGGAGAATAGGAGGGATCACGTCCCTGGTAAGCGCCCTCTTCTGCACCGTAGGGGAGTGTTTCATTGTCGCTGTCGAGCCAGTCAACGATGGGGTCGACCAGTTCAGGGTCGACTTCTAAAAGCCTGAAAAGGCGTTCAAGCTGGGCCTTGCGGCCACTTTCAACAACCCTGTCTCCTCCACTGTTCTTGGTCACTAAAAAATTGATGTTGATTTTCCGTTCTTCATCTACAAGTGAACCGCTTAAAAAGCCATCACCCAGAGGGTACTCAGGAATAGGAAAAGCCCAGAATTCATCAAGTCCGTCATATGTATTGCTGTTTTGTGTGTCGTCCTTGAGCAGCGCTTCTGCTGCAGAAACGGCGGAACGAGCGAGATAGAAGGCCTTCAGATCATCTCGAAAGTTTCCCGCTGCGCGCAGATCGGCCCTGACCTGAAAATCCGCTTCAAGAATGATGACGACCATGAGAAAGATGATCAGAAGGGAGAGCAGGAGGGCGAAGCCTCGTTGGTTTTGTAGGGGCAGGCCTCTGTGCCTGCCCACACGAGGGCGGCCACAAGGGACCGCCCCTACATTAATCATTGAATCTTTTCATACGAGAGTACCAGGAAGGTGAGATCCATCTTGTCGGGATCTGCAAAGCGGGTAAGCATTGTAAGCCGTTTGATCCTCAGACCTTGCGGGGCTGTTTCGATGGCGGTCAAAAAAGGAATGATTTGAGCCAGCTTGACGTTTTCAATTTTGACCTCAACCGGGATTTCACGGTAGGGCGTCTTGATCTGTGGACTTAAGGGACGAATGAAGGCAATTTTGTCTCGAATACGATTTTTTGCCGCATTCTCTTCAAGGAAGGATAAGGACGAAAAGGCGCTCTCAGCAGGTAGACCTTTTTCAATTTCCTCAATTTTTTGAGCCACTTCAATATATTCCTTCTTTAAAATTTGCAGTTCCCGAAGGGCTCGCTGCTTTCTTGGAATCAGTTTTTCCAATTTATCCATGCGTAACAATACCGGATCGACCAACATGAAGTAGGTCATCAGAAGGATAGCGATGGCGCCCCCTCCTCCCAACATCCATTTTTCTCGTCCCGAGAGACGCATCAGGAACTGATCGACAGCTTTAAAGAGTCCTGTTTTTTTCAAGCCGACTTCCCTTCTTATTGTCCTGTAGCAATGTCCATTTTAATCCGGAAGCGTACCCGCTTCTGATCGGCCATCACCTTCGCGTCACTCACCTCGACCCCTTTGAACTGCTTTGTGCTGAGTAGTCCACCGCGAATGCGATCGACTGATTCAAATGAATGGGTATGGGCCTGAATACGAACCTTTCCACTGTCGATCACGATATTGAAGACATCTATTTTAACACCGTCAGGGATAGCCTCCGTCACCTCTTTTAGTACCAGAAGCGGGCTTTTTTCATCCACACCCAAAAAGTCCGCCCGCTTTTTCAACTCGGAGATGGCAACGCGCGTCTGATCCACTTCGCTGATGACATTCCTGATCTTCGGAAAGGTACTATTGAAAGTCGTTCGAAGTGTTGTTTTTAATGTTTGGTAGCGTTGCTCCTTCATTGAATAATGGAGGTAGAGGTCGCTTCCCATCAAGGCGAGGAGGATGATGCCAATCACGGCGATCGTGACAAAATGGTGCCGCCTTTCGATGGTTTCCTTTCCGAAAACAAAGGGACCTCTTCTGAAGTTAATCGGCGGCCCCTCGCTTTCCTGAAAGGCGATCCCGAAAGCCTCTGCATAAACAGAAGAAATAAGGCCTTTCTCGACCAGATCAATTCCGGAAACCGATGCGGCACGGCCCTCCGTTTTGTCATTGATGGAAAGTGGCTCCATATCCAGTCGATTCGACAAGAGGTCTTGCAAGCCCTTAAGCTCACTTCCGCCGCCACAGAGGTGAAGCAGTTGTCGTCTCTCTTGCTGCTCCTCACGCGGTTCTTCGTTGTCTGTTTCCAGCTCGTCTTTTTCCAACTTAGGCGCTGAATAATTGATGCGAACGGTTTTTTCGATCTCCATCATCCATCGCCTTAAACCGTTTTCCAAAGCGGTAATTTCCTTTTGCTCCGCTGGGTTTGGATCGGCTTTTAGTAGGTCAATCTCTTTTTTTTGAGCCTCGGCCTCTCCCCAGGTGAGCCCGCACTCTCTTTTTAGACCATTGGTGAGCAGGTCGCCTCCAATCGGGAGGGTCCGGATCCACTGGAGTGCCCCTCCGAAAATATTGCAGAGTACCGTTCTCGATGCGCCGATGTTGACGACGAGCAAGGCGTTCCGCTCCTGTTCTGTTTCAGGGTCGATGCCGAGCTTATATTGTGCATAGGCGTAAAGTGCCAGGGCATTCGGACCGACCCATGCCGGATCGATTCCTAGCGGCTGTAATTGTTCCAGATAGTTGGATAATATCGAATTCTGAATTGCAGCGACGAGTAGGGGATTTTTTTGATCAACTTCTGAGTGACGCGTTTGATTGTGCTTATTAAGCGCCATGTAGTCGATTGTCAGTTCATCAAGGTCGAAGGGAAGTTCTGCTTCAATTTCAAAGGGTATGATCTGCTCAAGTTTTTTCGGGTCGGAAAAGGGAAAAACCATTTCACGGAATGAAATGAGGTCTCCGGGCAGTGAAAGGGCGATGAGGTCTCCAGAAAAGATTTTCCCTTCTGCAATCAAGATCTCAAGTGCTTCAATCTGCCGAATGCTGAAATGACCGGGCTCCGGAAGTGAGCCATCCCTTAGAATGGGATGCACAAAGAGATCAACCAGGCGAAGCCCCCGAAAGCCCTTGGCGAGCCGAACACCTTTAATCGACGATTGCCCGATATCAAGACCTAAGATCATCTGTCCCATTTACGCTGATGTCCTTTTAATTGTGACTCATCCTTACTTATAGAACCGGTCGCCCGTTCACCGAAATTTTAGGCTGACCTAAGGGACCATTCAAACGGAGTTTCAAAGGCTCCCTCTCATTATAGTCTTGCACAAACATGGAGGCCATCTGCTTGATACTGCCTTTCGGTGTTGCGAGCAGAGAAAGGGCCAGAAGGCTGCGATTCAGTGGCTTGCGGAGTACGAGGGTGCCGCTCTCGCTCTTCAAATCGACCATGGCTCCAGTCGCCGAAAACTGTTCAGCGACAAGCCTTCCCTCTTTCCAGTCGAGCTTACCCTGTATCTTCGCAAAGCTTATTTCCCCGACCGGAAGCTGTCTCCCGCCCAGCGATCTGAGTTTGGCTTCATCAAGGGAGAATATAAGGCGCCCTGTCCCTTTGATGATTTCCTGAGCACGCCAGCGTCCTTCACCGGTGATTGTAAGGCGTCCTGAAATGCCGGGGTCGATTTCCTTCACTTCCAGGGCATCTCCTTTGAGATCCTTCAGAACAAATGAGGGCTCCTCTTCCTCTTGTGTGACAGTCAGATGTCCGGATAAGGTTCCGCCTCCCCAGCGGGCATTAAAATCAATTTCCCCCTGTTGTTTCAAAAGAAGCGGCCAGAGCGCAAGGGAAAGGTTCAGGGCTGGGACTTTTAAATGGGCTTGCCCTGCCGCCCCTTTCTTAATCAACTTTTTCGGGCACCTGGCATCAATCCCTTCCCAGGTAATCGAAACCGGAAAAGAGACCCGGCTTGCAGTCATCGTGACCACACAGCCTATCTTTGCCTCAAGGAGTTGCAGCCCCTTCTCTTCCAAAGCGCTAAAGGGGAAGGTTGCAAGAAAAAAAAGAATAAAGGCAATCAAGCCGAAAAGCGAATAGGCGATGAGGATGAGGAGTTTTTCTTTTTTTGTTTTCATGAGTTCATCATTTTCAGGTAGATTCTACAATTTATCCGCTTTTGGGGAGGTCGACCCAGGTCTTGAATCGCTGGGGTTCGCGGTCTTTGCGGGTGAGTACAAATTCAATTTCTACAGCAAGGGGGAGTTTATTGCTTCCTGTATCATCCCAGCTCTCCACCCATTCTTTTTTGATTGAATCAAAATATCTAAAATTAAGTCCTGCAATGGGCCCGCCGAGTTCATAGCTCAATTCCCTGCCGTTCGAAAGCAGCATTTCCTGCATCAGGACATTTCCATTCAGTACATAGCGAATAGTCGCCCGCTCAGATTCAGGCGCATCCTGCATGGTCCGCCCGTGTGCAAGGGAGACAAATTGAATCGAATCGTTTGCATAGGCATCATCCCCGATCAGGCGCTCTCTGTCTTCTCCCTGCAGGGAAGCGCTTTCTCCGTCCGAAGCCGAGCCAACGTGGATCATGCTCAGGTTGTTCGCCATGTGATAAGTACCGATTCGGAGCAATCGGTACTTATCGGCCTCTGACTCCATCTGTTCTCCTCCGCGATACACTGCATTGAAGGTACCATAGAGGAGAGTGAAAATGACGGACAAAATGCCTAAGGAAATCATCACTTCCAGCAGGGTAAAACCGTTTTGGGATTGCACTTTTGTCACAAGATTCAGGTCCCGTCAAAGAGATAGCTTGTAAAGCTGACTTGTCCATCCTTTTCTTCTTCATGATCTTCACTGCCCCCCCAACTCACCTCTAGGACCATCTCCCGTACTGCCTCAAAGGGAGTCTGGACGACCTCCTGCCGCCATCGGAACTCAGGGGCCTCTTCTCCAAACCTACCTTTTTTTTCACCCAGGTCAGGGAAGCTGCTCATGTGGATTTCGGTGATTTTTTTACGTGCCAGCATCGTTGCTTTCGTCATGTCGCGTGCCGTGGCCGAGAGCACGAGGTCCCGATTTCTGAGTCCGAGTAAGACGACGAGCGAAATTGAAATAACCGCCAGCGCCACCATAATTTCAAGCAGGGTAAAACCTTTTGAGTCCGGCCTCCGTTTTTTATTCCACATAACGATCCATTTTATTCCACGTAACGATCATGGACCTTCACCCGTCCGGTCAGGGGATTAATGGTGAGCGTCCAAGTGTGATTTTCTTTCTTCAAGTGAATCGTGCTTTTTTCGACTCCCATTGGAAACAAAACGGTATAGGCCTTCCCTGATTCGATTTTGCCGTGTCGTGGCGTGATGACATCCTGAAATGTAATGCCCTTCGGTAACTTGCGTCGTTTGACGAGGGAATCGCTGATGTCGCCGAATTCCCTGTTATTCTGGAGTATGTCGGCCCAATAGGCCCCTTCCTCAAGATCATAGTGGAGACGGTAGGTCTGCTTTGTAGACGATGCCTCCTGGGCAAGATGTTCAATCATCCCTGAAAGGTGACGAATCGTTCGTTTTAGATCGCCTGCTCCAAATGCGGAGAGCTTGGGAAAAACCAGGACTGCGGTGATGCCCAGGATAACCATGACCAGCATCAACTCCAGCAGGGTGAATCCGCTCTTTCCCGCTCCGGCGGCCTGTCTAGCTGAGATTCCAGCTTTCGAGGTCGGCATCGTTGTCGTCCCCTCCCGCCTCGTTGTCTGCCCCGTAAGAGACAAGGTCATAGTCGCCATGTGTACCTGGACTCACATAGACAAAGCGGTTTCCCCAGGCATCTTCCGGCACCTTCGGCAGGTAGCCTCCTTTTCTCCAATTTTTCGGAATTTCACCGATATTCGGTAATTCCGAAAGGGCATCCAGTCCCTGCTCTGTGCTGGGGTAGATTCCGGTGTCGAGTTTATAAAGCTGAAGGGCGCCTTCAATATTTTTAATCTGGACCTTCGTCGAAACCCGTCTGGCCTGATCCGTCCGTCCCACCATTTTCGGGGCAACGAGGGCAATCAGGATTGCCAGAATCGTCACGACGACCATAATTTCGATCAGGGTAAAACCCTCTTCGTTAAGATGCCTTTTATCTGTTTTTTTTGTTTTTTTCATCAACATCCTCAAAATACCCTCAACCCGTTCTATAACCTTCCTGTTCTACAAACTTCAGACCCTCTACTTCACTATTGTATCATCCTACCATCTGACTCACTTCAAAGATCGGAAGAAGAATGGCCAGAACGATAAAAAGAATCGCAAAGCCCATGCCCAATATCATGATCGGGCCAAGCAAGGAGGTCATCCCGTTCACCACCGTATCGACCTCGTTATCGTAGGCCTCTGATACTTTTTGAAGCATCCGTTCCAACTCACCGCTCTTTTCCCCCACTGCGATCATATGGGTGACCAGGGGCGGAAAGAGGCCGCTGCGTTTGAGCGGATCAGAGATGCTTTCCCCCTCGCGGATATTGCCGCGTGCCTCCCGAATTGTCTTTTCCATGACCTTGTTGCCGACAATCTGCTCAACAATCTCCAGCGCATTGAGCAACTGTACGCCACTGGATAAGAGTGTCGCGAGGGTCTTGGTAAAGCGGGAAATCGCGACCATCTTGATGAGACGGCCAAAGATAGGCGCGTTTAGAGAGATCCGATCATACTGCTCTCGCCCCTTGGGTGTTGCGATGTGCCGCTTCAGAAAAAAGAGTGCGATACCGACGGCAATGGCGAGCAAGAGGCCGTAGGCTTGTATGAACTCACTGATGCTTAAGAGAATGACCGTTGGCAGGGGGAGGGCCTGATCCAGGTCGGCAAAGATGGAGGTGACCTTCGGGACGACATAGGCGATTAAAAAGAGGAGGATCAGGACAGAGACAACCATCATGAGTATCGGATAGGTCATTGCCGAAAAAATTTTGCCACGAAGCCTGAGCTGGTTCTCAAGATAGTCAGCAAGCCGGTTCAGTATTTTATAGAGGGTGCCGCTGGCTTCGCCCGCCCGGACCATCTGGCAATAGAGGGTCGAAAAGATCTTCGGATGTTTGCCCAGGGCCTCTGCAAGTGAAGAGCCTTCTTTGACGCTGTCACGCACATCCACCCACGCCTTCTTTGAGGCTTCGTTTTCGGTTTGTTCAATCAGGGCCGAAAGCCCTTCCATAATGGAAAGACCCGCACCGAGTAAGGTCGATAACTGCCGGGTCATCAATGCCGTTTCCGAAAGTTTTACCTTCGGCGCAAACAATGTAACCGGTTGTGACAGGCCGGTCGCCTTCTCTTTTTCCGATTTCAGCTCTGTCGGAAAAATCCCGTCCTGACGCAGTTTCGATCTGGCCTGTCTCGGGTTGTCGGCGTCGATGATACCCGTGGTACTTTTTCCCCGGAGGTCGAGTCCTTTATAAGCAAAAGCGCTCATGATTAAAACTATTCCTCCTGAGTCACTCTTAGCACTTCGTCGGTTGTGGTCAGTCCCGCTACGACCCGTAAGGCCCCATCTCCCCGAAGGCTTAGCATTCCCTTTGAAACCGCCTTCGCTTTGATCAGGGTTGAATCAAGCTTCGATAGAATCATGTTTCTCAATTCGTCATCCAGGAGCAAAATTTCATAGATCCCAAAACGCCCCTTAAATCCGGTTTTAAGACAATGAGAGCAGCCGCTAGCCTTGAAAAAAGAGTATTCCTCATTCAGATCCAGGCCGAGTTTTTGACATTCTTCCGCACCGGGTCGATAGGCCGTCCGGCACTCCGGACAGATCTTTCGTACGAGCCGTTGAGCAATCACCGCGACAACCGATGAGGAAACGAGGAAGGGTTCGATACCCATGTCGAGCAAACGTGTGACGGCCCCGGCGGCGTCATTGGTGTGAAGGGTAGAGAAAACGAGATGGCCGGTGAGTGAAGCGTGGATGGCGATACCGGCGGTTTCAACATCCCGAATCTCGCCGACCATGATCACATCGGGATCCTGGCGCAGGATGGACCGTAGGCCGCTGGCGAATGTCAGACCGATCTTTGAGTTGACTTGAATCTGACCGATGCCGTTCAACTGATATTCGATGGGATCTTCTATCGTAATAATGTTTTTATCGGGAGCATTGATCCGGTTCAGAGCAGAGTAGAGGGTCGTTGTCTTGCCGCTTCCGGTCGGGCCGGTGACAAGGACGATGCCGTGGGCGAGTTTGATCAATTTGTTCATTGAGACAAGGTGCTCTTTGGAAAGGCCGATATCATCCAGGTTCAGCGATTGTTCCGTTTTTTCCAGCAGGCGAAGGACGAGTCGTTCACCATGTGCAATCGGGACGTCGGAAACCCGGATGTCAATCTCTCGACCGCCGATGCGCAGGGAAATCCGGCCATCCTGAGGCAGTCTCTTTTCAGCGATGTTCATGCCTGCCATGACCTTCACACGAGAGATCAGGGCCGATTGAAGCCGCTTCGGCGGTGATAGGATGTTGTAGAGTACCCCGTCAACCCGGAAACGAATCTTAATCTCGCGTTCAAAGGGTTCAAAGTGGATGTCGGAAGCCCGCTGCTGAGCCGCCTGAAAAAAGATGGAGTTGACCAGTTGGATCATGGGTGCGTCATCTGCGGTGTCGAGCAGATCTTCCGGTTCTGCCAACTCTTCTGCCAGATCGCTCAAGCTGGTTCCGGAAAAATCGGAGATGGCCTCTTCCGGACTGTCTCGTGCCAACTCGTAGATCTGATTGAGCTGCTGCATGATTTCAGAGGCCGGAACCACAATGAGTTCGATCGGGGCCTTCAACAAAAGACGGAAGTCATCCAGGGCAGCCAGGTTGACTGGTCTTGAAGTGGCACAGCGGATGGTCTCGCCGATGCGCTTGATCGGGAGAAAAAGGTGGCGTTTCGCAAAGGAGAGCGGAATCTCCTTTGTGAGTGCAGGATCAATCTCGTCGATATTCAGTTTTTGAAGGTAGGGAAAACCCCATTGAACACAGAGGCCTTTCAGTAGGGTTTCTTCAGTAAGATATTTTAAGCGAATGAGGACTTCGCCGATTAGGCCGCCCTCTTCGCACTGGAGCGCTAAAGCTTCTGCAAGTTTGTCGGAGCTTAAGACCTTTTTTTCGATGAAAATTTCACCAATCAGCGCCCTTTTTTCCTGTATCAATGATGAAGCCTCATTCCTTATTCCGGCAGGTTAATCATTGTTTTGAATCTCGCTCCCCAGGCATTCGGCGGTCCATCCTCTTCTGCCTCTTCGAGAAATCCAGAAATTTCTCCGGCCTTATTGCGCCGAAGCTCTTCAAGTTTTTCATCATCAAGGATAATATGGGGGGTTAGAAAAACCATGAGATTCGTTTTTTCTATCCGGCTGGATTGAAAATGAAACAACCATCCGAGAATCGGAATATCGCCAAGAAAGGGGACCTTACGGTCAATTGAGATAACATTGTCCTTGATCAAGCCCCCGATCACGATGGTCTGTCCGCTCTTGGCAACAATCGTCGTGCTGGCGGAGCGTTTATTGGTTGTCGGACCGAGGTCTGCACCATCAGAGGTCTGCACTGTTTCGACGACCGAGGAAATCTCCTGGTAAACATCAAGTTGCACGCGTTCGTCATCCAGCACATCGGGGGTCAGACGGAGAATAATACCGACATCTTTTCTCTCAATCGTTGTCTGGACGTTTCCACCGACGGTCTGACTTTGCGCCCCTGGAAAAGGCACATTCTGGGCGACGACGATTTCCGCCTTCTGTTTGTCGCTTGTCAGAATTTGGGGAGTGGACAGAATATTGACATCGGAGGAGGACTTCAGCGCTCTCATGATCGCTTGAATATTGAACGATCCTATTGAGACGCCTGTTCCCGCAAGACTGGAAAGGGCCGATATATCAAGACCGTTCAGTCCGCCAAATGCTCCGGCGGAATTTTCACTTCCAAAGAGATCAAATGTCCCGCCGAAGGCGGCGCTGATGTCGGTGCCGATTTCCTTGAACTTATCGGCGGAAATTTCCAGCACAACCGCCTCGACATAGACCTGACGGCGCTTAAGATCGAGTTCTTCGATGACCGCCTTGAGGGTCTCAAAGTCGCTGTCGGTCGCAGTAATGATCAGACTGTTCGTCTCCTTGTCCGACAAAATCTGTACCTCTGCGGCAATTCCTTTTTTTGAGCGAACAGTACTTCGTCCGCGTGTTGCCGGTTTTGCGATCAAGCCTCGAAGCACCTTTGCCATTTCTTCGACTTTCATGTTAACAAGCCTGACGACATGAACCGAGCGCTCCGGCGGCACCTCTGCAAAAGGCCGGATCTGATGAATATCGCCACTTTTGACAACGGTTAAACCTTTCAATTCCAGAACGGAGAGAAAGACCTCGTAGACACGGTTTGCCGGGATTTTTTTGGGTGAAATGATTGAGACCTTGCCACGGACTTTTTCGTCAATCACAAAATTTTTCCCGGTCAGCTCGCTCACCAGTTTGACCAGAACGGGGAGGTCGACATTATTAAAGTCGAGCGTGACGCCTTTGCCGTTTTGTTTTTCCTTTCCCTTGGCCTCGACAAAAGAGGTGGAAACTATAATGAGAATAAAAACGGCAAAAAACGACACACTGAGAAACCGTAGATGCTTGGTAGGAAACCGCTTCATCAGCCCTAGACTATCTAATATCATAGTTAAATGTCTTCTGTTGATTGCTGCGAACCAAGTCGATGCTGATGCTGTTTTCGTCCTTGAGTTGTTCGAGCACCTTCATGAAATTCTGAGGATTCTTCACGTCGACGCTGTTAACCCGGCTTAAGATATCCCCGTTCTGAAGTCCGATTTTTGAAAACAGGCTGTTTCTGGCGATTGCAAAAATTCGAAATCCATCCGGTTTGCCGTCCTTAAAGTTGGGGATAATTCTTGCCTTGGTCAAAAGCTGTGGAAGGTTCTTCATCGCCTCATCGATTTCACGACGATCAAGTACCCACTCATTCTCTGAAAGCTTTCGAATCGTATCTCCCGATTTCGGGGGTGTCACGCTCCGGACAACCGGCGTGGCTTTTCTTTCCCCTTTTTTCTCCGGAGTCAATTCGAGGACTTCTCTTCTGCCGCCACGAAGCAAAACAACGGTTTTCCGATCAATCTCAATGAGCTTAGCGGTGTTTGCGACCATGTCATCCTTACGATAGATCGTCTGTTCATTTTTATTGTTTTCCTTGATGACCGCATAGGGCGGAGTTCCTTTTAAAACAATCGTTCCGACTAGACTCATATTCAGAGGCGGTAAATCGGTAGGGGCGACTTTGGCTTCTGCGGTTTCCTGCGAAGCGTTTTGGACGGGCAAAGTCTCATTGGCACGGGAATTAAAGATGTTTTTCTGCAAAATAGAACGATAATTGCGAGAGAGTTGGACTTTCCTTCGGTGGAGATCTCCGATGGGGGAAACGCTTGTGCGCTGAGGCGTTTCGAGTGCGTCTTCCATGTAGGATGCAAGACTGATATTCGTCATGTCGGCAGTCAAGTAGGCACCGCCAGCGATCATCACGAGGTGGAGCAGCCAATAATACGACCTAGGCATAGTTGTGTTTTTCCATTTTCAAGTGAGAGACTTCCAAATTTCGGCATGGATCAGATAATAGATAAACGACTCTACCAGGGAGGCCAATCAGCCAGCGATCCCGCTTAAGTGCATCACGGAAGGGCAATCCTCTGCATGAATAACTAACCAAAGTATAGTTAGTTTACTCGTAAAGTCAATAGTTTCGATGAGCCCAGGATAGGCGATTGACCTTGGAGAAAAGGAGGGTATTCGGTACCTGTTCACCGAAAAGCTATTTTCAGGATTTTCAACTCAGAATCGAGACGTTTTAGCTCTGAAGAACAATTCATGGCGTGGTCGGAGTTTACTTTGAGCGGATATTGCTATTGCTTTGTCAAATACCTGCTGCAAATGACTGAAGAAAGACCTAAATATATATTGAACTAACCAGGGCAATCCGCTTATAGTACTCGCTTATCTGAATGACGGGGTGTGGCGCAGCCTGGCAGCGCGCCTGCTTTGGGAGCAGGAAGTCGGAGGTTCAAATCCTCTCACCCCGACCAACTCATTTTTTTCGCTCAAATGACATGCATTGTTCTTGCGCGATTTTTTTACGTTTTGGAGGCGCAATTGATCTCTACCGGAAGTCTTACGATGCAGTTCGGGGTGAAGCCCCTTTTTGAAAATGTTTCAGTCAAATTTGGAGATGGAAACCATTACGGGCTAATCGGCGCCAACGGCTCTGGCAAATCCACCTTTGTTAAAATCTTGGCGGGGAATCTTGACGCAACAGGCGGGTCAGTCTCAATCGGGACAAACAAACGACTGGCTTCGCTTCGCCAAGACCAGTTTGCCTTTGAACATTATACGGTACTTGATACCGTTATCATGGGTCATGAGGAACTCTGGAAAATCCAGGAGGAGCGAAACCGCATCTATGCCCTCCCTGAAATGAGCGAAGCAGATGGCCTTAAGGTGGCCGACCTGGAAGTCGCCTATGCCGAACTCGACGGTTATACTGCCGAATCACGTGCGGGGGACTTGTTGCTGGGTGCCGGCATCCCCCTTGAGCAGCATGAAGGCCCGATGAGCGCCGTCGCGCCGGGTTGGAAGTTGCGAGTACTGCTCGCACAGGCGCTCTTTGCCGATCCGGATGTGCTGCTGCTGGATGAACCGACAAACCATCTCGATATCAATAGCATCCGTTGGCTGGAAGAAGCCTTGAACCGCCGCGAATCCACTATGATTATCATCTCCCATGACCGCCATTTTTTAAACAGTGTCTGCACGCACATGGCCGATCTTGACTACGGTGAAATCCGGATTTTTCCGGGCAATTATGACGACTACATGGCGGCATCAAGCCAGGTCAGACAACGCCTGCTTTCCGACAATGCCAAGAAAAAGGCCCAGATCGCAGAGCTTCAAACCTTCGTGAGACGCTTTTCGGCCAATGCTTCAAAAGCAAGGCAGGCGACTTCCCGTGCCAATCAAATTGACAAGATCAAACTCGAAGAGGTCAAGCCTTCCAGCCGGGTTTACCCCTACATCCGTTTTGAACAGGGGAAAAAACTCTACCGTTCAGTTCTGGAAACCATCGATTTAAAAAGAGGGTATGAAGGACGCGCCCTTTTTGAGGGGCTAAACCTGAGCGTCGGGGCCGGGGAACGGATTGCCATCATCGGCCAGAACGGCGTTGGAAAAACAACCCTGCTCCGCAGCCTTTTTCCGGAGATTAAAACAGAAGGCCTTGATCCCTCCGAAGGGGCTGTAAAGTGGTCTGAAAATGCAGAAGTCGGCTACTTTGCGCAAGACCACGGCGCCGATTTTGAGAGTGATTTGACCGTTTTCAAGTGGATGAGCCAATGGATGAAAGAAGGAGACGATGAGCAGGGGGTTCGCGCAACCCTGGGCCAACTATTGTTCTCCAAAGGGGAAATGAAAAAATCAGTCAAGGTCCTCTCTGGAGGCGAGCAGGGACGGATGCTCTTTGGAAAACTGGTGATGCAGAGGCCGAATGTATTGGTGATGGATGAGCCAACCAACCACCTCGATATGGAATCCATTGAATCCCTCAACAGCGCACTTGAGAAATACGAAGGCACCTTGATCTTCGTGAGCCACGACCGTGAATTTGTCTCTTCTCTTGCGACACGCATTATTGAAATCACACCGGAGAGGATGATTGACTACAACAACAACTACGAAAGCTATCTCCTAAGTCAGGGCGTGGTCGCCTGACAGGTATTCTCCCAAAGGATACTCCCGCTTGTAAGATTTAAGCGCTTTCGGTTAAAGTAACCGTGACCCTTGCGTTGCGAGGGTTCCGTTCCGAAAACCCTGCAGGGCCTTAATCTAAGCGACGGAGAAATCACCTCTCAGATGACAGTCGAAATCCTATTCGTTTTCGCCCTGCTTTTTGTCACCATCGTCCTTTTTGTTACAGAGAAATTTCCTGTTGATCTTGTTGCCCTGATGGTCATGGCGACGCTTTTGCTCAGCAGAATCATTTCTCCGGAAGATGGCATTGCCGGATTCAGCAATAGCGCCACCGTTACAATCGCCGCGATGTTTGTCATCAGCTCCGGTCTTTTTAAGACGGGAGCGCTCAATGTTTTTGAAGTCAAACTCACGCAGATCGGTCGACGCAGTTTTTTTGCCGTCCTGTTCGCTTTGATGGTTATCGTCGGTGCGATTTCTGCGTTTGTCAACAACACGGCGACAGTCGCCATCTTTATGCCCATCGTTCTTGGCGTGGCGAAGGCATCCAAGGTGAGTCCTTCAAAACTTTTGATGCCGCTTTCATTTGCATCAATGTTCGGTGGCGTCTGCACCTTGATCGGTACATCAACCAACATTCTGGTCAGCTCAATCGCCGAACAGCACGGACTTCCCGCCTTTGGCATGTTTGAATTTACGGCGGCGGGGCTGGTTTTTTTTCTGGTCGGACTGCTCTACATGATGTTTGCGGGTGTCCGGATGATTCCAAGCACGCGTTCAAGCGAGGATTTGACCGAAAACTTTGAGATGGCCGATTATCTAACCGAATTGATTCTGCTACCCAAAGCGAAATCGGTTAACAGACGACTCAGTGAAGCCCCCCTGGTTCACGATCTGGATATTGACATCCTGGAGGTTTTTCGAGGTGGAAAACGCTTGCTCTTGCCAGAGCCTGGAATTATCCTAAAGGCCTATGATGTACTGCGAGTCAGGGCAAATGTGCAGGAAATTCGAGCTATTCAGGAGCGTGAGGGTATTGCCATCAAGTCGGGGCTTCAGTGGCGGGATCGAGACCTTGAATCGGGACAGGCCGTCCTCGTTGAGGTGGTCATCCCCCATAATTCGCTTCTGGAAGGAAAATCACTGGAAGGCATCAAGTTCCGTGATCGCTTCGGTTCGATCGTACTTGCCCTCCGTAGAAGTGGCGGTATTCGGCACGAAAAACTTGAGACCATTCCCTTACGCACCGGCGACGCCCTCCTGATAGAGGTTCGGCGGGATCAGTTGGTCCACCTCAAACAGCATTCGGAATTTGTTTTCATTTCAGAGGTCGATGTGCCTACTTTCAGGAAAGCAAAGATTGTTCCTGCCTTGGCCATCGTCTCAGGCGTTGTGGCTTGCAGTGCGCTCGGTATTTTCCCGATTGTCGTGAGTGCAATCGCCGGGGCCGTCCTGCTCATTTTGATCGGCTGCTTAAGTCTTGATGAAGCCTACGAAGCAATCGATTGGCGCGTCATCTTCCTTTTGGCGGGTCTGCTTACGCTCGGAACGGCTCTGGATAAAAGCGGTGCCGTCATCCTCATCTCGGATGCTCTGGTTTCCGGTATCGGGCGATGGGGTCCCATCGCCCTGCTCTCGGCTCTCTTTTTTGTGACGACAATGTTATCCAATGTGATGTCCAACAGCGCGACTGCGGCCCTGCTTGCGCCCATCGCCATTGCCACTGCCCAGGCTCAGGGTTTGAGCCCTCGCCCCTTTCTGGTCGCAGTGATGTTCGGGGCCTCCCTCAGTTTCATGACCCCGGTCGGCTACCAGACCAACACCTTGATCTACGGGCCGGGGCAATACAAGTTTTCGGATTTTCTGCGCATCGGCACACCACTGAATATTATTTTCTGGCTATTGGCTACCTGGATGATCCCTCAAATCTGGCCGTTTTAAAACAGAGAGAGTAAGGGATAGTCTCCTAGACTGAAGGCAATCCGAGGTAGAAGCTTTCTCGACGATCATCAAGGAGAGGGTTGTAGGGGTTCAATTGTTTATCGCGTGCTTCTTTCGGGTTAACTTTGAGGACTTGAACGGCCTCTTGCGTGTCGGAGGCGCGAAAGAGGATCTTCCCTCTTGGATCGACGATCTGACTTTTTCCAATGAAACGGAGCGTTTCTTTTGTTCGAGTTTCTGAGCCGATGCGGTTGGCTGTGATGGCAAAAACACGGTTTTCAAGGCAGCGGACGGGCATGGCATCGGGACAATGCGGCAGAACAAGGTTTGCGGGATGGCAGATGATATCGGCACCCAAGAGGGCAAGGCTTCGTGCCGATTCCGGGAAGATCCAATCGAAGCAGATCATCATCCCGATTTTTGCTTTGAGCACTTGATTGTTTGAAGCACGATATTCAACAGAGTGGACCGAAAACGGAAGATCGCCCGGCGTGAAGTACAACTTTTCTTCATAAAACAGATGAATCTTCCGGTAGACGAAGACCTCTCCCGTTCGATTCACCAGGATTGATGCGTTATAGACTTTGTCGCCTGCGCGTTCGGCAAGACCCGCGACGATTGCGGTCTTTTTTTCTTTTGCAAACTCAATGAGCCTTTGGGTCGTCGGACCTCCGGGAATCTCTTCGGCCAGTGCGGCAGTTTCTTCTTTCGATTTGAATTGATAGCCGGTGTTGAAAAGTTCCGGCAGAACCCAGAGATCGGCCTCATGCTGTGAAATGCCTGTTACAGCCTTCTCAATATTTTGGGTGACCTGGCCGAACTCCGGGTTCGTCTGGACGATTCCGACTTTCATTGATCTTTTTGATCCCTATGAAAGCAGTCGGTGATTTGAAAATGCCAGAATTCTCACGATGGCTTTGCCCTTATTCGTTGAAATCACGCGCCGTGTTCCCGGAAGATAATTTCCATCCAGCACTGCATGTTCATCGGTAAAGCTATCGACCTTCATCACCTTTCCGTCGGCGAGAAAATAAAAGACGACGTAGCGGGTCGTCAGCGATTTGTTATCTTCGGTTTTCATCGCCTCTTCGATGTTAATCGTGAATGACATTCTGCCGGGATTACGGTAGATCTGTTGGATGCGCCCGTCCTTGATTCTGTAGCGGGAGGACATGCCATCGCCGTGGATCAGCACTTCCCGTCCAAAAGGATGCGCGTCAGTGCCACCAAAAGTCACGGGGCTTTTTCCGTCTGCATCCTCAAAGGTCCGCCAGGCGCGGTGGCTGGCCATCATGCCGACAGTGTCATCCAACCATTCTTTGAGGTCTTTCTTGTCTTCAGGCAAAGCCATCAAAACAGTCAGCTCGCTTCGTGACTTGATGCTGACGCTGCCCTTGTAGATCGTCCCGTTGTCGTTTAAGACGAGATCTGCCGTAAAACCGGGAAAATCTTCCGCCCATCGTGATGTGCCTTCAAAGGCTTCGCGTAAAAGCGCCTTTGCTTCCGGATCATCCTGCACATCTGTCTTTTCTTCTCCTCTATCGTATAGCGCCATTTCTTTTTCCCCCTTTTGTTAGATGGTGTTAAGCATCAGTTGACCTTCTTTCAAGGCTCGGTCAACTGAGTGATACCGGTCGATGTGCCCGAGATCGTTCCAGTAGTCTTTCGTGATGTAGGCGCTGAGTCTCTTGTTCTGCCGAAGCATCTCAATGTAGGCGTCTATGATGGAGTAGCACTGCTTCTCCGGAATAAAGTCGAGCACTGCTCGATTGACAAGATGAAGGCCGGTGAACATGAGTCCTTGATCCACTTCGGCTTTCCAGCACAGCTTGCCGAGTATGTTCCGAATGTGACCTTCTCGGTCTACTTCTAAACGACCGAAGCTGTCGTCTTCTTCCGCTTTTCTCAAGACGAGTGTTGCCGCTCCTTTATTGCCGCAATGGAATTTGATCAATTTTGCGAGATCGATTTCTATCACGATGTCACTGTTGATTACAATTGAGCATTCGTGAGAACTTTCGTCGAAGATTTTCTTGATTCCTCCACCCGTTCCCAGGATTTCCGGCTCTTTGGAGTAGGCGATTTTCATGCCGAGCTGCCTACCATTTCCGATCGCTTCAACAATCTTGTCCGCATGATAATGGACATTGATCACCACGTCGGTGACGCCGTACTTCCGAAGCAACAATAGGCTGTAATGGATAAGTGGTCGTCCGCCCACCTGAATGAGCGGTTTGGGTGTGTTGTCCGTTAAGGGGCGAAGGCGGGTGCCGAAACCGGCTGCAAGAATGATGGCTTTCATCGTTCGTGATTATTCAATATCATGATCTAACGCAACTCTGGAACGTAGTCCGACAAGAGCCTATGAAGTGCTTGCAGCTGCGGGTATTTGAGCAGGGTCTGTTTGACCTTGTTCAGGGTGGGCGTGACGTAGGGTAGCAGATGGTCTTTCTTTTTGACTTTGTCGATGAAGATAAAACGGCCTGCTGCTTTTAGATTTCTCTGGATGCTGATGAGGTCGAAACTTTCCCGAAAGGCGACTGCATCTCTTCGTAGGCTAGAACCTGTAGTTTGGTTGACGGTTTCAAGGTAATATGCCAGCAGTTCATCGATGACTTCTTCGGGTAGTTCAACATAGGAGTCGCGCAAGAGGGAAGCGAGGTCATATTCTGCGGGTCCCAACAAGGCATCCTGAAAATCGATGACGCGGATTTTAGTGCCGTCGGGGTCGGATTGCATCATCAGGTTTCGGCTGTGATAGTCACGATGCGTAAAAACCTGTGGAAAGGCCGCAAGATCGGTGGCGATTTTTGAAAAATGCCCCAGCATTATTTCCCGCTTTTGGCTCGGAAGGGAGACGGCGGACTTTTTAGTCTTTCCGTTTTTAGCTTTTCCGAATGTTGTTCGATGTTCAATGCCGTATTCGATAAAGTGTTCAAATTCCCACAAAAAAAGTGCCGAATCAAAATGTCTCAGGTGGGCGATTGTTCGTGGCTCGGGTTCCGGTGTTGCCTTGTATTGCATGTCGATGAGAATTGAAATTGCATTTTTATACACATCTAGCAGCGTTTGTGAATTTTTCGCGTATTGGGCAACATGCGCATGGAGTGAAACATCGCCCAGATCTTCCAGGAGCATCCATCCGAGGGAGGCACGATAGGCATAGATTTCCGGAACGGGAATTTTGCACCCACTGAGATGCCGTTGAACGTTGATAAAGGGGATTTCTTTTATTTCAGCTTGCCCACCCCCGCCGATCTCCGCAGAGATCTTTGCGCCTCCCGAATGAGCCATCGCCATTAAGATCGCAGAGCGTCCGGCACCTTCCTCCTGCCAATTGAGGCGATAATAAATGCGACTGGAAGCGTCTCCGAAGAGCGGAGCAATGTCGAGCGCTTCAATGGGACGATGGAAGGTTTCGCCAAGCATCATTTTGATTCTTTTCGGATCAATCATCTTGTTTCCGGAAATGACTGCTCATTTTGATTTTTCATCTCTCCCCTCGAATCTTACCTTTTTGCGGAGCGCTTGTATAGTTCGTATTCCCTCAAGGATATACCTGATCTTTGCTTCCAAAGGGCCCTTGTGCTAGCCTCCGTCCCCTATTGCCTACAGGAGTCAATATATGGATAGCACCTTTAGAAAGGCGGTTTTCTGGATGGTTGCCTTTTTTAGCGGAGTCGGAATCTTTTTCATTGTTGCGACGAGGCACCAGGACAAGACCGAGGTTGTGGTCTCTCATCCGATTACGGCGCCGCGGACCCCGATTGAGAATCCGATGATCTTGATTCCGGCGGGTGAATTTATTATGGGTGCCATGGACGGGGGCATGGATGAGCAGCCGGTCCGATCCGTCTATCTTGACGCCTACGCAATTAATAAATATGAAGTGACGCAAACGCATTACAATGAATTTGTCAAAGAGACCGAGCACCGCAAGCCCCTTTCCCGCTATGTGACCGATGTCGAAAATTTTGACCATCCGAATCAACCTGCGATCTATATTGCTTGGGAAGATGCTTACACTTACTGCAAATGGCGAGGGCAGAGGCTTCCGACTGAGGCAGAGTGGGAAAAGGCCGCGAGAGGGCCGGATGGCGGAACTTGGGCCTGGATGAAGCCCTTTGATCCGAGTGTTGCGAACTTTATCAATGTTGAGGATGGCGGGGTGGTGACGATGCCGGTCGGGCATTATGAAGCAGACAAAAGCCCTTACGGTCTCTATGACATGGCGGGCAATGCTCGCGAGTGGGTGCAGGACTGGTATGTAGATGACTATTATAAAGACGGTCCGACAAAAAACCCTCAGGGGCCTGAATTTGGAGAGACAAAGGTGATGCGGGGCGGGTCCTGGAATGACTCACGGTTTTCGGGTCGAACGACCGCACGTCTTAAGATGATACCGAAATACCGGGATACGGCGATTGGTTTTCGCTGTGTAGAAACGGTGGGGGCAGGGAGTCAATCCCAAGGTTAGTTGAAAATTGATAGATGACCTATGCTGCTTTTGATTGATTTTGATCTTGAGCGAATTTCTCCATATTACTTTTTAGCAGTGGAAGAAACCTATATCCTTTTATCTTTCTGAGCGAAGGTTC
>JAJDBU010000028.1 GCA_029261195.1 Nitrospirota bacterium | reverse complement strand
ATTCTCAAAGGACAGCTGATTCGGGTTACTTTTTCGATACATGGAGGCTCCTGGTGCACACTTTTTAGGGGCTAAAGGTCTTTTTCCTTGCACTTGGAGCAGGATACTACAGATTAAAACCTTTTAAAATCAAAAACTTATCGTTTTTTCAGCAAGCCCTACTTAGAGCCTCGCGCAGCATGATCCCCCCCTTTCCGCTTTCCGAATTTATCTCAAATATTCATCAAGGGCTTGCTGAAATAGCTTTTGCAGCCTTCGTGTCACCGGGCCGATTTGTCCTGCCCCGATCTTTTTTCCGTTGACTCCAGTCAGGGGCAAAAGTTCGATGGCCGAATTCGTTAGGAAGGCTTCATCCGAATCAAAAAGGTTTTGAGGGGGATAGAGCCCCTCTTCAACCGGCATCTCGTTTTTTTTCGCCAATGTCATCACAATTTCCCGCGTGATGCCTTTTAAAATGGGTACTTCGGGAGAAGGGGTTTGAAGTACGCCGTTTTTGATCCAGAAGAGGTTGCTGATTGTCCCTTCTGCCAAAAAACCCGCCTGGTTTAAAAAGAGGCCCTCAAAAACACCCATCCGATCCGCTTCGAGCTTGGCTGAAATATTATTTAAAAAATTAAGTGATTTGAGACAGGATTCTCCCCCGGTGGGTGAAATCCGACAAGTTGAGACGATGACTGCGTCAGCGCCTTTTCTTCCTAAGTCCGGGGGAGGGTTTTCAAATGGCCGGAGGGTAATGACGAGTGAGCCTTCGGTACAGCGATCGGGATGAAAGCCTCTTCCTCCTCGTCCGCGCGTCACTGTGAGGCGAATGAGTGCGTCATTGCGTTGGTTTTGGAGTTGGTTTTGGCGCTGGTTTCTTTCGAGCGTTTCATAGAGCCTTTTTTTGAGTATGTCGCGATGGGGAATTTTCAGTTGTAGTGTATTCGCTGAAATAGAAAGTCGATCTAAATGCTGTCGAAGCGCAAATATTTTTCCGGAATAGGAGCGGAATGTTTCAAAAAGTCCGTCTCCATACAGGAAACCGTAATCAAAGACAGAGACCTTGGCTTCTGATTCCGGCACAAAACGATCATTAAGAAAAACCCACATCAATTCTTTTCAGCCTCGATTGCCTTGAAGAATGCCGCCGCCTTGTGAAGGGTTTCCTGATATTCCAGCTCAGGCTCTGAATCAGCGACAATGCCAGCGCCCACCTGATAGGACAAGCATTTATTTTCCAGCACTGCGGTTCTGATGGCGATATTCAGATCCATTTCTCCGTCAAAACCAAGATACCCGATTGCGCCGGTATAGATCCCCCTCGCCCGTTTCTCAAGTTCAGAGATGATGGACATGCAGCGAATTTTGGGTACACCGGTAATGGTTCCCCCCGGGAAGAGGGCCTTGAGGACCTCAAGCGGGGAAGTGTCCGGTACTAAAACGCCGGTGATATTCGAAACAAGATGGGAGACATGAGAATACTGTTCCAGGGTCATCATCGAATCCACTTTTACAGTGCCATAGCGGCAGATTTTTCCCAGGTCATTTCGAGCAAGATCAATGAGCATCAGATGTTCGGCGCGCTCCTTGTCGCTTTGATAGAGGGCATTGACAAGATGCTGATCTGAAATCTTATCTGTCCCGCGAGGTTTTGTGCCCGCAATCGGGCGGGTTTCGACTACATCTTCCCTCAGGCCCTTCTTTATTCTAACAAGGCGCTCGGGAGAGACCGAGGCGATCTGAATCCCTCCAAAATTAAGATAAGCGGAGAAAGGCGAGGGGTTGATTGCGCTCAATTTTTGGTATAGAGGAAACAAGGACTGAGAGGGGGATCTAGCAGTAAAACAGTGGCTTAGATTGGCCTGAAAGATCTCCCCTGCCACGATATATTCCTTGGCCTGTGAGACCATCTCGATATATCGGTTTCGGCTGCAATGGCTTGTCGCCTCAAAGGAAACATCGGGCTGTTCTATCGGAGAAGGAAAATCATCTGGACCATCGGAATGACTGGGTGATTGAAGTAGTCTTTCTTCAAATGCCTTGATCTTCTGCCAACCTTCCTGCCGGACAACTGTAAAATCACGTCCCATCCTAAGCTCAGGAGAAGGCGTGTAGACGATATGGAGCAGATCCTTGCGGTGATCAATCAGGATAAAAAAATTTAAAAAAAGAAGGTGAATGTCATCCATGTGTTTATTTTGTTGTGCGGCAAGGGGGATATTTTCAAATTGATGGACAAGTTCATAACTGAAGAAGCCTGCAAGACCACCGTGAAGAAAAGGGATGTTCGCGGAATTTTCATCTCCGCTAGAGAAGGTGCTGATCTTGAAGCGATCAAGCCAGCCTTGAAGGCTTGCGATTGGATCGACATTGGAGCTGAAACGCTGTGTGCCCTTTGCGGTGAAGTAATCGAATCGGCTCTGCCTGCCTTTACTTCTGAAAATGCCGAAGGCTGAGTTAGATAGAAGGGAAAATCTCCCCTCAAACCACCCTCCCATTGCACCATCTAAGAGGAGGGCATTTCCCCCGGAATTCATTTTTTGAAATAATTGTACGGCAGAGATGCGCTTGGCGGGTAGGGTTCTGATTAGAGGGGATTCATTGCCGTGAGTGTTGATGAGGCCGGCGGAGCGGGAAGAAGGCATTTCCGACTTCAGCCCGGTTTGATGCATCGAAAACCAACATCAGTGATGTTGGCGTCCGGCGGCGCAAAGAGCCTGTAAGTTGTTGTCGAGTGAAATTTGAGTAAAGTGTTTTGCACCTCCGGTGAAAAGTGCCCGATAGAAGACCAGGAGTTTCCACGGATGACTTTCACTTTTCTTCCGAAACTACGGCTTTCATAAGCGCTGCCCGGATAAGGTTCATACCAGTCGTTTGTCCATTCCCAGACATTACCGACCATGTCAAAAGCGCCCAGTCGGCTTTTACCTGCTTCAAAACTGCCTACGGGGCTTAAATCACCCACAGAGCCTCCGATGTTTGCTTTTTTAAAATCGAAATCATTTCCCCATGGATAGCGCCTGTTCTCGCCCCCTTTTGCCGCTTTTTCCCATTCTGCCTCAGTCGGAAGTCGTCCTCCTAAGGAACGGCAATAAGCCTGCGCTTCGTGCCATTGGACGAGGACAACAGGAAAGGTCCCTGTTCCCACCGCAAATTGACCGTTTTCCCAGTAGGGTGGAGCGGAACGTTTGAACTCACGAATGTATTCGGCATAGCGTGCATTAGTGACTTCGTGCTTATCGATGTAGTAGAGGGGAAGATGAACGCGATGTGCAGGGCCTTCATCAACGAGCCAAGGCTTGACGATCCCATGTTCTGCCGCAAGGTTGGATTCGTCCACCTCATCGGTCCCCATGATGAAATCGCCGGCAGGCACTGCAATCATTCCGTCCGGAATGCGTCGGAAACAACCTGAAAACAGAACTAAAATTGCAAGATTCAGTACCAGGATAAGACGCACGATTTTCCTCATAAGTCTATATGAAAACGGGTTATTTTACTGAAGGGCCTATAGGCTGTCAACTTTTTTAAAAAAACTTGACAGCTTCGCAAATCGAAAGATATAGTGTCGCCCGTTATACTAAAAAATCCTCTTTACCTGATGCAGGTCGACGAGGGTGGGATGTGAGCGGTGTGCCCGGAAGGTCTCTGTGTCGTCGCTTAGAGCGATCCCGTTTTAACGAAGCATCTTCAATGCCAGTAGACCTACGAGGCCTTCGAAATAAGGAGAGAGACATGAAATTTCTTAAGGTTGTTTTGTCATCCGCTCTTATCGCACTTTTAGCTTCAAATGTTGCTTTAGCAGAGATTGGCGTCGAAAAAGATCCTTTAGCGCCCCGTGTTCCGCCGGATTTAATGGAAGAAGCAAAAAAATGGAAAAACCCCTTCGACTCAACACCGGAAAATATCGCCAAAGGCAGAGCGCTTTTCCAAGGAAAAGCAAGCTGTTTTACCTGTCATGGCATGGACGGCAGGGGCGATGGTATGGCAGCCGGCGCTCTTGAACCCGGGCCAAGAAACTTCCACAATCAAGGCTTAAAGGGGAAAAGCGACGGTGAATTCATGTACGTTATCAAGAATGGCTCTGGCGGGCCTGGCGCCATGCCCTCTTATGCCCCCGGCATTGTCACAGAAGAAGAAGCTGCATTGATTATTCTCTATGAAAGAAGCCTTCACAACATAAAATAAGATTGGATATGTGCAAAATTTTAAAAACAGTTTGGTGGATTTTTCCTGTTTGGGCATTGTTGGTGTCAGTTTCCTTTTCAGCGGAAGTCGATTTATCGAAGCCACGGGTTCCCTTAGAAAAATTAAAAGAAAGCCAAGCTCTAAAAAATCCATATGAAACAACTTCGAAAAATATCGAAAAAGGGAAAGAATTGTTCCAGGGTAAAGCAACCTGTTTTACCTGTCATGGAAAGACAGGTAAAGGGGATGGATTGGCTGCCCCAGGTTTTGACCCTTCTCCTCGGAATTTTACCAGCGCCGCCTTTCACGCAATGAGAACAGATGGAGAACTCTTCTGGGTCATTCGGGACGGCATTCCCGGTACGGCCATGATGCCGATGGTGGGCAGTGTGATCACAGAAGACGAGGCATGGTTGATTCTAATGTATGAAAGAAGTCTTGGAAAAAAATAAGTGTTCGACACTTCGAATCGCATTTAAAAAGGGAGACCCCAGGGTCTCCCTTTTTTTTAGAAAATTTCACCAAAGAGGAGTATTTTAGGACGAATATTGCTTGAACCTAAATTATGAAAGCGTCAGAAATGTTTCGATTCCTGCATACCGCTGATATTCATTTAGATAGCCCCCTGAAAGGCCTGGAGGCCTATGAGGACGCCCCGATTGAGGAGATTCGTTCAGCGACAAGGCGGGCCTTTGACAAGCTGATAGAATTTGCAATTGAAGAGCGTGTTGATTTCATCCTCATTGTCGGCGATCTTTTTGACGGCGACTGGAAAGACCTGAATACGGGGCTCTTTTTTGTTGAGCGTATGGGACGCCTGAAGCGGGCCGATATCCCGGTTTTTATGGTCAGCGGCAACCATGACTTTGCCAGTCCCATCACAAAAACAATGCCACTGCCGGATAACGTGACCTTGTTTTCGTCTGCCAGAGCGAACACAGTGACTTTAGAAGATCTAGGCGTCGCCATTCATGGTCGGAGTTATGCTTCTCGCGCCGTGACCGATAATCTCGCTGGCGACTATCCGCAACACCAATCAAATTATTTTAATATCGGACTGCTGCACACGGCCTTAAACGGGCGGGTCGGCCACGAACCTTACGCCCCCTGTTCCCTGGATGACCTGCGTTCCAAGGCTTACGACTACTGGGCGCTTGGGCATATTCACCAACGGGAAGTCGTTTCCGAAGACCCCTGGATCGTCTTTCCAGGAAACCTTCAGGGTCGGCATATTCGTGAGCAGGGCATTAAGGGGGCAAGCTTGGTGACGGTTGAATCCGGTAGCGTCACTGAGGTACGGCATCTTGTATTTGATGTGCTACGCTGGTCTCTCTGTCATGTCAACCTTTCTGAATGTGCCACAATTGAGGCCGTACATGCGGCGGTTCGATCCCGCATTGATGCGGTTCAACAAGAGGCCGATGACAGGACATCCGCAATCCGCCTTATTTTAGAAGGGAAGTGCGCCATCCATGCACAATTGCTGAATCGTCAATCTCAATTGGCAGAGGAATTTCGTGCCTCACTTGCCGGATACGGCAATGTCTGGCTCGAAAAGATCCAATTTCTGACAACTCGCCTCATCTCGCTTGAAGAGATCGTTGGGGAAGAGACACCGCTTTCCGACCTGCTTCGCAGCATAGAAAACATAAATTTCGAAGACAATTCTTTTTTACAAGGCATGCCGGAACTGACCCGACTCAAAAACTGTCTACCGCCCGAGCTACTTGAGGACGATGAAATCTTTCTATCAGGCAATGCCAGTCATTTTCAGGCCCTTCGGCAGTCACTCCGTCAAGAGGTCCGGGAACTGCTCATCGCAAAGCTGCTTCAACACTCGGAAGATGAATGAAGATCAAGCGCCTCGACTTAAAGGCCTTCGGTCCATTTACCGATCAAAGGCTCGAATTTCTCTCAGATGACCCGGGCCTGCATATCATCTATGGCCCCAACGAGGCGGGAAAAAGCAGTTCGCTCAGAGGGCTCAAGGCCCTCCTCTATGGCTTTCCAAAACAAACCTCTGACAACCATATCCATGCCAATGCTCAATTGCTGGTCGGCGGCTGTCTTGAACGGAATGGAGGCGAAGCGCTCAACTTTCTGCGCCGAAAAAAAAATATCGCCGATCTCCGGGATCACGATGACAATCCGCTCTCACCGGAAGCCCTTTCCGACTTTCTTCAAGGGATTGATGCCGAGGTTTTTGAATCACTCTATGCGATTGACCACGAAACCCTGGTGCAGGGTGGAAGGGATCTACTTGCCCAGAAAGGAGAAGTGGGACAGGCCCTTTTTTCGGCAGGTGCGGGTATTTTATCTTTGAGACGTATTTTGGACGAACTCGATACAGAGGCCGAACAGTTGTTCAGCGCACGCGGCACAACAAAACCACTCAATAAGGCCCTGGCCCAATACAAAGTCCTTAAAAAATCGGTCAGGATAAACAGTCTCTCAAGTCTGGATTGGAAGACTCATCAGAAGCGTCTGAAAGAAGCAGAGGCTGAGCGCTCGGCGTTTCAAAAAAAACGAAGCCAACAAGAACTCAAACGACAGCGCATGGAGCGTTTGAAACAGGCCATCCCGCTGCTTAAGTCCAGAGAAATCGCTCGTCAAAAGCTGAGGGAGATCGGAAACGTTCGCATCCTTCAGGAAAGCTTTGGTGAGATCGTTCAAAAGACCCGGCAGGGACGGCGTGACAAAACACTGCAACATGAAAAGGCGAAGCGCCGCTTGAAATCGCTTCAGCAAGAAAGCGTTACGATTCATTTTAATCAAGAGCTCTTAGACCATGCTGAAATGATTACCTCCCTCCACCAACGGCTGGGAGAGTATAAAAAAGGGATGAAGGATAGGCCACGATTGGAGGCTAGCTACAGCAGTTGCCAAAGAGAGGCCCGTGACCTCTTAGAACGCATTCATCCTGACTTAGCCCTTGAAGAAATTGAGCGTTTACGTCCGGTTTTACTCAGAAAAAAAAGAGTGCAAAGCTTGAGTGCGATGCATGAAGCCCGCGTGCTACAGGTCTCTGAAAGTAACAACAGGCTTCAGCAAAATATTCGAGAGCAAGAAGAGATTAAAATGCAGCTATCTCAACACTCACCGCAACAGGAGATTGGCCCTCTAGTCCAATCGCTTAAACTTGCGATGAAAGCGGGTGATCTGGATGAACAGATTAAAGCAAATCGAGAGGCAATTGAGGCCGAAAAGAAACGATGCTCAGATACGCTCAAGCGGATAGGGCTTTGGCTCGGAAGTCTGCAAGGTCTAAGTCATCTCTCTCTCCCTCTAGAAGAAACAGTCAAAGGCTTTGAACATCGCTTTGATGAACTCAATGAAAATAAGAAACAGATTAAAAAAAGGATTGATGAGACTGAAGCAAAGTTAAGGCAAGCTGGAAATAGAATCAAAAAAATGGCCTATGCCGGTGAAGTGCCGACTGAGGCCGAACTGGCAAAGCGACGGAAAAAACGGAAAGAGGGGTGGCATTTAATCCGGCGTGCATGGCTTAAGGGAGAAGATGTCCGGGCAGAAGCCGCGATCTACGATGCCGAATCTAAACTCCCGGAAGCCTTTGAAAAACAGATGGTAGATGCAGACCGGCTTGCAGACAGGCTGCGCAGGGAAGCCGACCGTGTCGCCGCATTTACAGATTTAAAAGCTGAAATTGAAAGCTTGGAAGGTGTGCTGAAAATTGAAGGGGAAAAAGAAACGGCGCTCGCGGCGACCTATAATCTGGGACAGGAAAAGTGGCTGCATTTATGGCAAAAAAACAAGATCACTCCCCTTTCTCCAAGAGAAATGCGCTCCTGGTTGAATCAGATCGACAAGCTGCGTTTCAGGGTGGATGAACTGGAAAAAAAAGAACAGGTACTCCAGGGAAAAAGGAAGGATCGAGCACAATTATCACAGACATTAAGAAGTTGTTTAAATAATCTGGGGAAGGAAAGCGATTTTCAGGGAGAGGATCTTGCGCCTCTCATTATGTTCAGTGAAGCCCTAGTGGATGCCATCCACAGCAATCATTCCAAACGGGAACAGCTAGAGGAAAAAGGTGAAGCGGCTCGAAAGCGCCACAGGGAACTCGAAGACACACTGGTCATCTCAAAACGTGCCTTGCAGGAATGGCAGCTTCAGTGGAAGGAAGCGCTGGAGGGCGTCCCCCTGCAGGATCGACTCTCACCCGCTGAGGCATCGGATATCCTGGAAAACCTGCAAGCCTGTTTCAACAAACTTAAGGAGGCAGATGACTTTTCCTCCCGCATCAAAGGCATTGATCGAGATACAGCCGCTTACGAAACAGAGATCAAGGCCGTGCTGGGCCGTGTTGCGTCGGACTTGCTCAATCAGGCATTGGAACATGCTGTGATTCAGCTCCACAACATGCAGAAAAAAGCAAATCAGGCCCTCGCCTTACAAGAGAAAAACCAATTTGAAACCTCTAAGGTTAAAGAAGAAATCCGTGAGCTTGATAGCGATTTGAACGATAAAGAACTACAGATGCAAGCGCATGTGCGGGATGCGGACTGTAAAAACCCGGAGCGCTTAGAGGAAGCGATTTCAAAATCAAAAGCCTTTGTGAAATGGAAAGAAAAGCTGAGTGATTTGGAAACGACCTTGCAACGACTCTCCGAAGGTGAATCCATAGAGACGCTTGTCGCTCAAGCCGAAGCGGTGCAGGCAGAGGGCTTGCCGGATGAGATCGCCGCCATTACAAGGGAGATCGAAGAAATACTGGACCCGGAAGTCCTTCGGCTCTCAGAGGCAATCGGCGATGAACGCAAATCTCTCAGGCAGATGGATGGCAGTGCCGAAGCCGCAGAAGCTGCCGCATCCGCTGAGCAGGTTTTGGCTGGGATCGGGCGCATGGCAAACCAATATGTCCGGCTTAAGCTTGCCTCAACTTTGCTGCATGAAGAGATTGATCGCTACCGCAGCGAACATCAGGGGCCGGTGCTTTGTATCGCATCGACCTATTTTTCAAAATTGACGACGGGCTCTTTTTCGGAAATCCGCACGGATATCAATGACAAGGGCGTGGTGATTTTAATGGGTCTGCGTCCTAATGGTGGACGTTTGCCGGTTGAGGCGATGAGCACCGGTACGCGAGATCAGCTTTACCTCGCTTTGCGTTTAGCGATTGTTCATAGCCGCCTGAAATCAAGCGAAGCTATTCCCTTTATTGTTGATGATATTTTAATCAATTTTGATGATGATCGATCACGCGCAACACTTGCGGCCTTGTCCGACTTGGCCCAAAAGAACCAGGTCATCCTCTTTACCCACCATCGGCAAATTGTGAATGACGCGGCCAAGATGAAGGGCTTAGGGGGGATCTACGTTCATGAGCTTGTGTAAGCTCCAGCCCTTTGGATCATAGAAGTCCACACAAGTTTCGGCACTTGTGTAGGAACAGGGACATGTCTTTAAGCTTAGAAATGAAAGCCATAACCAAAAAACATCGGTTGGACTCCCAATAGACCCATCAGGGAGAGACCAATACCCCCTACGACAAATAGAAAGGGAAGGTACACCAAGTACTGGACTATTGGATTTTCCCAGGAAACCCTGTGCATCATCGGTTGCAATAAAAAGGCGATCGCTAAGCCGAGAAAAGAAATGTTGACCAGGAAGATGGCTGCGGCAGCAAAGGAGAGGCCGCATAGCCCTTCAAAGACCTGAACGATCGTATGGCTGGGGTGGCTTTCCAAGAACATTTTTTTTAGGTTGTTTTGAATGTTTCGGTACAAGGACACAGGCTTTGCTCCTGCATTGTAAGCCCGCTCATTGCTCTGATCGCCAGTGACGAGAAAAGTTGCTTTTCCTGTCACGCAGTAGGAAAAAACCCCAAGCGACGCTAAGGGGCCGAGGGCAGCGTAAATTGTGGTGCTACGGCAAAGGAACCGGAATAATCGCAAGGGCTTTGTGCCCAATTCGATAATAAAGCAGAGAATGGGAGCAATCAGCGTGAGCAGGGTAATGAGAAAAAAGTCCAAGCTGTAGACCGCTTCAAAACCTGCATTAAGACCTCGTAATGGAAGGATATACTCACTTCCCGCAATACTCAGGGTCAATGGTCTCGGACTGCCGAATAGCATGGGAATCACCAGGTTGGCATTGATCATGAACAAAAAATAGCACATAGAGAGGGGCAGGTTCAGCGTGGGCAACAAGACATCACATTTCTCCGAAAAGGAAATCCTCTTGCTAAGAATGATCTTTCCAAACTCCCTGGATAATAGTTCACATGTTCCACGCGTCCATTTCATATAGCGGATACGAAAGGCCTTAATCGACTCTGGAAAATCTTCATAGCAGATCATATCTTCTGCAAAGACACCTTTCCAACCGATCTCTCTTAGGTGTAGGGCATAGGCAAGATCTTCACTGACCAATTCCGGAAAACCACCGACCGCTTCCCAGGCCTCACGGCGCAAGACCGCACCATGTCCCAGCAGCATCACAAATCCGTATTTGTTGCGTAGGGGCTGGTACCAACGCCAATGGATGTCAACGCCATCCCCCATGGCTTTTGGAAGAAGGCTGGCATTGTGCCGATTAAACCTGTGATTGGCCTGAATAAAACCGCAGGAGGGATCTTTTAAAAGGCGCGGGACGAGCCGACTCAAGAAATCCGGCGGCAAGATTTCATCGGCATCAGCGAGGGCAAAAACCGACTGACTGGAGGCAGTCCCGGCGAGGGCATGGTTTAGATTCCCGGCCTTAAACCCCTTCCGGTTGGCGCGTCTTACCACACGAACCTGCCCGGGATATAATGCCGCAAAGCGATCCACTCGGCTCCGATACAGGGGATCGGCACTATCGTCCAGAATGTAGACCGTGTAGTCAGGGTAATTTTGCTGAACACATGATCGGGCGCTCTCTTCGACAAAATCGTTGCAGGTTGTGTAGAGAAGTGCAACCGCAGGGGGAGCTTGAATCGGGCTGCAAGGCGCTTCCTCGTCATTCCTGTGAACGGGGTGAGACCACCTGTAAATCAGCGCAAAGATGATCACACCGATATTGTAGAAACCGTACAGCCATGCCAGCTCGATAAAAACAATAAAAAAGCCGAGAGAAGCTGTTTGCAAGGCTCCCTGCGCCATATCGAGCAATTGATAAAGGCGCGGGTGGAACCAGACCAGTGAAGTAAACCAGCAAATAAAAATAAAGAGAAATAAGTCTGGTCTGGGAGCGTTTGCCCTCTCTTTCGTAAGCGTGTTGGAGCGGTTCTTAACTTTCAGAATCTGAGCGCCTTTTAAAACTATTTTCATTGGCCATTCCACTGTTTAATCCCTCCCCAGCTTAAAAGTGAAACCCAAGGCGATGATCGTAAATGCTCGGGCGCTGGCCGGCACCTCATGGCGGATCAAGAGATGTCCCTCATGATCCTGACGAAACGGAACAGAGATGAGCGTACTAAGGCCCCATACCGCTCCGGAGGCACTCGGGATAACACTCTTTACCTCTCCGAGGAGCGGATGGACGCTAGCACGCCATCCATCCAGGAAACGGTATTCCACTGGAATAAGAATCCTCCATTCGGTTTCGTCAATCCCGCCGGTCTTTGTGTAATAAACCGTAGGAGAAAGGTCGAGTGCCGACTTCAAAGGGATTCTAATCCCGGTATAAACGTTCCAATCCGTACCGTCATTTTCTTTCGGTCCAAGAAATCCCCCGAACTTTACTGAATAGGCCTTGGGAAGATAGACAACATGTTCCCCTTGGTAGAGATCCTGGGAAATGTTGTCACGAAGCTCACGCGTCCCGATCTCAAGACGTGTTGTGTAATTCCCCCCCCAATTTGTCAGAGCCCCGACAAAATAAGAGGGAATTTTTCTTCCTTCCCTGACCAGGCCTGGGTTGTCCAGGCTCAGGGCATTGTCATAACGGGCCCAGAGACGCAGGTCTCGCTTGAGCAATCCTGAAATTTCAAGCGTCCGAAGACCGGTTCCACCCCCATGGGAGGTGTGTCCGACCCAAAGGCTTGCATCGAAATTGGGTGGCAAATGACGAACTGCGTCTAGCCCTTGGCGCGCACCTATGTTCCTAGGCGCTAGGCTGAGCGCTTCCTGAAAGGCCTTTTTCGCTTCGACCGCATTGTCGGCTGCAAGTAAGGCGTGGCCAAGCCCGACAATCGCCTCAGCGTCCTCAGGAGTATCTCGGGTGATCATTTGAAAACGTAAGATAGCCTCTTTGGTTTTTCCTGCCCACAAAGCATTGAAGGCGGCGCCTTTTTTGGCATCTATCCTTGAAGGATCTACTCGGAGGGCTTCCTGAAAGCGTAGTTCCGCATGATCATGATCCTCCGACCAAGCATAGCTGTAAGCAAGACCGACAAGTGCATCGCTGTTCTTCGGGTGAACTTTGAGGAAGACCAGAAAATCGCTTTGCGCTAATTTATGGCGCCTTCTCCAAGACCGAACATGCGCACGACCGAGACGTGCCTTGAGGTGATCGGGGTTGTCCTGAAGCAGTTTGTCGTAAGCGGCCTCGGCGGCCTCGTGATTGCCCGAAAGCGCAAGCGCCTCAACCTCTTGTATGGTGGCTCCATGGGCCGCCAAGGTCGAATATAGAAAATGGGCTGTAAAGAGAAGCGTGACGAAGAGTATTCTTGTTATTTTAAGTTTGCATTCTTTTAAAATTGAATATCTTTTTTCAGAAATCATAGTAGCCCTCATTCTAGGTTTATCGTGAGTAAGCTCCAATTTGGGGTTATATTCCCAAATTTGAGGGAAAGTCAAGTAGAATTTATCTAATATCGGAAGAAACTCAAAAAAATATCACTATTTCTTTTGAGCGGTTTGAAAAAGAATCAGGCGGAATGGGGTCAAAGCGGAGACTAAACGGTCCGGCACAATGAGCGATATTTTCCAACAGAGCCGGTATATTTTTGGAAGCCTCATCGTGGCTTTTCTTCAGAAACAGGAAATGCGATAAAAAGACGCAGGGTGTTCACTCTGGAATGCTTTCCAGCGTTACGATTGTTCCGCTGGGTTCAGCCTATGCTCAAGTATCTCAAGTGCTTTTTTTGTGGCGGCAGACTGTATGTCTTCACGATTGCCATCAAAACAGTGTTCAGCAACTTGTGTCTGTTTTGCGTCTGCCAACGCGATGTAAACCAGACCGACCGGTTTTTCGGCGCTGCCACCTTCAGGGCCTGCAATGCCGGTGACAGCCAAGGCAAAATCAACCCCTTCTCGCCTTCGAATCCCCTCTGCCATTGAAGTAGCAACCTCCGGGCTCACTGCTCCCTTTCCATCAATAAGTGAGGCCGAAACACCCAAGAGCCGTATTTTTGATGCATTACTGTAAGTGACGCAAGCCGATTCAAAATAGAGCGAGCATCCGGGGACGGCCGTTAAACGACTCGCAATTCGCCCACCCGTACACGATTCAGCGACGGCGATTGTTTGTCCCCTTTTAGCAAGGTGTTTGCCGACAAGTGTTTCCATGGTTTCCATTACGATCCCTTCACCTTCGACATCACACTGAAGTTTGCGCAAGTGTCCAGCCGCCAAGATTCAGACCCAAACGAATCAAGTGAAGCAGGGCGAGTCCGTAGAGGGCGGCGATGAAATCATCCATCATCACGCCCCAACCCGCGGGGAGCTTTTCAAAGAGACGAATCGGATAAGGTTTTCGTATATCAAAAAACCGAAAGACGATGAAACCGGCGATCCACCAAGTCGGGGTTTGCGGGATAAAAAAGGAGATCAAGAGCATCGCGTGGATTTCATCAATAATAATGTGACCGGAGTCTTTTTTCTTAAAAAAGGACTCAGAAAGGCTGGAACTGTAGACGCCGATGCCAAAGAGGACGATGAGAAATATCAGGTAGATTGGAATCGATAGATGTCGAAGCGGATAATAAAGAAACAGCCCGAGTAAACTGCCGATCGTCCCCGGAAAAACGGGGAAATAGCCAAGGCCACCCGCAGTCGCGACGGCTACCGCACATTTGAGTCCGAGGCTTTTGTTTTTTGTCACAGAATACTTGTCCTGCCGCATAGCTTCAAGGGTCGGGCTAATCACCATAGATGATCAAGCTGCGTTTACTGTAGATGCCCAATAGAACGCTGATCATTTGTTGCTCGACGTGGGAGATGTGGGTCATTCCGACTTTTTGTGCCTCGGAACGGAGGCGATCTTTGCTCCATTCGACTGAGAGGCCAAAACCGCTCACAGGTTCCCTGAGACTGTATTCGTCAAGTACGACGCGCTTGCTTCCGGCCGCCGTGTTCGTAAAATCTCTTGAATAGGGCCGAATAATGTTTGTGTAGATCAGGCCTGGCCCAATACGGGAACAAGCGCTCAGTGCGAGTAAAACAATAAAAAGGGCGAGCGCTTTAATCCCCATAGACGACCGTCGTGACGCGAGAGTAAAGACCGAATAAAACCGTTTTGACATGAACATCCGCATGGTGAATGGTTGTAATGCCGCCGTTATCTGCTGCCGCCTTGCTTCCGGCATCCCCCCACGCAACGAGCCAGAGCAGGGATTGGAAATGAGACTCGCCAATTTTTGTTCCCATTGTGGTTTTGTCAAAATCAGTATCCAGAGGACTCTGCACACTGGAATAGATACAGCCTTCGACTAAAAAAAAGAAAAAAAAGGCAATGAACAAACGGGAGAGTGATTTTCGATTCACGAGTCAATCCTCCTGGTCAGATTTAATTTGAACAAATTACCGGATGCGCTTCACTTTATATCGCTCACTCTATCGAAAGGCAAGATCAGGAGGCAAGTCTTTTGTTCGTCAGATTTTAAATCCCTGAAAAAGGTTTATAGTAAAAAAGTCTCCTTGCCTTTCCCTCGTATTAGCAGCTATATTCTGCTTCAACTTCACGATTAATCTCTGCTGCAATAATGCCTCTTACCCCCTCAAAAGATGTCACCGTGATCGGCGCAGGAGCGGCTGGATTGATGTGTGCGCTCACTGCAGCACAGCGCGGAAGATCTGTCCTGCTTTTAGACCATGCACAGACCATTGGAAAGAAAATTCTCATCTCCGGCGGAGGACGCTGCAATTTCACCAATCTAAGCGTTAAAGCAGAAAATTACCTTTCTCAAAATCCCCATTTTTGCAAATCAGCACTCAGCCGTTTTGGACCGGAAGCCTTCATCGACATGGTAGAAAGGCATAAAATACCTTATTACGAAAAAAAATCCGGGCAGCTCTTCTGTTCTGGACGGTCCAGTGAAATACTCAATATGCTGTTGAGAGAATGCCGGATCGATCAGGTTGAAATCAAAACGAACTGCCGCATTGAAAAAATTGAGAAACAGGGCCTTTTTAAACTCAAAACCTCTTTGGGTCAGTTTCATTGTGAATCTCTCGTCGTTGCGACAGGGGGTCTGTCCTACGCGAAAATCGGGGCGAGTGATTTTGGATATAAACTCGCAAAGCAGTTTGGATTGAATGTCACATCCTGTCGACCCGCACTCGTTTCTCTCAAGCTGGATGCTCCGGATTTAAAAAAAATCGACGGGCTTTCCGGAAGCGCTACCGAGGTTTCAGTTTCATGCAATGGACAAACTTTCCACGAGGCCATGCTGATGACCCACAAAGGCTTGAGCGGTCCGGCGATTTTACAGATTTCGAATTACTGGCATCCGGGAGAGACCATGCAAATCAACCTGCTTCCCAATATGAATCTGGCTGAAAGCATTGCAGAGCGGCGAAAGCAGCACCCGGAACTCAGGCTGAAAACCCTGCTGGCGGAACAGCTTCCCTCACGACTGGCCGGACAATGGCTTGCTTTAATTGCCGACAACAAAGCCCTGAAACAATACAGTCAGCGAGAAATCACGACGATTACTCAACATTTCCAGCAGTGGACACTCATCCCCTCCGGCACTGGGGGATACCGCATCGCAGAAGTGACGGCTGGCGGGGTGGATACCGATGCTCTGTCTTCAAAAAGTTTTGAAACCAAGTCTGTTCCCGGCCTTTATTTTATTGGAGAAGTGCTGGATGTGACTGGCTGGTTAGGTGGATACAATTTTCAGTGGGCCTGGTCTTCGGGTCACTGCGCCGGTTTATCTGTGTAAGGATCGGAGAAGGCCTGAATTGATTCTTCTGTTTTACAAGGCATTGTCCTTATGCTATGTAACAGCCGATTTTTTTGGCAGGAGAGAGGCCTAGCGATGCGACTCAAAAAATTAGAACTCTTTGGTTTTAAGTCCTTTTTCGACAAAACCGTAGTCAGCTTCCGGCCTGGGATTAACGGCATTGTCGGCCCGAATGGTTGCGGTAAAAGTAACCTTTCCGATGCCATCCTCTGGGTGATGGGTGAGCAAAGCCCAAAAAACCTACGAGGCGATCGGATGGAGGATGTGATCTTTAGTGGTACGGAGGCCAGAAAATCGCTTTCTGTGGCTGAGGTTGCCTTGACGATTGGAGACATTGCCAAAGAACTCCCGCCGCCCTACACGCCCTACGGCGAATTGACGCTCTGCCGACGCCTCTATCGTTCCGGCGAAAGCGATTACCTGATCAATAAAATGCCCTGCCGTCTCAAAGACATTCGTGACCTGCTCATTGACACCGGAGCAGGCTACAAGGCCCACACCATCATTGAGCAGGGTCGAGTGGATGAAATGATTACGGCTTCCCCGATGCAACGCCGGGAAATTGTCGAAGAGGCCGCAGGCATTGCGAAATATCGCCTGAGAAAAGCAGAGGCCCTCAGAAAATTAGAATCAACCGAGCGGAATCTTGTACGCGTCAGGGACATCATCGCCGAGGTTAAACGTCAACGGGGGGGGCTGGATCGCCAGGCCAGGAAAGCAGAGCAATACAAACAACTCCAAGAAACGTTGCAAAAAATGGAATGCCGGCTTGCGCATCGGGAATGGTCGGAATGGAAACAATCCGATGCCGCCCTCCTGGAAAAAGAGGTCAAGTTAAACGACCTGAGCGCCCGTTTAGCCTCAGACCTGGCTTCTCTGGAATTGAAACAAACCGAGGCTAAGCTCGCTCTGACTCAAAAAAACGAAGATCTTGATGCGGCTCAACAGAAAGTTTCTGAAATCGAAGGTGGCATCGCTCGCTTGGAAGGACGAATTCAAACCCTCCACGCACAACGCACGGAGTGGCTTGCCTCCCAGGCTCAGTCTGATCAGGAAATCAGCAAAATCAAAGAAGGGCAACAAACGCTTGAAGATGAAGATTGCGTTCTTACGCAATCGGCGGAGGAGATTAAAGCAGTCCTCCCGGAGAATGAGGATCTTCTTGCTAAAAATGAAGCCGCAATTGCCGTGCTTGAGGGGGATATCGGGAAAAAATCGATGGCCTTGGATCAAGGGAAGGCAAGGCATTTCGATCTGATCTCCAAATTGACGACATCAAAAAACAATCTCACTCATTTTCAGGCACGCAAAGAGGACCTGCACAGACTCAAGGAGCGGGCAGAGCTTGAGCGGGGGAAAATATCCACTCAATCCGAAGCATCAAGCACATCGCTGAGACAGCTTCAGGCGCAATCGGGTGAAATGGCGAAACAGGTACTGGAAAAACGAGAGGCACAGCGGAAGGCCTCAGAGCTTAAATTGAAGACAGAGGAGTCGATCAGTCACTTAGGGGCGGAGATCCTGAGCCTCAAGGAGGCGCTAGCCGGGGCGAAGGCCCAGGCCGCCTCAGTCAAGCGATTTTACCAGGGCGTTCTGGAAAAAAAGGACGATGGCGAAAACCCCTTGCTTGAACTCTCTGGACTGCAAGGCATGTTAGCTGATTTTATTGAGGTCCCTGCCACTTATGAACGGGCGATTGAGGCCCTCTTGCAATCGCGGCTAAGAGGCCTTGTTGTGAAAGACCATGCCGAAATTAAGTTAGGGCTTTCGCTTATCGCTCAGATGTCTCTGGGGCGTGCCGCCTTTTTCCCAAGTAAAATCCGTTCCGATCAAGATAAAAAAGCAGTCTCAGTTTCAGGAGAAGGCTTGATCGGAGCCGCACGCGAACTGATCGGGTTTCGCAAAGGCTATGAGGAGATGGCAGAGGCTCTGCTGGGCGGGGTCTATCTGGTCTCAGATCTTGAAGCGGCAATGGCCCTCTGGAAGACACATCCCGAAGTCGAAACCTGGCTGAGTTTGCAGGGCGAGGCGCTTGATCGTTTTGGTGTTGTTGTCGGAGGTTCCACCGGGGGAAAGAGTATCCTGGAAGAGAAACGTGAGCTGCTAACCCTGTCTGAGCAGATTGATGGCCTTAATGCGAAGATGGATCTCACAGAACAGGAGATTGAAGCCGCTCGTCGTCTTTTACAGACGACTGTCTCTGAAATAGACGGGCTGAATGAAGACATCCGCTTAGCCGAACTTGAGCAGTTAAAACGAGAAAATGATCAGAATCGCCTGTCCAGCGAACTTGAACGTCTTGAAGAAGCGCTGGAGACTCTGAATTTCGAGTTGAAAGAAAATACCTTTGAAGAAGAGGAACTCATTCAAAAAGAAGAAGCTGAAAAATTATCCATTATAGAAACAGGGCGATTAAAAGAAGAAAAAGAGGCCGAACTTGAGCAGCAGAGAACGGCATTGGCAGAAATGCGACAACAGCAACTGCTTCAAAATGAAGAGCTCATGCGTTTGAGGATGTTGACGAATTCTTTAAAGGAAAAACGATCGCACATCCAGGAAAAACGAGACCGGATCGCTCGGGAGAAAAGTGCGCTTCAGCAACGATTTATAGAGAAGACGGCCTTCCACTCAGGCCTTCAAGAAAAACTCCTGGCCTGTGCCGTAGATGAAAAAGAATTGACCGCAACGATTGAACAGCAGTCTCAGGAACGGGATATCCATGCCACAGAGATCCGGAAACATCAAGAGATTCAGGCGGAACTCATATCGACCACACAAAATTTAGAGCATGAGGGCGCAATACTTCAAAAAGAATCAAAGCGATGTGAAGAAGACTTGCAAAAGGTCGCCCTTAAAAAGGTTGAAGCCAGCATGAACTGCCAAAGGATTGAAGAAGAGATCACCCACCGTTACCAAATTATAATTTCCGAATATTCATCCCCTGAAGCAGAAGACCTCCCGGATGAAGCAACAGAAGAACAGGCCGCCATCCTGAGACAAAAATTGGGTGCATTAGGCACGGTCAACATGGCTGCAATTGAGGAATACAGTGAACTTGACACCCGATTTCAGTTTTTAAACACTCAGGAGTCCGACCTGAACCAGTCGATTGAGGGGCTTAGGGAAGTCATCAACAAAATCAATAAAACGACCCGGAGTTTATTTGTCGAGACCTTTCACCTCCTGAATGAAAAATTTGCAGAGGTTTTCACCTCCTTTTTTGGTGGCGGAACCGCGCAACTGGTCCTGCTTGATCCTGCACAGCCCCTTGAATCCGGAATTGAACTGGTCGCCCAGCTTCCCGGAAAGGGGGATAGAAAGATCACCCTGCTCTCCGGCGGAGAGAAAGCCCTGACGGCGATCTCACTGCTTTTTGCTACTTTTTTAATCCATCCCACCCCTTTCTGTCTTTTAGATGAAATTGATGCTCCGCTCGACGAAGAAAATACACGGCGTTTTACCCAGACGCTTCTTAAAATGTCCGACAAGACCCAGTTCATTGTCGTGACACATAACAAGTTGTCGATGGAAATCGCCGATGTCCTCTATGGCGTGACCATGGAAGAAACGGGCATTTCTAAACTGGTTTCGGTGAATCTGGATTAGGGTTTGAGCTCCTGAGCGTATGTGTCAATATTGGCTTAAGGAAGCTCTGATTGAGTCCGGCTTGAATTTTCGAGGGAAATGACGGCAATGCATCTTTACGGCATCATCGTTTTATTGACATTGATCAGCGAATACCTCCTGAACCTTTTGTCTGATCTGCTCAATATCGGCAGGCTTGAGTCAAAGCTGCCGGAAGAGATGCAGCACATCTACGATGCGGCGGCCTATCGTCAATCTCAAAACTATGCCCGTCACCGCACAAAATTCGGGATCATGACTTCGTCCTTGATGCTCGCACTCACCCTCGCTTTCTGGTTTTCCAGTGGTTTTAATCAACTGGACCAGTGGGTTCGCGCCTGGGAGCTCAATGCACTCATGAGCGGCCTGCTCTATATCGCTACACTCTATTTTCTTCTGGCAATGCTTTCTCTCCCCTTCTCGATCTACAGAACCTTTGTCATTGAAGAGCGCTTCGGTTTTAACAAAACAAGCCCGAGGCTCTTTTTGATCGATTTATTAAAAGGCGCCCTGCTTTCTGTTGTACTGGGTGGGCCGCTGCTTGCCGCTCTGCTGAGTTTTTTTGAATACGCAGGGACATCCGCCTGGCTTTACGCCTGGGGATTGACGGCGGCCTTTCTTTTGTTGATTCAGTTGATTGCACCCACATGGATTATGCCGCTTTTCAATGCATTCAAAACACTCGAAGAGGGAGAGCTGAAAGACAGGATCATGGCCCTTGCCAGGGCCCTTGATTTTCCCTTGCAAAATGTTTTTGTGATTGACGGCTCAAAGCGCTCCAGCAAATCGAACGCATTTTTTACCGGTTTTGGAAAAAATAAGCGGATTGCACTCTATGACACCCTGATCGAAACGCAGACAACTCAGGAACTCGTCGCCATCCTTGCCCATGAGATCGGCCACTACAAAAAGAAACATGTCCGGCAAGGGCTGGTCTTGAGTATTCTCCATACAGGGCTGATGTTTAAGCTGCTTTCTATATTTCTAAGTCAGCAAGGGCTTTACGATGCCTTTTATATTGCTGAGCCGTCCATTTACACCGGGCTTCTTTTTTTCGGGATGCTCTACTCACCGATTGAATTCATCCTGTCTTTATTTCTAAATAGCCTCTCCAGAAAAAATGAGTATGAGGCTGATCGCTTTGCGGTCAATGCTGTGGAACGCGCAGAAACAATGGTAGAGGCCTTAAAAAAACTTGCAGCGCATAATCTATCCAACCTCACGCCCCACCCGCTTCACATCTTTTTAAACGCTTCTCATCCGCCCCTACTCGAACGCATTCGAGCGATTCGGGCCGTTTCCGGGCAACCCTGAAGCCCCTATGCTTCCTACTGGCGATTTAAGCAGAGCTTGTCCGATCCGATCAAAGCCCTTCATCTCTCTTCAACATCCACTCAAACAGCTCATCTCCGGGCATGGGTTTAGCGAAAAAATAGCCCTGTGCATAGTCGCAGCCCCGCTTCTTTAAGCAGGCGAGTTGCTCCTCTGTTTCCACGCCCTCTGCAACCACTTTCAGGTTCAGACCATGAGCCATGGCAATCGTCGCATCAATCAGCGCCCGGTCTGCGGGATCCTCCGTAATATCACTTATAAAACTTCGATCAATCTTGAGAACATCAAAGGGATAAGTCCGCAGATAGCTGAGTGAGGAATAGCCGGTACCAAAGTCATCCATGGAAAGACTCACCCCCATGTCGCTTAATGCGGCCAGGGCATCGGTGACATAGGCATGACCGCTCATCAGAACCCCCTCCGTAATCTCCAGTTCCAGACTCTCGGCGGGAACACCGGATTGTTGCAGGACTTTTTGAATAAAGTGCACCAGTTCGGGATCACGGAACTGAAGGGGTGACAAATTAACCGCCATGTGGCATCCGGAATCATGGAAGGGATGCATTCGCGCACACAGGCCTAGCGCCGTTGTTATAACAAACTGTCCGATCGGCACGATCAAGCCTGTTTGCTCGGCAATGGGGATAAACTCCTCCGGCGAAATGTGGCCCAGCGCCGGATTATGCCAGCGGAGCAAGGCCTCTGCACCCACAACTCGACCGCCACTCACCTCAATCATGGGCTGGTAACTGACTGAAAATTCATTGCGATCCAGCGCCCCGTACATCTGTTCTTCCAGGGCAAGCCGCCGGGAGACCTCGTGGTTCATGGTATCGTTAAAGGACGCAACCGTATTCCGTCCGAGATTCTTTGCATGGTACATCGCCGTATCGGCACAGCGTAATAGTTTTGAAATATCACCGCCATCTCTTGGGAAGATTGAAACCCCGATACTGGTGGTCAGTACCAGTTCCCGGTCCGCGATGATGAAGGGGGCTCGAAACTGCTCAAGAATATTGTTCACCACGGGACGAGGATCATTCGCATTGAGAAGCCCGCCCAGTAATACGATAAACTCGTCTCCCCCGAGACGCCCGACGGTATCGCCGCTACGTGCAACCTGAGATAAACGTAAGGCGGCCTCCATTAAAAGCTTATCTCCAGTCTCATGTCCCAGGGTGTCGTTGACCTTTTTAAAATTATCCAGGTCTAAAAACAGTACGGCGACCAAGGTTTTGTCGCGCTGTGCCTCCTTTAGCAATTGAGACAAGCGATCCAAAGAGAGGAAGCGATTGGGCAAATGCGTCAGGGCATCGAAATGGGCCTGTTGCAGGAGCTTTTGCTCCTGCTGTTTCCGAAGGGTGATGTCTTCCAGGACCGTAAGATAATGCGCTGTGATGCCGGAGACATCCAGTACGGGCGCAATATGCACAGACTCCCAGAGGATCTCGCCATTCTTCTTTTTAGTCTGAAACTCACCCTGCCATGACTTCCCCCCGGTGATTGTCTGCCACATTGCTTCACAACGGGGAGTGCGGGTTTTATCGACGTTGAGCATTCGGGGATTCCGTCCGATGACTTCTTCTAAACGATATCCGCTCACTTTTTCAAAGCTGCTGTTCACGTATTCGATGTTCAAATCGGTGTCGGTAATCACCACAGAGATGGGACTCTGCTCAATCGCCTGAGAAAGCATCCGTATCTGTTCCTCCGACTGTTTACGCTCGATGATGATCCCTGCCAGGTAAGCCATGGATTCGATTAAATGGATTTCAGCCTGACCGGGGTAACCCGCTTGTTCGTGATAAAGCGCAAAAGACCCCAGGACGGTTCCGTTGGCACCCATTATCGGCTCAGACCAGCAGGCACGGAAGCCGTATTCCTCCCCCAGATGGGAGAAGTCCGCCCACAAAGGGTCGGTGCGGACCTCCGCCACCACAACCCGCGCCTTACGATACATTGCGGTGCCGCAAGAACCGGCAGCCGGTCCGATTTGCAGGCCGTCAACCAGTGCATTGAAGTCGTCCGGCATACTCGAGGCGGCTCCGGAACGGGCTGTATTGCCATCAAGCAGAAGAATGGATGCCCTGACCTTCGGGCAGTGGTTTTCGGCAATTTGGATGAGGCGCTCGAAAATTTTGGTTTGAGAGGCATTGCCCCGTGAAATGAGTTCGAGAATGCCACGCCGCTCAGAGGCCAGCATTTCTGCCTGTTTGCGCTTAGTGATGTCCCTGTGCGTACCAATCATTCTCTGCGGCTTGTGATCGTCTGTCCATGAAACGACCTTCCCACGGCTCGATATCCATTTGTAAGAGCCATCCTTGCACTGCGTACGGTGTTCATTCTCATAGTATGGCGTTTCATGACTGAAATGCCTGTTCAGGTCGGCATAAACGGTCGCCTTGTCGTCGGGGTGGATGCGCTTATCCCACTCATCCAGATGATTGGAGATTTCATCCTCCGAAAAACCCCGCATTTCCTTCCAGCGTTTGGAATAAAAGACTTCCCCGCTCAGCACATTCCAATCCCAAACCCCGTCGCGATTTCCATCCAAAGCAAAATGCCAGCGTTCCTCGCTCTCCTGCAATTCTTCCGTTCGCTTGTTGACCAGTTGCTCCAGGTTTTCCTGGTAGCGGTGGTTTTTTTTCACCAGCAGCCGAGCTTTGTCCCCGAGCGCCTTGAGCTTGACCGCGTTCGCAACGGCATTGAGGAAGCGGTTTTTGCTGACCGGTTTGGACAGGTAGTCGAATGCACCTGCACGCACGGCCTCGGACGCCGTCTCGACCGTCGGCTCGCCCGTCATCAGAATGACCTCTACCTGTGGAGAGGCCTCTTTGATCGATTTTAGAAGGGCCAGACCTGTAATCCGGGGTAGAATAATGTCGCTGACCACAACGTCGAAATCCCTCGCCGCGAGCATCTTCATGGCCAGCTCAACATCTTCAGCCGCGTCAACCTCATAGCCCGCGTCTCTGAGAAATTCCTTCAGCGTAATGCGAATGCTCTCCTCATCATCGACAATCAGAATATTTGACAATGATTACCTCCTTTTCGCTATTCGGGTTTTCTACCCAGTTTTCAGCCCTTGTCCACTTTCAGCCCTTGTCTACGGGCAGGTCGAGATGAAAACGTGTGTATTGCCCAGCTTCACACGCGTAGGATAACTTACCTTGGTGATCCCGGACAATGCCATGGCTGATCGACAGGCCGAGGCCCGTGCCCTGACTCCGGTCTTTCATTGAAGTTGCTGCATTTCCAGAATTTTCCGCTCTTGCTCATGCAGTTTTTTGTCGGTCATATCCTCAATCAGCCAGATCTCGTGCACAGTATCTTTATAGCCTGCAAAATTAATCTCCCGCTGCTTGCCATCGCGGTCAATAATCGTGAGTTCGCGGGCGATTGGAAATCCCGCTCGTGCATCCTCCCTGTATTGTTTCTCCGCCGCTTCTTTTTCACTGCCGCGATTCACCGTGGTCAGTTCGGAGCGTTTGTATCCCGTCATCTTTTCCATTCCCCGGTTCATGAGAATATTCGCGTTTTTTACGTAAACCGTGCCTGCCGGCAGGTTTTCGACCATCGCACGGAAATGTTTTTCACTTTCCTGTACCCGCACTTGATAAGTAATCAGGAACCAAAGGAGGATGCCCGTAAAGGACGCGATGATGATGCCGCCGACACGGATCCACCCTATCCGGGCAGCGCCTGCATGCCAGCCTTTCATGGGGATCGCCGCCAATTGCCACGAACCGTTTGGCAGATTCACGTTTAATGTGACGGGCTGCATGCGCCATAAGGCTTCGTCGCCGTAGAACACTTCGCCCTGTGTACCCAATCCATCTTTTCCGCGGAGTGCCATCTTGATGCCTGCCGGGCATCCCCTCCATCAGTCTGCATGTGATTTCAGGATCTCTTCAATCATGGTCGTTTCCGAGTGCCTTCCCTGTGTGTGTTCCATCCGGCGCCTACCGGCAGGTCGAGATGGAAGCGTGTGTATTGCCCCGCTTCACACTCAAAGGATAATTGACCGTGGTGATCCTGCACAATTCCATGGCTTATTGAAAGCCCCAGGCCCGTGCCGAGGCTCCGGTCTTTCGTGGTAAAAAACGGATCGAAGATGCGTCCCTGAATGTTGCCTGGAATCCCCATGCCGCGATCCTCTACCGTGGTGCGAATCCATCGCCGTCCTTCTTTTGTGAAGGCTGGGACGCTTACCGTCATGACCTTGTCGGGGTCGTGCTCGGGATATCGCGCATTGAGTGCATCGCGGGCAAGGGCTACCCGCTCGGTCTCGCGACCGATCTCCCGGGAAAACTCACGTAAGGGACTCTTCGGGTCGAGCCGGTCGTTTATCAGTTGGGCATAGTTCATGATGCCTGCGATGAGATTATTGATTTCGTGGGCGACGCCCCCTGCCAGCGTACCGATGGCTTCGAGTTTCTAATTTTGTCGCAGGTGCGCCTCAAGTTCTGTCCGTTCTTCTTCGGCCTGTTTGAGCTCGGTCATGTCACGGGAGGTGACGACAAATCCCCGGTATCGGATTCGCTCTAGGAGTCTCTCCAAAGTGAGGTCATGCGCTGACACATCAAAATTTATCCCTTAACTGTTCCAGCGTACTTTTTTTTGCGGGTTTTGAAATCGCCAGGACGACACCATCTGCTTCGGTGGCCAGCCAGACGGCGCTCGATTGGGTCGGGACGACCTGGTTAATTCTTCCTTCAAAAATACCGCCCTGATACTGCTTGGCAGGATGCCAGCTTTCACCATTATCAGCACTCCAGAAGAGACCACGGTCACTTCCGATATAGATCAGGTCGCTGTTGTGGGGATCGACGGCGAGGGAGAGAATCGCCAGACCTTCCGGAGTTTTCCCCTTCAACTCTCGCCAGACAGCGCTTAAGTCCCGTTGCCAGACCTTGTCCTCGGTGACGGCAAGCAGGCCTTGATCCGGTCTCGAAAGCACCTGCTGAAAAGTGCTCTCTGAATTACTCATGAGCTTTTCCCATCCAACTTCAGCCGATTTTGACCAGAGCGTATTTTCGGTCGCGGCCAGAATTTTCATCCCCTCAATGCTTAAGGTCTTGATCTCTTCTGAAGACAAGGCCTCTTCTTTTTCCCATGTTGTCCCTTGATCGGGAGAGGAATACAAACCGCTTGTCGTACCCAGGTACAGCCGATTGTCTGCGGAAATCCCGATGACTGTTGCTTTCCCCGGTACATTTCCCTCTATCCGAGACCATTGATGTCGGATGCGCTGTCTTCGATAAACCCCGTCATGTGTGAGGGCGTAGAGGTAGACTTCTCCACGGGCCATGCCCAGTATCGAAAGATTGACGAGTCCTAAGTTATCCGACATCCAGACATCCTGGCGATTGATATAGGTACCCTTGCCATCGGTCCCGACGGTAATCCCCTCCTTTTCGTCGTAGATAATGTTCAGAATCGGCGAGATCATCAGTTGATCATGCAACGCTTCCCAAGCCATTTGCTCACGGCCTCGATAGATTTCCTGGGAGCCTCCGGCATAAAGAATGCCTGTCGGATCGACTGCAAAGGAATGAATCTGGCGTTCTTCCTGATCCATTCCTTCCAGAAAAGGGGACCAGCTCTTACCGTTGTTTTTGCTGATATAAACTCCATCGCCTGTTCCCGCATAGAGGAGACCGCTATTATCGACCGATAGTGTTCGGATAGACCGGTTCACAAGACCGGAATTTCCGTTCTCCCAATGTGCCCCGCCATCAGCACTCCAAAAAATGCCCGCACTCATTGTTCCGGCCAGGAGGACGTCGTCTTTCCCTAAGACCAGGGCACGGACGATGCGCTCTTCAAGCCCTTCGAAGGAAAAACCTGCGATGGCCGATTTCCATGCGGCTGCACCTTTTTCTCTTTTGAAGACACCTAATCCCTGTGTCGCGGCAAAAAGGGTTTCCGTTTTTGTTTCGACGATGCTTTGCACGCGAACACGGTCCAAGCCCTCATTGAAGGGCGTCCATGTTGTGCCGCCGTCCCGGCTTCTAAAGACTCCTCGGCCTGTTCCGGCCAGAATGTCCGTATTTGAACGCAGCGTCATTGTTTTTACGTCGAGATTTTCAAGCCCCTGATTAGCATGCTTCCAGTGGCCGCCGTTATCCTGGCTTTTGAAAAGGCCGTTGCGTACCGTTCCCGCAAAGACCCTCTGCTCGTCCAAGGCAAAAAGAGTGCTGATAAACTTTTCGTCCAATCCAAGATTCGATGGTCGCCAATGGTTCCCGCCATCTTGACTCAGGAAGACACCAGACCCGAATGTCCCGACAAAAACAGTGCCGGTCGGACCCACCTCTATCGTTTCAATCGTGTCGATACCGAAAGGCCCCCCGATGGGATAAAGGCTCACACCTTCTCCCGGTGGCCGGTAATCGGGAAAGCGCTCAATGACTGAGGCGAAGGGAAAGGGGGCTTCTTTGGGCTGATTGAAAAAGAGGACGAGTGCAATTGCCACAATGAGCGCGGTGATGATCAAGTAACCTAGTCGTCGAGACACGTTAATTAAACCTCTTCTGATTCTTTCTGTGCTGTGCTTCGTTTGTTTCCACCGAAGAGACGAACGGTAATAATCCCCACCTCATAAAGGATGATGAGCGGAACCGCCATGATGACTTGATTAAAGATATCCGGTGTGGGTGTTGCGATAGCTGCAATCAAAAAGGCGCCGAGGACGGCATATTTTCGATTTTTTGAAAGCAGGTCCGGCGTCAGAAGTCCCATCTTGGCCAGAACCACCATGACCAGGGGTAGCTCAAAGATCAGTGCGAAGGCCAGCAGTATTTTGAGATTAAAATCGACATAACTGGATACGGAGATGAGGGGTTGAATGCCCGCATTTCGTCCGTAATTGATCAAAAAATCCAAGGCAAAGGGAAGGGCGACGAAGTGACAGAAGGCCAGGCCACCGTAGAATAACAAAACGCCGAAAGAAAAAAGGGGGAAGATGGCCCCGCGTTCATTCTTGAGTAGGCCCGGTGCAATGAAGAGCCAAACTTCGTAAAGAATCACTGGAAAAGCAACGAGGAAGCCAAAAAAAAGGGCGATTTTCATATCGGCCCAGAAGGCTTCTGCCGGGCTTAAAAAGACCAGATCCGCGCCCAACGGACGCCTAATCCAGCCCAGCAATACTTCAGAATAATAGAAGGAGATCCCGGCGGCCAGAACCAGCACAAGGACCGATTTTATCAGTCTTTGCCGAAACTCCTGCAAGTGGCCGGTGATCGGCATTTCCGCCGTATTACTACCCTCGGCCTTCTGCTTCACCCTTTCCCTTCTTCGTCTCCTCTAATATCTCTTCGAGTTTGTCTCCCTCGTTTTCAATTTCTTCTCGTATGCCTTCCGTTGCCCGCTTTAGTTCAAAAATCCCCTTCCCGAGCGCTCTGGCGATTTGAGGTAATTTTTCGGGACCGACCACAACAAAAGCAATGATCATAATGACGATGAGTTCTGGGATCCCAATGCCAAACATCCTGTTTTATCCAACCCGCAATTTCGTTTTACCCGTCAGGCTTGCATCACGTATCATCTGCACCATTGTGTCCTTGGCGGCGAGTTTTTCCTTTTGAACCTTTTTTTTCTGCAATTCATCTTCTGCGCTTAAAATTTTTCTTTTGTTTATTCCGTCAAGCGATGCTTCCAATTCCAGATGTGTTTTTTCTAAACTACGAAAATGATAACTCTCTTTACGCAAGGCCTCGACAATATGCTTCTCTTCATTCATCGTCATTATTCCTCCTTTCCTTATGTGAGTGTTGCATCAAGTGTCATTTTTTATTTATAGACCGGGAAAGCCGACTGCTTTCATCAAAGGCGGCGTTGGGACTTCATATTGAAGCGCCAGTCCATTCTCGGTGGGCTTGCAATAATACCCGCGCCGAAGGCCAACCTCCTTAAATCCGAACTTCCGGTAAAGCTTGCAGGCGGGTAGATTTGAAACCCGAACCTCCAGGCTAATGCGTTTTAGCCCCTTTTCGTGGACTGTTTTGAGGACGAGAGCAAGTAAGGCCTCTCCAATTCCCTGTCTTCGCCATGCCGGAGCAACGGCGATACTCAGCAGGTGAAGTTCGTCAAACAAAGCCCTCATGAAAACATAGGCGATAATCCGGTTTTTTTCGGGATCTCTTGCAACATATGAAAAAGAGAATGGGGCATCACAGAGTTCGCTTACGACCATGCCTTCGGTCCAGGGGTAGGGAAAAGAGACTCGCTCTATCATCATAATTTGTTCTAAATCAGCGAGTTTGGCGGGGGCATACTCTAGATTTTTTTGCGTAAAAGTCATAAATTCCAAGGGTTCAGCACCGGTTCACTGTGTCTCTTCGCCTGTTATTTTACGCGCCGCCGCTGCCCTTTTCAACTCCGGTGTCGATGCTCTGACATAGCTGGGCACTGCGAGCACAGGGTCGCAGACCTCCCCCTTTTCAAGTTTGACGAGTGCTAATTCCGCCACAGCAGCGGCGGATGGAAACTGAAAAAGTGGTGATGGAAAGCGGGCGATATCGGGCATCTCCTTCAGGATCAGCTCTTGATAGCGACTGACACCGTCACCCACAAACATCACCGATTCATGCCTTTGGTGTGCAGCAGACAGACTTGCAATTTCCCGAAGTGCGACCTCCGTCGTATTCGCAGCATCGCTGCTAAATCGCTTGATATTCCCATTTTGAGACTTAAAGAGCGCCCAATAGACCTCTGCCTTACGCGCATCCATAAAGGGAACGATCCAGGTCTCGCTGTACTTGAGTATCGCGGCAAAGGCTTCAAGCGTGGGTACAAGCACCAGGGGCTTACCTCGACCAATTGCCAGGCCCTTCGCTGTAGCAAGCCCGACCCGGAGACCGGTAAAAGAACCCGGACCGACCGATACGGCAATTGCATCCAGTTCGGCGACAGTTGTTCCGCTTTCTTTCAGGAGCAAGTCGATTGCACTGAGGATACGTTCCGAATGATGCACGACAACATCAAGGCGATACTCGGCGATCAGCCGCTTCTCATCCATCAGGGCGACGCCTCCGGCGAGGGTCGAGGTTTCAATCGCCAGGACCTTCATTGCAATCCTTTTCCGGGGAATGCCCGACTTTCAGCAAAGGGGGCAACAGGAAAGGAGACCTCTTTGAACTTTAATTCAAGTACTTGTCCGCGGCTGTTCCCCGTAATGGAAAAGGGGAAGAACCGGCCGTCGATCTCTCGGTAGTCATCAAGGATGATCAACCCTTTCCGAATGCCTGTGCGATCAAACAGATCAACCCTTTCTATCCGAAAGCCTGTCCGTTCGATCCAGATCTTTTCTTTCAAAAAGCCCAGGCCCGCCTCACTGGAAAAAACATAAAGGATAAAAATATCATCTCGTTTTTCGAGGGCCGGGATACGGTCCGGGCCGACATCCGGGATGCCGCTGCGTTTAAGCCATTCAAGCAGATCGGATGACCCGAAGGGGATTTTCCCCCCTGCCATGTCGTCAAAATGTTCGAGGTCGCCCTCAAAAACTTTCTGCTCTGATGGGATGAATATTGAAAAGCTTGAACCCTCCAGATTGAGATCGAAAATTGTTCGTCCAAAAAGATCAAAGCCTTTCATCTTGACGCGATCTTTCTGAGAGCGCCAGGCAGACTGAAAGCTGTGTGTCCCTCGCTCACCTAAATCGGCCTTGACCTCAATCAGTGCTTTGAGCGTGCTTCTCTCTTGTTGTCGCTGTTGGTAGAGCTGGAGTAACTCGTCAAGCGAGGCATCCAGTTTGATCACTTCCGGCCCTGTGGCGGGCCTTGGCCGGATCTGTTTTGTGCAAGCGGGAAGCGTCAGGAGGGACAGGGAAAGAATCATCAAAGAACGGAAGATCAATTGCATCATTTTTTTACTTCCTGTCCATCTCCTGCAAAATTGCATTTGTAAATACAAGTAAATCTTCCAGCCGATTTTCAATTACATCAATCATGATGGCAATATCCACCTTCTGATAACCGTGAACTAGAACATTTCGGAACCCGACCATCCCTTCCAGTTTTAGCAACAGGATTTTGGAGATAATCTTATTTTCAGCCAGTAAACGAAAGCTCTCTTTACTTTCTTTTGGGAGCCCAAGTTTTTTTGATTTGATGGTGTGATTTGCCAGATCAATGCAAAGCTCACAGGCACGTTGTAGATTTATTGCAATCGCATCCTGTTTTAAATAATTCTCTGCAAAAGCTTCATCTGCCGGCAAGGCATAATAACGACGGATCTGCCGAATGCAACGCTCAATGCTTTCTTTTTTGTTTAAAATAAGGTCGAGATTCATAGTCACTGTTTATACGTCGTAAAATCGGCCGGTTTTGATGCCGTCTTCGATGATTTCCGCGCGCTCTTCGTTTAATTTTTGGTAGAAGGAAATCGTCAACATTTCGTACTCGTCTGCGGCATAGATATCGCCGCAAAAGATTCTCCGGTCAGCAGCGATGACTTCTTTTTGGAAAACAATATTCACCCTTCTTAAATTAACCAAGTCAACTTTTAAATTAAAATGCCTTTCGAGCTCTGAATGCAATGTCGTGCCGTAGAGCTTACCCTGAGCCTTCGCATCGGCATGAGGCAGGAGCAGGGCAATATCCACATCACTTTCCGGCATTTGATCTTCTGTACCGTAGGTTCCGAAAAGGTAGATGCCTTGTACACTTGGAAGGTGTTTTTGGATGGTTTGAATTGCAGGTATATTGTCTTGAGCAATACTCAAAATTTTTCCTTTTGTAATTCTAGGGGTTTATAAAGATAACTTCAATTTTACTGACCGATTCTCCAAAAGGAATGGCTTGTACTACAACACCCCCAACACTTCCCCGATCTGCGACACCCCAACCAAGGCAATTTTAATCTTCCCGATACCTTCCCCAAGACCTTCTTTCCGCAACATCTCCGCATTTCGCTGTGGCAAAATACAGCGTTTAAACCCCAATTTTTCCGCTTCTCGGATGCGCTGTGCGGCTTGTTGGATGCTGCGGATTTCACCGGCCAATCCGACTTCGCCGAAAACAATCGTCTCCGGATCAATGGGCCGATCCCGAAAACTTGAGGCCACTGCCGCCACAATGCCTAAATCAATGGCCGGTTCGTTGATTTGAATACCGCTCACCACATTCACAAAGACATCCTGATCGCCCAGTTGCAATCCGGCGCGTTTTTCAAGAATCGCCAAAAGCAGGGACATCCGGTTGGAATCCACTCCCAAAGACATCCGCCGTGCCGAACCTAAATAGCTTTGACTCACCAGGGCCTGAAGTTCGACCAGCATCGGACGGCTCCCTTCCTGAGTCGCGATGACCACGGAGCCTGCCGCATCCTTCGGTCGCTCTGATAGAAAAAGGCCGGAGGGATTTTCAACCTCGACCAGACCCACCCCTTTCATCTCATAGATGCCCAGTTCATGCACCGGCCCGAAGCGGTTTTTTACCCCGCGTAGTAGGCGATAGGCATGGTCCTTCCCCCCTTCAAAATAAAGGACGGTATCGACAATATGCTCCAGGATACGCGGACCGGCAATCGTTCCTTCCTTGGTGACATGCCCGATAATAAAAATCGCGACGCCTGTGCGTTTGGCATAAAACATCAACTGCGAGGCAACCTCTCGAATCTGGCTGACACTGCCGGGTGCAGAATTGAGTTGACGGGTATAGACCGTTTGAATGGAATCTACGACGATGGCAACCGGTTTCAGCGTTTCCGCCTGTTGGATGATTTCTTCAAAGGCGGTTTCGGCAAAGATATAAAGATCGTCGGAGGCGATCTTTAAGCGGTCGGCCCGGAGCTTGATCTGCGCTGCTGACTCCTCTCCGGAGACATAGAGTACCTTACCCCGTCCCTTGCCCAAGTTATGAAGCGACTGAAGAATAAGGGTCGATTTTCCGATACCGGGATCGCCACCGATCAGAATTACCGATCCGGCAACAACGCCGCCGCCAAGCACACGATCAAATTCCGCAGAACCCGTCGGTGTGCGCGGCTCGGATGAGATTTCTATTTTTGAAAGCGGTAGAGGTTTGCTTGTTCGTTTATCACTGCCGACACTGGAAACCCAGCGTTCGTTCCCGCTTCCTACGCCAGCAGGTGTGATCGTTTCTTCAACAAGTGAATGCCATTCCTCGCAGTCGGGACATTTGCCCAGCCACTTCGGTGAGCGGTATCCACATTCCTGACAGAAAAAAGCTGTTTTGATTTTCGCCATATTTCGGCATGATATGGAAACAAGGGGCTGAATTGCAATCCATCCCAGTTCCTCAAACTTCTCTTTTTTCTAATACGGCTTCGTAAGTTTTCGCTGGAACCGGTTTGCTGAAGTAGTAGCCTTGTCCCGTCTTGCAACCCAGCTCTTTCAAACAACTGAGCGCTTCATCCGTTTCAATCCCTTCGGCAACCGTCTCAAGGTGGAGGCTCTCTCCCATTCGAATAATCGCCTCTACGAGGTTCTTTTTCTTCGGATCGGAGGGAACATCCTTTATAAAGGACTGATCGATTTTCAGATGGTCGATTGGATATTTTGAAAGATAGCTCAAAGAGGAGTAGCCTGTGCCAAAATCATCCACCGCGAGTTTAACTCCAATTTCCTTAAGGGCCTTCAGCTTTAAGATAGGCTCTTCCTCAGCCGGGTCAAGCATCAGGCTTTCGGTCATTTCAATCGTCAAGCGCTCCGGCGAAAGACCGCTTTCCTCTAAGGCTGTCGTGACGCTTGACAATAACTCGCCAGTGCCGAATTGTCGGCTTGATACGTTCACAGAAACAGAGGCGTCGAATGCATAGCGATCCTGCCAAGTCTTTACCTGAGAACAGGCCGTATTCAAAACCCAGGTACCGATCTGGTTGATCAGGTCGGAATCTTCCGAAATAGGAATAAACAGGCCGGGAAAAAGGAGTCCCCGCTGAGGATGTTCCCAACGGATTAAGGCTTCGACAGAGACTGTTTTTGAGCTGTGGAGGTCAACGAGGGGTTGATAGTGCATGACCAACTCCTTCCGCTGAAGCGCCCTTCTTAAATCCCACTCCAGAAGGTTCCGTTCCTGGGTTTCTACCTCCATTTTCTGATTATAGAAATGATAGCGATTCCGCCCGGCCTCCTTTGCTTTATACATCGCCATGTCCGCATGTTTCAAAAGACTGGAGACCTCGTCCCCGTCATGAGGGGCAATCGCGATGCCGATGCTGGCGCCGAGAAAGACCTGTTGTTCATTGAGCTGAAATGTCGATAAATTTCTGATGATTTTTTTTGCTACGGGGACAACATCCCGTCGATGTGTGATTTTGGGAAAGAGGATTAAGAATTCATCACCGCTGGTGCGCGCGACGGTATCGGTCTCTCGAACCGTGTCAAGCAGGCGAGCGGTCGTCTCCTTTAGAATTTCGTCGCCGGCAAGATGCCCGAGGGTGTCGTTGATCTGTTTAAAGTGGTCGAGGTCAACAAAGAACAATGCCGCCAAGCGCCCTGTTCTTTGACCTTGCTTCAGTACTTGCGATAGACGTTCAATGATGAGCGTCCGATTGGCAAGGTCGGTGAGCGGATCATGCGTGGCCTGAAAGTGGAGCTTCTTTTCGTCCAATTTTCTTTGGGTGATATCGCTCAACATGCCGGTATATTGGATCAGCTTTCCCAGTCCATCCGTCACACTGGAGATTGAAAGCCATGCCGGGTAGGTCTCTCCATTCTTCTTCTTGTTCCAGATCTCCCCCTGCCACTTTCCGGTGCTTTGGATGGTGTCCCACATCTCCAGAAAGAAGGCCTTATCATGTTTGCCGGAATGAAGCATCTTGACCGGCTTTCCGATGACCTCCTCGGCGGTATACCCTGTCAGATGGGTAAAGGCGGGATTGACTGAAAGAAGCGTTGACTCAATATCAGTGACCATAATCGCCTCGGATGCTGCGTCAAAAATAGCTGCCGACAGACGCTGCTGTTTCTCCTCCTGCTTCCGAGCGATAATATCATGCGCAAAGGTGCAGTTGTACTCATTCCCGTGGAAGGCCAGATAGTTTGATGTGATTTCGACGGGAAAGATTTTTCCTGCCTTTGTGCGGTGATGGGATTCAATCGTGAGGGTGCGTTGTGCCTTTAATCTCTTCCAGGTTTCCGGCCAGGTCTCTGGTAGCGCATCTGGGTCAATATCATGGACACTCATCGAAAGGAGTTCTTCACGTGAATAACCCAGCACGCGACAAGCGGCCTCATTCACATAAAAAAACCGGGCGTCAGATTCCATGAAGAATGTCGGGGTTGCAGCCCGGTCGATTGTAAATTGCATCAGCTTCAGGACTTCTTCGCGTTGTTTCCGGTGGGTAATATCGCGTTTCAAAGCCAGGATACAGATTTTACCGTGCAGATAGATCGTAGAGGCAGAAATCTCCAGAGAAAGGAATTGACCATCCTTCTTTCGGCCGGTCAGTTGATCGGTCCAGGCTTTTCCATCCCTTAAAACGGATTGGACAAATGTTTTTATTACGGGTTCTTGGTCCGGATGGATGTCCGCCATCGGCTTGGACAACAATTCTTCCCGGGTAAACCCAAACATTTTACAGGCACTGGGATTGATCTCAAGGATGGTATTGTTTGCAGGGCAGATCACAAAGACGGCATCCTGGGAATGCTCAAAGATCTTCCTAAACCGTGTTTCATTGTCTACGGCTTGTTTTATTGAAGATGCTTTGCGAAGCGCCCGTTCTACGATGATGTGCAATGCTTCTATATTGATCGGTTTAACAAGGTGTCCGTCTGCGTCGGCCAATGCAGACCAATCCGGTTTTTTTACATCGGACGCGTCGATAAGATAAACCACCGGAATATTACAACGCGTCTGTATTTGGCGGGCTGTTTCAATACCATCCATTTTGCAATGCGACAAAGCGCCCATCAAAACCAGGGCGGGGGGATCGGACTTTATGTTTTGGATTGCCTCTTCACCCGAATTAACTCCTATTACGACCTCATAGCCTAGGCCGGTTAAGCGGGAGTGGATTTCTTCTGCGATATGTGCTTCGTCGATCACCAAGATCCGGGCAGATGGCATAACCGGTCCTTATCTACAGATATACCCACACTAATCCGTGGAATCATTATGTGAATATAGCATAAAAAGATTCACAATTCAGTGGACTTCCTAGGTATTAACTTGGCTGCATTGAGGAGACTTCCTTGAGTTTGAAACCCTGCTTGGATAAGATGAGAGAATAAGCTCTTGGAGGGCTTGCCATGCCTGAAAAAATAAAAAATTATATCGCTGGGGAATGGATTGAAGCGGCTTCCGGGAACACCTTCGAAAGCCGCAATCCGGCTGACTCAAGAGAAGTCATTGGCTTGATCCCCGATTCCAATGCAGAAGATGTTGACAAGGCGGTTGCCGCCGCACGTTCAGCCTTTCCCTCCTGGTCTCAAACACCCGCCCCGCTGCGGGGGGAAATCCTTTTTCGGGCGGGGGAACTCCTGGTCAAACGGAAAGTCCCCTTAGGAGAACTCGTTTGCCGGGAAATGGGTAAAATCATGCCGGAATCGCTGGGAGACGTTCAGGAAGCGATCGACATGCTCTATTACATGGGGGGTGAAGGCCGACGCCTGTCGGGAGAAACCGTGCCTTCGGAACTGCCCAATAAAGACGCCCGCTCGCTTCGGGCGCCGATTGGTGTGTTTGCGCAAATCACCCCCTGGAATTTCCCTATCGCCATCCCTTCATGGAAGCTCGCTCCCGCCCTCGTTGCCGGCAATACCCTTGTTTACAAACCGGCGGAAGAAAGCCCTGTTTGTGCGACTCGACTTGTCGAAATTTTAGTCGAGTCTGGTTTGCCGTCAGGCGTGCTTAACCTGGTCCATGGCTTTGGTGAAAGTGTCGGTGAACCGATGGTAAGACACCCCGATGTGGATGGCGTATCCTTTACCGGCTCCAATGCGGTCGGGGAAAAGCTCGCCGCCATCTGCGGAACACAGCACAAAGACTACATGATGGAAACCGGAGGGAAGAATGCCATCATTATTATGGACGACGCCAATCTCGACCTTGCTGTCTCCGGGGCGCTCTGGGGTGGATTCGGAACAACGGGTCAACGCTGCACGGCATCGAGTCGCCTGATTGTGCAGAATGGCATCTATGATCGTTTCTTGGAAACATTTACCCGACGGGCGGAAAAATTGAAAGTCGGAAACGGTCTTGAAAAAGGGCTTGAAACCAAGATAGACATCGGCCCCATCATCAGTAAAGAACAACATCAAAAAGTACTGGACTACATCGAAATCGGCTTAAACGAGGGCGCGACTCTCCACTTGGGCGGCAAGCCCTATTGCGAAGGCAGCTGCGCGTATGGGACTTTTATTGAGCCCACGATTTTTACCGACGTGCGGCCTGCGATGCGGATCGCCCAGGAGGAAATCTTTGGTCCCGTTGTTTCGGTTATCCGCGTCAGCGAATTGGAAGAAGCGATTGCCCTTGCCAACGACGTCCCTTTTGGACTTTCATCGGCGATTTATTCACAGGATGTCAACACAACTGCAATCGCCGAGAGAGATCTTGATGCCGGCCTGATCTACATCAACGCCTCGACAATCGGCGCGGAGATTCAGCTCCCCTTCGGTGGCACAAAACGGACCGGTCTCGGGCCTCGTGAGGCGGGAGGACGTGGAGGGGCACTCGATTTCTATACCCAGTGGAAGGTCATCTATCGCGATTTCAGCGGACAGCTTCAAAAGGCGCAGATTGATGATTGAGCGGGAAGGCCGATTTAAAAAAAGCGGCTTACTCCTCTTCTTTTCGATGGGCCTCCTATTTTTGTTTAGCGGTTGCCTTCCCTCCGAGACGAACGATCCCGCGTCGCTTCCAGCAGGCGTTATTAATCTTTCAAAGAGCACGACGGTTTCCTTCGCCCCGGCAATTGCCGCAAAGGGGGAGATCGTCTACGTCGTTTGGGCGGACACAAGCGGCAATCAAGAGATCTTCATGGCACGATCAGGAGACGGAGGACAAAGCTTCTCGTTGCCGGTCAATGTTTCTACAACAGCAGATCCCTCGACTAATCCGAAAATTTCTGTTTCTGGAACAAATGTCTACATTGTCTGGGAGGAATTTCTGACGGATCGGAAAGAGAGCGATATTTTTTTTAGAAAAGCTGAGGATACTGACGGCTTATTGACTTGGTCTGATTCACAAAATCGCTCCCTCTCCGCTCCGATCTGCGGCCCGAATCAAGTGGGTACGGATCCCTGCCCCTCTCAGTTTCCAACAATTGCGGCGGATGGAGACATGGTTCTTGTCGCCTGGAACGAGGCTGCGAACTATGTGCTTAAAGACATTACAACAGGCAATACGGGAAAGGATTTTTCCTTGATCAATGGCGATATTTCTCTGGTGGCCTCATCGGATCGTGGAACTAGCTTTAATTTGCTTGGCACATCTCCGACCATCCTTTCGAAGCCAAACCCGAGCCCTTCGTCCGGTCCGGCTTTGGCGGCTGCGAATGGAAAATTTTACATTGCATGGACCGATTTTGTGCCTCCGAATTTAGACCAGGCTGATTCCAAAATTGTCTTCAGAAGTTTTGACAGCACGACTTTTATTTTTAACCCGCCGATTAGCAGTTTTGAGACCATCCTTTCCGAGCCAATCAATGGCCCTGCCGGGCCCGCACTTGCTGCCGGGAGTGTCAATAGCTATGTTGTTTTTGAAGGCACTCCGGTATCACCGAGTGGCTGTACTCCAAGTTCCGACATCTTTTTCGCCAAGTCGGCTGATGGTTTTGCGACGATACCGACACCCGTCAATATATCGAAGAGCAAGTGCCGCGCCAGTGGCGGAAAGATCGCGGTCTCAGGAAACGATATCTACATTGTCTGGGAAGACAATTCTCCCAGCTTAAACGGCATCCTGTTTCGGAAGTCGATTGATGGCGGGCTTACTTTTTCAGATGCGGCGAAACTGACCCATGTCGGTAACTCTGTTGCGGCACCGGCCATTTCAACATCGCCCACAAACCTCTTTAGCGCATGGGAAGATGCACTGCCGGGTAACCTGGAAATCTTCTTCCGCAAGAGATAAACAGGTTTGACTTAAGTTAGTGAACTTTTTACAATGACCCTCTTGAAATTCAAGCCGAAGCACTTGCCTACACATAAGGAGTAATAATGGGAAAAATCGTCGATCTAACAAGTGAAACCTGGGATGCAGAAGTAATGAAGGCTTCCGAGCCGGTCATGGTCGATTTTTGGGCCGAGTGGTGTGGCCCTTGCAAAATGATTGCACCCGTCATCGAAGAACTGGCACAGGAGTATGACGGCCAACTCAAGGTCTGCAAGCTTAATACGGACAACAGCCCCGATATCTCAAGCCAATTTCAGATTATGGGCATTCCCTCCCTCCTCTTTTTTAAAGACGGGGAAGTCATCGATAAAGTGGTCGGAGCGGCCTCAAAAAAACAATTCAAAGAAAAAATAGATCTCGTTCTTTCGAAATAAGCACGGATGCTCCGAGAGCTCCACATCAAGAACTATGCAATTATTGATGAAGTTTCCCTGACCTTGTCTGAAGGTTTCAATGTTATTACCGGTGAAACAGGCGCAGGAAAATCCATCCTTGTTGAAGCGCTCTCCCTCATATTAGGAGAGCGCTCTTCCCTCGAAGGGGTTCGACACGGCGCAAATGAGGCCGTACTCGAAGCCGCTTTTGATCCTCCTTCTTCATCTTCCGAAGTTAATCCGAGCAAGGAACTGAGTCACACAAACGAACTCGACCCGGCAGACGACCTCATTTTTAAACGTGTGCTCAATAAGTCCGGAAAAAACCGGACCTACCTCAATGGCTCAATGGCGACGCTCTCGGCCCTGAAGCAAGCCGGGCAGAAACTCGTCGAAATCCACGGACAACAAGGACAACAGCTACTCACCGACCTTGATCAACAAGGTCTCTTACTTGATGCCTTCTGTCGCTTATCGGATGAACGCTTCCGCTTTGCATCGGATTTTCGGCATTGGTCGGATTTGCGCCGGAGGCTCGAAAGCCTGGAGAAACAAGGGGCTGAAGCCTTGCGCAAACGGTCCCTGCTTGAGGAGCAAGTTTCAGAAATTCGGGAAGCCAATCTCTCTGTCGATGAAGAAAAACAATTGGAGCAGGAGGAACATACCCTGAAAAATTGGGAGGCGATTCTCTCAATGTCGCAAGGCGCCTATGCCCTGCTTTCGGATGAGGGGGGGCTCTTGCAACAACTTGATGTCTGTGGCACTGAAATCAGGGATTTGAACGGCATCACGGATGACGCTGCCGCTGAGCTGGAACTTTGGGAACAGGCAAAGATCCATTTAAAGGAGCTCACGACTTTTCTGAGAACACGATGTCATGACGCAGAATATCAGCCAGAACGCTTGGAGACCGTTTCCGCTCGTCTCTATCAAATTCAGACCTTAAAAAAGAAATACCAACGCTCGCTTGAAGAGCTGATCGACTATCAGCAAGACTTGGAGAATGAGCTTTCCGGTTTTTTTGAAAATGAGACCCGGCAAGGGGAACTGGCCGATCTTATCAAAACGGCGGAAAAGGCGCTCGGCTCTGCCGCCCAGCGACTTTCGGAAAAACGGGCGGAGGGGCGAGTTCGACTGGCAACACAGGTGAAGGAAGCGCTCAATACCCTTGGCATGGAAAAGACCTCTTTTGTTATTGCCCAGGAAAAAGTCCCCCTTTCTGAAACTGGAATCGACCAGATCGAATTTTTGATTGCGCTACCGGGTGAAACACCTCAAAGCCTGGGAAAAATTGCATCGGGGGGAGAGCTTTCGAGGATTATGCTGGCTGTGAAGGTTGTTTTGGCGGGAGTCGATCCAGTAGATACCCTCGTCTTCGATGAGATTGACGCGGGTGTGGGAGGGGGCATTGCCGAACGTATTGGCAGGCGGCTGTCAAAGCTCGCAGAGAACCATCAAGTCCTGTGCATCACACATCTGCCTCAGATTGCCTCTCTGGCAGATCATCACTATTTTGTCGAAAAAAATGTTTCGGTTGATCATGTGTCCACGTCAATCAGGGCATTAAACCGGAAAGACCGGGTCGAAGAATTGGCCCGGATGCTGGGTGGGGTTAATATTACGGATCTCACAAGACGCCATGCGGAAGAAATGATGCGGGCAAAATAAAAAGGGGCCGAGCCAAATCAGCCCAACCCCTCGTTTATTCTCAATAACGCTTTTTTAAGGCGCTACCAATGCCAGATGCGATCATGGTTTTCAAAGAGATCCAGCACGCCCTCACGATCAACCGTCTTTACGCCTGCAAGGAGTCCAGTCTGGGCAATACCGCGAGCGACAAGGTCTCCTTCAACGGCATACACAGCCACGCCTTTACCAATGAGAGAGACGATGTCTTCGTCAATGTGGGCAGCATGAGTCTGTTGCCAGTCTCCAAAACGTAGCTCCGGTGGCTTCTGGCCTGTAATCGCATAGTTTACGGCATTTCCTCTGAGCAAGACGCTGACATCCGCCCCCGCCCCCTTCATCGCATGAGTAATCCAGACCACCGTATCGTCCTGCTCTTCCATTGTCGCTCTGTAGGCGCTTTCAATAATATTTAATGTTGTTGCCATCACCAAGCCCTCACTTTGTTGGAATCACCAGGGTGTTATCTGATGCATTTGCCCAATTCACCAAATCCCCCGGAGTGCCCCGCCTTACACCGGCAACCGACTCCGCAACGCCTCGTTCGTCAACACAAAGACCGCAGTTGATCCAGTCCAGTTTTGAACCGGTTTTTTCCGCAAGCTTCATAATCTCCGTTACCCAATCTTTAGGGAGGGGATGGTTCCACTCATCGGCTTCGCAGCCGTGTACCTTGTTTGGATGTGCCGCCTGTTTTGAAAACGGCAGACAAACCGCACCCTCGTAGGCAAAGACATTCACATTATGGCCTCGCCGCACTGCAGTATCGATCAAACGAAGCGCTGTTGTTGTCCGTGCATTTTCAAAAGGGGCGTCCATTAAACTAAAAGTCAGTGTTTTTTTCTCAGACATCTGGACCTCCTCTAATGCCATATCGTTTTTGTGCCGGCGACCATCTCATCGATCACAATATCGAGCGGCGACGATTCAACACCGTCCACGAGTGAATCAAGCGTAATACCCCGTTCATTGAGTGAAAGTTCATCCGCCAAAATACGAACCCCGGATTCAGCTAACTGAGAAAGTGTATTCGAACTCGGATTCTGCCGTGCCGGAAAAACACCATTTTGTACAAGAAATAGCGTGACCTCGTTGTTGCGACTTCTGAGACCTGAGGCAATGTCGTAATAATAGTCTACGTCATTGACCTCAAAAGGATCACGCGACTCAATGAATAAATAACTGGCCATTACACCCTCCTTAGTGAATTAAAATTTGATGCCGGAATTCGGCCTTTGAACACTTTAAATAACCTATTTACAGTATCCTCTTTAGAGAGATTCAGTCAAGACGTAATGAATCTCAGGGAAAGTTGGACTAAAGAGCTAAGACATGATCTCTATGAAAAGCCTTAAGAAACAAGGGATTGTCGTTTTCTATTTTGAGTCCGACACAAAAAAAGGGGATGCATCACTGCATCCCCTTTTTTTCTTGAATCATGAGGTCCTTACTCCACAAGGACTCCTTCTGAATATTTCGTTGTGGTGACAAGCGGCATGACGCCCATGTTGTGTTCAACAAAGTTCGGAACCGCATTCAGATCGACACCGTTCGCGACGGTAATGTCGAGTGTGCCGGGATCTGCCACCGGATTTAAGAACTGGCTGATCTCCAGCGGTTTGATGAGATAACGCTTTGTTGAATCTGCCGCATCGGTGACAGCCGTACCCGCCGGAATATTGAAGATCTTGCTTGCAATCGATGCATCGATCACAAAATCATTCTTCCGGAGTTCCTCGAATAGATCGGGCAGACCATGCATCCAACCGTCATATTGCAAAACGAAGGTCTTTCCACTTGGGTTTGCGGCATTCGTCAGGCTGATTGGAAGAAACTGAATCGGGTCGCTAAGCAAAACAAAGGCCCCATTTCCATCAATCAAGTAAGTGACCTTGCCCCAATTGTCACCCTCTCTGGGATAATCCCAGTTGTATTGGATGCCTGTATCGACATCACTCGCGTTATAGGCGGCCAAGCCCCACTGTCCGCCGGTCACAACGGCACCGACGCTTACACCTGGATTCGGCTGTCCGGTGCCGTCACGATCATTATCACCGATTGTTGCGAAGACCAGCTTCATGTAGGTCGGACTGTTTGAGTCTGTGTCAAAGGTGTAGGTGGAGTCGTTGTCCGGATTCCACGGGGATTTGAAGACGGTTCCGCTTGGCACAAAAGTCGTCACGTTGAGCGGATTGGCTACCGTCTGGATTTCGAGTTCGACCTTGGTGACAGAACCCACGCGTTTGACGACGTAGTTGGTCCCTTTGCTGTTGATGTACAACTCCTGATTTTCAGGAAGCGTATAATCCTTTCCACCTACTGCGAATTCCGGTGTCCAGCTGCGTTGGTCAAATGCAGTCAAAGTCTTTTCAAGCCAACCCGTAGTACCCGTGCCGACGTATTCAATATAAATCGAACCACCGATACCGACCCATAGATCGTCTCCGTCAACCGGGGTGTACAGAACAACCGGATTGGACATCGTGAGCTGGTCTGTTTGTGTGTCCATTTGCGCTCTGTAGAAACCGGCAACTGAGCCACCGGCAGCTACAGCAGCGGCGTCTGTGGAAATATAGAGATAATCAAGCGCTTGTTGGGCAATATTATCCCAGCCACTCACATTCACAAACTTCTGAGCATTGTTACCACTCATTTCCAATAGCGGTAATGTCGGCGTAAAATCCTGCTTGCCTCCTGCACAGCTCTGCTCGAAGGTATTCGGATCCCACTCAGGGTTTACGCAGGCATCCCAGCGTCCGACCGTGTTATTCCAACGGATGTTGTAGTTTTTATTGATCCAGGTTTCCACCGGAATATTCAGGATGTCATTCAGGCTGCCATCCACTGTCGTGCGTTTCACCAAAGTTCCCACAAAGGGGGCTGAAACCGTATAGCTCTGCGCCGTGGTGTTTTGACCCTGGTCATCTCGCGTCACCGTCGTTCCGGCGGGAATGCCTTGTCCGTCCGGACTGCCACTCCAAAGTTCGTGACGGCCCTGAAATGCGCCATAATAGGCGTAGTTGCGAAATCCGTTGCTATCGGTATAAAAAACGGGAAAACCGAATGATTTCACCTTAAAAACATTCTGGCCTGTCACGCTGTCATACAAGCCGTAGCGATGAGTCATTTCCGTAACATTGGCTCTCTCTTTGTAGGTCGGATTTAAATCACCGGCCTTTTGAACTGCCAAGTGGTTTGCATTGTAAGCATATTTCACCTCAAGCTGAGGGGGAGTACACATCTCTGTCGTACAGCTTTCCCAGTCCGGGAATGAGACCTTTCCAAAACCACTTGTAGCCGATTTATTTAAGATGGCTTTAACCTCCATCGTAAAGCCTGGACCTTCGGGGAAACGTTCGTGGAGTTTAATGATCGATTCTCCACTAGAACCAACGGAGGCGGATGCGGCAAAAAAATCAGTGACTTGCTCTCCAAACTTAACGTTTAAAGTCCAAACGCCATAGTTATTGTAGGAACCATCTGCTGCCTGTGTTGCAGCGGCGTAGATTTTAAACTCGGCTTTGACAAGTTGTTTCTGACCTCCTTCCACTTCTTCAATCCAGGCCCGTGCCCGTGTGACTTCTGCACCATTTTCGGTGATAATATCGGATTGCACAATCCAGGGTTCGAGTGTCTTTGTTTCAACGCCGTTTTTCTCATCCTGCCAGGCCACCATGGCTTTGTAAGGCCCTTGGCCAATATTTGTTGCGTCGGCATAGTGGGTCTGTGACAAGGCACTGAGTACCTGTTCGATAATTTCAAACTGCTCCAGGGTATGTTCATTGACAAATGTTGTTGTTACAGCCTTGCTGTAATCCGTGTCGGGGTCTGTTGCAGCCTTAAAGGCCATCAGCTTCGACTTCAGACCGACTTTTGATGAACTGCTTGCGCCAGTCGGCACTGCCGAAATTTCTGTCGGCAGACTTAAACCTTTTGTCGAACTGGAACTTGTTGTTGAACTACTGCCTCCACTGCTGCATGCAGAAAGGCCGAAGCCTACCAACAAGGTAAAAAAGAGTGTTGTCTTTTTCATAAGAATCTCCCTTTAAATGAAGCAAACCTGGCAGTCTGCCTTCTGGAGAGCTATTTTTTGGGTTGTGTGAAAAATGGAGTGTTACTTTCGTGCCCAATAAAAAAGCCCATTTCATTGATGAAACGGGCCAACCGTACAACAGACACGAATTGATTTAAGTTTATCGGGTCCGTCCTAGGTGGCCCAACCAGCATGTCATTGCGAACAAAGGCGCAATGACGAAGCTTTGTGACTTTGCGTCCCGGCCTTTCGACCAGTTTGCCCTTTCTGTGGATACTAAAAAGATATCAGAGATTCGGGTCTTGTCAAGGCAAGAGGGCATTTCTGAATCTCTGGAAACGCACATAATATGTTCAGTAGATAAGGCTTTAGTCGAAATGTATCAAGTGCCTGCTGAATTAGCCTCCTACTTTTAAGCCTGGATGAAGCGCCTCTTTTTCCTTTACGATCAGAAATGTACTGGGTTATAATTTTTTTCTATCAACTTAAAAGGAAAGGCTTAGATACGATGATTAGTCAGGATATTCTCATCTCTTATATTCACAAGACAATGCCAGATGCTGAAGTGTCGATCACTGATCGAACCGGTACGATGGACCATTTTCAAGTCCAAATTGTGTCCGCCGTTTTCGAAGGAAAGAACTTGCTCGACCGGCAGCGTCTTGTCTATCAAGCCTTAAACGAGCCAATGCAGGATGGCCGTATTCATGCCTTGGAGATCAAGGCCAAGACACCGGAAGAGGCCGCGGCCGCTTAAATACCCATTGTTTTTTCTAAGGAGAAACAGCCAAAATGACGATTGATGAAGAAATAAAAAAAGAAGTCGAAGACAACAAAATATTAATTTACGGCAAAGGAACAAAGTCGATGCCAATGTGTGGTTTTACTAAGGAAACCATTGTTTTTTTTAATAAATACGGATATGACTTTGAGGTCATTGATGTCTTAAGAAATGTGGAAAAACGGGAAGCCCTCTCCAAGATGACTAACTGGCCAACGCTTCCGAAGGTTTTTATCGACGGTCAGTTCTATGGGGACACTGACATACTCGACGAAATGGAAAGTAAGGGAGAAGTTGAGCCTCTCATTAAAAAGGCCTTCGCCACAGAGAACTGAAGAGAAGGTTTTCTCAATAACAATTAACAAAAAAAGGGGCGAATAGCCCCTTTTTTTTGTCTGTCCACCAATGATTTTTATAGCTTAATCATTGTCGAGGCGATAGCGTTTTATTTTTTCATAAAGCGTCGAGAGCGCAATGCCGAGGGTCTTGGCCACCTGCTTTTTATCTCCGGCACAGCCCTTCAGGGTACGTCGAATCACTTGTTTTTCAATCTCTTCGAGCGATTCTGGTGGTGCATCATCATGCTTTTCCCAGGGCATCGGGCCACCGCCTTTTTTTTCAGCCCTTAAGAAAAGCAGGTCTTCGGATCTCAGTCGATTTCCCTCCATCATAACAACACCGCGTTCCATGACATTTCTAAGCTCCCTCACATTTCCGGGCCAGGGATGTTGAATGAGCTTGGCGAGGACCTCCTTCGGCACCTCTACCGCCTTTCCCTTCAGAAAGTGGGCGACTAAGAGAGGAATATCCTCCCGTCGCTCCCTCAGAGGTGGCAGAAAAACCGGGAGTACATAAAGTCTGAAAAAAAGATCCTGTCGAAAACGGCCGTTCATGACCTCTTGATCTAGCCAGCGATTTGTCGCTGCTATAATGCGAAAATCTGACTGGATCAGTTCGCTGCCCCCAATTCGTTTGAAACGTTTATCTTCAAGTACCCGGAGAAGCTTCGGCTGCATTTCGAGCGGTAACTCTCCGATCTCATCTAAAAAAATCGTTCCACCATCAGCCAACTCAAAGGCGCCTAAGCGTTGGGCGATAGCGCTGGTAAAGGCGCCTTTTTCATGGCCGAAGAGTTCAGACTCAATCAGGTCTTTCGGAATGGAACTACAATCGACAGTAATAAAGGGTTTTTTGGCACGAGGACTGAGTCGATGCACTTCCTTGGCAACGAGTTCCTTACCGCTGCCTGTTTCTCCTTGTATCAGGATGGGAGCATTGCTGGTCGCCCCCTTTCGAAGCAGGTAATAGACTTCAACCATCTTCGGCGCCTGACCGATGAGCTGCCCAAGGGAAGTATCTGAGAAGGGGAGGGATTCTTCTTCCAGAAAAATCTTCAGCGTGGTTTTCCCGACCTGAATTTCGGAATCGATTTCGATGGTTTGGCCCTGAATGGTACGACCATCCACTCGGGTGCCGTTGGTGCTGCCCATATCACGCACCTGGATGCCAGCCGCAGTTGATTCAATCTCCAGATGAACATTTGAGATGGTTTTATCCGAAAGAGGGAAATGACCTCGAACACTTCGTCCCACCCGGATTATCCCTTTGCCAATCGAAATCCGTTTTCCTTCGTCGGGTCCCTGAACCACGACCAATTCACATTCTCCGAGTTTCTCTTTCGGGCGACCTTGAGCAGGAATATCAATTGTCGATTCCCAAGTTAAGGTATCACCTTGTTGAGTCGCAAGCGGCTCTGGTTCGAAGATGAGTCTAAATGCGCCAACTTGCAGGGAGTCACCCTGTTTGAGAATCGTCTGTTCAGCCGTATTGCCGTTAAGCATCAGGCCTTTCCCGCTTCGATCAACAGCAATATACTGATTGCCTTCTCTTTGGATGACGGTCTGGTATCGTGAGACTTCGGGGTGAGGCAGAACAATGTGGTTCTTCCTGCTCCGACCAATACAAACTTCCCTGTCGAGTAAAGTATAATTCCACCGAAAGGTTTCTTTTAAATAGATCCGCAAACTTGCCATGCTTGCTCCACTTTAAAACCCGATCTTTCATCGCGACGCTTCATGGATTATAGACAGCCAGTTTTTCAAGTCAAGATTAAGCCTCGTCTATATTGAGGAAAAGGGATTTGAAAGGTTTTCGACGCAAAAAAAAGGCCCTCCCGACACAAGGGGAGAGCCTTTTTGGTTTTATCCGTTTTGGAATGAATTATACTTACGGGAGATCGCTCGCTGATGGATTATCATCCCCACTGATTCTGGCTGCGCTGTCGTCAACTAAAGTCGTTCCGTCAACATTCGGATTGTCATCCCTGTTCTGGGCAAAAACATCCATATTTAGGGGGAGTTCTGCCGCCCACGCTTCGGCAAGTGCTGTGCCATGGTCTTTGTCTTTTGTTCGACCATCAAGGAAGTCCACTCCTGCCTCTGCTGCCATCGGATCAACCGTTCCTGCGCCAACCTCCGCTGACAGGCCAGTGACATCTGCAGTATTCTTTGTCAAAGCGTCTTTTAAGGCATCGACCAACCTGAATACAACGACAAGATCAACGCCGTTGCCAGCATCAGTAAAACTGTTTACGAAGGGAACCCGTATTCTCCAGCGATGGTCTGTGACAAAAATAAACTCTTTGCAGGATGAGACATTTGTGCCATCAGAGAGAAATCCTTTAATCCAGACGCTTGGCCGACGCTTTAGCTCTCCGGTGAGCTTTGTTGTGATCGCCAATGGGATCGTGTTATTGGGGTTGTCATCAATCCGCTTGAAATCCGTCTTGAGCTCTTTGTAATTCCCGGCAGGAAGATCCATTGAGATCGTTTCTCCGGCATCAGGATTATTATCTAAAAGATCAAGGGCAAAGGGACCGACTTTGGGGCCATTCTCAGCCTCATTCTGTTGCTCGGCTTCTACCTGATCTAAGATGACGATTGCTTCATCAATTTCGATTGTTCCCCCTGGAATTGTCTCAACAATGGGAGCCGTGATCGAACATGTGCCACCGGCAGCATTTGCAACATTTTGATTAAATAAGAGGTTCATCCCCTTCTCGATGAAATTTCTCGCAAGCACCGGTTTTGCGGTGGCATTTGAATTTGGGATGGCGGTTACGCCGATCTTGTTAATCGCCCCTAAATTAGCAGCGGGCGTACTGCTGCTGTCTCCACACCCTGCCAGGAACATTGTCAACACGATAATGCCACAGCTTGGTAAATTTAACCCCTTTTTCATTTCTTCTCCTTTTCTTATTCAATCCGACACGACGAAAGAACTGATCTAGTCTGGCTTTATGCGCGCTTCAAACCTTTTTCATTAACAATATAAACTTACCAGAAATTAAAATTTTCGCCATAAACGACCCTAAAGTGCCCCATTGAAAGATATCAGCATCTATTGCGTATTTAAGAGGTCATCCCGACCCCTGTGAGAAAGCCCAGGGAGAAGGCGGAAACTGATTTCAATTCAATTGGAACCGACCCTCAAATTCGATGGCGAATCGATTTAGGGCGGGTTTCCAATTTTTAAGGTTACAAATGGGATTCAAAGGACAAAAACTTGCCCCTGGAGTTTCTATCGACAAAATGACTCGAAGTAGCTCAACAACTGCTTCGTTACTCGAATTTGGGGATGACTCTCTGATATTCTTATCTTCATTGGGTTCCTTACGCCAGGAAGTGGAAGCCTTTCTTCCTGCCGATATCGGAAAGTAGAGAGATCTTCCAAATTACAAACCGGATTTTAGTTGCTTGATATGGAAAAACGATGAGCCCAAAATTAACCCCTAATCGTCTGGCTGACGAGAGCAGTCCTTACTTACTACAACATGCGAATAACCCCGTGGATTGGTATCCGTGGGGGGGTGAAGCTTTTGAAGAGGCCTTCCGTTTGGAGAAGCCGATTCTTCTTTCGATTGGCTATTCTGCATGTCACTGGTGCCATGTGATGGCGCATGAATCCTTTGAAAATGAAGAAATTGCAGGAATCATGAATGCTCATTTCATTAATATCAAGGTGGATCGTGAAGAGCGTCCCGACCTCGATCAGATCTACCAGAACGCGGTTCAACTCTTCATTCGACGAGGAGGGGGATGGCCGCTCACGATGTTTCTAACGCCTGAAAAAATCCCTTTCTATGGCGGCACCTATTTCCCTCCTAAAGATCGCTATAAACTTCCCGGATTTCCAAAAATACTTCAGGCCATGAGCGAAGCCTATCGTGAAAGACCAGGCGATATCTCGACAACGGTTCGAGATGTCCAAACTGCACTTCGTCGGGCCGGGAAAAAGAAATCCTCCTCCGTAAAAAAAGAAATCAATCCCGATCTCTTGGAAGGCACCGTCAAAAGCCTCACCCGGATATTTGATGCCGACTTTGGCGGATTTGGCACTGCGCCAAAATTTCCCAGCACGCCCTCTCTCAATCTTTTACTAAGATATTATGATCAGAGCGGCGATCAAGCAGCCTTAAATAAAGTTACTTACACCCTGAGGCAGATGGCATTGGGAGGAGTCTATGATCAATTGGGTGGCGGATTTCACCGTTATTCCGTTGATGCACAGTGGCAGGTGCCTCACTTTGAAAAAATGCTTTATGATAACGCACAGCTTGCACGGCTTTATTTCCGGACATTCCAGGCCTCCGAAGACCAGCTTTATCGGGACATCGGCATAGAAATTCTTGAATATGTTCTCCGGGAGATGTGTGATCCGGAAGGAGGCTTCTATTCTGCGCAAGATGCCGATAGCGAAGGTGCAGAAGGGACGTATTTTATCTGGCGGCCTGAAGAGTTTCATTCCGTTTTGGGATTGGATTCGGGGACAGTCCTTTGCCGTTATTACAACATCACTGATGCAGGAAATTTTGAGGGGCAGAATATCCCTCATCTGACAAGGTCGATTGAAGTGCTGGCCGAAGCATTGGGAAGTCCGATCGATGAGATGACAAGCATCATCCAGACATCCAAAGCGAAGCTCCTTCAATATCGAGAGCATCGAACGAAGCCAATGCGAGACGAAAAAATCCTCACCAACTGGAATAGTCTGATGATTGGAGCCTTTGTCACCGGGTATCAGGTAACCGGGGAGAACCGCTTTCTCCTCGCCGCTGAAAAAGCGGCGGGATTTATCCTTAGCCATCTCTATCAAAATGACCGCCTCCTGCATACCTATAAAGATGGCATCGCAAAGTTGAATGCCTATCTAGATGATGTGGCCTATTTTCTGGATGCCCTGATCGATCTTTACGAGGCTTCTGGGAAGCAGCATTACCTCTTGCATGCCAAGTCGCTTGCGGATATTTTGATTTCAAAATTTTGGGACCATGAGGCAGGCGGTTTCTATTTCACCTCTGATGACCATGAAACTTTGATTGACCGGAGCAAACCTGTCTATGACCAGTCGGTCCCATCCGGAAATGCCATTGCGGCGCAGGCACTTCAACGTCTCTTCTATTTGTGCAGTGAAAAATCGTATCAAGAAAAAGCAGAGTCCATTTTGCATGCCTTTAGCTCTGAAATGGAAGAGAATTGCTTCGGGACCGGAAACATGATTGCGGCAGCCGACCTTTTTCTCAGAACCGCCCAGGAGATTCACATCATCGGGGACCGAAACTCATCCGAAACCAAAATGCTCCTTGCTGAGTTGAATCAACTATACCTCCCGAACAAGGTGATCTCTTTTAAAGATGGAGCGTCATCTGACAATCAAACCTTGCGTACTCAAGAAATGATCGGCCGAAAGCCAACTGTGACCATCTGCCAGAATTTCACATGCTCGCCACCTCTTACCGAGTGGAATGAGATTCGAGAAAAACTCTTGAGGTCTTCTTGATGTAGGGGTAGTTTATTTTGCTAAATATATGGAAACGAGATGACGGGGCAAACGATTACTCACTACTTCATCAGAGCTTCAAAGCATCTCAATTGGATGTCATGAATCCAGGGCAGTAGGCTCTCCGTCTGTGATCATTTCCTAAGCCCACGACTATTCAATTCGTCGGCTTCTGTTGAATTAGGTGAGAATAGGCCGGTCGCGTTTGTAGACGATCATCCTCTTTCGGTCCGCCAACCGTAAAATGATATAGGCTTTGCCAGGATGGGTCCTGAAGCCCCAGAAGGTCGTGGACGTCATCATCAAAAAAGCAGCCGATGCCGGTTCCCTGTAGGCCTATGGACTCTGCTTCCAGATAGAGCAACTGCCCAATCAACCCCGCTTCCCAAAAAAGACGAGGATAAAAATGCGCCCCATTTTCACGAATGACGGTTTCAAAACGCGCGAGCATAGCAAGGGAAAAGACCCCATCGGCTGCAATATCCTGTGCGCAACTGACAGATTTTGAAACCTGCCTTACATCCTGAGCTGTGAGTAGATACAGGTTTAATGGTGAGGGACAGGACACAGGTTTTTCCCAGAGAAAATCGCGATTGATTGTTGTCTTTAACAGATCTAAGTGATGAGGGTCTCGTAACAACACATAAAGGCCGGCATCCAGGCCGATGACCCGATGTACAAATAAAAACAAAGAAATGTGGGGTATCCATGGAAACGCGGAAAAGGGACTTGAAATATCACCTGGCTGTAAACGCTGTAGCATTCCATAGAACTGGGAGAGATCAAGGCTGCTCAGGCCATCCATTGCAACTGCACTCCGTCTTTGGCGGATGATCTGAAAGGCAGTTTGTTCTCCAGCAGGGCTTAGCCTTAGGCCGTCTTGCCTAGCAATTCTACCTACCGATTCACCGGAAACCACAGCTTCTTTTTTTCGAGAAGCAGCAGACACCGATTGGATAATAGGCCAATCGTGGTGTTTGTCACTCAATTGATTTGCTTTTCCAAGACAGGGCGTACTTCTTAAGGTGTCCATGAAGGCTTGATCTACTAAAAGGTTTGTCCTGCTTCCTTTAGGCGCTTGTGTCGTCGGATCAATGGCAATCAGACAATCGGCATGTTCTACTTCAACGCCATTCCCCTGCTCACAACCTAAAAGGAGAGAAAGCGTTTCATCGTTGAGGGTATCCACCAGCGTTGCGCACCAACCCAGTGCAAGTGCCGCCATTGCAATTGCACCGATGGCATGGCCAACATCATGATGGCAATAGCGAAAACCCCGCTCTCCGTACTTCCAGGTCTCTCTCCAGTAAATAGAACTTAAGCCCACAAAAAAACCATTTGGAGGAAGCGCTTGCTCAAGTATGTGGGAGAATGCAGTCTCAAATGATCGGCGTTTTTCTAGGGCGTGGCAATCCGGACGATAATGATAGAGGCCCGTTTCAATCTGCGGGAAGGCCTGAGGGCCGATAATCAGGTAACTTTCCGATGGATGAAGGTTCCCGCTTGATGGATTTACACGTAAGGGCCAGGCAGCGCCTCCAGGCACTTGTTTCCATGCAGACAAGGCCATGCTGTAGTAAAAGAATCGACTGATTGAGGCGTAATCCACCTTTTCAGGAGGAATATTCCCCGTAAACAACCCACGATATGGCGGGCCACCGAAATCTTCACCCTGCTCCAAGTCAATTCTTGATGTGCCATGATAGTGTCTGAAAGGATTGGGTTGGTTTTTCCAGTCCATATAGCCAAGGCTACGGGCCGGACGATTAATGCGATGCTTTGTCTGCTCGTGATAGTCGAGTACGACGTCAATCTCGGTCACATTTTCAGGTGTCATCATCGGAAAACCCTATAATTGAGGGGAACACAACATGCTGGCGTAGGAGCAAATTAACCCGTATGAACTTAGGGGATGCGTGTTTTCCCCCTTAAATGGCCTTATTAGCCGACTAACAGGACAGGATAAAAGGCTATGCGAAAAACCACCTTTTCGTCAAATTAAAACACTCATCTTGACATGAAGACGACCTCAACAATACTGTTAAATCGATATGGGATTCATTGAGGGACAGTAGTTTTGTACCAAATAAACACAGAGCTAAAGACTGATATAGGAGGAGCGTCATCGGGAGATCAGAAAAAGAGTTGATGTTGAAAGCGGCAGCCGATAGCGGGAAGCTCTATGCCTTCTTAGCTCAAGCCCTAGGGGTCACAATCAATCCCGAAGCAAACAAAGGCATATCAGAAGATCGTTTTTAACGAATAACTCGACAGCATTTAAAATGAAAAAATAATGCAGCATGGAGAAGGCGATGGAACAACCTATTTATTTTACCCCCGAAGAAAATACCCTAATCCAGGACACCCGCTTTTTTGAAACGAAAGTCAGTGTGAGCCAAAAGGTCAAAACCTTGCTTAAACAGATCCATATCGAATTAAAAAAAGAGATCCCGTCAAGTGCCTTGCTTGCCCCACATGCGTTTGATTCTAAAAATTTTCAATTTGTAAAAGGGGAGCACCTTCTGAATTTCCCCTATCTTTATCTCGACTTTCCCAAACATTTCAAAAACAAAGAAATGCTGACATTTCGCACGCTATTCTGGTGGGGACATTTTTTTGCTTTCGCATTATTCTTAGCAGGTCACCATCTCAATCAATATAAGCGTAATTTATTAGAACATTACGAATCGCTTTCCAATCAAGGACTTTTTATTTTAATAACAGAGAATCCCTGGGAATGGAGACGGGATTCAAAGTATCTGATTGAACTCCAGAAAGAGAATAAACCAGAAGTGGAGGCTGCATTAGAAAACCTGACTTTTTTAAAGATTCACCGTTACCTGAATTTTGATCGGAGTGTGGTCAGAGAGGGAAAGGTGGTCGAAGAAGCTTTGAAAACCTTCCGTTTGATGAGACTTCTTATCATGGCTTAACCAAAATAAAGGGATTTTTTGAAAGAAGCGGGGATTACACTATGAATACAATGAACTACTGACCAGCGACAACGATAATTCCCTCCTAACGACAATTAGTTTTCCCGATTGATTAAGAATCGGTTATTCAAGTTCTCCAAATTATGGAGAGCATTGAATGATCATCTTATTAATGCCGATGATTGGCGTTGTTGTTCTCCACATATCGCTGCACTTTTCACCAAATAGTAATTTTACTGTTGGCCCTTACAACAGACATCATCTCTTTACAGGCCTATTATTCGTTATGCTCGGTGGTGTACCCTTGTCCATCGGTCATCTTGGGGAAAGACTTGGGCTCCTAGCAACTTCGATATTCAGCCTCGGCCTCGGAATGGCACTGGATGAATGGGTTTACTTGATCGTAACCAATGGCAGCGATGGGACCTACCTCTTCCCGATATCTTTCTGGTCTTGCTGCAATTTCAGTCGCTTGCGGATATGTTGGTGCTGCTTGGTTTCCTAGGGTGTCGAGATGAAAAGGAGTGACCACAAGTTCAAAGCATAATATAGCTTTTTGCAAAATTGCGGCTGTGGTTTTAATCAAATGAGAACGGTTGAGATTTTAAACGAGCCTACCGAGCTCTACAAAATCCTGAAATTTGAAGGCATGGTCTCAAGCGGTGGTGAAGCGAAAGTTGTTATTGTGGAAGGGCAGGTATGCGTAAATGGAAGGGTCGAAACGAGAAAGCGGAAAAAAATCGTTTCAGGTGATATCCTGGAATTTGGAAAAGACAAAATTCTCATCCAAATGAAAATGACCTCAAAAATTAATAGGAGATTATGAAATGGCAGAAGCAAAAGGATTAAATAAAGCAGTAAAATTGAAGACAGATTTAGCCGAATTATTAGGGGCGACTGAGCTTCCAAGAACTGAGATTACCAAAAAACTGTGGGTTTACATCAAAGAGAATAAGTTACAAACAAAGACTGAAAATGGAAAACCGGAAAACGCTGGCAAATTTATTGTGGCTGACGCAAAACTACTTCCTATCTTTAGGCTTACTAAATCGACAAGTAAATCAGGAAAACTAACTGATTTAACCAATCTGAAAGAAGGCCAAACCATTGATATGATGCAAATGGCCGCTGTTGTCGGAGCGAATATCGACTAAGTGTGATGGTGGGAATGAAAAGACGATATTGGTGATGAAGCTCAAAGTAAAGCGTCTTTGTCCTGACGCAATACTTCCGAGTTACAGTCATGACGGCGATGCCGGACTGGATTTGTGCTCAGCCGAAACGGTAAATTTGCCCCCCGGGGAGCGGATTCTCCTTCGAACGGGTATTGCTATTGAATTACCATTGGGAGCAGAGGCTCAGATTAGGCCACGTAGTGGTCTTGCCCTAAAACATGGGATTACGGTGCTTAACTCTCCTGGAACAATCGATCAAGGCTATAGAGGAGAGATCGGAGTCATCCTCATCAACCATGGTGATACCCTATTCCGAATTGAGGTCGGAAGTCGCATTGCACAAATAGTTATTAATCCGGTGTCTACAGTCATCCTTGAGGAAATTTCGATGCTCTCTGAAACTGCAAGAGGTTCAGGGGGATTCGGGTCGACAGGAATTGAGGGTGGGACGAAATAAGCAATATTTCTTCCCAGGAGTGGACCCTGAAAAAGAGACGGTAGCCTAAGTGAAAACCCTGAGGTAGATTACCCAACCACAGGAGAAAAAAAATAAGCGGTACTGAGACCATCAACACAGGCAATCAGAATCTGTTCGATGCCACGGTGTTTAAGCTCTGTGAGTATCTGCAGCCAAAATTTAGCCCCCTCTGTCTCGGCGATCTGAAACCCCAATACTCCTTTTGGCCCTCCAGATTGACGCCTAGCGCGAGGTAGATCGACTTGTTGATCATCCGTTTGTCGTGACGAATCTTGAGTACGATACAATCAAGATAAACAATGGGATGAGCGGCATTCAGAGAGCAATTCTGCCATTCGATGACTTCTTCCATGACGGCACTGGTGACTTTTGATATCAGCCCTGCTGAGCGCGCTTAGGTCTTCAGGGGTCTTTAGGTCTTTCGCTAGCTCCGATGCTAGTGCATTTATTTTTGCTCGATTCATTCGCATACTCATTATTTACCTCCATACTGAAAGGTATTCAATAATGAGCAGTTACTCAATTTATTTTACAGGCTCGAAAAATGCCAGATTGAATTTTGATATTCATTTAATCTTAATGGCAGTTTCTACCCTTAGAGCCGCCGGAACAAGGCCACAAGGTCACTGACGGTTCGGGAGCGCTCCTCAACTGTTGGAAGGTATTGTTGTGCCTCTTGAACAGCATGCTTTCGGCTTGTTTCGTCTGAGGCGGCTTCCCGGATCTTCATGACGCTCTTATCAATTTCCGCCAGGTTTCCCTGAACAATGCGATTTTTTGACAAAATCGGTTCCAAGCCTTTCCGAATTTTGTCGAGCTGTTCATTGAAGAGATCTTCTGATATTCCATCGTTTGCTTCCGGCTCAATTACAACCCGGAGCGCTTGGGCAAGGAAGGCATAGAGCTTCCCGATAGCGACAGCTGCTTCCAACAACACTTCTTTTTCTGACATTCCCATGGCTTTCTCCCATTTCGGTTTCTAGACATCTGATTATTCAAGTCAGAATGACCTTCCCTCAATTACTCCGATACGAATTTAACTGTATTATTGAGGCGGTCTACATGTCAAGAATGATGTTTTTGTTGTAAACCACCTTTGAGATCGCACCCTTCAGTTTATGACCAGTATATTTCAGCGGCACCGAATAGAGCCTTTTTTTGTTTGACGAAAAGGTCTTTCGTCGAGTAGGTTTATATCCGAATGTTTTAATCGCCGCTAAAAACAGTCGGATATATTGGTATGGGTTGAACCGGGAAGAAATGTTTTCAGAATGGATGGCACAGCTTCTTCCACGAAATCATTTTTACGCTGACAGTACTACCTACCCAGTTGTCTTTCGGAACTCTGCTTTTACATTGATGACCGTGGTCATTCGGCTTGCACTGATCGCTCTTCCTTACATCAATATTGCGCTTAGCGTTGGGGGCCTTAGCATTACCAAGGGTTACATTTTACGGTCGGTGACCCACGCGTAGATCAGCGTTTACAAATGCATCCGGCCTATCATTATTTACAAGGCGAAGGCCATTCAAACGCCCAATAAAATAAACCCATAATACTGAGCTTGCGACAGGCTTCAGAAGAAGCAAGTCCCCTGAAACAATTCAAAGAGGTGAGCTGTGTTCGTAGAAAAAAAGTTACGCGTCAATGCTAAAAAAGTCTCTTTTGTGAAATCATTCCCGGGGCGGCTGAAAAATTGGGATGAGACAATTGGAAAAACAATCAAAGAGATTGTAAACCTTGATGAAGGAAAACCGGGTCTGGTCATTTTTTCTGATGCAAGTTTTTTCTTTGTTTCTTCTTCTGAGCAAGAACCCGCACTTCTTCTCCGTTCATTGCTTGCAGCGCAAACTTATTTAGAATCGCATTACCAAGAAGCCTACAAAACACTTGCACAGCTCATTGAAGAAGATAAAGAAATGCAGCGCATGGCGCGTCTTGAAAATATCATGGGCGCCATAGAAAATAATTTACCGCAGATCCCGGAATTGAAAAATGCCCTCAAGCAATTTTTAGAAAAACTGCCTTCTTGATCCCAAAATCAGTGGTGGCTCAAATTCCAGCATCGCGTGTCAAATGGGAATGGTGGAACATCTTTCTCCGAAGTTTAGGAAGCTCAACTTGGTGTAATACTGAATAAGCGTTTTATGTACTCGATTTTTCCAAATGGTGTACCATCGCCTTCCGAATGGCCTGTTTCAGGGCATCGTCCGACACAGCTGAGACTTGTTCTCTGACTAAAGTCTGAGCCTCTTTTGAAAGCGGTGTACGCTTCTTTCGGGAGCTGTCTTTTTGCTCCGGTTTACTTAGAGCGGAAACAGGGCCTATTTTCAGACGGAGAGAGCGAACTGCCTCATTACCGAGTTGTCGGTTGATCTTTTGTCGGATCTCTTCCTTTAAAAAAGACAGTTCATGCAACCAGGCGGCTCCGTCAACATGGAGCGTCATCACATGATAACGAATGGCTTGCGGTGCGGTATGGGAAGCGATAGCATGGCCCACGATGTCGGGCCAGCCTTCTTTGAGGCGAAAGAGCTTTACCTCCTTTTCAAGGCCCAAATTTTTGCTCATCGCCTTTAGAAGCGGTGAAATCGCAGAGAGTCCCTTCTTCATGGAAAGGATGGTATAGTAGCGATGCTGTGGGATACAAGACTTCTTTAAGCAGGTGAGGATGAATGCCGGAAAAACATTCAAAAGACGGGACTATCGTCAACAACCGGAAGGCCTATCACGAATATTTCATACTGGAAAAAATCGAGGCGGGGATGGTCCTGCTGGGTACCGAAGTAAAATCGCTACGTGAGGGACGGATCAACCTGAAAGACAGCTTTGCCCACGTTGAAAAAGGGGAAATATACCTTTATAATTGTCATATCAGTCCGTACAGCCACGGCAATATCGCGAACCACGAGCCCGAGCGACGACGAAAACTCCTGCTTAATAAGCGGGAAATCGAACGCTACATTGGAAAGACGAGGGAAAAAGGGCTGACCCTGGTTGTATTAAAGGTCTACTTTAAAAAGGGATTGGCGAAAGTGGAACTCGGTTTGGCAAAGGGAAAGAAACTCCATGATAAACGGGAGTCCTCTGCCAATAAATCGGCCCAAAGAGAGATTGAGCGGGCCTTTCGTGGTAAAGAAAATTGAGTTTTGAACAGAAAGAAAGTCGTAAATCGCATTTGGGGGCGATTGGATTCGACGGGGATGGGAAACCAAGGAGCGCATGTCGAGGTCCCATTGGGCTCGTTAAACAAATGGGAACACTATAGTTGCTAACGAACCGTTAGCCCTCGCTGCCTAAAAGGCGGTGACATCAACCTTCCGTTGTCTGTGCGGGGGGAAGATGACATATAGCAGGCTGGCCCGCTCTCATTGTCCCGGGGGAGAGGGTAAGATTTACGGGACTTTGCAGGAGATGCAAGCTGTCTTTGGTTGGCATCCGATGCGAGATTGAAATCAAAGACTAAACATGTAGTGGTCTTTGGCTGAATGTTTTCGGACGCGGGTTCAATTCCCGCCGCCTCCACCAACAAAAGTTCCAAGTTGTTCCTGGAACATACCTAAGCCCGCTGAAAAGCGGGCTTTTTTATTGCCTTCTGATCCAGTAAGGTCTAAAGTTACCCCAAGAGATCCGAGGTCTGGTGGGGGTAACTATTGGGGTTACTCCAAGACTGACGAAGGAGTTACCCCCAAATGCCCTTAACAGACACCACAGTTAAGAAAGCCAAGGCTGGCACAAAAGCTCGTAAGCTCTACGACGAACGAGGTCTGTTCCTAATTATAAGTAGGAATGGCGGAAAGTGGTGGCGGTTTAAATATCGGTTTGACGGAAAAGAAAAGCTGCTCTCTTTTGGTACTTACCCAGACGTAAACCTAAAAGATGCAAGGGATCTGCGGGATGAATCTCGAAAACAGGTTTCAGCAGGGATTGATCCTGGCGAATATCGTAAAGCTAAGAAGTACGCTAAGGAAGGGAGACTCGCTAACAGTTTTGAAATAGTGGCGAGAGAGTGGTTCAATAAATATTCCATCAATTGGTCACCCTCCCATGCTGATCGAACCATTCGACGCCTAGAAAGGGATGTATTTCCCTGGATTGGGGGGGAACCGATCTCAGATATCGATGCACCCATGATGCTCCCCGTTATTCGTCGAATTGAAAAACGAGGTGCCTTGGAAACTGCGCACCGTGCCTTGGGCAATTGTGGGCAAGTTTTTCGTTATGCTGTTGCTACCGGACGCGCCGAACGTGATCCCTCCGTCGACCTTCGCGGAGCACTTCCACCGGCTAAGGGCAAACATTTCGCTGCTGTTACCGAACCCAAACTAGTGGCAGAAATATTACGAGCCATCGATGGCTACGAAGGTTCCCTCATTGTTGCCTGTGCTCTACGTCTGGCTCCTCTGGTATTTGTTCGCCCTGGAGAGCTACGAAAAGCCGAATGGGCAGGCATAGATTTTGATAACGCGGAATGGCGGTACTTGGTGACCAAGACGGAGACCCAGCACATTGTGCCCCTATCCCGACAAGCGATTGAAATTTTAAAGGAGATAGAACCTCTCACAGGACGCGGGCGTTATATTTTTCCAAGTGCGCGGGGCAAGGGGCGACCGATGAGCGACAATGCCATCCTCGCGGCAATGCGGCGCATGGGGATTGGTAAGGAAGAAATGAGCGGTCACGGTTTTCGAGCGATGGCCAGGACCATTCTTGATGAAGTTCTCGGTGTTCGTCCCGATTTCATTGAACATCAACTGGCCCATGCGGTGCGCGACCCTAACGGGCGAGCCTACAATCGGACGGCGCATCTTCCCGAACGGAAAAAGATGATGCAGGATTGGGCAGATTATTTAGATAAACTCAAGGCAGGAGCAGACGTGATCCCGATACTACGCGGGGCTAAAAAATGATTTTTTGCCAACGTATTCCGTGATTGCGGTACATGGTTTTCGAGCCACATTCAGTACTATCGCGAATGAAAGTGGCTTTGCTGGTGATGTAATTAAAAAAGTACTGGCACAGTAATCGGGAAACCGCGTCAGAGTCGCAATCACAGAAGTAAGTACCCTGAACAGCGGCGGAAATTAATACAATGGTGGGCTGATTATCTCGACGCATTACAAAGGGAGGGCAAGGTTGTTCCAGTTTTCAAGACTCCTGAAGGAGAATGACCCTGGATAAAATGAATTTTTGGCGATTGAGTGATGAATTTTCTGTTGTTCAGGCTGCGCTCTTAATTGTTGATCTTAGTCCTGAAGAATTTCCATATGTAATGACATGGGAAAAACACGATTGGCCAGAAAATTTCGCTGCCGCATTTTCTGCTTTATCCCATGCAATCTGTGGCGAACGGCTTCCTGCAACTTTACACTACATAACTGGAATGAATGCCTTGGGAGAAATGATGGCCGATGGGGAGCACCCTGATTGGAATAAATCAACTATTAAAATCGAAGACTTAAAAAAATGGCTTTCCAGTAGAGGTTTCACAACAGGTTTTTTCTTCCCAGAAGTCGAGAAGGATGATTGTCCTCATTATCTTGATACTGGCAATAAAAACTATTCCGCTAAACTAGGTGCAGCTATTGGGGCATGGCAGGCAGTCAATGCAAACTCGGTCTTAATCAAAGGAAAAACTGTAAAACAGGCTTTACTCAAATGGCTCCGAAAAAATGCTGACCAATTCGGGCTTACTAAAGATGATGGTAGTCCAAATGAGCAAGGCATTGAAGAAATTGCAAAAATTTCTAATTGGGACACCAAAGGTGGCGCGCCAAAAACTCCTGGATGACGCCAAAAATAACGAACCATCCAACCCATTAACTACTTGATATTATAGTTTTTTTATCACAGTAGTAGTTGTCCCCCCCCCCCCCATAGTTTGGCTTATATCCTCCCCCCTGTTTTTGTTTTAGCAGGGAGTAGTTTTCGTAATTCGCCCATCTGTTTAATTTAACTTTTCATCCCTATCTTATGGCCATGGTTCTACAACATCTAAATTCAACTCATGAGGTGCAACTATGGCAAACAGAGACCAAGAAAAACTTACGATCCTTCGACGTAAACAGGTCGAGGTCAGGACAGGGCTTTCCCGTTCAACTATCTATCTTCGCATTCAAGAAGGGACATTCCCCAGACCGTTAAACCTGGGAGTTCGTTCTGTTGGATGGGTGGAAAGTGAAATTGAAGATTGGTTGGTTGAGAAATTAAAACACCGCAACAATGCCGGGAATTAACTAGGCAATGGGAAAACGACACCATAATCACCGTCTCGTTAAAATCCACCGCAGTTATACGGTAGAAGAAATCACCAAGTTATTCGGAGTTCACAAAAATACCGTGCGTAGCTGGCTCAAGGACGGACTTGCCACCATCGACAACAAGCGCCCCATGATGATTGCCGGCCATGACCTTGTGGAATTTATTAAAAAACGCCGGACAAAAAACAAGCAGACTTGCAAGCCAGGAGAACTCTTTTGCGTTAAATGCCGCGCTCCGAAACTCCCTGCGGAAGGCATGGCCGATTATTCACCTGTTACCGAGAAGTTTGGCAACCTGGTTGCCTTTTGCCCAGACTGCGAATCCATCATGAACCAGCGCGTTAGTTTGGCCCGCATCGAGTCGGTTTGTGAAAATATAGACATCACCTTTCCGCAAGCACTGCGACACATAGTCAATAGAAGCAGACCCATCATAAACAGTGACTTGAGATAGGGGACATTAAACCATGAAAAAGCACAACCCAGACAATGAACGAATCAAGCATAGCTATTTCGCTTTTTTGAAGGAAGCCAAACGTCACAGCGAGCCATCAGTTGATGCGGTTGCAAAGGCTCTAAATCGCTTCGAGGTTTACAGCAAATATCGGGATTTCAAGGCCTTTCACTTTCAACAGGCTGTTGCTTTTAAGAATCATCTTTCGAATCAGAATGGCAAGCAGTCCGGAAAGAAATTAAGCAAGGCGACTTTGCATAGCACCCTCACGCAACTCAAACACTTCTTCCAGTGGCTGTCTCAGCAACCGGGTTACAAGTCGAGAATTAATTATTGCGATGCTGAGTATTTCAACTTGTCAGAAAAAGACATCAGAATCGCTACGGCAAAACGGAAACAAAAAGTACCGACAATGGAACAGATCAAACACGTCATTGAGACGATGGCAACCAGTTCAGAAATAGAGCGTCGTAACCGTGCCCTGATGGCATTCACCATTCTGACCGGTGCTCGGGACAGTGCTATTGCTTCGATAAAGTTAAAGCATGTCGATTTAATTGATGGTTGTGTCAATCAGGATGCACGGGAAGTAAAGACGAAATTCAGCAAAACATTCGATACATTTTTCTTTCCAGTTGGCGAGGAAATTCTAGGAATTGTTGCGGAGTGGGTGTTGTATCTCCGGGAAGAAAAGTTATGGGGCAATGATGATCCTCTATTTCCGGCGACAAAGATTATTCTGGGTGATTCTCAGCAATTTGAAGTGGCCGGCTTGGAAAAGAAGCACTGGAGTAATGCTTCTGCTATTCGCAAGATATTTCGCGAAGCGTTTATAAATGCTGGCTTCTCGTATTTCAATCCGCATAGCTTTCGAAATACGCTTGTCCAACTTGGAGAGAAGATATGCCAGACCCCGGAAGATTTTAAGGCATGGAGTCAAAACCTCGGGCATGAGAAAGTTTTGACAACCTTTACAAGTTATGGCGAAGTCGGGTGTCAGCGGCAGGGGGACATCATCCGAGACTTGGCGACGCCTCAAAAAAGCATGAAAGCAAATGCCAACAAAATTAGTGAGGAAATTTTCAAAGGACTGCGTAGGGCGGGAGTTGATTTTTAATAAAAATCATTAAACATCTTGAGCCCGAATCACGTTATGACGTGACGGCTGTCTAAGGGTGGGTGCTTCCATCGCATCGATATAAAAAACATCTGTGCGAATAGTGATCCCTTCACATGGTTTGTTGATATTCAGTCCCCGGAACAGTACACTCAGCCGAAATTTCGAACTCCAAAACCGTAAATAAACAGGAATAAAACTGGGGGTTTTGTCGAATCGTATTAAGTTGAAATATAGCGAAATTTGGCAACTTTAGACTCACTACACTTTTCTGCGGAAAAATGGAAGGCTGCGGCTCCTTCGTCAATAGCATGCATGAACTCCACAAGGTCATTCCCGAATTACTTCGAGCACTGGGTCGTTTTCTCGTTTTCAATAGATTAAAAAGGCTGTAGAAAACAGCATGACACTCACGGAAGCCCAAACAAGAAAAGAACTCATCGACAAGCAATTAAAAACAGCCGGATGGGATATTAATGATCTTACACGGGTAATCAAAGAATTTGATATTCAAGTAGAGCTCCCTGAGGGAGTACAAGAGGCCCGCACTCAATACGAGGGACATCAGTTCAGTGATTATGTCCTTTTGGGTAAAGATGGCAAACCTTTGGCTGTGGTTGAAGCAAAAAAAACCAGTAAAGATGCAGCCCTGGGCCGCGAGCAAGCCAAGCAATACTGCTACAACATTCGAAAAGAGCAGAGCGGTGAGCTTCCATTCTGCTTTTATACCAATGGCCTTGAAACCTACTTTTGGGATCTGGACAACTACCCGCCGCGCAAAGTGGTGGGTTTTCCAACACGAGACGACCTCGAACGTTTCCAATACATACGCCGCAACCGCAAACCATTAACCCAGGAACTGATCAACACATCAATCGCGGGCCGTGACTACCAAATCCGCGCTATCCGTGCAGTACTGGAAGGTATTGAACAAAAGAAGCGTGACTTCTTGCTAGTGATGGCAACAGGGACTGGCAAAACCCGTACCTGCATCGCTATGGTAGATGCCTTAATGCGATCCAGTCATGCAGAAAAGGTATTGTTCCTAGTCGACCGTATTGCACTCAGAGAACAGGCGCTGGGAGCCTTTAAAGAACATCTGCCCAATGAACCACGTTGGCCTAATGTCGGAGAAAAACTAATTGCCAAGGATCGACGAATCTATATCTCGACCTATCCCACCATGCTCAACATTATTCGAGATGAGTCACAGCTCCTATCGCCACACTTTTTCGATTTCATTGTAATAGATGAGAGTCACCGCTCCATTTACAACACCTACAGTGAGGTTCTCGACTATTTCAAAACCATGACATTGGGATTAACAGCAACACCGACCAACATCATTGATCACAACACTTTCCGGCTCTTTCACTGTGAGGATGGGTTGCCGACATTCGCCTACACATTTGAGGAGGCTGTCAACAACATGCCGCCCTACCTCAGCAGTTTCCAGGTCATGAAAATTCAGACCAAGTTTCAGATTGAAGGCATCTGCAAACGGACCATCTCGCTGGAAGACCAGAAAAAACTGTTGTTGGAAGGCAAGGAAGTCGAAGAGATTAACTTCGAAGGTTCACAGTTAGAAAAGCAGGTCATTAACAAGGGCACCAATACCCTCATCGTCAAGGAGTTCATGGAGGAATGTATCAAGGACACCAATGGCGTGCTGCCCGGCAAGACCATCTTCTTCTGTTCTACCAAAGCCCATGCCCGAAGAATGGAAGAGATCTTTGACAAACTCTATCCGCAATACAAAGGCGAATTAGTCAAGGTGCTCGTGTCCGATGACCCGCGCGTCTATGGCAAGGGAGGACTGCTTGATCAATTCACCAATAACGACATGCCTCGTGTCGCGATCAGTGTGGACATGCTTGATACCGGTATCGACATACGCGAGATTGTCAATCTCGTCTTTGCCAAGCCGGTCTACTCCTATACCAAATTCTGGCAGATGATCGGACGTGGGACCCGCCTATTGGAAACCAGTAAACCCAAGCCCTGGTGTACCGAAAAAGACATGTTTCTGATTTTGGATTGCTGGGACAACTTTGAATACTTCAAGCTCCAGCCCAAGGGAAAAGAACTAAAAACACAATTGCCTTTACCTGTACGTCTGGTTGGTCTACGCCTCGATAAGATCGAAAAAGCCATAGATAGCCACCATCAGGATATTGCTGAATGCGAGATCATCAAACTGCGCAAACAGATTGCCGAACTACCACAAAGCTCTGTTGTGATCAAAGAGGCTGCGACCGCGCTGCATCGCCTGGAAGAAGAAAACTTCTGGATCACCCTTAATCACCAGAAACTGGAATTCCTCCGTGCCGAGGTCAAGCCGCTGTTCCGTACGGTTTCCGAGGCAGATTTCAAGGCCATGCGTTTCGAACGCGATTTGCTGGAGCATTCACTGGCTAAACTGAGAGAAGAGAAGGAAAGGGCCGAAACGCTTAAGGAAGGGATCGTAGAACAAATCAGCGAGCTGCCGCTCAACATTAACTTTGTAAAATCAGAGGGACCACTCATCCGCGCTGCTCAGACCAACCACTATTGGGGCAAGGTCAATGAAGATGATCTGGATGAACTCACAGTCAAACTTGGACCCCTGATGAAGTTTCGTGAACAGGACGCTGGCCCAGGCCCGACTCATCTCGACCTAACGGATACCCTGCATTTCAAAGACTGGGTCGAATTTGGTCCGCAACATGAGGCAGTGAGTATCAGCCGTTATCGAGAAATGGTCGAGTCTCTGATTGCCGAGTTGACCGAGCACAATCCTATTCTACTGAAGATCAAAATCGGTGAAGTGATCAGTACGGCCGAGGCTAGTAATCTGGCAGAATTTCTGCACGCTGAGCACCCGCACATCACCGAGGATTTATTGCGCCAGGTCTACAAAAACCGTAAGGCACATTTTATCCAGTTTATCCGCCACATCCTCGGCATTGAGATGCTCAAAAGCTTTCCGGAAACAGTCAGTGAGGCTTTTGAGCAATTCATCCAGCAACACAGCAATCTCAACAGTCGACAACTGGAGTTTCTCAATCTTTTAAAGAACTTCATCGTTGAACGAGAAAAGGTTGAAAAGAAAGACCTGATCAACGCGCCGTTTACGGTGATCCATCCGCAGGGAATTCGAGGCGTTTTTAGTCCGATAGAGATTAACGAAATATTACAGCTCACCGAAAGTCTGGCAGCGTAAGTAGTTATCAGTGAGCAATCAAAACCAAAGGAAATTAAGCCATGCTGCAAAACAACCCCGAACTCAAAAGCAAGATCGACCAGCTCTGGAACAAATTCTGGAGCGGCGGCATCTCCAATCCGCTGACGGCCATCGAACAGATCACCTACCTGTTGTTCATGAAACGGCTGGATGAACTGGACCAGAAGAAACAGGGCGATGCCGAATGGACAAATGAAAAATATACCTCCAAATTTGAAGGGACATGGATACCACCGGAATATCGCCCAAAATTAAGAGACGGCGACACGCAAGAAGAATCTGACAAAAAACTTGCTGGCGGCAAAATGTATGAAATTGAAAAAAGCACCCTGCGCTGGAGCGAGTTCAAACACATGCAAGCCGAAGAGATGCTTCAACATGTACAGACTAAGGTTTTCCCTTTCCTCCGGGATATGAACGGTGCGGAATCCAACTTTAGTCATCATATGAAAAATGCTGTCTTCATTATTCCTAAACCGGCGTTGCTGGTTGAGGCAGTGAAAACCATCGACGAAATTTTCGACATCATGGAGACAGACTCGAAGGAAAAAGGCCAGGCTTTTCAGGATATTCAGGGTGATGTCTATGAAATGCTACTCTCAGAAATCGCCACCGCAGGAAAAAATGGTCAGTTCCGTACCCCGCGCCATATCATTAAGCTGATGTCTGATCTGGTGCAGCCACAACTGGGCCATCGAATCGCTGATCCGGCCTGTGGTTCCGGTGGTTTTTTACTTGGCGCCTATCAATACATTGTCACCCAACTGGCGCTCAAGGCTGGGGCAAAAAGCCTGAAACAGGATGAAGATGGTTTTGTGCGTACCTCTGTGTCGGCGGGTCTAACCGAAAAATCACAGGCTATTTTGAACCAGTCTCTTTACGGTTACGACATCGACAGCACCATGGTGCGCCTGGGTTTGATGAACCTGATGATGCACGGCATCGACGAACCAACAATTGACTACAAAGATACGCTCAGTAAAAGCTTCACCGAAGAGAGCGAATATGACATCGTCATGGCCAACCCACCGTTTACCGGCAGCATCGATAAGGGCGACATCAATGAAAACCTCCAACTCACTACCACTAAGACTGAACTACTGTTTGTCGAGAATATCTACCGCTTGCTAAAAAAGGGCGGAACCGCCTGCGTTATTGTACCTCAAGGGGTGTTGTTTGGCAGTGGTAAGGCATTCAAAGGTTTACGCAAAACGCTGATGGAACGCTGCGACCTCAAAGCTGTCATTACCATGCCTAGTGGTGTTTTCAAACCCTATGCCGGGGTCAGCACCGCTATTCTGCTCTTCACCAAGGTGTGGGGTCCAAAGGACAAAGTAACGAAACCTGCAACCGAAAATGTTTGGTTCTATGAAATGGTTGCCGATGGCTATTCCCTGGACGACAAACGCAACAAGCAGGAAAGCTACGGCGACCTCCAAGGTATTATCACCAAGTACCACGCCCGTAATTCCGAAACCGATACCGACCGCAAGCAGAAATGTTTTACAGTGCCTCGCTCAGAAATCAAAACCGAGGGCTATAACCTGTCGTTTAGTCGTTACAAGGTGGACGTGTTGGAAGAGGTAAAATATGACAAACCTGCGGACATTCTGAAATCGTTGATCAAGTCAGAGGTCGGTGAGACTAGAGACAAGGACCTGACTAAGGTGAAGAGTGGAATTGTACGGGAGCTGCTGGAGTTGCGGGGGATGATTGGATGAAGTTCCGAGCAATCCATACATTCGGCGAAGTCTTTAATGGGAAAACTCCGTCGAAGTCAGAGCAACGCTCAACAGGTTTGCCGATACTAAAAATACGCGATATTGATGGAAATGGAAAGTTTCGTGGTCATTTTGAGTCTTATGTAGAGCAAGAATTTTACAATAAACATTCAAAAAAGCAGTTACACACAGGTGACACAGTCATTCTCAATGCAGCTCATAATAGTGACTACGTTGGCAGTAAAAATGCGTTTATCACAGATGAGTTAGATGGTGTAATAGCCACGGGCGAATGGTTGATTGTAAGGCCTAAAGATGCCAACCACCTATATGTAAATCACTTTCTGAAGTCACCAGCATGTAGAATAATGTTAAAGGCTCGCGTTAAAGGAATACACCTCTATCCCAAAGACGTTGAAAAAATAAAGATCCCTCTGCCGCCGCCCGACGATCAAATCCGCATTGCCTATTTACTTAACAAAGTGGAAAGACTGATTGCCCAGCGCAAACAAAACCTGCAACAACTGGATGACCTGCTCAAAAGCATCTTTCTGGAGATGTTTGGTCCAACAGCCTCGGGTTTTGAAAAATGGTCCCTGGTAGAAATAAAAGATCTTGCGGCTAAAAACAAAGGTGCAATGAGAACCGGACCTTTTGGCTCAAATTTGTTGCACAGCGAGTTCGTGAAGAATGGAGATGTCGCTGTTCTTGGGATAGACAATGCAGTTAAGAATCGATTTGTATGGGATGAACGACGATACATTACGAACGAAAAATACAAAGAACTGGAAAACTATCGAATCTTTCCCAAAGACGTGATTATCACGATTATGGGCACAGTTGGCCGCTCAGCTGTGATACCTGATGATATTCCTGTTGCTATCAACACGAAACACTTGGCCGCCATTACCTTGAACCGGAAAGTGGCCAACCCGCTATTCCTATCCTATTCGGTTCACTCTAGCCCATACCTCATTGACCAGTTCAAACGTAAGAATCGGGGCGCAATTATGGATGGATTGAATCTCACTATCATTAAACAAACGAAAATCCGGCGCCCACCAATTGAACTTCAGAACGAATTTTCGTCTATCCATCTTCGGGTGGATGGTATCAAAACCCGCTATCAGCAGAGCCTCACCGGACTTGAAACCCTCTACGGTGCATTGAGTCAGAAGGCCTTTAAGGGTGAGCTGGATTTGTCGCGTGTGCCTATTCTGTCAGACCAAGAAGACTTTGAGGAAGATGAAAAACATCAAAAGGAACAAAGCACTCCAATAATCTCAACGGAAGCTATGTTACCGAAAATAGAGCTGCCTGACCCGGACGATCTTAAAATCATCACTAGCAGAGAAGGGCGCAAGGCACTGATCGCGCACTGGCTGGATGTGTGTCTTGACCAGCTCGGTGGAAAAACATTTTCAGCAATTCAATTTATTGAGGCAACCAATCACAAATTATTGGAACTCACGGAGGAATTGGAAGTGCCACCGTTTGGCGTGACTGACTATGACCAACTTAAACAGTGGTTATTTGAAGTAATTAACGAAGGCAAGATAGCGCAAACTCAAGACATCATCAGTGAACCTGGCGAAGAAGTCGTTTATGGCAATCAAATCGTGTTAAAGGTGCGGAACTGAGACATTTTACAGATGAAATTACTGCGTTTAAAAATCACAGACCCTCTAGGATTTCGTAGCTTACAGCCTGCTTTTGAACATGTATTCCGCACTGAGGGGTCTTTAAAGGGAGAATCAGAAAACAACGCGCATTTTTCCCCCTTTGTTTGTGTAGGGCGAAATGGCAGTGGTAAGTCGAATTTTCTGGAAGTGCTGGCGGCAATTTTTTTTAGTATTGAAAGCCGCTATTTGAATTTTTTGCCACGACAATCACTCGAAAATGGTGAGGAAGTCGATATATTTACATCGAAAAATACCAAGCCCGATAGTTTTGAACTTGAATACCTGATACCGCATGTGACCAATTCCAGTTCCGTCGAATATAAGGACGCTCATATCCTCATATCAAAAACAGTCGGGAAAAGCCCTGAATTAATTTGGCTAAATCAAAGTGAATTCGGGATCGAAAAAACTGAATCCATATCTCGACAAAAAGCCAAACAGCTATTACCCCAGTATGTGCTTGGTTATTCTTCAGGGGAAAACGAGATATTAAGTCTTCCCTTCTTCAAAATGCGCTTTGTCCAGTTCGATGAATACTGGAATGCACTGAAAAACCAGTTCGATTATCCAGATAGGCCGGAAGCCCGACTGGCATATCTGGACAATTCATTTAGCCAAGCGATATTACTTTGTAACCTACTGTTTCAGGATGCGGACACCTTGAAGCCGTTCCGAGAAGACGTAGGTGTGGATGAGCTAAAAGAATTCCGCATCATTATCCGCCGCAGCATTGAAGTTTCCGCCGACCTAGCTGAGGGATTTGGAAAAGGTGGATTTGGTGAAGGAAGGTTCGGATCAAGTAATCCCGCGTTAACCGTGGACAGCGAAACTGGACGCCACACAATCAACCTAATGAAATTACTGGAAGCGAGTAAAGATTCCGCTGACAACTTCGACCCCATGGTTACACGCCTAAGACGTTGTGCCACTTGCTCCTATGTGGATGAAAACACCGACACGCTCTATCTCGACTATTATGTCAACGAAGCGACAAAACAGGCATTCCAAGAGAATTTTGATTCACCCATCGTCTTATTTCAGGCGTTCCAGGTGTTGCTGACACTTAACCTCTACTCCGTCAGCGATGCACTGAAGGTCGATCTGTACCAATCCGATAGCCATTACGTCAGTGAAACCGTGCCAACGTTGGCATCGGATGAGCGCATCATGCGTTTTAAGTTTGTGAAATTTACCAAGATTGGTGCTAACGCACCTGTAATGCTCAAGAACCTATCCGATGGCGAACATCAGCTATTACATAGTCTTGGTCTGTGTATGTTATTCAGGAAGACCAACAGCCTATTTTTGCTGGATGAACCGGAGACTCACTTTAATCCCGATTGGCGCTCGAACTTTATTTCACGACTGCATCAGTGTTTTTCCACGGCAGAAAATTCCCACGAAATGCTGATCAGCACCCACACACCTTTCCTGATTTCCGACTGCAAGCCGGAAAAGGTGCTGGTTTTTAAGAAAGACGAGGAACTTGGCGCTATCAGTATATCCACACCGGATTACAACACATTTGGCGCATCAATCAACAAGATCACGATGAATACCTTTGATAAACGAGAAACCATTGGTAGTCATGCCCAGGCGATTCTTAAAAGTTTTCGAGAACGACTGGAAGGCAGTGATGAAGATAAGGAGCAGCTCGTCACCGAGATCAAACAACAACTGGGGGATTCCGTTGAAAAGGTGCTGTTGATCAAGATGATCCTCGACAGCATGGAGACACATGACTGATGTTGTTCTCCTATAAATACGTCCCCCATCAGATGGAAAAGATGCAAGAGTTTATCGACTTTATTTTTGATGAAGTTTGGTGTAAAGCACCGGGAAATGGTCCTTTCATCCTTGATTTGTTCGACGGTAATCGTGATCTCAAGGAGGTTATGCACGCTTTTTATTTTGCCGAGTCTCAGGCCGGGGGCGCCAATTTTTTTTACAGCCATGTCGAGGGCATATATGGTCGTTTTAGCACACTGAAGGCACCGCAAATTGACCAGTTCAGGCAATGGTATCAGGGAAATAACGACATCGAAAAGGCCTGCGCAAATGATCCCGCCTCGCACCTTGCCAGATACGCCGATATTATGTTGGTCCATAGAGACTTAGGTGAACAACTTGCCACCTTTTTTAAAGGGCTCTACTCTATACTCGGCCTTTCCGCACTGAAAAAGAAAATTGGCGATATCGACGATCATTACAAAAAATTTATGCATGAGAACTCCCTTGGAAAATGTCCGTTTTGCGGGATTGCTGACATCAAGGGTGTGTACCACACCAAACGAGAAGCCTACGACCACTATCTCCCCAAGGGACTCTACCCCTTTAACTCGGTTAATTTCCGCAATCTTGCTCCAGCATGCAACGAGTGCAACAGTAGTTATAAAACGAGCAAAGATCCAGCATATACTCCGAAGGATCCAGCTGCCTATTTCGGTCAAACTTACCAGCTGTTCCGGTCAAGATTACCAGGTAGTCGGAGCGAAGCGACGCTGGGTTTTTGGAACTTACTCCGAAATGTTTTCCTGAGTCAATATTGCTTGTTTTTTCCTCATCGATTCTCCT